>JBEKPY010000111.1:0-16729 GCA_049520275.1 Bryobacteraceae bacterium
ACGCGGCGGCGGCCAGGATTGGCCGCCCCACAAAGGAATCCTCCGTCATACGCACATTCTGTTCTTGGATTTGCAGGCCCGTTCCAAAAGTTAAGTGCCATTGGGCTCTCAGCCTGCGGCGGCCTTGGCCAGGGGCCAGGCAGCAGAGGTCTCCTTATCCGCGGACAAGGTCTGCGAGCGTGCTTCGCCGGTGGTCAAGGCCACCCTGGGTTGCGGCGAAGCCGCGCTGTGCAACCTTGCACTGATAGGCGTCTGCAGGTGGCACAGACTTCAGTCTGTGGGGGACGGCGGGATTCCGGACGGGCCACACTGGCCGCGGGGGTGGCCGCCGCCCTGCTGGCTCTGGCCTTTGTAGCAGGCGTGTATGGGCTGTTCCGCCTGCGCTTCGAAGCCGCCGACGCGTACCCGGTCTACTCCACGTTCCGCGCCGATCCCCTTGGCGCAGAGGCGCTCTACGAAAGCCTGTCTCTGCAGCCGGGCCTCACGGTTTGGCGCAACATGCGTCCGCTATCGCGCGTGAGCGGGCACGATACGACGCTGTTCCTGCTGGGCATCGACGAATGGTCCACGGAGTCGCCCGACCTCCAGCGCATTGCTCGCGGCGGCGGGCGCACGGTGATCGCGTTCGTGCCACGGCGGCCGCGTCTGGAATCGGAGGTTGCGATCGAGCGCCAACTACGGATAAAGCACGTGCCCACGCTCCTCGATAAGCTGGGCGTCACCCTGGTCACCGAAACCGAGAAGCGGCGGAGCGAATGGAGCGCCGATCCTCCCCACTACACCGCCCTCTGGTTCGACAAGCTGGCGCCCGCGTGGAGCGTGCAGAGGAAGTATCAGAACCATCCGGTGTGGATCGAGCGGACGTGGCAGGCCGGATCCATGGTGCTGGTGGCGGATTCGTGGATGCTCAGCAACGAAGCGCTGGCGCAGGAGCCGGACGCAGTGGCGCTGGCGCATCTGGCCGGTCCGAACCACAATATCGTCTTTGACGAGCATCACCTGGGCATCGACGAAGGCGGCAGTGTCGCCGGCCTGTTGCGCCGATACCATCTGCAGGGCCTGATCGCGGCGCTGCTGGTGCTGGCGGGCCTGTACATCTGGAAAAGCTCGTCGCCGTTGCTGCCGCCCGCCGCCACCAGCGACGCCGAGGCAGGCGGCCTCCGTGGCTTCTCCGCGGCGTCCGGGCTGGTGACTCTGCTGGAGCGCAGCATCGCCGTGCCGCAGTTGCTTGACGTGTGCATCGGCGAGTACCAGGCGATCGCGGGCCCCAGACCGGAACTGGAAGAAATCATGCGCCAGAGCGCGCATGCCGCCGATCCGGTACGCGGTTACGAAGCGATCCGGCAGGCACTCGAGGAGATCAGGCATCCATGGAAGAAGACTTCGAGCAGTTGAAGACGGTGCTGGAGCGCACGCGCGCCGAGGTCCGCAAGGTGGTGATCGGGCAGGAGCCGGCCATCGACTTCGCGCTGGTTTGCATCTTCACCGCCAATCACGCGCTGGTGGAAGGGGTGCCCGGCGTGGCCAAGACGCTGTTGACGCGAACGCTGGCGCACGTGCTGGGCGGGAGTTTCCAGCGAGTGCAATTCACGCCGGACCTGATGCCCACCGACATCACCGGCACCAACGTGTTCCACCTGCAGCGCGGCGAGTTCTCTCTGGTGCGCGGCCCCATTTTCACCACGTTCCTGCTGGCCGACGAGATCAATCGCGCGCCCGCGCGCACGCAGGCGGCGCTGCTGGAAGCCATGCAGGAGCGCACCGTCACCATCGACCGCGAAAGCTACCCGCTCCCGCCCGCCTTCACCGTGTTCGCCACCCAGAACCCCATCGAATACGAAGGCACCTATCCGCTTCCCGAAGCCCAGAAGGATCGCTTCATGCTGAAGATCCCCATGCCGCTGCCCGAACGCGAGGAGGAAGCCGAGCTGGGGCGGCGCATGCTGGCGGGTGACGCGCCCGAAGATACGCTGGCGCACGGCGGCGTCGAACCGGTGTTACAGGGGGACGAGCTGACCGTGGTGCGCCGCGCGCTGGCCAGGGTGACGTTTCGCGAAGAGCTGGCGGCCTACGCCGTCGACGTGGTGCGCCGCACGCGCACGCACGAAGCGATCCTCTCCGGCGCCGGGCCGCGGGGCACGCAATCGCTGCTACTGGCCAGCCGCGCGTATGCCGCCATTCAGGGCCGCGATTTCGTGACCCCCGACGACATTCGCGCGCTGGCCGTTCCCGTGCTCGCGCATCGCCAGGTGCTGCGGCCCGAATTCGAGCTGGAGGGCCTCACCGCCGCCGAAGTGCTGGGGCAGATTCTGGCGGAGATCCCGGTTCCGCGATGATCGCCCCGCGCACTCGCCTACTGGTGGTTTTCGGGCTGACGGTGGCGCCCGCCGCGGCGCTGACCTCGTCGCCATTGGCGGCACTGACGGCCTGGTTGTTCATCGGCTCGTTCGTGCTGGTGGCCTTTCTGGACGCGGTGCTCGGCAGCCGCAATCTGGACGGCATCACTTTGAGCCTCCCCGGCGTGGTGCGCTTCGTGCGGCGCCGCAAAGGGGTAATTCCGGTGACCGTCCGCAATGGCGGCGCAGGGGTTTCGCGTGTTCGCGCCGGCATGGTTCTCAGCCAGACGCTTGGTTCCGACGCCGATGACTTCACCCTGGATCTGCCGGCGCGGGGCGAATCGGTGACCGCGCTACTGCACGCCAATCCACAAACACGCGGGACGTTCGCCGTGGATGCGGCCGCGCTGGAAGCCCCGTCTCCTCTCGGCCTGTGGAACGCGCGCCGGCGCATCGCGGTGCGTTCGGAGATCCGCGTGTATCCGGACCTCGGCGGCGATCGGAGCGTGGTGGCGCCGCTGCTGATGCGCCGGCATCCGGGGCTGCACGTGCAGCGTCAGGCGGGCCGCGGGCGCGAGTTCGAAAAGCTGCGCGAGTACATTCCCGGTGACGCGCTGAACGAGATTCACTGGAAGGCGACGGCGCGGCGTGGCCATCCCATCACCCGCCAGTACCGCGTGGAGCGCACCCAGGAAATCTACGCCGTGCTGGACTGCTCGCGGCTGACCGGGCGCGACGCCGGCGAGGGCGAGACCGTACTGGAGCGCTACATCACCGCGTCGCTGGTGCTCTCGCTGGCCTGCCGGCAGCAGGGCGATCTGTTCGGGCTGGTCACCTTCAGCGACACCGCGCACTCCTTCGTGCGGGCGGGCGGCACACACGCGCACTACGACGCCTGCCGCAACGCGCTGTTGAATCTCGCTCCACGCATGGTGGCTCCCGACTTCGGCGAGGTGGCGGCTGCGTTGGACACGCGGCTGCGGCGCCGGGCCATGCTGGTGTTTCTCACCGAACTCGACGACCCGGTGCTGGCGGAGGACTTTCTGAAGGTGGCGGGTTCGCTTGCGCGGCGGCATCTGGTGGCGGTGGCATCGGTGCGCGATACGTCGGAAGAGGCATTGTTCGAATTGCCGGCCGGCTCCGTCCCGGAGGTGTACGAGCGCCTTGGAGGGCATCTGGCGTGGCGCCGGCTCACGGAGCTCGCCGCCAGCCTGCGGTCGAGAGGCGTGCGCATGTTCACCGCGCACCCCGCGAAGTTGTCGCTGGAACTCACCCGCTTCTACCTGAACACCAAGCAGCGGCAGGCCATATGATCGTCGACCTGGAGCGATTCTTCGCGCGCAACCGGCCGGTCTGGCAGGAGCTGGAGAAACTGCTCGACGGTCTGGAGAGCGGGGCCAGGCCGGACTACAATCAGGCGCGGCGATTGCACTACCTGTACGAACGCACGTCGGCGGATCTGGCGCGGTTGAGCACGTTCGCGGCGGAGGGGGAAGCGGGAGCGTACCTGAGCGGTCTGGTGGGCCGCGCCTACGCCGAAATCTACGAGACGCGCCGGCGCAAAGGGCGCTTCTCCCCGCGCCGCTGGTTCTTCCGCGAATTCCCGCGCACTTTCCGCCGGCACCTCGGCGCCTTCGCGCTGGCCGCGGCTCTCACCGTAGCAGGCAGCGCGTTCGGGGCGTTCGCGCTGGCCGTCGACAGCGACGCGAAACAGGTGCTGATGCCCTTTCCCGGCCTTGAAGGCGACCCCGGGGAGCGCGTGCACAAAGAAGAGGCGGGAGAGAACCAGAACCTGCGCGGACACCACTCCACGTTCTCCGCCGAGCTGATGACCCACAACATGCGCGTGGCCTTTTTCACGCTGGCGCTGGGCATCACCTGGGGCGCAGGCTCCGTCCTGATGCTGTTCTACAATGGCGTCATTCTGGGCGCCGTGGCCTTCGACTACGTCCGCGCCGGCTACACGACGTTCCTGCTGGGCTGGCTGATGCCGCACGGCGTGGTGGAGATTCCGGCCATTCTGGTGGCTGGCCAGGCGTCGTTTGTGCTGGCCGGAGCGCTGCTCGGGCGGGGCGACCGGCGGCCGCGCCGCGAGCGGCTGCGTCAGGCGACACCGGCGGTGGTGACGCTGGCCGGCGGCGCGGCGGCGATGCTGGTGTGGGCGGGGATTGTCGAGAGCTTCATCTCGCAGTATCATCGGCCGGTGCTGCCGTACGAGGCGAAAATCGCGTTCGGTTTCGTCGAATTGTTGCTGCTGGCGGCCTTCCTCGGCTTCAGCGGCGGGAAGGACGAAGCGCCGTGACCTTTTCCTGGTTGCCGGCGGACATGCGGCGCCAGCCGCGTTTTTGTGATCTTTGGTCCGTCCGCGGCTGCCGCGTGTTGGCGGGGCATGGCAGGCCGGGGGCCTGCCCCACGATGTCCCGGAAGGATGTGGCGCGGTGACCGGCCGCCGCCTCACCGTGCGCACGCCCGAGGGAATCGTCTTCTCCTGGCCGCTGGCCGGGCCGGTCTCGCGCATGCTGGCCCTGCTCATCGACCTGTGCTGCATCAGTGTGGCCTTCTACGTGTTGCAGCAGGCGATCCGGGTTCTGCGGGTGGTGAGCGCCGACTGGGCCACGGGCATCGCCGTCCTTCTGTTCTTCGGGCTTCAGATCGGCTACGGAATCGCCTTCGAGTGGATGTGGCGCGGCCAGACCATCGGCAAGCGCGTGCTGCGCATTCGCGTCATCGACGGCGAAGGGCTGCGCCTGACACCCGGTCAGATCATCCTGCGGAATCTGCTGCGTGCGGTGGACAGCCTGCCGGTTTTCTACGCCGTGGGGGGTGTGGCCTGCGCCGTCACCCGCCACGCGCAACGGCTCGGCGACCTGGCCGCGAACACCGTGGTGATCCATCACCAGCAGGCGGCGACGCCCGAGTTGAGCGAGGCTTTGCGGCTGCGCTACAACTCGCTGCGGCAGTGGCCCCACCTGTGCGCCCGGCTGCGGCAGCGCTCGACGCCGGAAGAAGCGGGCGCCGCGCTGGAAGCCATCCTGCGCCGCGAAGAACTCGACGCGGAGCCGCGTCTGGAGCTGTTCGACGACCTCGCCCGGCACTTTCAAAGCAAGGTGGAGTTCCCCGCCGAAGCCCTCGACGGCCTCAGCAGCGAGCAGTACATCCGCGACGTGGTGCAGGTGCTGTTCGAAACCGGCGCGCGGGGCCGGGACTGATTCTCCCTAGAATCCGGACGTAACTTTGCCGACATGGACGCTATGGCACTGTTCACCTGGAGTCCCGAGTATTCGGTCGGAAACGACCTCATTGACGCTGAGCATCGAACCCTGTTCGAGATGGCCGACCGCCTCCACGGCGCTATGCTGTCAGGAGGTGGAAAAAACGTACTCCGCAGTCTGTTCGTGCAGTTGGCGGACTACACCCGGACGCATTTCGCTCACGAGGAAGCGCTCATGGCGAAGCACGCCTATCCTCAATTGCCGGCGCACGCGGAGATCCATCGTCAACTGATCGCGAAGCTTTCCAAACTGCAGGACGACCTCAACGGCGGGAAGCTCACGGTGACCATGGACACCATGCAGTTCCTGCGGGACTGGCTGCAGCATCACATTGGCAAGACGGACCGTCTGGTGGCGAGCCATGTGCGCGAGGCCCACATGGCTCACCGATAGAACGCAGGGCGGGCAATCCTGCCCACCCCGCTGAGTGCTCAGAATGTCAGGTGCAAGCTCAACTGCAGGAACCGCGAGCTGCCAATGGTGTGCTGGATCATCCCCAGGCTGCCCTCTGGCGGGTTCAGAACCGGCCCCGCGTACTCGCTGAAGAAGTACACGTCGTTGTTCGGCGTATCGAAGTCGGGGTGGTTGAAGATGTTGAACGCATCAGCCTCGAAGCGCAGGTGGAAGCGCTCGTTGATCGTAAACTGCCGAGCCAGGCTCATATCGAAGCGAACCTGGAAGGGACCTCGGAACGTGTTCCTGCCGGTGTACCCGAACAGGGATTCGTAGACGTCGCACCCGGTGGCATCGCAGGCCGGAACTCCGTACGTGCCGGGCGCCACGAACTCCGGCAGAAAGTCGGCCACGTTCAACACTGGTTTGCCCGCATTGACGCCGGTGGTGCCTTGCAGTTGCGCCTGTTTATTGCTGACGCCAGGCAACAGCGGAACAATGGGGTTGCCGATTTCGTCGTTGCTGCCGTCGTACAGGCTGGCCACTGAACCGGTGTAGTCGTAGACGCTGTATGGCTGACCGCTTTGCGCAACGGTCTGTCCGGCGATGGTCCAGTCACTCACCAGCGCGTTGAGCGCCTTGTTCTGCTTGAAGCTCGGGATCGTGTAGCCGTAGTTCACCAGGATCACGTGGGTCTGGTCGAAATCCGCCGAGGCGTAGTTGTCCCTGGGAGTCAGGGGATTGTTGCCCGTGACGAAGAGCCCCAGGCCGCTCTGCTCGTCGAGTGCGTGCGACCACGTGTAAGACGCGGTCAACTGCAGCCCCATCGACAGGCGTTTGCGCACCTGAAACTGCAAGGCGTCGTAGTTGGAGATGCCCTCGGCCTCATACAGCACCGAATTGAAGGAATAACCGATATACGGCACGCGGATCGCTACGTTTCCGGAGTAGTCCGGCCCCGGACACACGGGCTCGGTATCCAGCGTTCCGGCGTTGCACCCGCTGAGCGGGCTCACACCGCCGTAGGAGGTGGTGATGCCGTTCACAGGGTTCTGAGCCGTGGCAATCTGTCCCTGGTTAAAGGGGACGGGCAGCACTTCATGCGTGCCGTGGTTGCCGTTGTAACCAGCGGTAAAAAGCCAGCTATTGGAGGCCTGATACTGAAGGTCGAAGCTCCAGTTCTGGGTGTAGGGCAGCTTGTTGTTAATGTCGTAGCCGCCGAACAGGAAGGGACCGAACAGGTTGCCTGCAGGGAGTTTCCCGTTCTCGGTCTGTACGAGATTAGGCAGGGTAGCCAAAAATGCCGCGGCGCTGTCCGGAGGCGGCGCCGGCGCAGTGGTGCCGAAGGGATCCGAAAGGGGGGCGTTCTTCTTGGCGGCGGTCGCCGCGACGAACGGCGGCGCCAGAGTAACGCCGAACGGGCCGTTGAAGCCCGAGCCGGCGCTGGGAGACAAGTAGCTGAACAGCTCGCCGCGATCATAGTAGATGCCGTATCCGGCGCGCACGGTGAGTTTGGACGTGGGGGACCAGGCAATGCCGAGGCGCGGCGCGAAGCCCCACTGATTCTGCTGCATCATTGAGTTGCTGGCGCCTGCCGTGGCGTAGGTGGGGTTATTGCCGGCGATTTCCAGACCGGAGTTGGTGATGGTGTCGGTCGCCAGATTGAACGAATACAGGCCGGGGTTGAACGCGGTCAGCAGACCATGCTTCTCCGTGAGCGGCCCGTCGTTATCCCAGCGCACGCCGAAGGTCACCGTCAGGTTGCTGCGGACCTTATAGTTGTCGTTGATGTACGCGCCCACGGTATTGGACCTGTAACCGCGGTCCGCCACACCCGAAAACTCGTCTCCGCTATGCACAGTCCCTTCCACAAAGCCGAGGAAGCTGGAGAAGTTGAGGGTATCCGTGTTCGTGTTGTTGTTGACGATATTGAGTTGCGTGGGGTCCCATTGCACGCCGGCAGTGATGGTGTGCCTTCCTTTCACCCAGTTCAGCGAGGATGCGTATTCCCATTGATTCTGGTACATGCCGGCATTGCCAAAGCTGGTGCTGGGGCCGAACTCAAGGCCAGAGCCGAGGGTGGGATCGGCTTCGGAAATGTCGAATTGGGGGAAGGCCGTCGCCGCCCCACCCAGCAGACCGATGCCCATCGAGCTGGCGGTGAAGTCCGACTCGTTCTGCGCGTAAGCATGCATACGCGTGAAGCCGGCGTGCATCTCCCAGGAGAGCTGCGGGGACAAGATCAGAGTATTGGCGATGGAAGCCACCTGGCTGCCTGCCTGGAGCTGTTGCGCGAAGCCGAGCAGGGACCCGACAGCGCCATACGGGCTGGTGGTGGGATTGTTCTGAACGTAATACTTGGCCGTCACACGATCCTTGTCGCTGACCACATAGTCCACATTGGCGATCCCCTGGTCGACGGTTGACTTCGCGTTGGGCCCCTGCACCACGGCGTCGTAGCCGAGCTGCGTGGCCAGAGCCGGATTGGTGATTTGCGCGCTGGGAATGAGGAATTGTCCGTTGGGAAGCGTTGCCTGCAACAGGTTCAGCGCCGGCTGGCTGACCTGGCTGGCGGTGTACGTCTTGCCGTAGGCAGCCTGGAGGGTGTTGAGGATGCCCTGCGTGGAGCGGTCGTTGGTGAGAGACAGCGGCACGGTCACGTCCTTTTGGGACTCCGACGCGTCGGAGATGCGCACTCCCTGGTAGGAGAGAAAGTAGAACAGCTTGTCTTTCTTGATGGGCCCGCCAAACGTGGCGCCGAACTGGTTCCGATTGAGAAAGGGATCCTTGGTGGTAATAACGGGCGACGCGTTGTAGAAGAACGGCGCGGCGTTCATGTCGCTGTTTTGGAACTGCTCCCAGGCCGTGCCATGCATCTGGTTGGTGCCCGACTTTGTGAGCACGCTGATGTGCGCCCCGCTGTTATTACCCTGGGTCGCATCGTACATGGACGAGTTCACGGCGATCTCCTGGATAGCGTCGGTAGGGGGCGTGGGAAGGGACTGGCCAATCGCTCCATACACCGAGGTGCTGGTTTGAATGGTGCCCCCTCCGGCGAAGTTCTCACCGGTGTTCAGCACGAAGCGGTTCTCGCCCACCTGGCTGGTGGAGTTTCCGTTGAACAGGTTGTTCGTACTGATGCCGTTCAACGAGAAGCTGTTGCTGGTGTCGCGGTTTCCATTGGCGAAAATCGCCTGGTTGCCAAGGCCGGCGTTGGCGCCGGCGCCGCCCAGGAAATCGGCATGGACGCCCGGACTCATGATGGCCAGTTGCGTGAAGCTGCCCGTGCCCAGCGGCGTCTCCTCAATGGTGAGATGATCCACCACGTAGCCGTTGGTGGTGTCCACCTGATTCATCAGCGGCGTCGCGGTGACTTCCACGGTGGCGCTGACCGCGCCCACTTTGAGGCTGGTATCCACGGTAGTGGTGCGATTGCCGTTCACCAGCACTTCGGTGTGCGTTTCAGTCGCGAAGCCCTCTTTGGTGAACGTGAGTTTGTAGGTTCCGGCGGGAAGCTCCGAAACCGAGTAAGAACCGTTCCCCTGCGTGTGGGCAACTACCTCGAGGTTGGTTGCGGCGTTGAGCGCCTTCACCGTTGCATCGGGCACGGCGGCGCCGGAAGAGTCCGTGACCGTGCCCGTGATGGTGCCCAGCGTCTGTTGCGCCTCGAGCGGTCCCCAGTAAGCAAGACCAAGAAACAGCAGACAGCAAACAACGCGTACAGCGTACAGTTTTAGCGATCTCAAAGCATTCTCCTTCGGTGAAAACAGATTGTGTCAGGCCGCGTAACCGCCCGCCTCCGGCGCACCCCAGGTTCGGGAATGCTGCCGGACGCCGCAGGCGAGAATGTCTGCGAATACCTCAACCCCCGTCAGACGACGATAGACGATTATAAACGGGGTGGGGCCTGCGCGGGGGGGTTTTAACCAACATTTCACAAAGATGGGCTGCCGTTGGGCGTGCGGCGCACCAAAGCCACGTAGAATGAGTAAGATAGAGTCCACGGCGTGGGCGCCGAGCGGTGGGTTGGCAATCCGGCTGACACTCGAATGTCATGAGCACGCGACGCGTGGTTGGGCGCGCTGGCGAGCCTGGCCGAGGGGCACATTCGCGTGGATGAGATTCAGCATCAGTCGATGATGAGCAGCGCAGCGTCGGAGACCTCCGCGAATCGGCGCGATTCGGATCGCCTCACGCCGCAGGGTTCCTTCGATCCGCCCGGTGGAGCGTTTGCCCAACTCGCGGAAGTCACGATCCTTCGTCACGAATATGAATCCACCGGACCGCGCGAATTCCCAGACCTGGACGTCGTCCTTCGATGCGAGGCCGGCTTGAACTACGTGTAGCGAACCCGAGTACAGGTCTTCCAGCCCGCTCAGTTACGGCACCTCGACCCGGTGCTCACGCTCGGCCACGAAACGCAACGCAGCTTCTATGTCCTCGCGTTCGAGATAAGGGAAATCGGCAAGTATCTGGTCTTCCGTCATCCCGGAGGCGAGATAGTCGAGCACGTCCGAGACGGTGAACCGCAGGCCGCGAATGCACGGCTTTTCGACTTGGAATGACCCGCCAGATGAACAAAGCCCCGGACCTTGCGGCCCGGGGCTCCGTGTTCAGGCGATCTGGCTCCGCTTACGCGGTGCGGTTGGTTTCGCTGCTGTCGCCCTTGCTGATCGCCGCCTGCGCGGCTGCCAGAAGCGCGATGGGTACGCGATACGGGGAGCAGGACACGTAGTTCATGCCCACGCGGTAGCAGAACTCCACCGAGCTGGGCTCGCCGCCGTGCTCGCCGCAGATGCCGATCTCGAGGCTGGGATTGGTCTGGCGGCCCTTCTCCACGGCCCACTTCACCAGCAGGCCCACGCCTTCCTGGTCGAGCACGCCGAACGGATCGGCCTTGAAGATCTTCTTCTCTTCGTACTCCTTGGAAAACTTCGTGTAGTCGTCGCGGGAGAGGCCCATGGTGGTCTGGGTCAGGTCATTGGTGCCGAAGCTGAAGAAGTCGGCCTCGCGAGCCACCTGATCCGCCAGCAGAGCCGCGCGCGGGATCTCGATCATGGTGCCGATCAGGTATTTGTGATCCGCCATGCCGGCCTTGGCGAGAATTTCGTCGGCGATGCGCTTCACGATGGCTTTCTGGTTTTCCAGTTCCTGCACGCCGCCGATCAGCGGAATCATGACTTCGGGGATGACATCCTTGCCCTTCTTCACCACCGCGACGACGGCCTCGAAGATGGCCCGCGCCTGCATCTCGGTGATTTCCGGATAGAGGATCCCCAGACGGCAGCCGCGGAGACCGAGCATGGGATTCAACTCATGCAGGTCTTCCACGCGCTTCAGCAGATTGGTCAGCACGGTCTTCAGCGTCTTCACTTCGACGCCGAAGTTCTTGTAGCGCTCCACCATCTCCCGTTTTGTCTTGATATCGGCGTTGGGCAGTTTGGCGAGGTCCACCATCAGCTCTTCGCGCTTGGGCACGAATTCGTGCAGCGGCGGATCGATGGTGCGGATCACCACGGGCAGCCCGTCCATCACCTCGAACAGACCCTGGAAGTCCCGGCGCTGCATGGGCTGCAGCTTCGCCAGGGCCTTGCGGCGGTCCTTCTCCGTGTCCGAGAGGATCATAGCCTGCATGTGCGGCAGGCGATCCTCGGCGAAGAACATGTGCTCGGTGCGGCAGAGGCCGATGCCCTCGGCGCCGAAAGCGCGGGCGGCCTTCGCGTCGCGGGGGATGTCGGCATTGGCGCGCACGCCAAAGTTGCCGCGAAAGACGTTGGCCATCTTCATGAACTTCGCGAATACGGGCGAGTTGGGGTCCGGTTCCTTGGTCAGCGCCTGGCCAAGGTACACCTCGCCGGTAGCGCCGTTCATTGAAACCCAGTCGCCTTCCTTGACGGTGACGGTTTTGTCGCCGCTCTTCACGGTCGCCGATCTTGCGCGCTCGTTAATGGCGATGGCGCCGCAACCGACCACGCAAGGACGGCCCATGCCGCGGGCCACCACGGCCGCGTGCGAGCTCTTGCCGCCCACCGCGGTGACGATGCCCCTGGCCGCGTCCATACCGTGAATGTCGTCGGGGGTGGTTTCCTTGCGAATGAGAATCACCGGGCCGTTCGGGGCCATCTCCACGGCCGATTCCGCGGTGAATGCGAGGCGGCCGACGGCGGCGCCGGGCGACGCGTCGATACCGGTGGCCAGCTTCGTCAGCGTTTTCAAACTGGCCGGATCGAAGACCGGGTGCAGCAGTTGATCGAGCTGCGCCGGGGCCACCCTCATCACGGCGGTCTTCTCGTCGATGAGACCTTCCTCCACCATGTTGACCGCAACCTTCACCGCCGCCGGACCGGTGCGCTTGCCGTTGCGGGTCTGCAGCATGTACAGCTTGCCGTCCTGCACGGTGAACTCGAAGTCCTGCATGTCCTTGTAGTGCTTCTCCAGCATGGCGGTGATGTCGCGGAGCTGGTTGTACACGTCGGCGTTCCAGTCCTTCAGCTCGCTGATGGGCTGGGGCGTGCGGATGCCGGACACCACGTCCTCGCCCTGCGCGTTCACCAGGAACTCGCCGTAGAAGACCTTCTCGCCCGAGCCGGGATCGCGCGTGAAACCGACGCCGGTACAGGAGGTGTCGCCCATGTTGCCGAACACCATGGCCTGGATGTTGCAGGCCGTGCCGAGGCGGTCGGAGATCTTCTCCATCTTGCGGTAGTAGGACGCCTTTGGAGCCCACCAGGAATTGAAGACGGCGTTGCGGGACAGCAGGAGCTGCTCGCGGGTGTCCTGCGGGAAATCGCGCCCGGTGGCCTTCTTCACGATCTTCATGTACGCGAGGATGACGGCCCGCAGGTCTTCGGCCGTGAGATCGGTGTCCAGCTTCACCTTCGCCTTGTGCTTGCGCGCGTCGAAGGCCTCGTCGAACAGGGCCATGTCGATGCCCAGCGCCACTTCGCCGAACATCTGAATGAAGCGGCGATAGCAATCGTAGGCGAAACGCGTGTTGCCCGTCTTCCCGGCCAGACTCTCGGTGGTGATGTCGTTGAGGCCGAGGTTCAGGATGGTGTTCATCATGCCGGGCATGGAGAACTTCGCGCCCGAACGGACGCTGAGCAGCAGCGGATCGGCGGCATCGCCAAGCTTCCTGCCGGTCAGTTCTTCCACCTTCTCCAGGGCAACCCAGATCTGCTCGTCCACTTCCGCCGGAACGGTCTGGTTGTTGTCGAAGAAGAGGTTGCAAACGTCGGTGACGATGGTGAAGCCCGGAGGCACCGGCACGCCGGCGCGGCTCATCTCCGCGAGGCCGGATCCCTTGCCGCCGAGGGCATCTTTCATGGTGCCGTTCCCGTCGGCCGTACCGCCACCGAATGAATAAACGTATTTAGGCATAAGTTCCTGGTTTCCTGTCTGGTTGGTTCAAGTATTGGACGGCACGATCTCCGAAAAATCGGCGATGGCCGAAAACTCCGTGAGGAGGTTACATAACAATGTTAGCCGATTACGCCGGACGCGCTCATCCGGGGCGTTCACCAGCACTTTGTCGAAGAAGCGATCCACCGCCGGGCGCAGCGTGGCGATGGCCTCGAGGGCCGGCAGGTAGTCGCAGGTCTTTGTGTTTTGACGGACGCGGTCAAAATCCGTATAGAGGTCGCGTTCGGGGCCCTCTTCGAGAAGACTCTCGTCGATGGCGCCCGGCTCGCTGAAGCCGGCCTGCCGCAGGATGTTGGCGATCCTCTTGAAGGAGGCGGCCAGCGGCTCGAAATCTTCCGTGGGACGAACCCGATGGAGCGCCTCGAGGCGGGCGGCGGCGTCGGGAAGATCGCGGATGCCGGACCCCAGCACGGCGTTCACCTCGTCGTACTGGAAGCCGCGCACTTCGCGGAAGTAGTAGCGGATGCGGTCGACGAGGAAGTCGCGCAGCTCGCCCGCTTCGGCGAACGGGAGCGCGACGCTCCCCTCCACCAGAATTCGGATGGCGCCCTGAGCGGCGCGCCGCAGGGCGAATGGATCCTTCGAACCGCTGGGCATCAGGCCCACGCGGAAGCACTCGCGCAGAGTGTCGAGTTTGTCGGCGAGCGCGAGGATGCGGCCCTCCGGCGTGGAGGGAATCGAATCTTCCATGCTGAGCGGCTTGTAATGCTCGTAGATGGCCTGCCAGACCGGCTCGGGCTCGCCCTGCTCTTTCGCGTAGAGCCCGCCGACGATGCCCTGCAGATCCGTGAACTCCTTGACCATTTCCGTGGTGAGGTCGCATTTGGCCAGTAGCGCGGCGCGTTGGGCATGCTGGTTGCCGCCGAGTTCTTTCACCAGTGCAACCACGCGGTTGGTCTTCTCGAGATAAGACCCGACTTTGGCCTGGAACGTGACATGGGCGAGGTCGTCCACGCGCTCCGCCAGCGGCTTCTTCTGGTCCACTTCCCAGAAGAAGCGGGCGTCGTTGAAGCGTGCCCGCAGGACGCGTTCGTTGCCCTGCCGCACCAGGCCGTCCGGATCGGCATTGGTATTCATCACCGCGATGAAGTGCGGCGCCAGATCGCCGGTCGCTGCGTACTCCACCGAGAAGTATTTCTGGTGATGCCGCATGACGGTGGTGAGCACCTCGCGCGGCAGCCGCAGGTACTGATCTTCGAAGGAACCGAGAATGGGCGTTGGGAATTCGGTGATGTAGACGAGCGTGTGCAGGAGATCGGGGTCGGGCTTGACGCGCAGGCCCCTGCCGGCGATCAAATCTTCGATTTGCCGCTCGATTCTTGCGCGGCGTTCGTCGGCCGACAGGATTACGCCGCTGGGGCCCAGCAGCCGATGCCCCTGGCTTTCGCGCCCGCTGCGGACGCCGGCGATTTCGAAGGGCACCACGTCGTCGCCCAGCAGCGCGACCAGCCAACGGATGGGCCGAATCCAGCGGGGGCCGCTTTTGCCGCTCCAGTACATGGTCTTGGGCCATGGGATGCCGAGGATGAGGCCGGGCAGCGCCTCGCTCAACAGGTCGGCGGTATTGCGCCCGGGGACCGCACGGATGAACTTCCAGTACTCGCCCTTCGGTGTCACCTCGGTCCGGAGCTGATCGACCGTAGCGCCCGTCTTCTTCGCGAACCCGCGCGCCGCGCCTTCCCCGGCGGATTTTGGCGGACCCATGAGCACTTCCGTCGAATCTTCCTGGCGCGTGCGCAATCCCTCCGCCCGCAGCACCAGACGCCGCGGCGTGGCGTCCACCCGCGCGACTTTCCCGCCGACCTGGTTGGCATCGAGCCAGCGCTGGAACGCATCCTGAAGATGGTTCAGCGCGGGAACGATCATCCAGTCGGGGATTTCCTCCGAGCCAATCTCCAGGAAGAACGGGACGCTCATTCGGTCGCCTCCGACCTGGGGACACGCGACAGCCGCGTTCTCGCCAGATACCGGGAAAACGCGGCTGGCGCCGCGTGTCCCTGCCCGATGAAGCTAAGCGGCATTGATTGCCTCCGCCTGCTCGCGCTCGTTCCAGATCTGCGCAACGCCCACCGCCAGCCTGCGCACTCGCCCGATGACACCCACCCGCTCGGTCACGCTGATGGCCCCGCGCGAATCCAGCAGATTGAACAGGTGGGAACACTTCAACACCTGGTCGTACGCGGGAAGCGGCACGCTCCCGGTTTTGAGCAGCCGATGGCCTTCGGCTTCGTGCAACTCGAACAGCTTCCACAGCGTGGGCACGTCGGCCATCTCGAAGTTGTACACCGAGAATTGCAGCTCGTCGGCGAAGCGCACCTGGCGATAGCTGAACCCCGGCGCCCACTCGATGTCGTACACGCTGTCGACGTTCTGCAGAAAGGCCACCAGCCGCTCCAGCCCATAGGTGAGCTCGGCCGGCACCAGGTCGAGATCGATGCCGCCGCACTGCTGGAAATAGGTGAACTGGGTGATCTCCATCCCGTCCAGCATCACCTGCCAGCCGATGCCCCAGGCCCCCAGCGTGGGCGATTCCCAGTTGTCCTCTTCGAATTTGATGTCGTGCTTCGCGAGGTCGATGCCAATCGCCTTCAGGCTGCCCAGGTACTGGTCCATGACGTCCGCCGGTGACGGCTTGAGGATCACCTGCAACTGCTGGTGCTTGTACAGGCGGTTGGGATTCTCGCCGTAGCGGCCATCGGCGGGGCGGCGGCTGGGCTGCACGTAAGCGACGCGATACTCGCGCGGACCGAGCACGCGCAGAAACGTCTCCGGCGCCATGGTGCCCGCGCCCACTTCCAGATCGTACGGCTCCTGGATGATGCAGCCGCGCTCGGCCCAGTAGGATTTCAATCGCGAGACGGCATCCTGAAAGTAGAGCCTCATAGGGTTTCCAGCAGCGGGACCGACAGGAACCTCCGCTCGACGTGTTCCTCCATGGTGCGGGTGAGAAAGCGGCGCAGGTCGGCGGCGGTCTCCTTCGACCACTCGCGCGGCGTCAGCTTCGAGATTGGCGTCACCAGCATCTCACGGGCTATCTCCAGCGATTCGGCGCCGGCGCTCAACTCGGGGAGCAGGCCGGCCAGCCGGACCATCCACAAATTAAAGTAGCCGACCGCGGGCCAGATGCTGCCGCCCGCGCGCAGGAATTCGAGCACCGCCAGCAGCAGGCGGAATTGCCGCTCATTGACCTCACCGGGGGGAAGCATCTGGTCGGAAACTTCCGCGAGGAAATCGAGCGCCACGCTCGTTTCGTAATTGGAGGCCAGCATGAACCACGACTGCAACAGCTCGCAGGAGTTCAGGCTG
>JBEKPY010000112.1:0-16087 GCA_049520275.1 Bryobacteraceae bacterium
GCATCCGGTCCCAGCAACTCAGCACGCCCTCGATCTCCTGGGCGTAACGTTCTGTCAGTAGCTCGATGCCCACTCCGGCATCATATCCAGACCTGTTTGGTTCCGGCTATGCCGGGTTAGGGGGAGACAACTACCGTCCGTTTGCGCTTGCGCCGCGATGTCGCCGCCGTAGCACCTGGCCAGCACGTTCTCGCGCATGGCCCAGGGCCCGCGGTTTGCCAGGACGCTATTCTGGTAGGAAGAAGGAGGCCGGCGATGGCGATTCTCGATTGGTCGCGATGTCCCGCCGTGGAGAGTATCCCCGGCAAAGTCAGCGGCGCGTGGGTGTTTCGCGATACCCGGTTGCCCGTAGCTACCGTCATCGAGAACCTCGAGGACCTGAGCGTCGAAGAAGTGATGGAACAGTTCGACGTGACGCGGGAGCAGATCACAGCGGTGCTCGAGTTCGTGGCACAGAGTCTCCAGGCGTCGGCTCCGGCGCAGGAGCCCACGCCCGTCGATGCTCATTCTCTTTGACCACGGAGCGCCACGGGGGCTTGCTCGGGCGCTTTCCGGCCACACCGTCGTCACAGCGAGGGCAAGAGGTTGGGACAGGCTGAGCAATGGCGCTCTGCTGAACGCGGCCGAGGCGGCGGCGGTCGATCTCCTGATCACTACAGACCAGAGAATTCGCTACCAGCAGAACCTGACAAGCCGGAGGATTGCCATCGTTGTCCTGGCTGGCACGACGAAGTGGTCACGCGTGCGAATGCACCTTGAACGCATCGCCGCCGTGATAAACGCGGCCACCCCCGGCAGCTACACTGAGGTTGCGATCCCCTACGATTGACGCACGACCGGAACACGCTGCAGGAACACAGACGGGGTTTCCTGAACGGCGTGTTTTTCCAGCTTGCCAAAGGGTCCAACTCGAAACGTGCCCCCGACCCGTTTCACAGCCCAAGTTCACTATGCGAACCAAGGCGCACAAGTTCGAGGCTGTCGTCATCCGGCTTGCGGTAGATCAGAACGAGATCCGGCCTGATGTGGCAGTCGCGGTGATCGCTCCATTCGCCGGCCAACGAGTGAACGAGAATTCCGGCGCGCCAACGGCGTGTCGGCGGCGAGCAGGTTGACCACCTCCATCAGCAGGGCGTCCATCTCCTTGCTGTGCCGGCCGGACTTTTCTCGCCTGTAGTCACGCTGAAAGCGCGTGGTGTACTTAACCTCGCGCATTCAGACTTCGCAGCAGTTTGTCCGGCTTGCCAGCCTTGACCAGCTCGCCCCGGCGCGCGGCTCTCATCGCGGCGACGGTTTCGGCGTTGGGATTGAGCGGCTCGAACGGCGGGGCCTTTTCCGCCGCGACGCGCACCAGCAGCAGCCGAAAGGCATCGGACACGGTGAGCCCGATCTTCTTCAGCGCCGCGGCGCCTCCCCTCCTGGTGCGTTCATGGATGCGGGTGCGAACGACGGAATTGTTGGCCATGTTTAGCTACATTGCAGCCCAAACGCCGGAACATGTGCAGCCTCCCGACTTTGCAGAATGGGTCCTTTGCGGGACGCACAGAACCGGGCTCAAGACAAACCCGGCGGCGCCCAGGCAGCGAGGCCGCTGTCGTAGCTACAATTTTGGCGTTATACTCGTACTGGAATGTTGCGGTTCGAATGGGACCCAACCAAGGCGCGCAGCAATCGCGGGAAGCACCACGTCAGCTTCGATGACGCCATGCTGGTCTTCGAGGATCCGTACGCGCTGTTCGAGCAGGACCGCGGCGGCCCAGCCGGGGAGTTGCGCTGGCAGGCCCTCGGCCTGGCTGGCGGGGTAATCCTGCTGCTGGTGGTTCACACCGCGCGAGAAGAAGGCCGGGACGAAGTAATCCGCCTTATCTCGGCCCGCCGCGCCACCCGAAAGGAACGAAACCGTTATGAGCAAACTCGTATCCAGGACGCTCGCTGACAGCCCCATCACGTTCGCCCGGAAGCGCAAGCTGGCGCGTCTGGCGGAACGGCCCGATGCGGAGATCGATTTCTCGGACATTCCTCCGCTGAAACAAAGCTTCTGGGGAAATGCCGTCCGCAATCCGTTTTATCGGCCAGTCAAGCAGCAACTTACCGTGCGTTTGGACGCCGACGTGGTGGCCTGGCTCCGCCAGCACGGGAAGGGCTATCAGACCAGGCTCAACCGGATGCTCCGGGAAGCCATGCTGGAGAACATCGGCAAGAGCGCCTGAAGGTCTTCGCCGATCCGATGCCGTTAACTTCTTCGCCACTGGGCTCGCCTCACGATACGCGTGCACCACGGGCATTACCCTGTTCCGGCGTACTCCCGGAGAATTCGTGGCTGTGGGTCTTGACGCGGACGCATTCGAATGGCGTCAGCAATACGGCGCCGGCTATTCCACGCGCATCAATCATGTTCTTCGGCTGGTCATGTCTCAAGGACGATAGGGGCGCGCCGGCCCGGCCGGCCGGGGTTTCCAAGCGATCAGGACCTCACAGCAGGTGTATAATCGCTGCAAGTCTCAGTAGACGTTTGAGGCCAGAGGAATGGAATGTCCGAAGTGTCGCCTAATCAATCCGCCCGGGAGTATCCGGTGCGATTGCGGATACTCCTTCGTGACGGGAGTTGTGTCTGCTGTACCAAGCACCGTACCGGATGCGACCCTAGGAGGAGGTCCCTCACGGATTCCGCTTTGGCGAAAAATCATCGCCTGGATTCTGTTGCTGTGGGGATCTCTCGCTCTGGTAAGCGTTGGCATGCGCCACAGCAGTTCGTCAGGTGGCGGCCTTCCGGTCGCTTTGGGTCATTTGGCTGGCGACTTGGTAGATGTGGTTCTTATTGTGGTGGGACTAGGGCTTATCAACGGGCGTCGGAAGCGCAAAGTGCCTAAGTAAGAACCTCACGCTCCGCGGTCGAAGAGGTTGCACGGCGCGCCGTTGGCGAAGCAGGATGTCATGGCGACAGCAGAACTTCCGGCTTACTTGAACAACCTGATGTCAGCCTCCATTGTCTGCGTCGATCTAATATAATCCAGACTATGAAGTTCGAACTGAATTCTCATGTTCTGATCGCGCATTGGGTCCCTGGCTTCCTTCTCGTCATGGCCGTTCGCCCCATACTGCTCGATGCCTCTTCGCCGGCGGTGAGGAGCTTGATGGGCTCGGGCGCTCCAGGGGGCGACGCGGTTGCCACGTTAGCCGTGGCAGTTGCTGCGTTCTTCGCTGGAGAGGTCCTAGACGCATCACGCGATCTGCTCGAAGACTTATGGGATTTGTTCCAGAGCGTAGAGTGGGGTTTTTTTACCGACGCTGACCAGGATGACGTTGAGAAACTCAGGACGTCGTCTTTCACGTATTACGTCTTTGACTGCAACGCTACCCTAGCCCTCGTTATTTTGCTGCTTACTCAGCTTCTTACCCACATCTTTATCAACTTGAGTTGCAGCGTGGTGGTAGTATTCTTTCTAATCTTCCTTATCCTACTTGTGAACGCGTGGCGTCTTAGGAGCCAGATCTCATCCCGGACCCAGCGTTGGAAACAGGCCGCGTCGCGCAGAGGATAGGTTTCGGGACTCTCCCGAAGCCTGTAAATCACGGGTTTACAAGTCTCGTAAGCTTACCTCAGGCTGAGTTGTAAGCTGCTCGGGAACAGACCGCGGCCTCTTACTCGTCCCCGCCGGTGACCTTCAGCACGGCGAGGAAAGCTTCCTGGGGGATCTCCACGCGGCCCACGCGCTTCATGCGGCGCTTGCCTTCCTTCTGCTTTTCCAGCAGCTTGCGCTTGCGCGTGATGTCGCCGCCGTAGCACTTGGCCAGCACGTTCTTGCGCATGGCCGGGATGTTCTCTCGCGCCACAATCTTCGCGCCGATGGCCGCCTGCAGCGCCACCTCGAACATCTGCCGCGGAATCAGCTTGCGCAGCCGCTCGATCAGCGCCCTGCCGCGCTCGTAGGCATGGTCGCGATGGATAATCATCGACAGCGCGTCCACCGGCTCGCCCGCCACAAGCACGTCCAGCCGCACCATGGGCGACACCTGGTAACCGGCCAGATGGTAATCGAGCGAAGCGTAGCCGCGCGAGGCCGATTTCAGCCGGTCGTAGAAATCCAGCACGATTTCGTTCAGCGGCAGGCTGTAGCCCAGCAGCACGCGCCCCGTCCCGATGTACTCGAACTTCTGCTGCGTGCCGCGCTTCTCCTCCAGCAACTTCAGAATCTCGCCGACGTACTCCTCGCGCGTGATCACCGTGGCGTCAATAACCGGTTCTTCGATTTGTTTAATCGCGGCGGGATCGGGGAAGCGCGTGGGATTGTCCACCTCGATCACCTCGCCGCCAATCTTCGTGACGCGATAGCGGACGCCAGGCGCTGTGGTGATCAGGTCGATTTCGAACTCGCGCTCCAGCCGCTCCTGCACGATCTCCAGGTGCAGCAGCCCAAGGAAACCGCAGCGGAAACCGAAGCCCAGCGCCACCGAGTTCTCCGGCTCGAAGTTGAAGGCGCTGTCGTTCAGGCGCAGCTTCTCCAGAGCGTCGCGCAAACGCCCGTGCTCGTGCGATTCCACCGGATAGAGCCCGGCGAAAACCATGGGCTTCACCGGCTGGAACCCGGGCAGCGGCTCGGTAGCCGGATTCGCGTCGTCGATGATGGTGTCGCCGATCTGCGCGTCCGCTACGGTCTTGATATTGGCGAACAGGAACCCCACCTCGCCCGCCGAGAGCTCGTTGCAGGGCACCGGCTTCGGCGTCTGGAACCCCAGACCGTCGACATCGAAGGTCCGCCCGTTGGACCACAGGCGGATCTTCTGCTTCATGGCAATCCGGCCGTCGAACACGCGCATCAGGATGATCACGCCGCGGTAAGGGTCGAACCAGGAATCGAAAATCAGCGCGCGCAGCGGAGCGTCCGGATCGCCTTTGGGGGGCGGCACCAGGTGCACCACCGCCTCCAGCACCTCCCTGATGCCGAGGCCGCTTTTGGCGCTCACCAGCAGCGCGTCGCCGGCGGGCAGGCCGATCACCTGCTCAATCTGCTCGCGGATGCGCTCGGGCTCGGCGGCGGGCAGGTCGATTTTGTTGATGACCGGGATGATCTCCAGGTTGTGCTGCAGCGCGAGGTAAGTGTTGGCCAGCGTTTGCGCCTCCACGCCCTGGGAAGCGTCCACCACCAGCAGCGCGCCGTCGCACGCCTGCAGGCTGCGCGAAACCTCATAGCTGAAATCGACGTGGCCCGGCGTGTCGATCAGGTTCAACTGATAATTGTTGCCGTCTTCGGCGCGATAATCCAGCCGGACTGAGTGCGCCTTAATGGTGATGCCGCGCTCGCGCTCGAGGTCCATGGTGTCCAGCACCTGCTCCATCATTTCGCGCTGCGACAATGCGCCGGTCAGCTCGAGCAGGCGGTCGGCCAGCGTCGATTTGCCGTGGTCGATGTGCGCGATGATGGAAAAGTTCCGGATGAAGCGCGGATCCATGCGGTAGAATGGGCCTGAATCTACAATTATCCCATGGCGCAGGTGATGGAAGGCGTTCTTGACGCACGCGGGCTGAAATTCGCCGTTGTGGTGGCGCGCTTCAACGGCTTCGTTACCGATCGCCTGCTGGCGGGCGCGCTCGACGCGCTGGCGCGCACCGGCGGCCAGGCGGACGACATCGACGTGGTGAAGGTTCCCGGTTCGTGGGAGCTCCCGCTCACCGTGAAAGCCCTCGCGGAAAAGGGGCGGTACGACGCCATCGTTGCGCTCGGCGCGGTGATTCGCGGGGAGACGCCGCACTTCGATTACGTCGCCGGCGAGACCACCAGCGGTCTGGCTCGCGTGGCCACCGAAACTGGCGTTCCCGTCGCCATGGGCGTGCTCACCACCAACACCGTGGAACAGGCCATCGACCGGGCCGGCGCCAAGAGCGGCAACAAAGGCTTCGACGCCGCCCTGACGGCGATTGAAATGGCCAGTCTTCTGCGGCGCCTTGGCCAGGCGGGCAAGTAAATGCCGCGGAGTTAATCATGCCGGGAGGCCGCCATCGTTCCCGCCAGCGCGCACTCCAGGTGCTGTTCCAATGGGATCTGGCCAAACGGCCCGTGGAAGAAGCCATCGAGTGCTGGTACGATAGCGTTGGCGCCGGTCTGGAAGAGCCGCCCGCCCGCGACGACTTCATGGAGCAACTGGCCATCGGGACCGCCGGAATGGCCGGCGAAATCGACCAGCGCATCACCGCCAAGGCCCAGAACTGGAGCATCGAGCGCATGGCCATCGTGGACCGCAACATCCTTCGTCTGGCCATTTACGAAATGACGAAACATCTTTCGCCGCCGGCGGTCGTAATCGATGAGGCTCTGGAGCTCGCCCGCCGCTTCTCCGGCGACGAATCCGTGCCTTTCATAAACGGCGTCCTCGACGCTGTGAACAAGGAAGCTCGAAGCTGATGGCACGTATCCTGATGGTGGCCCCGGAGGCCACGCCCTTCGCCAAAACGGGCGGTCTGGCCGATGTGATCGGCGCTCTTCCAGCGGCGTTGCACGCTGCCGGCCAGCAGGTGGCCGTGGTCATTCCCTGGTACCGCGGCGTGCGTCTGGCCGGCTCGCCGAAGGAAGCGTTTCGCGATCTGCGGGTATTCATTGGCCCGCGCGAGTTCCGCGTCAACATCTTTGAGACCGTGGAGCGCGGCGTCACCTTCTATCTGGTCTCCTGCCCGCCGCTGTTCGACCGCGCCGGCCTTTA
Source organism: Bryobacteraceae bacterium (assembly GCA_049520275.1). Lineage (GTDB taxonomy): Bacteria > Acidobacteriota > Terriglobia > Bryobacterales > Bryobacteraceae > CAWACP01. The sequence goes on from JBEKPY010000112.1 coordinate 6,697, forward strand.
CGGCGAGCGCTCCGTGGACTACCCGGACAACCACATCCGCTTCGGGGTGTTCTGCCGCGTTGCGCTCGATGTGGCCCGCCACCTGTTCCTGCCCGACATCCTGCACTGTCACGACTGGCAGTCCGCGCTGGCGCCCATCTACCTTCGCTACGCCTTCGCCGGCGACCCCACGTTCCTCGGCATCCGCGTCCTGTTCACCATTCACAACCTCGGCTACCAGGGGCTGTTCCCACCCGTGGCGCTGCACGACCTGGGCATCGGGCGAGACATCTTCCAGCCGAACGTGCTGGAGTTTTTCGGGCGCGTCAATCTGCTGATGGGCGGCCTGCATTTTAGCGACGCCCTCAACACCGTGAGCCGCAGCTACGCGCGGGAGATTCAGACCCCCGAATTCGGCTTCGGCCTCGACACGTTTCTGCGCGCGCGCGCGGACCGCTTGAGCGGCATCGTCAACGGCGTGGATTACCAGGAGTGGAGCCCGCAGACGGATGTTAACATCGCGCGCAATTATTCCGCCGCCGATTTCCGGGGAAAGGCTGTCTGCAAGCGCGCGCTGCTGGAGCAGCTCAATCTGCCCACCGGCGATCTGACCAAGCCGGTGATCGGGCCCCTGGCGAAGCCGGTGATAGGAATGGTGTCGCGCATGGTGAGCCAGAAGGGTTTCGATCTGCTGGCCGAGGCGGCGAATGACCTGCTCGCCGAAGACATCATGCTCGCGATTCTGGGCAGCGGCGAGCCGGCCTACGAACGGCTCTTCCGCGATCTGGCGGCCGCGCATCCGGGGAAGGTGGGCGTGCGCATCGGCTATGACGATGCGCTGGCGCACCGCATCGAAGCCGGCGCCGACATGTTCCTGATGCCGAGTTACTACGAACCGTGCGGTCTGAATCAGATCTACAGCCTGCGCTACGGGACCGTCCCCATCGTGCGCGCCGTGGGGGGTCTGGAAGACACCATCGTGGACAACGGAGACGACACCACCGGCTTCAAGTTCCACGACTATACCGGAACGGCGCTGCTGGCGGCGGTCCGCCGCGCGCTCGAGGTCTACGCGGACCGCTCGCTCTGGGAAGCGATCATGCGCCGCGGCATGCGCCAGGATTTCTCGTGGGATTACGCCGCCGGCCAGTATGCCGCCCTGTACCGCAGCCTGTTGAGTTCGCCGCAGCCAGTGCTCTGAGTTACGCCCGATCGCACGACTACACACGAGATTCCTTGCAGCGTTAGTTCGGGATGTGGGGCAGGTTTGCAACCTGCGCGCCGATTTCTAACTTAACTAATAACTAATCGGCGCCGGGGGCGGGCAACGGTCGCTAACGGCCGCCGAGCCAGCGGTAGGGCCCGCGAACCGGCGGCAGACGCGGAGATGCGTTCAGGAACGCCACCACACCGAAAAGCCCGTCCGCACCGGCCACATCGAGTTTTCCATCTCGATTGAAGTCGCCCGTCACCAGAGGCCCAATCCCACCGGCCAATGGCGCCTCGGGCGCGAACGTGCCGTCTCCGTTGCCGAGCAGGTAACCCGCACCACCGTAGGCATCGGTGCTCATGGGAGTGCTGACGATTAAGTCGGGGATGCCATCGCCGTTCAAATCGCCAATCACCACCCCCGCCGCGGTAACCGGGTAGATCACGGGTGCCAGAAAGCTCCCGTCGCCGCGCCCGAGCAGAACCGCGAGGCCACCCGGATATGTCGTGCCGTTCGACAAGGTGACGACGAGATCAAGCTTGCCGTCGCCATTCAGGTCGGCGGCGGCGATGCTGGAGGGACCAACGGCATAGGGGCTAACGTCCGTGGAACCGGAAAGAGGGATCGGCGGCAGAGCCGAGAATGTTCCATCGCCCTTTCCCAGCAGGAGACTGATGCCGCCATTCTGTTGCCCGTTCGTACCCTGGTTCGCAATCGCCAGATCGAGCTTGCCATCACCGTTGAAATCGCCCGCGACGATGGCAAACGCCACGGGACCAGCGGCGTATGTCGCCGACAATTTGAACGACCCGTCTCCGTTTCCCAGAAAAATGAGAACTTCATCGGCGGCGCCGCCGTCCTCCGTATTCACCACCACGGCGAGATCCGGTTTCCCATCCCCGTTGAAATCTCCCGCCGCCAGCGACGCGACATTCAGACCCGCGGGCACTGTTACCGCCGTGGGTTCCTGAAATGTGCCGTCTCCTTTTCCCAGAAACACCGCCGCGAAGTTAGGGCTGCCAAGGGTGTAGTCTTCGACGGCGACGGCCAAATCGGGTTTCCCATCGCTATTGAAGTCCGCGGTAACCATGGCCACCGGTAAGCCGGGTAAACCGTTTGCAAGCTGGTACTGAAAGACGGGCGTGAAACTGCCGGCGCCAGAGCCCTGGAGGATGGTGATCTCACCCGACTCTTCGGACAAGGCGAGATCGGGGAAACCGTCGCCATTGAAATCGGCCGCCGCCACGCTGAGGACGAAGTTGTCCCCCGCGGAAAGCCCTGGAACGACCCTGAGCGGCGCGCCCCAGAACATCCCGTTTCCACGCCCCAGCAGCACGGACATAGTGGAACCCGTGAATATCGAAGGATTGCCGTTCACCCCCGAGACGATGTCGATTGGGCCGTCGCCGTCGAGGTCGGTGAGAACGATGCCTCCCACTGCGCCGGTCAGGTAATCCGCGCGGCGCGGGAAGGCTCCCTTGCCGTCACCAAAGAGGATGGAGGAGCCGGTGGTGATGTCCGGTATGCCGTCGCCGTTCACATCGCCTACCGCCAGCGAACCGCCGCCCGCTACGGAGTATGTTGCAGCAGTGCCGAAGGAGCCATCGCCTGTGCCGAGGGCAACCGAGACGAAGGGGAATTCGCCTGAGCCCAGGTCTGAGAAAACCAGATCCGGTTTCCCATCGCCGTTCAGATCGGCGAGCGCAATCGAGCCAGGCACGTTAGCCGAAGAAATGAAGCTCTGCTTTCCAAACGTTCCATCGCCGTTGCCCGCCAGGGAAGATATGTTGCCGCCAGTCTCCTGGGGAGTTGTGATTCCGAACACCAGGTCCGGCTTCCCGTCGCCATTCACGTCGGCGACCGCGAATGTCGCTACCCGGACATTCAAATCCGTGCCCGAGACCAGGGTTTCCAGCGGCGATTGAAAAGTGCCGTCGCCATTGCCGAGCAGCACTTCAAACGCCGCCTGCGGCCCGCTCGGCGCCGATGCGAGCGCAATCAGATCCGCATTTCCGTCGCCATTCACGTCCGCCAGCGTGAACTGGTAACCGAAGACGGCGCTGACGGCATACGTGGTCTGGGAGACGAGCGTCATGTCCGCCCTGAACACGGCGAGGTCGATTGCCTCGGTGCCGTCGAGCTCGCTGCCGGTTGACTGAACCTGTAAATAGTCGCCCGATGCGAGCCGCGCAAAAGCCTGCGCCTGCGCGGGAGCGCCTGGCGAAACCCCGCTCCCCTGCGGAGGAGGCAGCGGCGCCAACACGGATTGCTTTGGCAAACACGCCGTGAATTGGCCCGCAAAGTTCGGAGTGGTGCGAATGATCCCATAGGGCGACGCGTCCGCCATCTCGTAAGCCGTATACGAACCGTCTGCCTGCCTGACCAGGGTGAGGTGGGATGACGCGCTCGGTTCCGTATTCACCAAAACCGTAGTCTGAAAACTGACTGGCGGGCAACCAGGCTGAGCGTGCGCGCATGCGCCAATCAGGACGAAAATCGCGAGGACACGCATGAGTATCTCTGTGTACTGAGCATACATCCTTCGCAAGCCGGAAGAATCCTGGCCACCGCACCATTATTCGGCACGCAATGGCGCGCAAGGCGGCAGAAATGCGTCCGCGCGAGCCCGAGGCAGTCGCGTTTCCGCTACGCGCACACCGCCCGCTCGGCGGCGCCGTTGCCGTGGGGCGCGCTGAGTTGGTCGGCCACTCTGGCCAGCAACGCCTGTGGGGCGAAGGGACGGGTCAGGAAGCCGGAGCAGACATCGGTGGCGCTGTAGCACTCGTCGGCGTCGTCGGCCGTCCCGGCGATGAGCAGCACCGCAAGGAACGGAGACTGCCGGCGAATCCGCCGGGCCAGCTCGGTTCCGGACATGCCCGGCAGACCGGTGTCGGCCACCATCAGGTCGATGCTGGTACGCCAGCATTGGTACAGTTCCAGCGCGGCCGAGCTGGTGGCCGCTTCCAGCACGCGATAGCCCTGCTCGGCAAGGGTGGACGCCATGAAACGGCGCACGGCGGCTTCGTGCTCCACCAGCAGCACGGTGCCGGAGGCCGTCCGCAGACGGGTGAGCTGATTGGGGGAGTGCGCGGTGGGGCTGCGCATGCCATCCCGCTCCTCCAGCGTCTTGATCCTCGCCAGCAGCGTGGTGCGTTTGATGCGCAGCAGGTCGGCCGCGCGAGCTTTGTTGCCCCCGGAGTGCGTCAGCGCCTGGTCCAGCAGCGACTTCTCGAAGGCGCTCACCACTTCGTCGAAGTCGAGGCCCTCCTCGGGAACGGTGATCCACGGGCGCTTCGGCTCGGGGCGCTCGCGTCCGGAGGCAGCCACGGGAAAATCGCTGGGATAGAGGATGCGGCGGTCGCCGCTGAAGGCCACGGCCATCTCCACGGCGTGTTCCAGTTGGCGCACGTTGCCCGGCCAGTCGAGCGCGGACAGGCGGTCCATGGTTTCGGGGCTGATCTGTTTTTCGGGCAGGCTCTCGGTGCGGCAGGTCTTGCCGACGAAGTGCTGCAGCAGCAGCGGGACGTCCTCGCGGCGGTCGCGCAATGCGGGCAGGCGAATGGGCACCACGTTGAGGCGGTAGAAGAGGTCCTCGCGAAAGCGGTGCTCCCGCACGGCCTGCTCCAGATCCTGGTTGGAGGCGGCGATAATGCGCACGTCCACGCGCACGGTTTCCGAACTGCCCACCCGCTGGAACTCCTGCTCCTGCAGAACCCTCAGCAGCTTGGCCTGCACGCCCAGCGGCAGGTCGCCGATTTCATCCAGGAAAAGCGTGCCGTGGTTGGCCTGCTCGAAGCGGCCCACGCGGCTGGTGTGAGCGCCGGTGAAAGCGCCGCGGGTATGCCCGAACAGCTCGGCTTCAATCAGATTGGCGGGCAGGGCGGAGCAATTCACGGCAACCATGGGGAGGTGAGAACGATTGCCCGCCATGTGAATGGCCCGGGCGACCACCTCTTTTCCAGTTCCCGTTTCGCCCGAGATCAAAATGGTGCAGCGGCGCGCGGCCACCAGGCGGATGGCATCGCAGATCTGCTGCATGGTGCGGCTTTCCCCCACCAGCAGACGCCGCCACGGCTCGGCTTCTTCCCCTCCGCCGGCGGGCGCCCGGCGCTGCCGGCCACAATCCAGCGCGGACGCGATCGCGGCTTTTAGGCGGTCGAGGTCGGGTTCACCCACAAGGACATAAAAGGCGCCCATGCGGGTCAGGCGGATGGCATCATCCACCGTACCCGCGCAGTCGTGCACGATCACCGGGAGGCCGGGATCGCCGCGCAGCAGTTCGTACAGAGCTTCTTCGGCGGCACAATCGTCGCAGGGCAACTGCAACACGGCCGCCGACATAAACGTCTCGCCGGCACGCTCCGCCGCATCCCAGATGCTGCCTGCGACGACGACTCCGTACTCGCGGGACGCGTTCCCAATTCGCCGCGCCTCTGCTTCGTCGCCAATCCAAAGTACCTTGGAAGACACCACCGTTTTCCTTCCTCGTGCTCGGCCAGCACAGGCCTTTGCGCCCATGAACAACTATGAAAGTCGAGTGTAAGCGGAACGGGTGAGCAAGTCTACGAATCTTGTGTGGGGAAGGATACTCCCTGGTGGAGGGAGACGTATAGTAGAGGACTCAGGCTCGCCAGGGAGCAGACCCTGGCGAGGCAGACTAGTTTGACTGCGGCGAACCAGGGTGTTCACCGCATAAACCTATCGACGTTATCTGCCGAGGCAGGAGGATCGGATCCAGCCCCTCCGGCCCTGACCCACTATCTCGACGTGAGCCAGCGCGCCCCGAACCTCCAGGATCCGCACCTTGGCGCCCCTCTGCACCGACGTCAGCGCGCCAGCCTGGATCATCTCTTTCAGACGAGTATCGCCTTTGGCGAACTCGCCCCCCCAGGTCTCGAAGGCCTGCTCCTCCCGAAGCAGAGGCAGGTCCCTCTGGCGCGCTACCACCGAAGCAGTTGTCCCGGCGGCAGGAGCGGGAACGCTCGTGACACCCGGAACGCTGCGATCAGCATCGCCATTGTCCATATCGCGAGCCGGGCTGACAATTCGAGCCATTCTGGGGAGCTCAGGCGTTTTTGTCGAGGTCTCAGTGGTTTGCCCGGGATCGACCCGCGCGGGAACTCTCTCCGCGGCGCGCGTCGACGGCGTGGATGCCACAACCGCGGGCGCGGGTGTGGGAGCTTCGTACAGCACGGGCTGGGGAGGAATCGGGGTCGCGGGCGGGGCGGTGTCCGCCGGGAGTGCCTTTGGAACCGGTTGTCTGTGGGGTTGCTCGGGGAATCCGGCCGGCGCTCGCCGCGCGGCCGCTTGGGTGGGCGTGGCCAGAGACCGGGCGCCGACACGAAGATGCTCGAAGGCCGCTGTCAGCGAGATCAGCGCCAGGCCAATCAGAATGCAAACCGAAACCCACTCGGTCGCGTTGTTCGTGGCGAGCCGGGACCGCAGGCTGATTCTAATCAAGGCTCGCACCTCTCGCCAGCCCTCCCTGCGCCGTAGCTTTGACGGAGAGCGCGGCGGGCGTCATGAAGCCAACGGTGGCGGCTTCGACGGCGCTCGCTTTGCGGTCCTGCCAATCCTCGTGGCGGGGCCCGACAGAAACTCTCGCGTTTATCGCAAACCGTTGAAAAAGAAAGTGAAGCAGCTCCCTGCGCCCGTCTGGCCCGGAGAACCGCCGTGGCTGTTTCCTCATGTGGGTGATCGCCTCGCGCATAGTACCCGGCAATCGGAGTACCGGGGGGAAAGTACTGTAGTGGGATTGAAATCTCGTTCTAAAAATGCCCCGGCTGCCTCGATAAAGATGTCAGAGGAAAAAGCCCGCCATGAAGCGTGTCCTGGTGTTTGTGTTCGGTGTGTGCATCCTGTGCAGTACGGCGTTTGCCCAGGCCGTACGGCTGTCGGATGCGGAGGCAAAGAAGATTGTCAAAACGAGAACCAGTCCGGAGTATCCTCCTCTGGCGAAGCAGATGAGAGTGACCGGCGAGGTTCGTCTCGACGTGTATCTCAACGAGGACGGTTCTCTGGACAAGATTCACGTTGTCAGTGGGAACGCGCTGTTGGCCGGCGCTGCCCAGAACGCAGTGAAGCAGTGGAAGTTCGGCCCGCCGCTGGTCGATGACAAGCCGGTGAAGGCCGTGGCCAGTTACTCCTTCAGTTTCGGCATGTGAGCGTTCGCCGCCAGGCGCTTGCGGACGTTCCAGCGCCCGAGAAACGCCTCCTGGGTGAACGTTTCCATCTCCCGTCCGGCCTCGTATTGCCATTCCGATGCGCGGCGGTCCTTCAGCTTCACCAGTAGCTGAAACCGCCGCTCCGCTTCCAGCACCGCCTGGCGCTGTTGTTCGATGAGCGCGGTCTGCTGCGCTTTCCGTTCGGTGAGCGACCTTCGTGTTTCTTCCATGCGCAGGCGGAATGCCGCGAGGCTCCGCAGGTCCGTGGAGACCATCACGCGCTGCTCGCGAATGGCCTGTTCGGCGGCGGCTCCCTCGGCATGGGTCTGGCCGATGGCCAGCGCAATGCGCTGCTCTTCGAGAAAGAGGCGCTGCAGTTTCTCCTCTTCCTGTTCGAGGATCATCTCCCGCCAGCGCAACACGCTGTCGAGGGGGAAGCGGAATTGTTTCATGGCGCGGCTCGCTTGGGGGACACGCGGCGGCAGCCGCGTTCTTTGCAGCGCCAGACGAGAACGCGGCTGACGCCGCGTGTCCTGTTGTGTCGTACACCCATAGCGCCCTATGGCAATAACTGCGCGAGCTCCTTCAGGCCCGCCAGCGTGGTTTCGAACGTCGATTTCTCGTGCGAGTCCTGACGCAGGAAGCCGAGCATGCGGTCGCGGGCCTTGATGCTGGCGTCCAGTTTCGAGTTGGTTCCCGAGACGTAGGCGCCGAGCTGGATCAGATCTTCCGAGCGCTGATAGGTGGACAGCGCCTCCCGCACCTTCTGCGCGCAGGCCAGTTGCTCCGATGTCGCCACCTGCTGTGTGACCCGCGACACCGACGCAAGAACGTCAATGGCCGGATAGTGGCCGGCGGAACCGAGCTGGCGCGACAGGACAATGTGGCCGTCCAGCAGGCCGCGCACGGCGTCGCAGATGGGCTCGTTGAAATCGTCGCCCTCCACCAGCACGGTGAAGAAGCCGGTGATGGAGCCCCGGGGAAACGCGCCGGCGCGCTCGAAAAGCTTGGGCATGAGATTGAACACCGACGGCGTGTAGCCCTTCTGGCTGGGCGGCTCGCCCGCGGCGAGTCCGATTTCGCGCTGGGCCATGGCCAGGCGCGTAACCGAGTCCATCACGAAGAGCACGCTGGCGCCCTGGTCGCGGAAGTATTCGGCCACCGACAGCGCCACGTGGCAGGCGCGCACGCGCAGCGGAGCGGGGCGGTCCGAGGTGGCCACCACCACCACGGAGCGCTTGCGTCCCTCCTCTCCCAGCTCGTTCTCGATGAATCCGCGCACCTCGCGGTTGCGCTCGCCAATGAGGGCGATTACGGTCACGTCGGCGGAGTTCCCGCGAGCCATGGCTCCCAGCAGCGTGCTTTTGCCGACGCCGCTGCCGCCAAACAGACCCACCCTCTGTCCCCGGCCGCAGGGCAGCAGGCTGTCGATGGCGCGGATGCCGGTGATGAGCGGATCGCGGATGTGCGCGCGGGCGAGCGGGCTGGGCGGCGTCGGGTACAGATCGTACCAGCAGGACGGGCGGATGCGCGGGCCGCCGTCCATCGGCAGACCGAAACCGTCGAGAACGCGCCCCAGCAGGTCCGGACCGGCGGCCACGCGGGCATCCTCGAGGCGGGCCACAATACGGTCGCCGAGCTGTAGCCCGTCGGTCTCCTCCAGCGGAATCGAGAGCACGCGCCCGTTGCGGAACCCCACCACCTGGGTGCGAATCCGCTTGCCGGAAGAGGCCAGAATCTCGCAGAAGCTGCCGACGGGAGCGGCCGGTCCGCGCGACTCGATCAGCAGGCCCACCAGCTCGGTGATCACACCGCTCCAGCGCAACACTTCCATGCCGTCGAGGCCGCCGATGTAGCCGTTGAGGTCGGCGCGTTCGGTGAGGGTATTCATGGGCTCAGCCTGTGGGGCAGGCTCGCAGCCCAATGCCACTTAACTTTTGAGCCTGTCTGGCAAGTGGTTGATTCTCTGAGTTTGTGGGGCGGGCAATCCTGCCCGCAGCCGGCTTTCAAGCCGGCCTGGCGCCGCGTGGAAACGCGG
>JBEKPY010000113.1:0-16086 GCA_049520275.1 Bryobacteraceae bacterium
ATCCTGGTCATGGAAATCGCCCAGTCCCACTGGCGCCTCGCCCGCGTCCGCCGCATCGAAGCCGACATGATCGACGATATGGCCGCCTGCCACTCCTCTACCGACCACGAAGGCACCCTCCGGAGCCTGCTGCTGAACGACATGGCCGGTGCCTTCCTTGTCCTTCAGCGCCACGCCGCCGCAGCCGAGCGCTCCGGCTATCGCGCCGTGAAACAGCTCCAGACCGGCCGCAAGCTGGAGGCGCAGGCCGCCTGCGACGCCGCACGACAAAACGAAGCCAATTCACCCTCAACCGGCGCCACCGGCCGCTCCCGAGCAACGCCGCCAACTCATAGAAACGGTTCGGATAACGGCGCCTGTTCGCCGCCGGATCGCGGCCCCTCTCCGGCCCCGCCCCCGGCGGCGGCAGACAGGTCCGAACCGCTCACTCCCTCTCCGCCGTGTACATCCGATAGAACATGATCATCACCGACCACAGGAACGCCAGGCAGGAGCCAAGCCAGAACACGAAACCAGCGGTGCTCTGGTCGTCCTCGGGCGTGAAGCCATAGCGGTTCTGCAGCGCATCCAGGATGTGCAGCGGGTCTTTCGGCGCCAGATAACTGCCGTAAGGGCCGGGCAGCATGGTGGCCAGCCGCAGACCCACCACCGACGCGATCGCCGCCAGCGCGAAAAGGTAGATCACTCCCTGTGGCACCGCCTTCATCCGGTTCTGCTTCGCCGGATTGTACAGGGGCAGGTACAGGAGCGCGCCTCCCAGCACCCACGAAGCGGCCTGCAGCGCTTCCACGCGCGGGTCTCGAAGCGCCGCGTTGTACAGTGAAGGCACGTACCACGCCACCAGCGACGTGGCGCCGGCAATCCACGCAAGCACCGCGGGCAGGCGAAGGCGCTTCGCGATGAACGGCGGAAGACCGAACACAAGGAAGAATGGCGCAATCAGATTCAACAGAAGCTGTTTCACCACGTGGGCGGACGACAGGTAGACCGTCGCGAACAACTCCAGTGGCGACGCAAACACCGCCGCCACCGTCAGCGCGGCTGCGGCGAACCAGATAACGGTGCGCATGCTGAGTTCATCCTATAACTACGACAACCGTGCCTGACTTCCTGATTCTCGGGTGTGGCTTTACCGGACGGCGGGTCGCCCAACGCCTGCTCGCGCGCGGCTGCACGGTGCTCTGCACTACGCGGGATTCGCTGAATCTTGAGACGCCCGGCGCGCTTTCCACACTCAGCTCTATGGTGACGTCCGGCGTTCGCGTTCTGCACTCCGTTCCCACGCTGGCGGGCGAGTTGGATCGCGTTGCCGTCGACGCGCTCCACGGCGCCGCGCGCGTGGTCTACCTGTCCACCACCGCGGTTTATGGCGGCGCGGAGTGCGTCGACGAAACAACGCCGGTGGCGCCTCAGTCCGATCGCGCTCGCGCCCGCGTGCGCACTGAACGGGCCGTGCTGGATGGCCCGTGGTTGCCTCTGGTGCTGCGCCCGGCGGCCATTTACGGACCCGGGCGGGGCGTTCAGGTGAGCATGCGCCATGGCTCGGGCTGCGTCAGCCGGATCCACGTGGACGACCTCGCGGCGCACGTCGAAGCCGCGCTTTTCAGCGAGGTCGCCGGCGCGTGGCCGGTGGCCGACGACCATCCCTGCCCCTCCAGCGAAATCGCCAACTTTATACTGCTGCACCCGGAGTGGGGCAGGCCCGTGGCCTGCGGCGGCCTTGGCCAGGGGCGAAGTCGTGCTGGTCTCCTTATCCACGGACAAGGTCGGCATTTGTCCTTCGCCCGTGGTCAAGGCCGCCTTTCCCACGCCAGCCGCCGCGTGGATGGTTCGGCCATCCGCCGCATCCTCGGAATCGCCCTCCGCTATCCGTCCTACCGAACCGGCATTCCCGCGGCCCTTGCTGAACAGCGCCATGCGTGCCACGATAGAGGCTTCCAGTGACTCCTGGCCCGGCCGCGCCGTTTCGCGTCTTTCTCGCCGAAGATAACCCGGCCGACGTGTACCTGGTGCGCGAGGCCTTCCGGGAACATGCGCTGAACTGCGAGCTGCAGGTAGCCGCCAACGGCGAAGAGGCCATCCATTACGTTCGCCGGATTGGGCACGCTCCCGATGCCCCCGGTCCGGATCTGGTGATGGTGGATCTCAACCTGCCGCGCGTCGACCGCGGCGACATTCTGCGGGAGTTCCACGAAAACCCGGCCTGCCGCGGCATTCCGTTGATTGTCCTCAGCTCTTCCGACGCCGAGCTGGATCTTCGCTCCACCGGACAGCTTCTGGGAGCCAGCCTGTACTTCCGCAAACCCGCCGAGCTGGACGCGTTCCTGGAGCTTGGCGCGAAGGTCAAACAGATCCTCGAAGACCGCCGGACACGCGGCGCCAGCCGCGACTGAACCCGGACACGCGGCGTCAGCCGCGTTCCCACGGGAGATGGACTGAACCCGGACACGCGGCGCCAGCCGCGTTCCCACGGGAGATGGACTGAACCCGGACACGCGGCGCCAGCCGCGTTCCCACGGGAGATGGACTGAGGCCGGACACGCGGCGCCAGCCGCGTTCCCACGGGAGATGGACTGAGGCCGGACACGCGGCGCCAGCCGCGTTCCCACGGAGATAGACTGAAGACCATGTGGCTTACTTCGCGGGTCTGCCTCCCGCTGTTGCTACTGCTTCTGCCGCTCGCCCAAGCCGCCGACCAGCCCAAAGCGGGCGAACCCTGGTGGCAGCACGCGGTCATCTATGAAGTCTATCCGCGCAGTTTCGGCGACACCAACGGCGACGGCATCGGCGATCTGAACGGCATCGCCAGACACCTCGACTACCTGGCCGACCTCGGCGTCGACGCCGTCTGGATCACGCCCTTCTATCCATCGCCCCAGGTGGACTTCGGGTACGACATCTCCGATTACCGCGCCGTCGACCCGCAATATGGGACCATGGCAGACTTTGACCGCCTCGTGGCCGAAGCCCGCAAGCGCAACATCCGCGTCGTTGCCGACCTCGTGCTGAACCACACCTCCGACAAGCACCCCTGGTTCATCGAGTCCGCCTCTTCGCGCACCAACCCGCGCGCCGAGTGGTACATCTGGCGCGACGGCAAAGGCAACGCGCGGCCGCCCAACAACTGGCAATCGTTGTTCGGCCATTCGGCGTGGGAGTGGAATCCGCGGCGCAGGCAGTTTTACTATCACGAGTTCTACAGGGAACAACCGGACCTCAACTGGCGCAACCCGGATGTGCGCGCCGCCATGTACGACGTGGCGCGTTTCTGGATGAAGCGCGGCGTCGCCGGGTTCCGGCTGGATGCCATCACCTCGCTCTTTGAGGACCCCCAGTTGCGCGACGAGCGCGTGCTCGCCGGGGTGAACGCCTTCGGCGATCCCATCGTTTCCCGCGAATACACCCACAACCTGCCCGAGGTCCACGACGTGCTGCGCGAGTTGCGCCGGACCACCGACGAATTCCCCGGCCACGTGCTCATCGGCGAGACCTATCTTCCCAACGTGCGGGAGCTGGCGAAGATGTACGGCGCGAGCAACGACGAGTTGCAGCTCCCCATGGACACCCAGCTCGGCTTTCTCAATCGCATCTCCGCCGCCGATTTCCGCCGCGTTCTGCGCGACGCCGAGACCGGGCTCAACGGCAACCTGCCGTTGTTCGTCTTCGATAACCACGACAACCGGCGCAGTTGGGACCGCTACGCCGATGGCGTGCACGATGCGGCCATCGCCAGGCTGATCGCCATGCTGCTGTTGACACCCCGATGCGCCGCGCTGATTTACTACGGCCAGGAGCTCGGCATGGAGAACAACGATCCGCAGCGCAAGGAGGACGTGCGCGATCCCATCGGCATCGCCGGCTGGCCCAAAGACAAAGGCCGCGATGGCGAGCGTACGCCCATGCAATGGACGGATGGCGCGAATGCCGGCTTCAGCGCGGGGCCGTCGACGTGGCTGCCCGTCGCTCCCGATTACAAAGAGCGCAACGTGGCGGTGGAACGGCCGGACCCCAATTCGCTGCTCAACTTCTACAAGGCGCTCATCCGCCTGCGCAGGAAGAACAGCGCGCTGAGTGACGGCGATTTCGCCCTGGTGAATGCCAGCGACCGCAACGTGCTGTCGTACCTGCGCAAGGCCGCCGACGGCACGGCGGTTCTGGTGGTTCTGAACTGCACCGCCCTGCCGCAGACGGTCGGCTTCGACCTGCCGTCCAAAGAAGCGGCGACGCTGTTGAGCTCCTTCGCCAAGGCCGGCCGCCCGGTGGATCTGAAGCGGTTCATGCTGCCGCCGTACGGAAGCTGGGTGGGCCAGTTGCAGTAGTTCACCCGGTGCTATCAGATGGACACGCGACGCCAGTCGCGTTTGTGCGGGTCTTCGGGGGAACGCGGCTCGTCGCCGCGTGTCCACAGTTACCGGAACAACTCGACCGCCTTCCACACGAAGCGCACCGCGAAGGCCAGCAATCCGGCTCCCATCACGCGAATCAGGAGCTTCCAGCCATGGTCGCGCGGGCCGATCCGCGGCAGCAGGACGAAGTTCTCATGGATGAAGTAGGCGAAGCGTACCGGCGCCAGCAGCATGAACGCACCCAGAGAGAGCCAGGCGACGGGCAACACCACGTAAAGAAGGATGCCGGCGAGAATGCGGTAGGCCACGCGGCTTTATCGCCCGGCCTTCCGCTCGCGCGCGTGCTTTACCATGCCCAGGTATCGGCGCGCCAGCTCATGGATTTGCTCCTCCTTGCGCCGTTGCAGAGCTTCGTGCGGAATCAACTCCGCTCCGATGCCCAGCGCGGTGGCCCCGGCCAGAATGAAATTGACCGCGCTGGTTTGGTTCACGCCGCCCGTGGCTATCAACGGTATCTGGGGCATGGGTACCTTCAAGGATCGAATATAGATGTGCCCGCCGACGGGCGCGCAGGGGAAAATCTTGACGAAATCGACGCCGGCCTTCCACGCCGTAATTACTTCGCTCGGGGTCAAAGCGCCCGGGAAGACGACTACGTCGTTCCGCAGCGCGAACTCCACCACCTCCATCACCAGGCCGGGACTGGTCAGAAAGGTCGCGCCGGCATCCAGACAGCGGCGCGCCGTCTCCGTGTCCAGAACGGTTCCGCCGCCCACCACCATGTCCGGAAAACGCTGCGTCAGCCGGGAGATCACTCCCGCCGCATCGGGCACCGTGTTGGTGATTTCCACGATGGGGATGCCGGCGTGGTTCACCGCCTCCGCGCCAAAAATAGCCTGCTCCGGCGTAGGTACGCGAAGAGCGGGGATGATGCCGATTTCTTCTATGCGGGTGCGAACTTCCGCTTTAGTCATGGAATCCATACTCCGATGGCGAAGACCCAAAAATCAAGGCAGGCTCCTGGTCCCCACGGCTTCCTTAAGCTGCTCGAGCGCCGTCAGGTAAGCGGCCAGCGTCTGGCGGTAGGCGAGCTGGGTAGCGCGGTAGGTTCGCTCGGCATCGAGGAAATCGAGCAGCGCCTCGGCGCCGTGATGGTAAGCATATTCGTCGATGTCCCGGCTCCTCGTCGCCGCTTCGAGGGTGCCGGACAGATAGACTTTCATGATGCGGTCGTTGGTCTCGAGCCCTTCATAGGCATCCTTCACGTCGGTCAGCGCCTGACCCTCGGTAGACACCTTTTGCTCCTGCGCCTGGTTAATGGCGTAACGCGTTCGCGCGATCTCGCCCTGATTCCGGTCGAAAACCGGCAGCGGGACGCTGACACTGAACGTAAAAGTACTGAGGCCGCCGGTGTGGGAGTAGTTGCCGGAAACAGTGGGGTCCTGTTTTCCGTTCGCTTTCGCGAGTTCATACCCGCTGTACGCCGCGGTAACACCCTGTGCCGCCGCGCGCAGGTCGGGACGGTTTTGCAGCGCTTTTGCCTTCAACTCATCGAGGTTGAGCGTTACCGGCTGGTACTCGAAGGGCCCCGTCACGTCATAGCCGGCGGGCACGGATTCGTAACCGAGCTGTTGGCGAAGGTCCGATAGCGCCTGAGCCTTCGACATGATCGCCTGCTGAAGGTCGTTCTCAAACTGCACTAACTGGACCTTGATCTTCAGATAGTCGTTCTCGGCAATGCCTCCCACCCTATACTCGTGTTCGCTGATGTCGGCAGTGCTTTGAAAGCTCTTCAAATCCTTCTGCGCGAGCTCGATCGTGGATTGGGCAAGCTGGACATTGATGAACAGGGTGGCCACCTGAAAGGCGAGGGTGCGCTCGTTGTCGGACACCTGCGACCGCGACGCGGTGGTCGCGTCCCGCGCCGCCTGGACGCGGCGCTCCCGCTTTCCGCCGCGTTCGAACATGTAGCTCATGCCGACATCGCCCTCGGTGGAGTTTTGCAGGTAACTGCCAATGCCGCCGTTTGGGCTGGTGAGGGGCAGGTATTCCCAGTCCGTGAAGAGCGTCGGGTTGGGACGCAAAGCCGCGGTGATCTCCAGCGCCTGGTTCTGCTGGATCTGAGTTCGCGCGGCCTGCAGGCTATGGTTGTGTTTGATGGCCATCTGAATGGCGTCGTCGAGCGTGATGGTGAGGGGCCCGCCCGCCGTCTGCGCGAATGCGGAACCCGGCAGCAGCAGGCAAGCCGATGCGAAGCAGAGAATTGCGCACTTAGCCTTCAAAGTGTTCCTCCGGTATAGGCAGCTTGTCTCCCTCGCGCGCAATCCAGACGTACAACGTTGGAAGCAGAAAAACGCTCATGGCCAGGGCGGAAATCAGACCGCCGACGATCACGATGGCGAACGGCCGCTGCGAGTCGGAGCCGATCTCATGCGACAACGCGGCTGGCAGCAGGCCCAGGGTCGCCACCAGCATGGTCATCATGATGGGACGAAGCCGGAGCACCGCCCCCTCGACGGCGGCATCCACGATGGCGTGACCTCTGGCGCGACGCTGGTTGATATATTCGAGCATAATCACTCCGGTTTGTACGGAAACGCCGAATAACGCCAGAAATCCGACTCCGGAAGATACGCTGAAGTTGGTACCCGTGAACAGGAGGGCGAGCAAACCGCCCATGGGGGCCAGCAGGACGTTCACCATGATCAGCGAAGCCCACTTGAACGAGCGAGACATGGTGTAGAGAATGATGAAGATCACAAGAATGGTCAAGGGAACCACGATCATCAGGCGCGCCGACGCTCGCTTCTCGCTCTCGTATTCGCCCGACCACTCCAGGTGATAGCCTGTCGGCAGATTCACCTTCTGCTTTACTGCCTTCATCGCATCCTCTACCGTGGTCCCCAGGTCCCGGCCGCGAACATTGAACGTCACGGCATCATAGCGGGTGTTTCCCTCGCGGTAGATGTCATAGGCGCCGTCCTTGACCTCGACGTGGGTGAGCTGGGCCAGAGAGACCCGTTCTCCCGAGGGTGAGAGCAGGCGGATGTTGGCGATAGCCTTCTCGGTATCGCGATAGGGCGCCTGGTAGCGCACCACCACGTCGTACCTCTCCTCGCCCAGCAGTACCTGGCTGACGGCGTTGCCGCCGACCGCGGTCTGGATCGCATCCTGCACGTCCGCCACATTGATTCCGAAGCGGGCCGCCTGCACGCGATCAACGGTAAAGTTAAGATTCGGCTGACCGAGCACATGGTACAGCTTGAGGTCCATGAGGCCTGGAATGTTCGACATTGCGGCGGTGACCTCTTCGCCTTTCTCGTCGAGAGTTTTCAGGTCCTTGCCGAAGAGCTTGAGCGCGAGCTGGCCCTTGGTGCCGGTTACCGTCTCGCCCACGTTGTCTTCAATGGGCTGCGAGAAGTTCCAGAGAGCTCCGGGCAGCTTGGTGAGCTCGCGATTCATGGCGTCTATCAACGCCTCCTTGCTCCGGTGAAACACCGGCCGCCATTGATCTTTGGGCTTCAGGTCGACGAAATACTCGGTGTTACCAAAGCCTCCGGTGTCGGTACCATCGTCGGGCCGGCCGGCTTGCGACACCACCGTGGTCACCTCGGGAAACGACGCGAAGATGTATCGCGACTGGGTGGTGAATCGCTCGCCCTCCGTCAGGCTGGTGCTGTCGGCGAGCGTGCCGCGGGCCCAGATGGCGCCTTCGTCCAGATGAGGCAGGAACTCCGAGCCGATGATTCCACTAAACGCCAGATAAGCCGAAATCGCCACGGCGGCTATGCCGACGCTTAGCGTGACCCAGCGGAGCTGAATGGCTTTGCGCAGAGTACTACGGTAAGCATCGGTCAGCCAGGCCAGCACCGGGTTACGCCATTCCTTAACGCCGCGGCGGAAGAACACGCTGGATAATACCGGCGCGATGAGGATGGAAAACGTCATGGCGCCCAACAAAGCGAAGGCAACCGTCAAGGCCATGGGGCGGAAAAGCCGGCCTTCCACGCGCTGCAGCGTGAAGATAGGCATGTAGGCGGTGATGATGATGGCGATGG
This sequence comes from Bryobacteraceae bacterium, assembly GCA_049520275.1. Classification (GTDB taxonomy): domain Bacteria; phylum Acidobacteriota; class Terriglobia; order Bryobacterales; family Bryobacteraceae; genus CAWACP01. The sequence goes on from JBEKPY010000113.1 coordinate 8,405, forward strand.
CGTAGAACACCGGTCGCTGAACTTCGTGACAAGCTTCGCGGATGACGTCTCCAGGTGTCTTCGTCCCCCAACCGGCGCCACGGGTTTGCCGGTTCATGTGCCGGACGATGTTTTCCACCATGACCACCGCGCCATCCACCACCATTCCGAAATCGAGCGCGCCGAGTGAGAGAAGATTCGCGGGAATGCCTGAGACATTGAGCCAAATCGAAGCGAACAGGAGCGAAAAGGGAATAGTCAGAGCGACGATGATGGCGGCGCGGACATTGCCGAGGAAGAGCAGAAGGATGATGGTGACCAGGATCATCCCTTCTCCCAGGTTGTGCATCACCGTGTGGAGCGTGTAATGAAGGAGGTCGGCGCGGTCCAACATGGGAACCACCTTCACACCAGGGGGCAGAATGCCGTTGTTCAGCTCGTCGACCTTCTTGTGAATCGCATCGAGGGTGGGCCCCGCGTCCGCGCCTTTGCGCAGCAGCACTACGCCCTGGATGACGTCGGGTTCGTCGATGATGGTCCCGTCCGACATGTGGTTGGCCCGGGCCATGTGTCCCAGACGAATCTTGGGACCTTGCAGTACTTGTGCGATGTCCCTGACCCGGAGAGCGGTCCCGGTTTGTGTCTTCAGCACGGTCTGCTCGATGTCGCGGACATTGGTAAAAAGCCCGAGTGCGCGGACGTTCATCTGCTGGAGGCCGGTCTCGACAAAGCTGCCGCCGGCGTTGATGTTGTTGATGGACAATTGTTGCTCCACCTGGCCGATGCTCAATCCGTAGGACACGAGCTTGGCCGGGTCGACGCGCACCTGATATTCCTTGACGGTGCCACCGAAGTCGGAGACGTCGACGACATCCGGAACGGACTTGAACTCCTTGAGCAGAGTCCAGTCTTCGATGGACCGTAGCTCCATCAGGTCGTACTTGGGATTGGTGCTCCGCAGCGTGTACCAATAGATCTGGCCGACGGTGCTCCAGTCCGTGCCGATCTGCGGCGACAGACCCGGGGGCAACGTCACCTGGGTGAGCCTCTCCAGCGTCTTCTGCCGGTTCCAGTCGTTATCGGAGCTATCGTCGTAGATCATGATGATGAACGACAAGCCGAAAATGGACTCGGAGCGCAGAAACGTAAGGTGCGGCATCCCGGCCATCTGGATTTCGATGGGGATGGTGACCTGTTGTTCCACTTCCTCCGCTGACCGGCCGGGCCACTGGGTAATGACCGTCACGTAGTTATCCGCGATGTCCGGATAGGCCTCTACTGGCAGGTTGTGAAATGATATAACGCCCCAGGCCGTCAGCAGGACCACAATGGCGATAACTACAAAACGGTTGCCGAGCGCAAAATCTACAAGAGCACGAATCATCTGCTTCTCCGTGTGATGAGCGGCATCAGGTCCCTATTGATTGGTCGCGATGGTGTGCTCAATCACCACCGCATTCGCCACCACCTGCTGGCCTGGCGCCAGGCCCGACTTGATCGCCTGCATGTTGTCCGGCAGGGGGTCTCCACCGACCACTTCCACGCGTCGGAACTTCCTGTCGGGAGCGGGCACGTACACCCAGTCGCGGTCGTGCAGATGAAGGACCGCCGCAGCCGGAACCTCCGTCCAGGTTTCCGTCTTACGCCCCTTGAATGTGGCCGTGGCGAACATTCCCAGACGCAGCATTTCGCCCGGATTGGCCACTTCGATGCGAACCTTCGCCGTGCGGATGTTGGGGTCGAGAATCGCGCCGATATTGCTGACGGCGCCGTGGAGGACTTTGCCGGGATAAGCGTTCAGGGCGATTGAGGCGTGGTCGCCGACCTTGACGCTGGCCATGTCGTTCTCGTACACATCGCAGACAATCCAGATCCGCGACAGGTCGGAAATCGTGAACGGGTTCGGAGCCGAATAGGACTGCACGGCCGATTGATTGGTGATCTGCTGGTCGGTGATGGTGCCCGATACGGGAGCATACACGGAGACGATACCGGTGGGATGGTCCGGGTCGGATCCCAGCAACAGGAGTTGTTCCTTTGCTGTTTCGAGAACGACGAGGTTGTTGTCTTCGGCATTCTGGGCTGTTTCCTGAGAGGCCTTCGGGATGGCCCCATGCTGGAACAGATCGTTGGCGCGGTCGAGCTGGATCTTCGTCAGTTCCTCGTTCTTGACGGCCTGGCGGTAATTGGAAAACGCGCCGGCGATGTCCGCGCTTCTCACCTTGAACAGTAGCTGGCCTTTCTTTACCACGTCGCCGAGGCGCGCGTCGATTTCCACGATTCGGCCCGTGGCCAGCGACGGAACCGGCACCTGCAGCGAGACGTCGGGACTCACGACTCCGGTGACGCTCAGCTCCGGCGCCGCGGTGTACTCACTCGCCGCGACGAGGGGGAACTGCTCCGGGTGCTGGACCTGGAAGAGGCTGACATCAAAGGCCGGAACGATTTTGGCGGGAGGCGGCGCTCCGGCCGAGGGATCCGCCTGCACATTCGCGCAGTTGTCAAGGACCAGCAGCGATGAAGCGGCAACGAAGAGAAGACCAATTGTCAGAGCTTTACTGTTCACGGGAGACTCCACTAAGTGTCTGGCTCAGTTCGACTGAACCATGATGGGGCGCGGGTCATAAGAACCGCGTAAAGCGACGGAATCAAAACTCCTATGAGTGCCATTGAGGCTGTTTATCGGGTTGCGTATGGCGGGGCTGAGAGCCCTGCCCGGGCCACGGACACAATGCCACCTAGCTTTTCGACTAACGGAGACTTATACAGAATCCGTGAGGCAGCCCCTCGGGCTACGCGGGTCCCCCGGACCCGCTCTTCGCTGGCAGAATCAGGCATCTGTTTACGGGAACAGGCCGGCCGAAGGACGCCGCAGCCCGAGGGCTGCCCCGCGAGGAAAAGTTAAGTGGCGTTGGGCCACGGGCCTGCCCCACTTGATACGGCTTACTCCGGGTCGCGAAAACGATAGCCAAAGTGAAGTTCCGTGAGTAAGTACTGGGGCGAAGATGGATCGTCTTCCAGCTTCTTGCGAAGCTGATTGACACATACGCGCAGGTATTCGACCTGCTGAGAGTACTCAGGGCCCCATACGGCAGCGAGGAGTTTGGCATGGGTAATGGGAAGGCCCGCGCGGGCCATCAAATGGTGCAGTACGTCGAACTCCTTGTTAGTCAGGCGCAAATCGGCGCCGGCTTTGCGAACGGTGCGGCTGGCAGGGTGCAGTTCGATGTCGCCGATGGCGATGGGCACCTCGATCGCGGATTGGGCGGGCGCACTGCGCCGGACCGCGGAGCGCAGGCGAGCCAGCAGTTCGGGGATGGAGAACGGCTTGGTGATGTAATCATCGGCGCCGGCATCGAGCGCCTCCACCTTGTCCGACTCCTTGCCCAGAACCGTCAGCATCAGGATCTGAAGCCGCGGCGACTTACGCCGGATTTCCCGGCAGGCGGCAACTCCGCCCATGCCAGGCATGTTCACGTCCAGAAGGACGACATCGAAGGGGTAGGCGCCGATCTGCCGCAGAGCCTGCTCGCCGTCGGAGGACTCGGCGACGTCGAAACTCAGGGCGTTGAGCGTCCGCCTGAGCACCCGGCGCAGGTCGGGGTCGTCATCGGTAATCAGAACACGTCCATTGAGAGAGAGCATGACGAATTAGCAATCACTCGAGCCGGTTAGTACATGTGGGCAGAGAAATGAAAAACGATGTTCCATAGTCCGGTTCGCCTTCGGCCCACACACTGCCGTAGTGAGCCTTGACGATCTCCCGGACGATGGAAAGACCCAGTCCCGTTCCCGCGGACACGTGTCTCATCTCGGGCGCCCGGAAGAACCGCTCGAAGACCCGTTCACGGTCCACGGGCTTGAGCACCGGGCCCTTACTGCGTACGGAAAGGAGCACGCTGGTTGGTTTTACGGCGAATGCAATGTCGATGGGCGATCCCGCTGCGGAGTACTTGAGAGCGTTGTCGACAAGCTGGGTAACCGAGGTGAGGATCAATTCCCGGTCCGCGAGTATGGGGACCTCCCGGGCGGCGGCAGAGACACGAAAGCGCTCGCGATCCTCCGCCTGCACAAGCTTCCGGATAGACGCGCCGACGATGCGGGAGAAGAACACGGGTTCGCGCTGGGGCTTGAATTCCGTGGCATCCAGCATGGCCGCGGTCAACAGACGCGAGGCGACTTCGTCCAGCCTGCTGGCCTGCTGATCGATTTCAGTTACCAGTTCGGTTTGTAACTCGGACAAACCGCCGACCGCGAGAAGGCCGGAACTGGCTGTCCGCGCGATGGCCAGCGGTGTCTTGAACTGATGCGCGAGAGCGTCGAGAACGGCGGTGCGCAACTGCTCGGTCTGCCGGAGCGCCTGGGCGCGGCACTCTCTCCGCAGCGCGCGAACGTGTTCCAGCGCGATGGCGCAGAGCGATGCCAGCGCGGTGGCGGCGAGCCGGGTCATGGCGGTGCCGTGCAAGGCCAAACCACCGACGGGCCGGGCCCCTAAACGCAGAACGCAATACCAGCTCGTTGTTTGTGGATCGTAGACATCGCCATCGAGCAGATACGCGTCACGGGCGCGCTGTTCCGCTCCGGGCTGCGTTTCACCGCTCCGATATGTTGTGCCCGACTGGGCATCGAACAGGCGAACGCCGTGTAACTCGAAAGTCTCCTGGATCAACGATGCGATGGGATCTCCGGGCTCGCCGGCACTGTCCAGAAGCAGAATTCTGCGCGAGGTTTCGTAGAGCCGCTCCATGTCGCGGCGCTCGGCAATGGCTTCCATGGCGCGGAGGCGCGCACGGAGGGAGAGCCGGCTGATCACCAGGGCGGTGAATTCAAAAGCGCCGAGGGCGACCCAGTCCGCCGGACTGTTTGCAAAACTGAAAAGCGGCGGAACGAAAAAGTAGTTCAGGCAGGCGGTGGCGGCAATCGAGATAAACGTTGCCTGCCAGAACCCGCCGTACAGAGCCGCCAGAACCACCAAAACAAGATAAAGGAATCCGGTGAACGCGAAGCTCTGCCCGCAGCGGAACGATAGCCAGGTGGAGACAGCGACGCCGGCAAGCGCGAGGCCGCCCGGCAAGGCGGCCGCAGTCCAGGTTGTAAGCTGGCTGAGTAAGTGCGCCGCAGCGCGTTTCGCTGCCAGCTCGGGGCACGGCGGCACGAGCGAAGGTATCGCTCGCGCCGCCAGGGAACCGTTGATGCTGTTCGTTCTCACGGACGCCAGCCGTCAGAACCTGACCATCACACCCGCGGAGAGCTTCATTTCACTGCGGCGGAGGTCCGGGAACCACACGGTTCCGGGGCCGCCGCACGCCGCGGTCGCTGCCGCGAGATCCCCGGTGCCGGACGTCGCTCCGGTCATGCAGGTAAAGTACTGAGGGTAGCCGTTGTTCCCGCCCGGAGGCGTAACTCCACCGTGGCCGGCGAAATATGGGATGTCGGAGTGGCGATATCCAGCTTCCAGCCACCAGGTGAGATACTCTTTCGGCATGTACTGGAAGGTGACCGTGCTATCCCACATGTGAGCCCGTTGGCCGGGAAGCTCCGGGAAGTAAGCCGAGCCTGTCGCGGCCCAGGCGCCATCGATAGGCGGCAGCAGCGTCAAATAACGGCCCCAGTTGCTCATTTCTCCGCCGCCCAGTGTGATGGCCATCAGGTCCTTGTGAAACCAATACCGGTTATAGGCCATCCACCCGATGAAGGTGTCCTTGTTTTTGCTTGGCGCGCCCAGACAAGTGATTCCACCGCCAAATTGGCAGCCGGCGTCGGCCGTGAACGACATGGCTATCTTGGAGAGGCCCATGTTGTTCGGATTGTTGTAGAACCTGACCTCGATACTGTCGTCGGTGTGAATACGTTCCGTCTGGGGCAGGCCCAGATTATCCTCTCCAAACCCATACTGGTTGGCGACAAGCTTGAACCATTCCGTCGGCAACCAGAGGAGCTGTCCGCCGAGTCCGGGGTGGCCGTTGAATTTGGCGTAGGATTGCCAGCCGTTGATAAACCATGGCTCGATCTTCAGCTTGTTGGTTGGGAACCACTGCAATCGAACGCCGTTGAAGAACCACGGTGTATTGGAAGATACATACGAGGGCTGGTAAGTCCAGTTATCGAAATTGTAGTAACTGAACAGACCGATGTACGATACGAAAATGCCCGCGTCCAGGTTCACTCCGTGTTGCACGTTGAAATGGTACCCGCCGTAAGCTTCCGACACATACTTGTAGGCACTCTGAAGGTCCCACTGGCCGACTCCGCCGGTATTCCCCGGGAATTGGCCGGTTGCCGAGCTGGCATCGTTGCGCGGCGTGGTGGTGGCAAACAATCCCTCCATGAACAGGATTCTGCCGCGAACATTGTCCCAATGGAAGTCGCCGCCGACGCTGGCCTGCTCAATCTGCACTTCGCCCGATCGGAACGATTCCGTGGCGCCGACGATGGTGTGGTCGAGGGGCTGGTTGAAATCCTCCATGTAGTGGGTGTCGAAGCGAATTTCCGGAGTAAAGAACTTGGTATCGAGCACCGTGTCTTTGTCACGCGAGTTGCCATTCAGCCAGGTAAAGTCGGCGTAGGCGAATGGGGTGTCGTTGTCCACCGCAGGACCGGCATCCGGGGCTTCCAGGGCTTTGGGAAGAACCCCGGCGGGCGGCGCGGGCGGAGTGGCCGGTGCGTCAGGGGCCGCAGTCGCGTTGGCGGCGATGGCTACGGGGCCCGGCATCGCCGGGATTTCCGGTTCTCTCGAGTTAGTAGCCATGAGGGGGCCGTGCGGCTGCCTGACGGTGGCGCTGACGGTCTGGCTCTGCGTGTTCTTCTTCTCCAGCTCGGCTTCGAGCTGCTCGATGCGCTTTTCCATGGCCTCGAGCTTATCCGCCAGGGCGGGAGTTAGTGCGGAATCCGCGGCGGCGGGCTTAAAGTCGGCCCGGAGCTGCTGACCGGCGCCGAGGGTGAGTGTGACGACCTGTGAAAAACCGAGGCTGGCTTTGGTGGCCACGACTTCGTAGGAGCCGGGCGCGAGATCGGGGACCCGGTATTCGCCCGCGGGTCCGGACACACTCGTTCGCACGGAGTTGTCGTGCAGGTTAGTGATCCGCAGCGAGACGTCCGGGATCGCTGCGCCGGAAGCATCGCGGACAGTTCCCACGATGCTGCCAAGTGTTGACTGGGCACGAAGATCTCGCTGGCCGAGAACGAAGACGCTCGAGATAGTCAGGAGCGCGCCAGCGAACAGTCTTACGGTAGGCGACTTCATGTTGTGGTTCCCTCCCTGAATTGGGTCCACCTCATCCTGCCGGCTTGTCGCGCGACAGACAGTGTCCAGCGACTCACTAAGTAGTCCCCAGTGCAAGGTGGAAAGACTAATGGCTAGTCTACGGGCACGAGAGTAAGGAAGGCATAAAGACGCCATCAGGGGAGCGAACGCTTTTTTGATTTGTGCCCATAACGAATCTTGATTGACGGGGGGAAAACCAAGCGACGTTTCTGGGGAAGGGCGGCCTTGACCACAAGCGAAAGATCATTGCCGACGTTATCCGGGGATAACGAGACCGCTGCCGCGTCGCCCCTGGTCAAGGCCGCCGCAGGCCGAGGGCCCAATGGCACTTGACTTTTGAGCCTGTCTGGCAAGTGGTTGATTCTCTGAGTTTGTGGGGCGGGCAATCCTGCCCGCAGCCGGCTTTCAAGCCGGCCTGGCGCCGCGTGGAAACGCGGCG
>JBEKPY010000114.1:0-15610 GCA_049520275.1 Bryobacteraceae bacterium
GGCGTCGCTGCATCAGGGTTTCCCCCATTGTGCAAGATTCCCCACTGCTGCCTCCCGTAGGAGTCTGGCCCGTGTTTCAGTGCCAGTGTGGCCGTGTGCCCTCTCAGGCCGGCTACCGATCAAAGCCCTGGTAGGCCATTACCCTGCCAGCAAGCTAATCGGCCGCGGGCTCCTCTTTCAGCGCATTGCTGCTTTCCCCTTGCGGGCTTATGCGGTATTAGCTCCGGTTTCCCAGAGTTATTCCCCACTAAAAGGTAGATTACCCACGTGTTACTCACCCGTGCGCCACTTTACTCACCCTTGCGGGCTTTCTCGTGCGACTTGCATGTGTTAAGCGCGCCGCCAGCGTTGATTCTGAGCCGGGATCAAACTCTCGTTTGAACCCGCGCCACCCTCAACAGGCAGCGCGGCGAAAAGTCGTTTCGCTTTGACTCATCGTTCTGACGATTGCTTCATTGCGTCCAACCAGATTGTCAAAGATCTGCGCAACCACCCGGCGATCCGAAGAAGACCGGCTGACTGCGCGGCCTCGAAAGCCGCATCGGCGCGGGCATACCGGCGTTCTCACGCTGTGTACCACCCGAACCAGAACTTTTGGGAACTAAAAGAACAGCTTTGGAAAACTGCTGAAGGAGGAACTGAACCTGCCTGCCTTCAATCTTCTGTCGCCATCTTCCAATCTAACAAACCTCACCCCCTGTGGCAAGAGGCATTTGAAAATTTCGTTTCAATCGCCCAACCGCCACATTTTGTTCGGTTTGTAACGACCCAGACCCCAGCCTAACAAACCGCAACGCCGGGCGCAACTGTCTCCTGCAGTCTTTATTAGTAATATAGATTACTTTCCATCCTGCCACGGAGCCCTCAGCGTGCTGCCCTACCCACCGCTCGCAGGACCGCCCGCGCCGCCTCCACGCCCCGGTACTGCGCCTCCTCGAAGATGGAAATCCCGCTCAGATCCGAGTTGGCGAAGTACACCCGCCCCAGCGGCTTCAGCCAGCTCTGCCTTTGCTCACCGAACTGGAAGCCAACCGCAGGCCGCACCATGGCGTGGCCCATGCGCATGATGTCCACGCGCGAAACGCAGGCACGTATGTCCGGATGGACGCGTTCCAGATCGTCCAGAATCAGGCCGGCGAAGTGGCCCCAGTCGTTGGCGAGCAGGTATGTGCGGGCCTGAAGCGGCGCGAGTTCGGCCAGCGAATAGTAGTACGTCCAGACGGTGCGCTCCGTGTGGCTGGCAACACTCATGTGCGTTGCGTTCACGTAACCCAGCGACGTCGAATCGTACACCACGTTGTCCCACGCCGGTTCCGCGCCCCCGCGCTCGCGGGGCAGGCGATCCAGCCGCAGGTTCGCGGTGAACCAGGGCGAGTACACGAACCCGGCCGCTGGCGGCGCGCCTTCCACAACATAATGGGCCAGAAACGTGGGCGCGGCGAAGATGACGAAGTCGGCCAGATACTCCACCCCGCCGCTCCCATCGGCCGTCACCGTCAGGATGCGGTACTTCGCTCCCGCGCGGGCAATTCGAAACACCGCCTGCCCGGTCCGAATCTGCGCCGCGAGCTTTGCGATCAGCCGCCGCGCGATCCAGCCATTCCCTTCCGGCCACGTGAGCGGCCCCTTATCGTCGGGCGCGCGCGAGGCGAAATAGTGCACGCCCGCCCACGCTGAAGTGTCGCGCGCCAGAGCGCCGTAGTCGTCGCGGCAGGCGTAGTCGAGGTACCAGCGAAGATAGGGCGAGTCGAAGCGGTTGCGGGCCAGCCATTCGGCCATGGATATGCGGTCGAGCTCCGACGGCTTCTCTCCGCGCGCGATCGGAATGGTGAACTCGCCGGAGGCGCGGTGTTCGGCCATGCGCTGTTCGAAGGTGCGGAACTGCTCCCGATCTCGCCCCGTCAGCCCGACGTGCGGCTCGATGTCCTCCTGCCATCGGCCGTACAGGAACAGCCTCTCCTGCGGCTCGAAGCAGAGGTAACGCTCGTTCCAATGACCCGCCTCGTCCAGCACGCCCAGTTCGCGGAACAACTCGCGGACCAGCGCCACGCCCGCGTCGGGAACCGGCACGTAGTGGGCCGCCCACGGGTACGCGGTGATGTCGCTCTCACCCCAGCGCGCGTTCCCGCCAGCCTGCCGCTCCATCTCCAACAGAACGAAGTCACGCAGGCCATTCCGCTCCAGCCACCACGCCGCGCTGAGGCCGGCCATGCCGCCGCCCACGATCGCCACCGGCACGCGCATCTGCTGCAACGGCCGCGGAAAGGCGCCGCCGTCGCGGATGTGGTGCCCCAGCCCGAACGCTTCGTTGACGAAAGCGCCGGCAATCCGGCGCTCCCCTTTGGCGGTGAGTCCCACCAGCGCGGCGGAGAGGACCGATCGTCGAGTAAAAGCGCGCGAAGCCATCCCCATGCAGTGTAGCTACATCGGCGGGCTGCCCGCGGAAAGCGGACATTTCGAAAACGCCGAAACCAGACCCATGTTACAATCCGGCGTACGGGAGGGTGACCGTGGACACGTCCCTCGGCGTCTTTCTTCGGACAACGGCTTCCGCGCTGCTGTTTGTCCTGAGCATTCCGGCAGGTGATGTGGATCGCCCGCCGCCGGCGATTTTTGGGACCTGGGTCGGCCCCAACACGAACTGCTCGAGCGCATCGGGCCATCCTTGTCCGGACACGGCGCCCGACGCCATTCGGGTCACGCGCCAAAAAGGAAACAAGGTGGGTATAGCCGTTAAGCTCCACTTCGAAAACGGACAGACATGCCAACTCGACAAGACCGGAGAGTGGTTGCACGATCACGTGGTTGTCCGCGCCGGCGGCATCAATCCGGGCGAACAATGCGAGCTGAAGGCGATGTTTCAGGGCGGCGGCGTTCAACTGAGCGACGAAGGCCAGCGTTGCTCAAGAGTCTATTGCGGCACGCGGGGCACATTCGACGGTGTCAGCCTGCCGCGCAGGAGTCACTGACAAAAACCGGGGAGAATCATGTATCCAAGTGTGCAGGCGCAGTTCCGTGCGTTTAACGAACCGTTCGAAGGTGTAGTCCCGTGGATGTACCTCGACATCAAAGGCCTTGTCACGGTTGGTGTGGGCAACCTCATCGATCCCGTCGGCCTGGCCACACAACTCCAGTTCCGCTTCAAGCCCGGTGCGGCCACTCCGGGCGCGCTCGCCACCGAGGACCAGATCGCAGAAGAGTGGAACACGATCAAAGGCGACCAGTCGCTGGCCCAAAAGGGCTACGAAGCTTGCGCACCCCTCACCAGTCTGGAATTGACCGACGACGCCATCAACGCCCTGATCGCGGCGCGGTTGAGCCAGAACGAATCGTACCTGAGACGGCAGACGCCATTCCTCAACTTCGACACCTGGCCGGCCGACGCGCAACTGGGGCTGCTGAGCATGGCGTGGGCCATGGGTCCCGGAGGGCCGCCGTCTTTCCCCATGTTCTCGGCAGCGTGCGCGAAGATGGACTTCGCTACCGCCGCGGAGCAATGCAAGATGAACGAAGCTGGGAATCCCGGTATTGTTCCTCGCAACCAGGCCAATCAGACCCTGTTTCAGAACGCTGCTGCGGTGCTGGCGGGCGAAGCAGCTTCCGGCTACGTACGGTCGTCTCTGTATTATCCGCAGATCCTGACCGTACCGCCCGCTACCTGACACGACATGCGGCGATAGCCGCGCTTCAGTGAACGATATCCTTCCAATCGCGCTCGTAATAGCGCACCAGCACCTGGCTGTTCAGCCGGTTCGGCTCGGCAGCCACGGGGAGCATGTCGTTCGGGAACACGAACATCTCACCGACGTTGCGCGGAGAGAGGAAACGCAGGCCCGCTGGGAGCGTGTGCGGCAGCTCGTAGTCATCATGACTCGCCAGCATGAAACCCCATTCTCCGAACGACGGCACGTACACGTGATACGGCCATGTGTTCAGCCCCGCCTCCTTCAGCGTTTCGGCGATGCACCAGTAGGATTGCCGCGCAAACAACGGCGACGTACTTTGCACCACCGCGAGGCCGCCACGCCGCAGGTGCCGTCCCATCAGGCGATAAAACGCCGTCGTATACAGCTTGCCGAGCGCGTAACTGGTGGGGTCGGGAAAATCCACCACGACAAAGTCGAACATATCGCCGTTGCCGTCCAGCCAGGGAAAGGCGTCCGCGTTGATCACGTGCACCCGCGGCGCCGTGAGCGAATGCTGGTTGAGCCCGGAGAGCACCGGGTGGGTGGAGAATAACTTCGTCATCTCCGGATCCAGGTCCACCAGCGTGATGCTCTCCACCGCCGGATACTTGAGGATTTCGCGCAACGCCAGACCGTCGCCCCCGCCCAGCACCAGCACGCGCCGCGCGCCTGGAAGAGACGCCAGCCCGGGGTGCACCAGCGCCTCGTGATAGCGGTACTCGTCGCGCGAGCTGAACTGCAGGTGCGAGTTGAGAAACAGGCGCAGATCGTCCTTCCACTTGGTAAGTACGATCCGCTGATAGCGGGTGTTGCGGCTGAAAATGACGTCGTCCGCGTACAGGCTGTTGTCGGCTGCCGAGGAGATTGTCTCGGCATACACCATGCCAACGCACAGCGCCACCGTCACCACCAGGCAACTCGCGCGTAGCGAGTGGATCCGTCCAATCTGCTCCCGGAACAGCCACGTGGACCACAACGCCACCCCGGCATTCATCAGCCCGAACAGCAGCGCCGAGCGCACCAGCCCCAGCTTCGGAACCAGCAATACAGGGAACAGGATGGAAGCCCCCAGCGCGCCGAGGTAATCGAAGGTCAGCACGCGCGCCACCAGGTCGCGAAACTGAAAACGCTCCTTCAGAATCCGCATGAGCAACGGAATCTCCAACCCCACCAGAATGCCGACGGCCAGCACCACCGCGTACAGAATCAGGCGAAATCCCTGGGTGTACGCGAACGCCAGAAACAGCACTGCCGACGAGAACCCGCCCACCACTGCAACCATCAGCTCGATGGAGACAAAACGCGCCACCAGTCCGCGGACGAGGTATTTCGACAGAAAGCTGCCGGCGCCCATGGCGAACAAATAACAGCCGATGACGGTGGAGAACTCGAAGACGCTGTCGCCGAGCAGATAACTGGCCAGCGTGCCCGCGATCAACTCGTAAATGAGCCCGCAGGCCGCGATCAGGAAGACGGAGATGAATAGAGCGGCAGTCAAGCTCTAGTGAACGGCCGCCGCAATGATGATGCAGATGCCAATCGACATGGCCCCGAGCAACACGGCCAGCGCCAGGTTCTTGTCATGCACGATCTCCGTCCACAGGTGATAGGGCGTCATGCGGTCAATTGCCAGGAACGCCACCACGAAGATGACGATGCCGAGTACGGCGTATACAACTGCGTTCAGCAGATAGCCGGGGTGAAAATCGTTCATACTTACTTGCCTCCAATGTACCGGTGGTAGTAACCATAGGTGGAACGATACGCGCCGGGATTGTCGCGCACCGTTTTGGGGACGTTCTCCACCTGATCGATCCGAGCCAGGCTCCAGCCATTGTGCTCGGCCATGCCGGTCATTCCCAGCACGAGTGCGCCCCAGCAGAAAAACAGTTTCATTTGCCGCCTCCCGAAGATGGCGCATAGTCGCTCTCCCGCCACCGCGCCGTTTCAAACGCTCCAATCCGCATCGTCGAGACGATCGGCGGAATCAACAGCAGCACTGCCGCAATCAGGAAAAACGTATAAGTGGGCACGTCGCGGCGGATCGAAACATCGTAACTCATAGAGGACGGCTGTTTCGAATCCATCTCCGGCTCGATGCGCAGGTAATAGTGTCCCGAGGGCACGGCGGGTATGCTCACCGAATCCGACTGGCGGCCCTCGGTCCAGCTCTCGCCTCCGTCGTTGCCATGGTAGTAACTGACTTCGCGGCCAAAGTCCCACGCACGGCCGGTGTCCTGATTGATCAGCGCCAGGTTGAAGTAAGCCCAGTTATTGTCCAGGTCCGTACGGATCTGTAACTCGACGTTCGACGGACGCCCCTTCAGCTCGAAGACCGGGGTCACAAACGACGGCTCCCCGCCCGTGCCCGTCGAAAAGTTGTACCGCTCGGCGTACACCTCCTCGCGTCTGGCCGACACGGTGAAGTAGAACATCATCGCCGCCAGCGCCACCAGCATCCATAACGATGCCCGCCACATGGCGCCCGCGCGCCCGTGATGCGGCGATGGCTGATTCGCGTAGACGCCCACGGCGGGACTCGGCCGGCCCGGCAGTTGGAATGCCTTCCAGATCCGATCGCCCGTCCAGTATTCACCGAGCGACCAGACAACCTCGCCGTCCATCCGCTCGCCGGAAAGCATCCGCGGCGGCGCGATGAAATCGTCCACCGTCGCGGTCTCACCTCGGTGCGCGCGCCATGGGAACTCGCCCAGGACGAAGATGGTGGTGGCGTTGCTGTGTTGGAAATGTTTGTACGTGACCCCGCGCAGCCGAAGCGCCGGCTTCACGCCCGGCACTGTCTCCGGAACCAGCGGCAGCGTGCGAATGAAGTTCCAATGCCCGTCGTATTCGGAAAGGTACCGGAATCCGTGATACGGGTTGAACAGAAGATACTCGTCCCACGAGTACGGCACATCGTCCACCACAATCTGGCGAACCTGAAATCCGATCACTTCCCACGCGACGTTTTCGATCTGTCCACGCGTACCCAACGGAATCTTCGGCTGTGCCCGTTCCTGTGCCTCCTCGGCACGTTGCAGAATCTGCACCAGCCCGGAGGAGACGTCGAGTACCGCATGGCACTGCGGGCACACCACCGACAGAGTATGGCCGAAACCCCGCAACTCTACCGGACCGCCGCAGTTGGGGCAATGGAGCGCCTTCGCCTTCACAACGGGCGGAGTTACGGCCGCGCTGCTCATCGCCGCCAGCCCTCGAATTCGCGCACGTTCTTCAGGTGCAGGTCATCGAACTCGATGGCGCGCCCCAGAAACAACAGCGGAGGATTCTCCGTGTAGTCGATGGTGCCGAACTGCTCGTCGCATGTGCGCAGGTCGGCAAAAATCACGTCGGCCTTGTCCCAGTACTGGAACGGCAACTCGCCCTCGACGCCCTTGTAGTGCGCCCGCGTAACGGATGTCACCAGATACGTCCGGCCGCCCCAGGAAAACTGCTGTTCCCGTTCGGGGTTGTGAGGGAATGCGCTCGGCGGTGGCGGCGGCTGCACTTGCCAGGACACGTCATATTCGAGCTGCGCGTCGGAGAGCCAGCCGCTGGCGCCGTCGTTGTACACCACGTGCCATTCGTTCCACCCGCCCAGCTCGTATTCATAAAGAATCCGGCCCAGCACCGTGAACGCCTTGTTGTCCACCACGCCTTCGGTGCCGATCCGAATGGGGGAACTGTCCGGCGGCAGGTCCGCCACCGTGCCAACTTTGGCCAAGTCTACGTCGGCGCGCACCAGAATTGACTTACAGAATGGGCACACGGTCTGCACCGATCCGGACCAGCGGAAGACCACCGGCGCGCCGCACGACGGACAACTCGCCGCCGGCTGGCTCACGGCTGCCAGGACCGCTCTACCCGCCGCACGTCCACGCGCCTGGCGCAAAGCTCCCGCCCCAGCAGCGCCGCGAAATCCGCATCCGGCCGCTCACGGCAGCAGAAAACGTTCACGCAAATGGACCCGTGCTCCGGGAAGCTGTGACAAGTGAGATGGGACTCGGTGAGCAGGCTCACCCCGGTGATGCCGCCGGTCACCGGAAACTGGTGCCACCGCGTCTTCTGCAGTGGATGCAGGTCGAGCGCGCTCGTCAGGACGTCAAACAGCGATTCGAGCGTGGCCCGGCAGGCCAGGCGCCCGGGGTCGCAACCGTGTGCTTCGATCAACCATTCCACGCCACGTTCGGCCATTGCATTATCTTAAGCGATTTTCATGCCTGTTGCGCGCCGCATTCGGGGCAGAATTTCGCCCGCTTCGGGATGCCCTTGCCGCAGTCGAGGCAGAACTTCGTGTCCGCGCCGGCCGCCGGAGTCCCGGAAGGCGTTGAGGCAGGCCCCGCGGCAGGTGCGCCCGCCGCTTCCGCCCCCGGCTGCGCCGGCTTCATGGCCGCCATCATGTTCTGCGCCATAGCCATGCCCGCGCCCAGCCCCACGCCCACGCCCGCCGCGCCACCGCCCTCGTTCGCCGCCGCGATGGGCATCGACTGCGCCACTTCGAACTGCGTGAAGCGGCTCATGTCGCCCACCATGTTCATCCCAATCCGCTTGTCCAGCAGCGCCTGCAACTCGTCGGGCAGCGAGAGGTTCTCCACCACGAAGGAAGAAAGCTCCAGCCCGAGGTCGGCGAACACCGGCTTCAACTGCGCCGAGATCCTGCTCCCCAGCTCCACCTGATTCGCCGCCATGTCCAGGAACGGGACCGTGCTCTGGGCAAACGTGTTCGTCATCAGCCCGATGATGGTGTTGCGAAGCTGCCCTTCCAGATCGGCCACCCGGTAGGTGTCGCGCGTGCCGCTGATCTTCGTGTAGAAGACCTTCGGATCGGCCACGTGCCACGAGTAGATGCCGTAGCCGCGCAGCCGCACCATTCCGAAATCCTTGTCGCGGATGGTGATCGGCGTGGCCGTGCCCCAGCGCTGATCGGTCTGCAGCCGCGTGGAAAAGAAATACACGTCGCTCCTGAAGGGCGACTTAAACATCTTGTCCCAGTTCATCAGGTCGGTCAGGACGGGCAGGTTCTGGGTGATCAGCGTGTACAGCCCCGGGCCGAACACGTCCGCGATGCGGCCTTCGTTGACGAACATGGCCATTTGCGAATCCCGCACCGTGAGCTTGCCGCCGTTCATGATCTCCATGTCCTGGACGGGGAACCGCCAGGCGAGGATGCCGTCCTCGGGCTCCTCCCACGTCAGGACCTCGATGAATTGCTTGTGAATGAAATCTCTCAGGCTCATAGGACGCTCCTCCGGAGTATACGCCAACCGGGGGCAGGAAAGTTCGGACTATGCGGCCTTAGGGCACTCGACCGCTATCTGCGTCAGTACTTGAGGCTCAGGGGCGTTGCACAGACGTTGGCGCCTTGGAGGGTTTTAGCGAGTCTGTCGCTCGCATTCTGGTGCACCTGCCACGGACTGCGCACGCTGGTACGCACGGTCCGGATACCCGACGACTTCGGAAGCTCAATCACCTCAGGACTGAATTTGGGTTCGCGATGACCAGGCGGTGCCGATCGGCATCGGAGAATGCCTCGCGAATTTGCCGAATCACCCCTCGGCTGTCGGGTGAGCCATCACATCGGAGACCTCCAGCCCGTGCCCCCATCGCATCAGAAGGCAGCGAAAGGCTCCATACAAGACAGAAAGAGCTGCTCTCGCACAACGCGACAGCAGCCCTTTGTATACCTGCGTTCTAAAGCGCGTCCGCGCGCAGCTCAAGTCTCTACGGGCTGGAGGATGAGGAACTCTGGTTTGCTGCCACCAGGCCCGCCGTGAGCCCCGCCGCACCTAAAACTACTCCGGCGATGATCCACTTGGTGCTTACGGCCATACCGGCCGTCGCTGCCCCACCGCTTACTGGGGCCACACTCGAGGCCGCGATGATTCCCGCGGCGCATTTCGCCCCCGCTGCGGTGGCGGCAGTCAGTGTGCCGGTCACCGTCACCTCCTTGCCGACGTACGCGTCCAAGCCGTCTCCAGTGACCTGATACTTCACGCCGGCGACCTCAATGTAGTACGCGGTTCCGCCGTTGGCGGCACAACGATCCGTTTCCTTCCTGAGCTTACCGGTGTATGTTGCTGGCGCGGCCGCTCCCGCCTCCTGCATGTTGAACATCATCATGCTGCCAGGCTGTACGCTGGCCAGCAGGACTCCGTGGTTGTCAGCCACGTTGAAGCCCCCGCGGATGGCGGACACCTCAACCCTGTTGTGACCCTGCAACGATACGACCCCCCGCGAATTCGGTCCTTCCGGCGTGACGCTTAGGCCGCTCGCCTGCAGTAGGAACCGGCCAGGAGCCGCCATCTCGCTGGCGCCCTTCTCAAGCACCAGACGGTCGCGGTACAACTTCCCGCGCGATTCGGTGCCCAGCTTGATCTCAACACCCTTGTCCAAACGAACCGCTGTCGTTGCCGCACTGGTTTCCACGACGGTGCCGTCAAACAGCGTCGCGTTGCCGTTCACCACGGAACCGTCCACGAGCATGCTGCCACGCGCGCTTGCGGTGCCAATCGCCGCCGTCCCGGCCACCGCATAGGAGAACGTAAACGCCGCCGCTAAAGCTATCTTGCTGATCCTGTACACTTTCACCTCCGCTGCCATTGTTGTCCCAGACGCCCTCGGTCGGGCACCGTGGTAAATCTTTTTCACTATACGACAGAAATTGTCCGTTAGCAACAGTTTTCTCTTTCTTTTTCAATGGCTTCCGTAGTACATTGGTCAGACAGGGGATGAATTACTACGAGGAACTGGGCCTCACGCCGGACGCGCCGGACGAGGACGTCCGGAAGGTTCACCGGACACTCTCCAAGCTATTGCATCCCGACCTTCAGACCGATCCGGCGGCGCGCGAAGCAGCCGAACTCCAGATGCGTCGCATCAACGCGATCATCGACGTCCTGCTCGATCCCCAGCGTCGCCGGGAATACGATGCGGGCCTGCTCGCGCGACCGACGCCGGTGGTGTACGTGCGCCCGGGTGAGCGGAATGCCCCGGCGAGGCGGCGTTTCGGTGGCCCGGTCAGCACGCTCTTAGTAATGATGGCGGTAGCTCTCGGGCTCACCAGCGCGGCGGTGTGGTTTCTGGACGGTGACCTGTTTCATTTTGAGATGGCTGGTGAAGGTCCAGCGCCTCTCTCGGAGAATGGGGCGCCAGCGACGTCCCGGCAGCACGCCCCTGCCACCCCCACTCGCGTTCGCCCGCCTGCTTCGGCCGCCCGGACGAACAATCCGGTCTCGGAGCCGCCCCGGGTTGAAGTGGAGTCAGCGCATCTGAGGCAAGCCGTGGCGTCTACACCCCAGGTGCGGCCACCTGAGGCCCCGCAACATCCCCCGGAGCGAATCGCGCGTGCAGGTTCCGCTGTTCCGCCGGTCCGAATGGTGCCGACCCCCGTCCAAGGCACGCCCGTCGCTCCACCTCCACAGCCGGTCAGCACGCCGTCGGCTCCGGCGGCGAACGTTCTCACCCGACAGGCGGCTCCTGCCACCGCCACAGCCCCCAGGGATACGCTGGCGGGGTTGTGGCTGTATGCTCCCAATAGTCTGAAGGCTGGGCGGACGAAGATAGCGCTGTATGCACCCGAGTACATTCAGTTGCAGATTCTGGCTGAGGGTGGGATCGTGCGCGGTGAATATTCGGCTCGGTACCGGGTGCCCGATCGCCCGATCTCCCCGGAGGTGACATTCCACTTCGAGGGAAAGGCTGGCGGACCCGGCTCCTTCGAGTGGCACTCCGACGATGGAAGCCGCGGCGTGGTGGATCTGAAGATGCTCACCGCCGACTCGCTGCAGGTGAACTGGCGAGTCAGCCGCTTCGGCACGCGCCAGGGGCTGGGCGCCGGCACAGCGGTGCTCATCAGGAAGATCGAGCCGTAGCTACCCGGGGGGTGCATCGCTGGCGATGGCATCCAGAGGCGATGAACCGCCCGTCCTCCACTGCGATAACATTTGATCTTATGCTTCCCGCACGAAGCGTGCATGTGATGGAGTATGGCGGCGCCCAACGGGGGGGACTGCGGCCGTGACGCTCCCGATTCGCTGGATGTTCCCGGTGGTGTTGCGCGCGGCCGTAATCGCCGCGTGCCTCTTCGGGATCTGGTCGTCCTGGAAGCTGGCCCGGGCGGACTACCTTTTCCGGCAGGACACGCCGTCCTCGGTGCTCGCCGCCGCCCGCCTCGTTCCCAGCGAACCGAGGTACTACATGCGCCTGGCACAACTTGACGAAACGCACGCGCGCGAGCTGCTGGAGACCGCGCTCCGCCTCAACCGCTTCAATGCCCAGGCGGCCATCGAGCTCGGACTGCAGTACGAGGCGGAGGGAGACTACGCGCAGGCCGAGAAGCTGCTGCTGCAGGCCTGGGCGGCAGATCGCACGTACCTGCCCCGCTGGAGTCTGGCCAACTACTATCTGCGCCGCGACAATACGCCCGCCTTCTGGTTCTGGGCGCACAAAGCCGCGGAGATGCCGTCCACCGACATCACTCCGCTGTTCGGACTCTGCTGGCGCGTGACGCCCGACGCGGCTACCATCACGAAAGAGGTGCTTACCGACAACCCGGACACGCTCCGGCAGTACCTTGGCTTTCTGGTCGGCAAGGACCAGGTGCGCGCCGTCGCCGACGTTGCTCCACGGCTGCTCCGTTACGGCAACGTGGACACGGATCGCCCGCTTTTGCTGTGGGTGGTGAACCGTCTGCTCGCCGCCAACGACGGGGCCGCGGCCACGGCGCTCTGGCGACTGCTGGCGGAGCAGCGCTGGGTGGTTGCCGATGCCACCGTACCGAACAACGCCACCTTCTCGCGAGATCCCCTGCCCGTGGGGTTCGACTGGGCACTGCCCTTCAGCGACGGTCTGCACGCCCTGCCCGGTCCCTCGGGTTTGGAGGTGGAGTTCTCGGGAAGGCAAGCGGAGAGTTGCATAATCGCCGATCAGTTCGTGGCGCTGGCTCCGGGCAGCTACCACTTGCGCTATGAATACCGTACCTCCGGTATACCGCCGGGCACGGGAATCGAGTGGCGGATACTGAACGCGGCATCGGAGTCGGTCCTGGCGGCCTCGCCCGACCTTTCGAGCGATACATTGAAACAACAGTGGGTGGCTTTCTCGGTGCCGCCGGCCATTTCCCTGATTCGTGTTCGCCTCAACTACGACCGGGCGCTCGGAACACCTCGTGTTTCGGGTATGCTGGTGCTGACATCCATCGGCATTCTGGCTGGGGCTTCTCATGATTTGTCCGGCGTGCGGTAGCACGGAGGTCCGTCAATCCCGGCGCTACCAGTGGGGCGACTTGTTCCCCCGGATTCGCGGACGGCATGCGTATCGCTGCCGGAGTTGTCGTGCCCGCTTCTACGGCGCGGGGGCGGCGGCATCGCGAAGCCGATTCCGGGAGTTCTGGAGGCGCCGGCACGGCGCCGGGCGCGGCTCCAGGCGCCTGCGCCGCCGTCTGCTCGAAGCCGTCGTCTTTTTCCTGATGCTGGTCGTGTTCTACGTGCTCCTTCGATTTCTCATTTTGACGATCGAGACGGCTCCTTCGAAGGAATCCGGCTCGGCGCCCCATTTTGACGCAATAACGATGGCGTGACGCCCTGCCCGCCACTGAATTTGGGATTTCGATCCTATTCGGTCCTATAATGAACTCTACTACCGGCCGTGGACCTGATCTCCCAGTCACTGTTCGTCGCGGCCATCGTGGGACTGATCGGTGTGGGATTTGTGTCCGCGATGCTGCTGGCGAAGTCGCGCACCTGGATACGCTTCGTGGCGCAGCGTTTGCCCTGGTTCCAGACGGCGCAATCGGTGGTAGAGATTCTGCCGGAGGCGATCGTCGGAGTCGACGGCCGGGGAACCGTGCGCTCGCTGAACGAGTCGGCTGAACGCTTGTTCGGCCGCCGGGAAGCCGATCTGCTGGGGCGTCCGATTTCCATCCTGATTCGCGGCGCCACGGCGTTCCGGAACGGAAAGAAAGCTCCCCGGGACTCCGCGTTGTACTCCCCGCCGGCCGACACCGGCATCCGCACGGACGCCATCGGCAAGGACGGCCGGATCTTCCCCGTGGTCTGTTTCCCTCTGCGCCTGACCGCGCAACGGAACCACTTCTATGTGCTGGTCCGCGACGAGTCGCACCGTCTGTTGCAGCAACGTTGTGAGCGCCTGACGGCGGCCCTGCAATTGTTCCCCGCGCCTTTGTTGATCGTCGACCGCAACGGGCGTGTGCTGATGTTCAGCCACGCCTGCGAACAGGTCTTCGGATCCGCGTTGCGGATGGGGACGAATCTTCACGCGCTGTTCCCCGACGTCCCGCTCCAGGCCATGCTGTTCGGCGACCGGGAGAGAGGGAACAGCGTGCGCCTTCCCCACGGCCGCTCGGGCTACCTGTTCAGCTTCCTGTGCACCGGAGACGGGCCGGTTCCCGATTCCATGGTGCTGATGGGCGAGTCCCCCGACGAAGTACTGCGCACCGAAACGCAGGCGGCGGCAATGCGGCGGCTGGAGGATCTGATGACCGAAATCAGCGGGTCCGCCGAACTGCTGCTGGCGAGCATTCGGTCAGACAACCCGCTGCACGAGGACCTCGCGCACGTGGATCGCGCGAGCCGAACGGCAATCGCCGCGTTGCAGGCAATGTCGGGCGGGAACGACCGGCGCGCCGCCCGCCGGAAGGCATCCGCCTGAATACCGCGCACTATCGCCTTCTTCCGCAATCGCGGCAGGATCCCGTTCCAGCGACGCGTGCGTCACCCGAAGCTCGCGCTTCCAACCCCGAGGGCGCTCGTCGACGCGCGCCCGCCGCCGCCAATCCCGAAGCGCGGTCTTCTTAATTAACTGGCTGAATCAAATCGCACGGCTGAGCGCCTCAGCCGAATAGATACAGTGATCCATCAGTCTGCCAGTGTCCAATTCGTGATCGCCGCGACACTGCCGTCGGAGTAGGTAACCGTTCCCGAACCCGACTGATCGAGCGCGCCTGTTGCCAGAGTGATTCCCGTACTCACTTGTTTGATCGTCAAGGTCAGAGTGCGGCTGTTGTTCATCACGGAGATCTGGAATTGCTGATCGTGGGCCGAATCGGTGAGCGTCCACGAGGTCGGCGCCGGTGGAAAGAGCTCGAACGCGCCGGCGCCGCCGCTGCAAGTGGTGGAGGTAAAGGCCGTGCCGCCCTTCATGACGAGCGAGGCAGGTGACGGGTTGGTCAGCGTGAGCGAGCCGATGGGCCCGGTGACCGCGGAACCGCCACCGGTGAAGGTCACGGGATCGGTGATAGCTTGACCAACAGTAAGCGTAAGGGGGGTCACGGCACCAATGGCAATTCCGAGCGCCGGAAAGTCCTGCGCTACTCCACCCGTGCACGTGTTCGTAGTTTCCGAGAGCGAGCAGGATACCCCCAATTGCACAGGTGTCCGTGCGCCGGTTGCCGGTGTGAATATGCCCAGGCCGTACAGATCATCCGATGTATCGCCGAGCAGGACCGACTCGCTGAGGGTCATGGTTCCAATAATCGTTCCGTTGAGCCCGTAATAGGTGGCAGTCTCCGAGATGACGACCGTGCCATTGCCCACCGTGATCGTCGTGTTGGGGTTAGTCGCGATATAGGGCTGCGTGCAGTAGGAGTCGTAATACGTCGTCACGGCGTTCGAGCCAGCCCATTGCACACTGCCGCCTCCGTAGAGAGATGTACAGCCGACAGTCTCCTCAATGAACTGCTCAAGCATAGCGAACTGACTCTGGAGCACGGTGGATGCCAGTCCAATCCCCAGTCCCGTCTGCGCCAGTGCCCGTTCAGCCACGACGTTGCCCACTGTGCCTGTCGTCGGGATGGATGTAAGGGCCGGCCCATCGAAGCGCAACCCCAGCACGGCCACGCTGCCCTCCGACACGCTGAATTGCGCGGAGCCTCGCTGCCCTACCATTCCGCTGAGGCCGGGCAGGGT
>JBEKPY010000115.1:0-15339 GCA_049520275.1 Bryobacteraceae bacterium
TAAAGCATGACGCCCAGCGCGTAGATGTCGCTGCGCCCGTCGCCGCGTTTGCCTTTCACCTGCTCGGGGGAAATGTAATCGGGCGTGCCCATCACCTGGGAGAGTTTGGCGAACGTCAGCCGCCGCGATCCCTCCTTGCCGGCGATGCCGAAGTCGATCAGCTTGATGCGGTCCTCGGGGTCCACCATGATGTTCTCCGGCTTGAGATCGCGATGCACCACGCCGTGCGTGTGTATATACTCCAGCGCGTCGGCGATGCCCAGGACGATGTTCACCGCGCGCTGCACCGGCAGCTTCTTCCGCTCGATCAGGATCTTACGGAGCAGGCGGCCTTCCACCCACTCCATCACCATGTAGATGCGGCTGTGGCCGTCGGCGGGCATCACCTTCATCACGTGGGG
Source organism: Bryobacteraceae bacterium (assembly GCA_049520275.1). Lineage (GTDB taxonomy): Bacteria > Acidobacteriota > Terriglobia > Bryobacterales > Bryobacteraceae > CAWACP01. The sequence goes on from JBEKPY010000115.1 coordinate 402, forward strand.
ATGGTTCAGTGAGGCGCCAATGTCCTGCTCCCGCTGAAAGCGGTCGAACAGCACCGGATCGCACTCCATCTCGGGGTGCGGGATCTTGATGGCCACCGCCATGCCGGTGTCCAGATCGACGCCGCGGAAGATGGAGGCCATGCCGCTGCGTGCCACCAGGCTTTCGATGCGGTACTGGTCGAGGGTGTCGCCGGGATGGAGTGAGGTCATGGGCGCACAGGACGCGGCAGCGTCCGCACTGAACAAGCCGAAACCGGGCGCTGCCGCGTCCGTTGTGCGCGGTTTCGTGAAGAACCGCGCGGGCTTCCGGCCGGCGCGGGTTTCCCGTCACCTTCAGCCGGGCAGCTTGTAAGGCCTCCCGCGGTACATGCCAACGCGCTCGACGCTTTTCACGCGAATGAGCTGAATGCTGATATTATCACTGCCGTCCCGCTCGTTGGCAAGCGCCACCAGGCTGGCCGCCGCGGTCTCCAGATCGGAACTGCGCCGGACGGCCGCGGCCATGTCCGCTGCCGGCACCGAGCCATGCAGGCCGTCGGAACAGAGCAGCAGCACGTCGCCGGCCAGCACCTGGTTATCGCCGATCTCCACGTTGGCGATCAGATCGATGCCCAGCGATCGGGTCAGCACATTCCGCGTGTTGGATTCGGCCGCCTCCCTGGCCGTGAGCAGACCCAGCCGAACCTGCTCGTTGACCACCGTGTGGTCCCTCGTCAGCAGGGTGGCCTCGTTGCCGCGGAGCAGATAACAGCGCGAATCGCCCACATGAGCCACCACCGCGCGGTCGAACCGCAGGGCGCACGCCACCAGCGTGGTGGCCATGGAGACGCCGCCGGGGCCCGCGGCCCGCCCGGCGGAATACACGTGTTCGTTGGCCGCCTGCACCAGGCGCCGCATCAGCGACGGGTGCGGCTCGCCGGAAGGGGCGCCGCGAAAGCCGGCCAGCACGCTCTCCACCGCGTCATGCGAAGCCACCTCGCCGGCCTCTGTCCCGCCCACGCCATCGGCCAGAGCGAACAGCCAGCCGCGCGTGCGCGCCTCTCCCGCGTTCGCCGGCGCCACATAGCCCGCGTAGTCTTCGTTATGACCGCGCACTTTTCCGCATTCGGAAACCTGCGCGAACTCGACTTCGAGCATAGAACCCCGGGGTGGGCTCTCCATGCCAGCAACGCTGCTGGCGCCATCCGGGGCGGACCTCGCTGCTCCGAACATACCGCCTCACCCTGAAAAAAATGTGCGGACCGGCCACCCCGGCCCGCACTTCCTCATGCATGCCCGCTTTCGTTTCTCAGACGGTCCGGGCCGCGGCGCGGTCCCGCACCATGGTGGTCCTCCCTTTCGACTTGCCCGCTCGGATGAAGTAGATCCCGCCGTAGATCGCCCAGCACGCCGCGATTCCCAGCGCCAGCAGCGGTTCCATCTTGGTGCCGTATCCCATAAACGGACCCACCAGGTAGAACGCCATGCAGGCCAGATTGGCCAGCAGTCCGAACACCGGGATGAAGAGATGCTTCAGCGCGTTGAACCTGGGATGTCCGTGGTACGCCACCATGCAGGTGAAGCAGCTCAGCGCGTAGAGCAGGAACGTGCCGAAGTTGGAGGCCAGCGTGGTCGTGAGAAAGCTGTTGGGCAGGGCCGCCATCGCGTCGTGCGTGGTGTAGCCGAAGCTCGACCAGAAGCCGTGCGGCAGGGCCTTGATGGCGTCATCGGTGGGGGCGGCGAGATCGCCAAACAGCAGCGCCACGGTGATCACGCCGATGACGGCCGAAATCACCGCTAGCGTCCAGATGGCGCGGTGCGGCGTCAGGTTCTGGCGGTGGAGTCCGCCGAAGTGGTCCGGCAGTTCCTCGTCCTTGCCCATGGCATAGGTGACGCGGGCGCCCGTGTTCATGCACGACAGCGTGGTGCCGATCAGCGCCAGAAACACGGTGAACGCCTCAATCAGCATGAAGGTCCGGCCGTTCCCCGGCCCCAGCAGCGCGTCGCCCACCATCACCATCATGTCGCCGATGGGCGCCGACGAGCCTTGCGCCGTGGCCATCGGGTACCCGCTGCTTAACAGGTAATTCGCCGCGAAGTACTCGAACAGATAACAGAAGGCGCCCTGCACCAGCAGCGAGACAATCACCGCGATGGGGACGTCCCGTTTGGCGTTTTTCGCCTCGCCCCCCATGGACGTCACCGATTCGAATCCCACCAGAATCAGAATGGCGACCGTCGCCTGAATGAACACCCAGCCGAGATTGTGCACCCCCACCACCGAGCCGGCGCTGGGATGGCTGACGAAGTTCCCCTTCTCGTCCGCATAAGGATAGCTGACGTGATACGGCACCGGCTTGCCCGCGGCATCGAGTTGCGGTTGCGGAACGCCGCCGGCATCGCGGACGATGGTGTCGGTGCTCTGCCCGTTTACCACCGTTTTGGTGGTCTTGAACTCGTAGTTGTAGGCCTCGCCGGAGCTGGAATCGAACTGCCAGGCCACGCTTCCCGGAGGGTGGTTCGCGCGATACCCCAGCGCCATCACCGAAAACACCACCAGCGCGCTGATCTGAATCACGTTGATGGCGATGTTGACGGACGTCGAACCGTTCACTCCCCGGTGGGCGATGTAGGCCACCGCGAAAGAGAACACGATGGCTACCAGGGCCATGAATGCCATTCCCGGATTGGTGGCGTTCATGAAGCTCGGCCACAAGGTGCCCACCAGGTATCCGCAGAGGACCCCCATGACGCCCACCATCACTCCCGGATAGATCCAGTAGTACAGGTGCGAGCCCCATCCGACGATAAACTTCGCCAGCCGCGCATAGGGCCAGGCCTTTTCGTGGTTGAGGAACGATTGTTCGGCGAAGTAGTACGAACTGCCGGTTCCCGGGTAGAGCTTGGCCATTTCCGCGTAACAAACCGCGGTCGCCAGGCATAGCAGCAGCGCGACGATGATGCCGATCCACATCGACGGCGCCGTGGCGCCTGTTCCCGCCTGCGCCGCGAAGGTCAGCCAGAGAAACGCTCCGGGCGCGATCAGCGCCATGGCGTTCATCGTCAGGCCGGTCAAACCCAGGGTGGGTTTCATCTCGGTGTTATCTGCCATTCTTCCTTTCCTCCTGTACTTGGTGAGAATCTGGGTCCAGGAAGACGGGACCTGGAGCGTTTGGGACCAACTGACCGGGTCAGACCCTGACTGGATGGAGAGACGTGCTTAGCAACCGAGAATACACCAAAAAGACATCTCGGTGAAGCAAATATTTTCATGGGGACTCGAAAAGAATTTCTATGCCTCAGCTCCGCCGGTTACCTCTTCGGCCCGAAGAAGCCGACCAGAGCCAGGGTCAGAGTGTCCTGGTCCTTGCTGGAATTCGGGACGTTGCCGGCCTCGAAGAACGGCACGTCGGAAAAGTCGCGGCGGTACTCGAACCGCGACAGGATTCCCTCCATCCACTTGTACTCGGCGGTCAGCGTGATCTCCTTGAGATGCTGCGGGGTTCCGGTGGTGAAGCCGTCGTGGTCGTTGAAGTACTCCACGCGCGGCGTGAATGCGATCTTGCTGGTGGCCTGGATGTGCAGTGCTCCGGCGATGCCCCACCATTCCATCGCGCCCGGACCGATGTTCTTGTCCCGGCCGTAGTCGTAGTTGATATAGGCGTTCGCCTTGCCGGGAGGCGTCAGGTTCAGCACGGTATCGAAGAGGTTCCGGAAGCCCTTGTTGGTATTAGCGTGCTCCGGACCGACGTAGTACGTATTGGCCCAGTTCCACTTGGCGTACGTAATGGTGCCGTTGAAGCCAAGGGTCTTCCCGCTGTTGTTGTCCTCGATATTGTTCCACCCGTTCACCACCTGGACGCCGCCGGTGAAGCGCTTGCCGACGGGGAACGAGGTACGCAGGCCGAAATGGTAATACGGGATCGCCCAGGCGAACAACAGCGAACGCGAGTAGTTCCAGTTGTTGTTCGACTCGATCACTTCCGCGCCGGCGGAAGTCACGAATTCGCCGAAATCGATCTCCAGCCCCTTCGCCTTGGGCGGTTTGAAGCTGACGTACGCCTGCTCGAGATACTGAAAGATGTTCGGCTCGCTCTCGCCCGCATGGACGATGTCGAAGGCCTTGCCGAAGCCGAAGTCCACCTGGAAGCCCACCGGATCGGGCGAGTGCGACATGCTCAGCTTGGCCATGTTGAGGCTGAACTGTTCCGAATGGACGTCGAAGTTGTAGAGCTGGTTGGTCCGCGTGGAAGGACTGTTCAGGTTCTGACTGTAATAGCCGTCAATGAGCCCGCTGAAGTCTATCGGACCGATCGACCACGTTGGGGCGGGCGCTGGCGCGGCAGCGGGCGCGGGGGCCGGCGCTGGAGTCTGCGCCGGTGTCGAAGCAGGAGCGGAAGTCTGCGCAGAAGCGGCCGCGGACGTCTGGCCGCTGTCGGAACTGGCTGGAGCCGCCTGGCCCCAGGCTCGCATCGATGCGCCGGCCAGAGCCAGGGCGCACACGGACACACTTGTAGCTCGCAGAGACAACATTATTGATCTCCTCGGAAAATTTGGTAGAAGCGGGACGGGGCTTTCTCAGAATCTTACGATTTCCTTATGTCACAATCCAATCAAAAAATTCGATCATGCTGATCCAAACGTTTCGCTTGGGCCGGCCGGGCTTTGGGAGGATCATGCAATCAGTGAGATGAAGAAGATCGAAGCCGTCGTCCAGCCGCACAAACTGGACGACGTAAAAGACGCCCTGCTGGGGATCGGCGTGGATGGCATGACCATTTCAGAGGTCCGCGGCCATGGCCGCCAGAAAGGACACAAGGAGGTCTATCGCGGTCAGGAATACGAAGTGGACTTTTTACCCAAGATCAAAATCGAGCTGGTGGTTTCCGACGCCCGCATGGACGAGGTAGCCCGGGTTGTCGGCGCCGCGGCGAGGACCGGACGCATCGGCGACGGAAAGATCTTCATATGCGAATGCGCCGATGCCATTCGCATCCGCAATGAAGACCGGGGCGAGGCCGCGCTGTAGCGCTCCCAGCCTGCGCGGGACTCTCAGCCCCGCTCTACCTGGCTGCCGGGAGCGGGCAGCGCCAATGCCCCGCAAGCCGCCTCTCCCGCTGCTGCTGGCACCGAGAAGCGCGCCCGAACCTCCGCGCTCACGGCGGCCGGCTTTCCGGTTTGCGCATCCATGGGGCACCATACCGTGAGCGCCCTCGCGAGGATGCTGCCATCGCGCGCGCGAAGGATCTCGGTGTGCCGCTCGAAGCGGATGCGGCTCGCCGTCCCAACCCACGTTCTGGCGATGACCTGGTCGCCGAGGACCGCCGCCCTCTTGTAGTCGATCTCGTGGCGCACAACCACCCAGAACAGTCTGGCCTGATCCGCGGCGGGGGCCGCCGCCGTCCAATGCGCCACCGCCGCATCCTGCACCCAGCGCACGTAGGTGACGTTGTTGACGTGACCGAGCTGGTCGATGTCGGCTGGCTCCACGGGGATGGCCAGTTCGAAAACTTCCGCCGGGTTGCTCATAACCTTCCAGTATCCCGCCGCAAACGACGTAATCTGGATTCGTGGACGTTATCGCAGGCATTCATCCGGTGCGCGAGGCGCTGCGCGCGGGACGGCGGCTGGACCATGTGCTGATTGCGCGCGGAGCGGGCGGGCCGCGCATTCAGGAGCTGATCGATCTCTGCCGCCGCGGCGGCACGCTTATCCGCTTCGAGCCGCGCGAGGCTCTAGATCGGGCAGCCGCGAAGGCCGGCCACCAGGGCGTGGTCGCGTTCGCGGCGGCGCACGCTTATGCCGATCTCGAATCCATCGGCGAGACGGCAAAGCTCGTCGTGGTGCTGGATGGCGTGGAGGATCCCCACAATCTGGGGGCGATCATACGAACCGCACACGCCGCTGGAGCCGGCGCCGTGGTCATCCCCGAACGCCGCGCCACCGGCATCACGGAAACCGTGGCCAAAGCGGCCTCCGGGGCGGTCGAATACCTTCCCATCGTGAGGACCGGCAACATCAGCCAGACGCTCGCCAGGCTGAAGCAGCGCGGCTTCTGGGTGTACGGCGTCGATGAGCGCGGAGACCGGCTGTACCACGAAACGGACTACGCCACGCCAGCCGCGTTCGTGCTCGGGGGCGAGGGCCATGGCCTGCACCAGAACGTGCGCGCGCATTGCGACGTGGTGGTGCGCATTCCCATGGCCGGCCCAATTGCCTCGCTGAATGTTTCGGTAGCGGCCGGCGTCGTGCTGTTCGAATGGAAGCGCCGCGCGGATTGTGCCGGCGGCCCCGTACAGCGCCGGTAGCGCCCGTGGTTACAGGGCCAGCTTGCCCTGCCAGGTCATGTCCTTCAACTTGAACTTGTGCTTAACGTCCATAGGCCCCACCCGCGTGGCGAACTCCACCTCTTTGTCGTCGAGCGATAGCGCCTCCGATTTCGGGAAGTAGAGCAGGATGGAGCCGTCGGCGGCCCGCTCCACCTTGTCGGGCCCAAAGGGAGATTTGCCCTTCGCCGTCAGCGTGCTGCTCTCCTTCAGGCGATCGAGGAAGGCCGCGCGCCGGTCCTCATCGCTGGCGCCCGAGTTCTGCTGGCTATCGTCGCTGTCCGCGTCACGCCTGCGGCGGCCCGACCAGTCGGGCAGCCCCGCCACCGCAATCACGTACTCGCTGTCCGCAGCCGGAGCGGCAGCAGGAGCCGCAGCCGCGGCCGGCTGGGCCTGGGCATCGGTGGCCGAAGAACCGCCATTCTGTCTGGCGAGGGCCTGTTGCACCGGCAGAGCGCTCTGCCAGCGCACCAGCACCGAAGTGGGCCGGCCCGCAGTGGAGTCTCCGCCCTGTCCGCCGCGGTTTCCGCCCCAGCCGCCGCCACCGCCGCCGGGTCCGCCCATACCGCCGCCACCACCACCCCAGCCGCCACCACCGCCGCCGGGTCCGCCCATACCGCCGCCGCGGCCCATTCCGCCACCGCCCATGCCACCACCGCGGCCCATGCCGCGCTGGCCCTGTCCGCCCGCTTCCAGCTTGACCTGCTGGGCCCACGGCGAATCGTTCAGGATCTTTGTAACTTCATCGGCGGTCCAGTCCGAGGACGCTTTGTCGCGCCAGGAATCGCCACCAAAGACAGCAACGCACCCAAGCATCAGCACGCTGATGCCGGGCGCCACACAGCTTGTCCGCATATTGGCCTCCCGCAGAATTGTATTGTTTGTCCCCGTGAACGGCTGAAACAGCTACACTCACCCGACGTTGCTTGGTCCAGGCAGGTTACAGCCGCGGGTGTCCCGGAGGGAACTACGCGGTGGCCGGAGTCAGGGCGCGCAGGCGGGCGGCGATCCGGCTCTTGTACCTGGCCGCCGTGTTCTGTCTGATAATGCCCCACTTGGCGGCGCGGTCCACGATGGAGAACGTGCCCGGCAGCAGTTCGGCGGCGCCGGAGGCGTCTTTCGCTTCAATCCGGCGGCGCAACTCGCGCAACCCGTGGCGCAACCGCGTCTTGCGCATGCGGTTCACCACCGTCCGGCGCTTCGTCTGTCGCACCCGCTTCAGAGCGGATATGGTATTTGCCATCTTCTAAATCGAATCCTTACAGGTCGGTACAGATACCACGATAGCGTATCGCCCCGGCCGTTTGCAAACTGCGGCGACACGGCGAGTACGCCGCTGGCGCCGCGCGTCCTGCCGCTCAGCGGCCCACCACCACCAGGGTAAAGCTGTCCTTCACCATGGTGGGCCGGGGACGTGGATTGTCCGCGGTCGCCTCGGGCGGCGGGCCGAACTCGGCCGTCGGCAGGTAGACGTTGTGCGTCTTCAGGTCCACGCCCATGGTGCGCGCGCCGCGTTGGGTGGGCACCGATTCCACCACCTCGAACCTGCCCGGAGCGGTTTCGCCCACCACGGTCAGCGTGCCGTCGCCGCCATTGGCGCTGAAGCCATATCCGCCGCCGGGGTCGAATCCGTTGCCATCGACGCCCGGGCCGATGGGCGGCGTCGCCAGCACCTTGCCCGAGGAGGCGTCCACCACCGCCATCATGCGGTTGTGGCAGCCAATGAACAGCCGGTGATGCGCCGCGTCGATGCCCATTCCGGACGGCTCCTCGCAGGGCGCCAGCGGCCACGTGTTGGTCACCGCCATTTTCTGGCTGTCAATCTCCACCACCTGGCTCTTGTCTTCCAGATTGACGTAGACTTTGCCGGCGCCATCCGCGGTCGTGTATTCCGGCTTGCCGGCGAGCGGGATCGTACTCAACACCGTGCCCGCCGCGGCGTCAATCACCGTCGCGTTGCCGCTCCGGCCGTTGAAGGCGAACACGCGCTTCGAAGCGGGGTCGTACACGATGGAATCCGGATTGGTGCCCGCCGGCACTTTGCCGATGATGTTCAGGGTCCCGAGGTCGAAGATGGTGATGTCGTTGGTCCGGCCGTTGCTGGTGAAGCCGCGGTGGAGATCGCTGGCCACGGCGATGCCATGCACGCCCTGGGTATCGGGAATGTCGCCCACAACCTTGTCTGTGTCCAGATCCAGGACCATGACGTGGGTCCCGTGCGAGACGTACAGGCGGCGCGCGGCCGAGTCCGCGGCCAGATAATCCCAGAAGCCTTCGCCACCCAGGTGGATCTTCCGAATCACGTGGTAACCCGGGGGCGCGGCGGCGGCCAGAACCGCCGCGGAAAGAAGCGTCAGCAGAGTAAATTGTTGTCTCATGTCCCTCTCCTTTACCAGACGCGGCAGGCGGGGGCGGCCACCATGGGCTGGCCCACCTTGCAGGCGAACGCCTTCTGAAACTCCGGCATGTTCTCAAGCACGCCGTTCACGCGGAACTTCTCGGGAGAATGCGGGTCCACCTGGGCCAGCATTCGTTCAAACTCCTCCGTGCGCTTGCCGCACCAGGCCCGCGCATAGCCGAGGAAGAACTGCTGCTGCGGCGTGTACCCATCCACGGTCTCGCCCGGCTTCCCGTCCAGAGTGTCCAGCAGAGCGGCGAAGGCCAGCCGGATGCCGCCGTTGTCGGCGGTATTCTCGCCCAGCGTGAGTTTGCCGTTCAGGTGCACGTCGTCGACGGGTTTGAACTTCGCGTACTCGTCGATGAGGCACTGGGCGCGCTTCTCGAAGGCCGCCGCGTCCTCCTTCGTCCACCAGTCGCGCAGGTTGCCCTGGCCGTCGAACTTGCGGCCCTGGTCGTCGAAGCCGTGGGTCAGCTCGTGTCCGATCACCGCGCCGATGGCGCCAAAGTTGACCGCATCGTCGGCCGCGTTGCTGTAGAAGGGCGGCTGCAGGATGCCCGCGGGGAAATTGATGTTGTTCTCTTGCGGATTGTAATATGCGTTCACGGTGGGCGGGCTCATGCCGAACTCGCCGCGATCCACCGGCTTGCCGATCTTGTTCAGGTCGCGATGGACCTCGAATTCGGTGGCCCGCAGCGCGTCGCCCGTCAAATCGTCGCGCGCTATGCGCACGCTGGAGTAGTCGCGCCATTTGTCCGGATAGCCGATCTTATCGGCCACCGCCTGCAGCTTCTCGTAAGCGGCCTTTTTCGTTTCCGGCGTCATCCACGAGAGTTGGCCGAGGTCCTCGTTCATGGCCTTCTCGATGGCGTGCACCATCCGGAGAGTGCGCTGCTTGCCCTCCGCGCCGAAGGTCTGGTCCACGTACTTCTGGCCGAGCGCCTCGCCGAGGGCCCGGTCGGTGAACTGAACGCAACGCTTCCAGCGAGGCTCCAGTTCCTCCGTGCCGGTGAGGGTTTTCCCGTAGAAAGCGAAGTTCTCGTCCACGAACGGCTGCGCGAGGGTGGACGCACGAGAGTGCACCACGTGCCACCTGAAATACGCCTTCAGGTTGTCGAGGCTGGTGGCGGCGACGGCGGCGTTGAGGGCGCGAAAGAAGTCCGGCACATCCACGTTCAGGCTCTCGATCTTCGGTGCGCCCACGCTCTGGAAGTAGTCCGGCCAATCGATAAACGGGCACAATGCGGCAAGCTGAGCGGCGGTCATCATGTGAAACACGTTGTCGGGATCGCGGCGCAGGGTGCGATCCATGGAGCCTTTCGCCAACAGTGTTTCGAACGCGAGGATGGCCTTTGCATGGGCGCCAGCCTGTTCCGGCGTCTCCCCGATGAGGTGGAGCATCGCGGCCACGTGTTTCACATAGGCCGTCCGCAATTCCACGGACTTCGCGTCGTCCTTCAGATAGTAGTCGCGATCCGGTAAGCCCAGGCCGCCCTGATCGGCATCTCCGATGTTCATGGTGGAGTTCTTCGGATCGGGCGAAGAGGCGAACGCGAACCACACGTCCACGCCTCGCGCGTGCAGTCTCACCAACTCCGCCGGAAGGCCGTGCTTGTCGTCGAGCGCGTCGATGCGCGCCAGCTCCGGCTTCAGCGGATCGTATCCCTTCGCGTTCACGGTGGTCTCGTCCACGCAGGCGTAGTAGAAATCGCCGATCTTCTGTTCCACGGGGGTGCGCTTCGTGTCGTCAACCGACGCCTTCTCAAGGATGCCGCGCAGGATTCCCTCATTGCGCTCGACCAGTTCCATGAAGGTGCCCCACATGGGCCGGTCGGACGGAATGGGATGCGTGGCCACCCACGTCCCGCAGGCGTATTGGAAGAAGTCGACGCAGGGGTCGGCGGTTTTGTCGATGGTGGCGAGGTCAAGTCCGGAGGCGGACTCCGGACCGGCGGGTTTCTGGGCAAAGGCGGTTGCCGCCAGCAGGCATGCTGCAGTGAGGATCAGTCTGGTTAGACGCACGTTTCTTATTGTAAGCCGGTCTCCGGACACGGGGCGGCAGCCGCGTCCCCGGCTGCCTTCCACGCGCGCGTATCAATTCCACAAAGGCCGTTCATAAAGACAATCTATCGGCGAAATCGCGCATATCCGTTGCGCGGAAGGCCGTTCGTCGTGGACAATCGGAAATCGGCCTGAATCAGGCTCGCGTCCCACGTCCGCGGTTTGCCTCGCTCGCCCGCCGCTCGCAAGCAAGTAACCGGCAATTTCCAAATCGGGAAGAGTCATGCGCATTCCACTAACGGACTTCCTTCCACTCGCGATCGAGGCCTTCGTGCGCACCGGCGTGGCGCGGAACTGCCACGCCATTACCCCAACCAACTGATCCTCCAAACGCTATGACAAAATACAAACTCGAATACATCTGGCTCGACGGCAAACAGCCCGTTCCTGGCCTGCGCGGCAAAAGTCTGCTCAAGGGCTTTGAGTACCCACCCACCCTCGCCGATCTGCCCAATTGGGGTTTTGACGGCAGTTCCACCATGCAGGCCGAGGGCAAAAGCTCCGACTGCGTGCTGAAACCCGTGGCCCTGTATCCCGATGCAAGCCGCAGGGACGCTTATATCGTTCTTAGCGAGGTCATGCACCCCGATGGCACCCCGCATTCCACCAACGCCCGCGCCACGATCGAGAACGACCCGGACTTGTGGGTCGGCTTTGAGCAGGAATACTTCCTCTATCAGGATGGGCGTCCTCTCGGCTTCCCGAAAAACGGCTACCCCAGTGTTCCCCAGGGCCCATATTACTGCGGTGTCGGCTACAAGAACATGGGCAGCCTGGCCCGTCAAATCGTCGAAGAACACTGGGAGCTTTGTCTTGCCGCTGGCATCAACCATGAAGGCATCAACGCCGAGGTCGCGAAAGGCCAGTGGGAATTCCAGATCTTTGCGAAGGGCTCCGCCAAAGCCGCCGATGACACCTGGACCGCCCGCTACTTGCTGATGCGTCTTTGCGAGAAGTACGAAGTAGATGTCGAATTGCATTGCAAACCCGTCAAGGGCGACTGGAATGGATCTGGCATGCACTGCAACTTCTCGACTAAGTACCTCCGCGAAGTGGGCGGCAAAGAATACTTTGAAGCCGTTATGAAGGCGTTCTCCGACAACGTCGCCGAGCACATCGCCGTGTATGGTCCGGATAACCATCTGCGTTTGACGGGTCTGCACGAAACGCAAGCCATTGACAAGTTCAGCTATGGTCTCTCCGATCGAGGCGCTTCGATCCGGATGCCTGTGAACTTCATCAAGAACGGTTACCGGGGCTATCTGGAAGATCGCCGCCCGAACTCCGAGGGCGATCCCTACCAGATCGTCTCGCGCATTCTGAAGACGATCAACAGCGTCCCGAAGCATATGGCGGCATACGCATAGAGGTGCGCTCGGTCGGCCGCCTGGCGCATTTCAGAGGTCAGGATTGGACCACCAGGCGGTTGGGCGAGGACGCGATGACGCGCTTCGCCGATCCCAGGGAGGCTGCGGCCCGCCGCCGGCTGCTCGCGGGCGCGCTGACCGAGCGTGAGGTTCTCGCCGAATACCCGCACCTCGAAACAGACGACATTCGCGAGTGCCTGCGCTTCGCCGCGGCGTCGGCCATGGAACGGGAACTGCCGCTGGCCTCCTCGGCGTGAGATTCCCGGCGACAACGCACTGCGCGCTACACGGGCATTTCGTCGCCTTTGCGGGGCGTCTTTCCGCCCTTCCGCCGCATGATCTTGTCGAAAGCTTTGAAATCCGCGCGCGCCCGCCGGTCCGCGAAGTATTTCGCCGTCTGAAGCGCAGAGACCTTCTCCGCCACCGCCGTGGCCACGAACTGATTGATGCTGGTGCGGTCTTCCCGGCTCAGCCGCTCGACCGCCGCCTTGAGCGAACGCGGCAGGCGCAGGGGATATGTCTGGGTCTCTTTCATCGCTTGAACCTCGCTATCGCCTCTCGCGGAACCAGGACCTCCACTCCAAACTGGGACGCGGCGTTTCCATAGTCCCGCACGTTGAATGTCACCACGGCGTCAGCCCTGCCGTTGACCGCCGCCTCCAGAACCATCTCGTCGTTCGGGTCGCGCAACTGAGGCCGCCAGAGAAAATGCGATCGCACGGGCTCCGCCATGGCGATGACGGCATCCAGGAAGATGTCCGCCCGGCGATCCGAAAGTCCGGCATCCACCCGGTGCTCGGGCCTGCGGCAGACTGCTTCGTACTCCAGGGCGAGAGGCACGCTCAGCAACAGAGTCGCCTCCCCTCGCCGTACCGCCCGGATGATGGCGGCCGAAGCGCCCGTTGGACTGCGCATGGCGGCAACCACCACGTCGGTATCCAGGACGAGCCTCACATCGTATACGATATCACATCGTCGATGATGTTACTCCGTTGGCCAGTGGGTCGTCCGCTTACCTGCGTATAGTGGCCGGCAAAGGTGCATCGTGCATCCGGCCCTCAAAGCCGACATCATGCGCGTGGTGGCGGGCGAACCGCGAAGACCGTCAGTCCTGGTGCGGCGCCACGCTTCCTGGAGCGCTTCGCGGAGTTTACGGAAATGGCGGCAAGGCGGACTGGCGTAGACTCGAATCATGAATGGAGCGCAGCGCGTGACCGCGATTATCGAACGTGAGGAAGACGGTTTTGTCGCGTTGTGCCCGGAACTCGACATTGCCAGCGAGGGCGCCACGATTGAAGAAGCGCGAGCGAACCTCATCGCGGCGCTCACACTGTTCTTCGAAACCGCCGCGTCCGAAGTCGACCGGCGATTTCACGGGGAGGTTTTTGTGACCCAGGTCGAGGTACCGGTTGGGTAAGCTGCGGGTTCTTTCGGGTTCGGACGTTGTCTGGTTCTGGAACGGAATGGGGTCGCCGCGGTTCGCCAGCGCGGCAGCCACCGGATCACGCAAAAGCGTCTGGAGGCAACCGGCATAACCGTCCCGGTTCCCCTGCACCATCCTGTTCGGCGCGGTACGCTGCTGAGCATTGTCCGGCAGTCCGGGCTCCCCAGAACATTGTTTGAGACGGAAGAGTTGGCTGGCGTTTGCCGGGCCGAGGATTCGGCAAACGCTCTCGCCACCGGGGCCGCTGACCGACCTCGCCTTCGATCCTGCCCGGAAATCCGCCGGCTTCCGGTGGAGTCTGCCCGCCAGCCTGCTGGCCTCGCTAGCCACCCGGTGGACATCGAGCGCGCGCTGAACCAGGATTGGGTCGGGATACGCACGAAGCGCGATTTGCAGCTCGCGGCCAGGGCGCACGTGCGTGTCCAGAAGGGGGTTGACCGGAGGACGGCCTGAGAGGCCGCCGCAGCGCATGGCGCTGCCCCACTGTGGGTTGCAACAACGATCCGGAGGCGCCTGTGAAGAACTTCAACCGCATGACATTCTGCCGGCTCATTCCTGACCGCTCACGTACTTGCCAACACGTGACCGCTCACGTATAGTGCAAACATGGAGAAGAAGAATCCGGCAGCCGTCGCGTTAGGGCGAGCGGGCGGCAGAAGAGGTGGTCCTGCCAGAGCCGCTAATCTCACACCGGCACAGCGGAGCGAGAGCGCACGCAAGGCGGTCGAGGCGCGATGGGCGAAAGCCAGGAAAGAGACTGGCTTCGCTCCGGTTAGTACCTCGGATGACGCCATGCTCGACATTCTGAAGCGGATCAAGGCAGCAAATTCCCCGACTCAGATCCGAGACCTTTCTGAACAACTTGAACGTGTGATTTTTCATAGACAACACAAGGCATCCTGAATCGGAGCCCAGGAACGGGTCGCGCATTCACGATGCCGAAAATCAAGAAACCGCCTCCACCAGGAGTATTGGATCACCTGATTCGACGCTACCGTGAGGGCCGGATTACCGCCGACGATTTTTTGGAATTGAAACACTGGCTGGAATCCGATCCCACCGTGCCGCCGGGGAGGTGGTATAAGCGTTTCAAAGCCTTCACTCTTGCTGGCAACGGCGAAATGCCTTCTACGCTCCTGACGCCAGGAATGGCTGTCAAGGGCGAAGAAGTTCAGGGGTGCACGACACCAAAGTTGCAGGCACAGCGTGGCGTCCTTTTCTTTTGTCTTGTCTTACGGCTATTGACGCCGTAAGATGAGATATGCCAGACTCCACCACTCCTTCTCATGCAGCCATCCAACTGGCGGCGCGCCTGGCTCAGCCCAAACCCATGCGCCGCGGTTCCCTTTCCCAACGCTTCGTC
>JBEKPY010000116.1:0-16155 GCA_049520275.1 Bryobacteraceae bacterium
GAGGCGATCTCGCGATTCACCTGCGCCAGGCTCTCCTCCCCGCTCATGGCCAGCAGCGAGTGGCCCAGCCCGATCATGATGGCGATCAGGGTGAATTGCGGCAGCGCCGAGTGCTGCAGCCAGCCCAGCGCGTCGGAGCCGTAGTGAATAGTGGCCGGTGTGGGCAGCGGCACACTCTGGTATCCGTGGGTGAAGATGGTGGCCAGGCACCACGCGATCAAAATGATCACCATCACGGTGGTGATCTGCATGATGCGCAGCGCCTTCAGACTCGATTCGCGAATGCCGATGATGTTCTTGCGCCAGAAGTAGACGGTGACGAGCGCGGCGAAAATGGCGGCGAACGTCTCCGGCTTCACCGGCAGGCTGGGGCGGTGAAAGTACTCGGCGCTGTCGTTGATCAATCCGGCCACGTACAGACCGGCGCTGACCGCGCTGATGGGCCCGGTGAGGACGTAGTCGAACATCAGGGCGGAGACGGAGAATTTGGCCAGGGTGCCGCCCATGGCCTCATGCACTACCCGGTACACGCCGCCGCGCACGAACATACTACAGCTCTCGATGTACACGGCGCGGACCGCGTAGGAGAACAGCATGATGGACAGGATGAACCAGGGCGCCGATTTGCCGATGGCGGTTTCGGCAATGCCGCCCACGTAGTAGGCGGAAGAGGCGAGGTCACTGAGGACAATCGCCGCCGCCCTCCAGAAGGAGATGAAGGACAGCATGACGGTAGTGGCGACAACCACTTTCGTCGCGCCACTGGCGTTGCGCAGCGATGACACTGACTCAGCTCCTGATGCCCGGCTTCGTGGCCGCGACACTCTCAAGTTTGCCGGCGAGGTTAGCTGACGGGCTCGGGCTTGAAAGTACCCGGTTCCCGACTGCGGGAATCTGCGCCCCGTTGGATGGTTCCCCCGCTCCGGATGGATTAGGCCATGAGGATTCTATAAAGGATTGTATCGAAGGCGCGCCCCGGAGTGCATGGGGAATTGTACCGTGGACACGCGGCGCGAGCCGCCTCAGCCGCTACCAGATAAGAACCCGGCTGGCGCCCCGTGTCCACTTATCCTGATAAGAGATGCCGGAGCTGCCAGACATCGCCGCGTATATCGGCGCGCTCGAGCCGCGCATCGTCGGCCAGCCCGTCGAGCGCGTGCGCCTGGCCAGCCCTTTTGTGCTGCGAACCACGCACCCGGCGCTCGCGGACGTCGAGGGCCGGGTGGTGCGCCAGTTGCGGCGCATCGGCAAGCGCATCGGAATTGGCGTGGAGGGTGGCCTGTGGATGGTGCTGCACCTGATGATCGCGGGCCGGCTGCACTGGCGGCCGCCGCAGGTGAAGCTCGCCGGCCGGCAGTTCCTTGCCGCCTTCGATTTTCCGGGGGGCTGTCTCACCCTGACCGAAGCCGGCGCCAGGCGCCGGGCCTCCCTGCATCTGGTGAGCGGCGACGACGGCCTGCGCTCGCTGGACCCCGGGGGCATCGACGTCTTCGCGGCCGGTCTCGCGTCCTTCCGGGCGGCGCTCACGGCGGAGAATCACACGCTCAAGCGGGCCCTCACCGACCCGCGCCTGTTGAGCGGCATCGGCAACGCATACTCGGATGAGATCCTGCACGCCGCGCGTTTGTCGCCGCTGACACAGACGCAGAAGCTGAAGCCGGAGGAGTGGGAGCGGCTCTTTTCCGCCGCGCGAAGCACGCTGCAGGTGTGGGTGGAGCGCCTGGGGGCCGAGGCGCGGCAGAGTTTCCCGGAGAAGGTTACCGCCTTTCGGGAGGGCATGGCGGTGCACGGCCGCTACGGCAAACCGTGTCCCCGTTGCGGCGAGAAAGTTCTGCGCATTCGCTACGCCGACAATGAAACGAATTACTGCGCCCGCTGTCAGAATGGCGGACGAGTTCTGGCCGATCGCGGCTTGTCCCGGCTGCTGGGAGCGGACTGGCCGCGCACCATGGACGAACTGGAGGCGCTCGCGCGCCGCTGACCGAGGCCCAATGAGACCGAAAACCATTCCCGTCGTGGCGGGGTTCCTGTTCGCGGCCACCGCAATTGCCGTGGTGGTGAGCGTGTCTCTGCTCTTTCCGAATCCCCTGCTGGACCGGTTATGGGAGCTGAACAAGCCGGGAGCCGCGGCATTTCGCTCCATGGGGAAGATTTCGGGCGTCTTGCTGCTGGCGCTCGGCATCGCCACCGCCGCCGCGGGCCGAGGACTGCTGCGGCGCAGGAAATGGGCGTGGTGGCTTGCCGTGGCGTTGTTCACCATCAATGGCTGTGGCGATGTCGCCGGCCTGCTGGCGACCGGAGACTGGCTGAGAAGCGGCTCCGGGGTCGCCGTGGCCGCGGCGTTTGCCTGCGCGCTGACTCGGCCGCGCACGCGGCGATATTTCCAGCAGAGTGCGTGACCCCACCCGAAGATCTACTCTGATCCAATCAGTTGGCGCGCCGCCCACTCGCCGCTCTCGGCAGCCCCCTCCGTCGTTGGAAAACTCATGAAGTCTCCAGCCAGGAGCACACCCCTCTTCCCCATCGCGGCCTGGACCCGGTAGTCCGCGATGTCGTTGCTCCGCCCGACAGGGGAGACCGGCTCGGCCTCGCGCCATCTGCAGAAATGTGCAAATTCGATGTCTTCCTGAATTGCCGGGAAATAACCATTCAGCTCGGGGATGATTTCAGCCAGCACGTCTTCCTCCGGCGCATCGACAAGCCTGGCGCCAGCTTCACCTGACAACATTACGTTGAGCAATTCGCCATGCGGGACATATGCTGTGCATTTTCGCGATTCAATCGCAATGCCGGAAATTACCTTGCGCTCGCGCCTGGGGATCAGTATCCCGTATACATCCTTCGGCACCCGAACCGTTGACACATCGCGGCTGGTTGCGATGCCGATGTTGATCGTGGAACTGTACTTTGTCGCGAGCAGGCGCATTTCGAGGTCGTTCCAGAGAGCGTAAAGCTGGCGAGCCCTCGACGCCGTCGTCGCGATGACGACGAGATCGGCCTCCATGCAAACACCGGGCGCGGTAATCCGATAGCGATTGCCCAATGGCTCAATTCTCTGGACGGGTGTGTTCAGCCGTACCGGCACTCGACTCGCCAGCCGCTCCGGCAAGCTTCCCATACCCCCGCAAAGGGCGGCGACTCCTGCATTCCTCGCCCCAAATTCCCACAATTGTGCCGCCAATGCCGCCGATGTTTGTTCCGGCGATTGGAAATACAGCCCGCCCAGCATCGGCTCGAAAATGTATTCGAGGAGATCCGCGGCAAACGTCCCGGCGGCCCATTGTGCCGTGGAGATATTATCCAGCCCTCTCCAGCGTGAATAGTCGCTCAACGGCAGGTTTCGAACAGATTTGGAGAGTGCCCGGCCCTTCCATCCCAGTTCGATCGCATCGGTCCAATGAAGCAGACCACCGGTAGCGACTGTGCAGGGAAATCGCGTGCTTACGCGCGCGACCCGGCCGTCGCGAACGATACCAACCCAGTGTGGCGCTTTCATCCACTGGTTTTCCATGTTCAGTTCCGCAACCAGTTGCCTGATGATGGCGTAGCCAGTTGAGAGAAACTGCGCGCCCCGGTCGATCAGGAAGCCAGCCCGCCGGTCGGTAGTCATGCGTCCGCCAACCCGGTCCGAGGCCTCGAGTACCTGCACGTCGAAGCCGGCTTTATCAAGGCGGAATGCCGCGGTTAAGCCAGCCACACCGGCGCCGACGACCACGATCTTCTCCCGAGTTGTCCTCACTCCGCACCCACCTGCCTGATTGTACGCGCTGACTGCAGGGCGGGGATGCGGGACATCCTGGGATATGCAGCGCCCGCCAGAAAAACGCGTGCCTTCCGCCGTGACTTGAGGCATAATGGACGACACTATGCCGTTTCGAATCGCCCTTAACATGGCTGGCGCAGTGTCGGCTGGCGCATATACAGCCGGAGTTCTTGATTTTCTGGTCGAAGCCCTGGACGCCTGGTACGACGCGCGCGACGCTCAGCGAAAGCAGAACGGCGACGACGCCGAAACGTGGAACATACCCGCACATGACGTGCTCCTGGAGGCGCTCACCGGCGCATCGGCCGGCGGGATGTGCGCGGCCATAAGCGCGGTGGCGTTGCAGGAGGAGTTCGTTCACGTGCGCCAGGCAAATCCGCCCGAGGACGCCCCGGTGAACAGGCTGTATCAAAGCTGGGTGCGATCCATCGACATCGTTCCGCTTTTGGGGACGGCGGACCTTCCGAATGGGCAGGGCCCGGTCCGCTCGATTCTCGACAGCACGCCGATCAGCGACATTGCGAACGGGGCGCTGGTTTCGCCAGTTCAACGCAGGGCCCGGCCGTGGGTTGCGGATCCCCTCTCCATCGCCGTGACTCTGTCCGACCTGCGAGGGATTCCCTACAGCGTTGACGAGGCCAACCAGGGATCCTTCGAAGAGCGGATCGCGTACCATGCCGATCAGATTCGCTTCGCAGTCTCCGGGCAGGTTTCGCCGGGAACCGCCACCGCCATCGGGTTGAACTGCTCGGATCCGCATGACCCGGAGTGGCCGACTCTCCGCCTGGCCGCAATGGCCACGGGTGCGTTCCCTCTTATGCTGGCGTCGCGGGTGATCTCCAGGAGCCGGGACGACTATGCGAACCGGCCGTGGATCGTGAGCAATGCCACGCCGAGCGCTTCTGGACAGTGCGAATCGGCCGTGAAGATCCCGCCGGCATGGGACGCGAGCGCCGTGCCCGCCGCGTTCGACAACGTATACGTCGACGGCGGCGTTACCAACAATAATCCGTTCGAGCTTGCCAGGCAGTATCTACTGGAGGCGGCGGGCAATCCGGGTGGACATAATCCACGAACGCCGGAAGCGGCGAACGCGGCGGTCATCTCGGTTGCGCCGTTTCCCGGCGATGAACCGTTCGATCGCAATTACGACGGCGCCACGCAGGCGGAGTTACTCAACGTGGCGAATGCCTTGCTCGGCACGCTGATTTCCCAGTCCCGCTTTCAGGGCGAGGACCTGAGGCTGACCCGCGACCCCGACGTGAGCAGCCGTTTCGTGGTTGCCCCCAGCGATGACAGCGTGCCTCAACTGCCTGCGTTGCTATGCGCTGCTCTCGGAGCCTTCGGCGGCTTCGTGGATCGGCCGTTCCGCGATCACGACTATCAGCTTGGGCGGCGCAACTGCCAGCAGTTTCTCAGAACCAGTTTCGTGCTGCCCGAAGACAACGTCGCGATCGCACCCGGCGTCAACAAGAAGCCGGAGATTCTGGACGCCTTTCGCACGGAGTATGGCAACCTCGACGGCGGCAGGTGGTGGTATCCGGTGATTCCGTTGATGCCGGCCCTGCGAACGGAAATCAAGGCTCCGCCGCGAGAGGAGTGCAAGACCACCCTCGAACGACTCGAGCAGGTTGCCGAAGCGGCGACCAATCGGCTGCAGGCCGTGCTGCACGGATTCATCACCGAGCCGGAGCATCAGCACGGTGGCTGGTCATTTCTCATCAATTCCTTCTTCGATCTCGGCGGTCGATTGAAGATCAAAGGCATGATTCTCGACACGCTGCGCACGGAGCTGGCAAAGACCCAGCAGGCGTAGCAGGCCGCAACAGCGGGCGCCAGCCGCCCGAATCGGCGCCCCGCCGAGCCGCGCGCCCGTGGCAAGTAGCCGCTTCCACCCGGCCGCTCCGGCGTGACCTCATGCGGGCGAAAGCTGCTACGATCATGCCGATGATACCCAGCACCCTGTTGCGCGCATTTGTTTTTCTGAGCGCCATCGCCGCCGCGGCGCCCCCCGATCCCGTGGTGGCCGTCGCCGGAGGCCGCATTCGCGGTCGCCTCACGCCGGACGGCGGTTCCGCCTTCAAGGGCATTCCCTTCGCTCGCCCTCCCGTCGGTGATCTGCGCTGGCGCGAGCCCCAGCCCGTGGAGCCCTGGACGGACGTCCGCGAAGCCTCCGCATTCCAACCCGCCTGTACACAGCTCTCCGAAGGCTGGAACGCCGCCGACGTTCCCACCAGCACCGAGGATTGTCTCTATCTCAACGTCGCCACGCCGGAGTGGCCGCCGAAAACGCCCCGCCCGGTAATCGTCTGGATTCACGGCGGTTCGAACCTGTCCGGCTCCGGCGAAGCCCCGGCCTTCGAGGAGCGCGCGCTGGTGCGCCACGGCATGGTGTGGGTCACCGTCAACTACCGGCTCGGCGCGCTCGGCTTCCTGGGGCATCCGGAACTGGTCCGCGAATCGTCCCATCACGCCTCCGGCAACTACGGACTGATGGATCAGATCGCCGCACTCCGCTGGGTGCGCGATAACATCGCCAGCTTCGGCGGGGACCCGAACAACGTCACCATGGCGGGCGAGTCCGCCGGCGCCTGGGACATCAGCCTGCTGATGACTTCGCCGCTGGCTAGGGGCCTCTTTCACCGCGCCATTCAGGAAAGCGGAGCCGCGGCCGGTTTCGACGGCTGCCTCCCGCCGGAGCGCGCCCAGGAGATTGGACGCAAGCTGGCGGCGGAACTGAAAGCGCCCGAGGGCGAGGCCATCCGCTTTCTGCGCACAGTGCCCGCCATGGCCATTCTCAAGGCGGGTCAGGCCGCGGCGGCCGGCGACAGGACCGGCCTCGGAGCATCGCTGGACGGCTGGGTTCTGCCGGAGTCCCCGGTGAAGGTTTTCGCCGAAGGCCGCGCCGCGCCCATCCCTCTGATCACCGGGACCAACGCTCAGGAAGTTGGCCAACCCGAGCCGCCCGACAAACTCCGCGAGGAAATCCGCAAGGCCTGGGGCGACTTTGCCGGCCGCGCTTTGGAATTGTACGGCTTGGCGGGCGAGGGCGAGGGGAAGACGGATCCGCTCTACGGCGCGCCGGGCACGCAATGGCCCTCCGACCTGGTGTTTCGCTGCCCATCGCAGGCGCAGGCGGTGTGGCACGCCGCTGCCGGGCATGCCACCTATCTATACGAGTTCGAGCATCCGGCGCCGGGCCGCACCGCCAGCGTCCACGCCGGAGAGCTGGTTTTCCTGTTTGGCACGTGGGCCAGTGGCGTCCCGCGCACTCCCGCCGACGCCAAGGTCTCGGAACAAATGCAGAATTACTGGGCGAATTTCACCCGTACTGGCAGCCCCAACGGCGAGGGCTTGCCCGCGTGGCTTGAATTCACCGTTAAATCGCAGGATTATCTGGCATTCACCGGCGCCGGCGCCGCCGCAAAGTCGGGAATGCGCCGCCCGTTCTGCGAATTGTTCATGCAGGTTCAGGCGGCTCACGCCGCCCACTGAGCGAGCGAGACCCCGGTGCCCAACTCCGCTTACGAACAGAAACTCGCCGCCCTCGAATCCCTGCGCAACGCGCCTGCCGCCGAGCCCGAAACTCAGCGCGCGCTTCGCAAAGCTCTCCAGGACCGCAACAACTTCATCGTCTCCAAAGCGGCCGCCATCGCCGCCGCGCTGGGCCTGAACCAACTCATCCCCGATCTCCTCGCCGCATACCACCGCTTCTTCGCCAACCCGGCCAAAACCGACCCGCAGTGCTGGGCCAAGAACGCCCTCAGCAAGGCGCTCGCCGACCTCGGCCACGATGACTCAGCCACATATCTCCGCGGCCTCAGCCACCTCCAACCTGAGCCGGTCTGGGGTGGCCAGGCAGACAGCGCCGCCACCCTCCGCGGCAACTGCGCGCTCGCCCTGGTCGCCTGCCGCGACCTCAGTGACCTCGATCTGCTCACCCATCTCACCGACGTTCTGGTGGACCCCGAGAAAACCGTCCGCACCGAAGCCGCCCGCGCCATCGGCAGACTCGGTTCGCGCGAAGCGGCCATCGTCCTCCGCCTGCGCGCGCTCGTTGGCGACGCCGAGCCGGAGGTACTGGGTTCCTGCTTCTCCGCTTTGCTGTCCATCGATTTCAGCCACGGCATCCCATTCGTCGCCCGCTTCCTCGATCGCCGGGGCGATGCCGCCGCCGAAGCCGCCCTGGCCCTCGGCCTCACTCACGATACCCGCGCATTCGATCTGTTGAAGGAGCGCTTCCCGCGCGAGCGCGACCCGGATCTACGTACGGCCCTCGTCACCGCCATCGCGCTCACCCGCCTTACGGACGCGCTGGAGATGCTGGTGCGCCTGGTGGAAACCTCCGCGCCCGATGCCGCCGCGGCGGTGGAAGCCCTCGCCTCAGCCCGCCTTCCTGAGGAGCTTCGTACGCGCCTCGACGCCGCCATCCGCGACGCGCGGCGTCAACCGCATTAGGCCCAACACTGTTCACTTTGGGCTTCGTCCGCTAGCGGGACAAGCGGCGTTAGCCGCGTTCTTGCCCGGTACCGAAGGGACGCGGCTTGCACCACGTGTCCCTCACACGCAAAGTGAACAGTATTGATTAAACCACTAGGCGACTTCCGCGGAGCGGAACCTCTTCGCCGCGGCGGAACTCTCAAACCTCCAGCGCGCCACGGTCCCATTGGCCGAGACTCGCCCCCGCCTCGTACGTGCTCTCCAGAAATGCATACAGGCATTCCTCGGGTGAGTCGGAACGGCGCACGTCATCGTACATGAGGATGAACTCGGAGAGTTCCGGACTCCACCGCGCGGCGTCAGGCCGTATGGGCGCCTCTCGAAGGCCGGCGGGCTGCGGAACGGTGTAGGCGTAGTATGCCGGACCGTCCACGGCGCCGCCGCCAGGCCAGAAGCCGGCGCTGCAAACTTCGTGGGAGTAGGCAGGACCGCTGATCGCCCCTGAGCGCGCCGGCGCCAGCCGCCCCGAAAACCGCGTGCACGCCAGATCGCAACTGCCCCAGAAAAAGTGGACCGGGCTGCATTTACCGATGAACCTGCCGCGAAATCGCTCCATCACCTTCGCGCTGGAGACGAGGATGCGCCAGAATCGCCACGCGTATTCGGCATCGTACGAGCAATTGGCGTAATCGCGGTCGAACCACACCGGGGCGGCAACCTCCTGCGGCTTCAGATTGATGCTCACGTCAATGCCCAGCGATGCCAGAGACTCCCACAGGCCGCTGTAAAAACTGGCCACCGGCTCCGCTTTGAGTGGCCGCGACGCGTTGGCGCCCTCGCTGGTGGAAATGCCGATCGCGTGCTTCTGAAAATCGAACTGGATTTCGAAGACCCCCGGCGGATACGGCACCGGTCCGGTGGTCAGCCCGCGCGAGTTGACATAAAGAGCGACGTGCCACCAGTGGTTCAAGGGCGGCGAG
Source organism: Bryobacteraceae bacterium (assembly GCA_049520275.1). Classification (GTDB taxonomy): domain Bacteria; phylum Acidobacteriota; class Terriglobia; order Bryobacterales; family Bryobacteraceae; genus CAWACP01. Next base: position 9,184 of record JBEKPY010000116.1, read on the forward strand.
AGGCTCAATCGGATCTTGCCCACGATCTGGGTCCACATGTGCAAGGTGCGGCAGGTATCCTGCCACTCGCCCAAAGGCAGGGCCGGCCAGCGTTGCGGGTCACTCATTCCGTACAGTGTCGCACGTACTCGCGCGCGGCGGCAGCCGCACACCCGCCGCCTCTTTGCCTTTTTCCCAACCGCGCGGCTATAATCCAATCTGCGAACGCGCGGGAATTCATGCTTTGAATGCGAGGTAGCTGACGTTTCCCGCGCCGGAGGGGCGCATTTATCAGGCACTCACCAGAAAACTTCGGTCGCCGCGCTTCACGTATCCCGCACTGGCGATCCTGATCCTGGCCGGTTTTGTCCTTGTTTATTACCTTCCTGTCAGGAGCAGCAATGAGGCCCGTCTGGACGATCGGGCGTTTCGCAGTCTGGCCAGTATCGCGGACCGGCTCCAGAGCCGGGTCGATGTCTTCAGCTCGGTCGTACAACAGACGGCTCTCGGAAAGCTCCCGAACGACCGCAAGGCCTATCTTGCCGAACAGGTGCCCGATCTGGATTTCGTGGATTGCCCCGAAGCGTCTGCATCCGCGGACAAGTCGCCTGCGGCGCTCCCCAGTCTGGCGCGTTGGAGCGCGCCGGAGGCCTTCGGACTTCTGTTCCGCTATCACCCGGGTTCCCACGCCCGGCCTGGCTACGAGGCGGACAGTTGTGCCGTGGCGTGGCTCGAACGACTGGTGGGCTCGCTGGCGCCCGGCGGGCCATTCGATGAGCTGATCGTCGCGGACGAGGACGGAACCGTTCTGTTGGCGACGGCCAAATCGGGCATGCGCGTCGCGAACATTGCTTCGCTCTTCACGGAAGCGAGCCTGGGCGCCGCCCCCGAGAGTGAAACCGGCCCGCCCCCGGCTGCCTCGCAGAGCCTCGCCAAACCGGCGGATAAGCATGGGGACTCGGGATCGCCTCCGCCGCAGCCGAGTCGCCATTCCGCCTTTCTCGAACGCGCCGCAGCCAGCAATGTCTTCCCGGTCACGGTTGCGGGCTCGGCGTATCAGGCCTTTCTGATGCCGGTCCCATTGCGTCTGGCACGGTCGGATCTTGCGGCAGGCGCCTCCGGCCGAACGCGCCTGGTAGTGTGCGGCTTGATCGCACAGGGCAACTACCGGACCGCCATCGCCGCCGTTCCCGGCCAGATGATCGTTGGAACGGCGCTTCTGGCCCTGGTGATCGTGTTCGGCACCTGGCCCATTCTGCGGTTCACCCAGATGCGAGCGACGGAGACGATCCATCGGCGAACCGGAATCCGTTATGCCCTGATGACCGTTTGGGCAATGACTTTCCTGGTGATGCTGGTGATTCACGTGGCCTATTTTCTGCTCGATACGCAGACGGACCCCCGGCTGGACCAGTTGTCAAAGGCGGTGACGGCCAACTTCCAGACGGAGGTGCAACGATCGCTGACCATGTTGGACGCGGTCGAACACAGTCGCGATTTCCAGAACGCGCCGGCCAGCCGCGTCGACCCCGACACGACGTGCAGTTCCCAGAGCCCACCTCGCGACCCGGATTTCAAACATTCCTGGCTCGGGGACGCGCTCACCCTTAACCTGCCATTTACCGAATACCCGTATTTCGACCACCTTTTCTGGGCCGACCGCGCCGGCTACCAGGAAATCAAATGGAGCACCCGCAAGACACCCACGCCGGACAAGAACGAATGCAACTACCCGTTCTTTCAGGCGGCTCTCCAGCGGCAGCTTTGGCGTTTTGACCCGCCGGATGCAAGCTGGCCGCAATTCCGCGTCGATCCGCTGCGGTCTCCCAATACCGGACGATACATCGCCGTGATCGCCAAGGCGGTGCAAGAGCCGCAACCGGGCCTCCTCCATCAGGGGCTCGGCGTGGCGGCGGTGGTTTCGCCCATGATGAGCCTGGTCGACCCTGTACTTCCGCCGGAGTACGGCTTCGCCGTCATCGATCCATCCGGTCTGGTGCTCTTCCATTCCCAGAGCGACAAGAACGGCAACGAAAACCTGTTTCACGCGAGCCGGGACGACCACGCGTTGCTGGCCCTGGTGTCCTCACGCGAGCGCGGCTACGTCTATTTGTACTACCAGGACGTCAGGTACCGAGCGTTGGTGACGCCCATGAGCGCCGTTTTGCATTGTCCGTGGACGCTGGTGACCTTCCGCGATCTGACCCCCACGCGATCTCAGCACGTGGAACGCATGACCCTGTTTGCGTGCCTTTCCATCCTGTACCTGACGCCGGTCACGATCGTAGGGCTGTTGATTCGCCTGCCCCATTACCCGTTCCGGTGGCTATGGCCCTTGCGCGCGCGGGCGGGGCGGTATCGACACTTGAGCCTGGTGCTCGCCCTTGTAATGTACGCCTACTACAGGCTCACGTTTGTGATTTCCAAACCTTCCATAATTGTGGCCGCCGTTTTGGTTCCGGCGGCCGCGGTCTCGCTCGCCACGCTGTATGCGCGCGCGCGCAACAGATGGATTCTGGTTGGGGTTCTGGCGGCCTGGGCCGCAATCGTGCTTTTCTATGTGACCGGAGAAAAGGGCGTCTCGGACTGGCAGGCGTTGGCCCTGCTCAGTTTCATGTGCGGAGCTGCGATTTCGTTGTGCGTCCGTTCCGTGACATTGGGCCTGACCTTTCGTTGGATCAGGCCGAGCGCTAAAGGCGCGCCCCGGCGAAGGGTGTCGCCTGTGGCCTCGTGGATCGCGCGTGTGTTGGACGTGAACGCCAGTTATAGCCTGGTCGTGTTAGGTCTGCTGCTGATTCTCGGCGTCATCCCCTGTATCGGGTTCTTCCGAATTGCCTACGATTACTGCGAGGACGAGTTCACCAGACGCGCCATTGTGTCGACTGCGGCCGCCCTGGAGCAGAGAGCATGCCGGGTTTCGGCTCAATACGATGCCGTCCGGTTCTCCTCTTTGACCGCGGATCGCGCCAGCGCCGCCGATCTGAAATTGGAGCGGACCGCTCGGTGGTTGTTCCTGCGGCGGCGGCTGGAGCAGGAAACTCTTGACCGCTACGACACGGTCTTCGAGGATCGGCAGTCCGGCGTGAGACACGCGCGTAATGCGCCCGGGACCGGACCGTCAGATGCTGTGTCCGCCAGCTCCGCGACCCCTGACTTTCTAACCAGAACGCTCGACAGTATTACGGCTCGGTTGCCGCCTTGGTATGTGCCGGTGGAACAGCCCGCCGGGGATTCGTCCGGTTGTTTGTTCGCCACGTGGACTCCCCGGCAGGAGGGCCTCAATCGGCTGCGCCTCGCGCTGAACCAGGCCGACAGCCCCGAACTGGCCGCGTTTACGCAGTATTTTGCTCACGATACTTCCCACATTTCCCAGGATCTTTTTGCCAGTCTGGATTACCTGCGCCCGGTGCCGTTCGCCGCGCTGCCGATTGTTGCGGTGAGCTTCGCCGTGTTCTTTCTTCTGCGCGGCACCATTCGCCGTCTCTACCTGACGGATCTCCGGCGCGATAAACCGTGGCCGGAAGTTCAACTCGCTACCAACCTGCCGCCCGGCAACCTGATCCTGCTCGGGCTGCCCTTTTCCGGCAAAACGCAGGCATTCTCAGGGCGGACCGACGTGCATCCCATCGACCTCGCCGCCATCCTGCGCAGCGGCCTGGTGAACATCTGGCCGTGCCCGAAGCCCATCGTGGTTCTGGACCATTTCGCCTTCGGCTGCAACGATCCGGCCATCAACCGCCAGAAGCTCCAGATCGTCGAACAGCTCGTGTACCATAAAGAGCCAAAAACGATTATAATTCTGACTACAATCGATCCTCTTTATTACCTGGAAGAGGGCACCGGTCTGGCGGCTCAGCCATCTCTCGATACCCTCGCGCCCGGCGACGAGATGGACCGCTGGACCAAAGCGCTGATGTCGTTCACCACCATGCGCTCCCTGGGCGGCCCGTCCCAAACCAGTCCGGAGTATTACCGCATCCTGTGGTCCACGTGTACGAAACGGGAGCGCGTCGCGCTTTACCAGCTCGCGAAGGAGGGCTGGGCAAACTGCCGGAATCAGTCCGCCCTGCGGCACCTCCTCAGGCGCGGCCTGATCGAGACTGCGCCCGAATTCCGCATCAGCGACCCGGACTTCCGTGAGTTCATCCTCGCATCGGTCAGCCCGGAAGACCAAAGAAACCTGGAGGGGCGGGATCAGATCAGCTCCTGGGACGGTTTGAAAGCTGCTCTCGTTGTGTGCGTGGTGTCAGGAATCGGGGTGATCGCGGTGTTATACGGCCAACAGACCATAGGATATATTGTCGCCGGAATCGGCGCGCTCACCCCCGTCTTCAAAACCATCGCCGACCTCCGCGGGAAACGCGACCCGGGGGCCACCGAAACATGAGCACGCCTGCGCACCAACCGAGGCCACCGCGCACCAGGGGCGCTTGGGACAGGCGCCAGGCCGTCTGGATAGCGATTGCCTCCCTGATCGTCATCGACCTGATTCCGTTCGTTACCGGCCTGAAAAAAAACCGGTTGCTCACCATAGCCATCTACGAAGGCATCGAAGGCGAGCCGCTGAAGCCACTGGCTAAGCGGTTCAGCAGCGGCACCGGAGCTGACGTCCAGATCTTCGAGTATCCCTACGACGATCTGTACGAGCAGGAAAAGAACTCAGTTGCAGCCCGTCACGGAAGCCCGGACGCGCGCTTCGATGTCATCCTCCTGGACGACCCCTGGCTCGAGGGTCTGCTCCTCGGCGAGAAAGGGGCTTCCAGTGCCCCCCGCCTATCCACTTTGTCCGGCCCTCAGGGAGACGACCTCGCCGACTTCTTCCCTTCCTGTCTGCGCGTTTGCCAGCATCCTTATTGCGAGAATCAGGAGAACGAATGTTCAAAGGCGTATTACGCGCTGCCATTCGTCGGCAATACCCAGCTCCTGTGCTACCGTGAGGACCGGAGCGGGCCCCCGAAAACCTGGGACGACGTCACCAGCCGGCCGAATGCCCCGGGAAGCCCATTGGCTCCCAACCTTTCCTACGCGATGCGTCTCGGTCCCGGGAACTCCATCGTGACCGATCTGATCCCTTTTTTTTGGGCCGCCGATCGCGACAGCCTGGCCCCGCTGGGGAGGGCGGATCTGAAGCCTGAGATCAAAACCGCGTTATCCCGGATCGAGATGCTCAGTAAGGAGACCCCGAGTTTCGGAACCAGGAGCATGGACGATTTCGATCTGGCGGTCTACATGGCGGACGGGAAGGCGTCCAGAAGCATCATCTGGGCGGCGTACGCGATGACAATAAAGAACGTGGGAAGCGAGCCGGACGCCGTGAAGACCCAGTTCGGCCCCCTCCCGGGAGTCCCTGTACTTGGAGCGTGGCTGCTGGCCGCGCCCTCCAACCGCGACAATCAGGAACTTGCCAGGCAGTTCATCGCTTTCGCGACCGGGAAAGAAGAGTTGGTCCGCGCGGCCGCCGCTGGGAATCCGCCCCCGCGCAAGAGCGTGCTGGATGAGGACTTCAGGAAACTCTACTCCGAACCCTTCGCCAACGCGCTCGAACAATCGCTCGATCATGCCAGGCCACGGCCTCGCTGGCGCGATTGGAAACAGGTCGAGTTACAGATTGGCGCCTGTCTCTCAGATCTCAGTGCGAGCCTGATACAACCTGAGGACGCCCTGATTCGGATCAATTCAAGGATCAAGCCAGCCGATCAACCGATCTCCGGAGCCGTCGCAAGCTGCCATGAAGACCGCAGCGATTCCGGGGAGTCCCACACCCGCCAAACTCCGCATTAAACACTTCCGCCTGTTCGGCCCAGGGAGCCCCCACGCTTGTGCGACCGATCCGGTGGCGGCGCCCCGTCGTCCTGCCTTGTGGGGCAGTCCGGACTACGGGCGAAGCGGCAGTGGTCTTCTTTTGAGGAACTAACTCCCCGGTCGTTTGGCATCAGCCGGTTACGCGGCTATGTTTTCGTCGATTTTGACGAGCTTGTATCCCCTGTCGCGAGCCTGTCGTTTGAGTTTGGCCTCGAATCTTTTCTCTCGCTCGGCATCCCGCTTTGCCCTAAACCTGCCGCGACTGCTGCAACGTGAACAGATGCTCCGGTTTCCAGTTGCCCACCAGCGATTTCCGAACCACCTCTTCGCTAAGGTGACCATGCGCCTGCGCCCTGGTCAGGGTGATCGCGCAGTTTGGCCAGAACTGCCGCGAGGATCGCGTCTACAACCGCTAAGCCGGTTACACCCGCGATCTCGCTGATCACGTGGTGGATTTGCAGATTCATCTGCGTCAGCGATTTCTGCATGTGCTGAATATGCTGGGCCGCCATCTGCACCAGACCGCTGCGGTGGCGCATCAGGGACACTGCGCTGACCTCGCCGCCCGGCCGGAAGGCAGCTCGCAGCAACCCTGCAGAATGCAAAAACTGCAGCCACTGGCACTCGTGCCAGTCGGTCCTGCGCCCGGGCACGTTCTTCATGTTCCGCGCGTTTACCAGACAAGGTGCGACCCCATGTCGTTTTGACCACTGGCGAAGTCGCACAGGTCTCCTTATCCTGGATAAGGTGTGCATTCGGCTGCGCTAATGGTCGACGTCGTACAACGGAATCCAATAGACCCCGGTGGATTCCATCGCCACCGTGGTGACGCCACAACTCACCAGCCATCCGCCATCTCCTCCAGATCCGCCGTGAAGGTCGGGAAAACCCGCACCGGATTCTCATCCCGGTCCGCCGGCACAGCCACGAAGATCTCCCGTGCGCCGATGTCGATCCCCCCGGCATTCGGCTGCAGCAGGGGGCGGTCTTCCAGCGTCATCCCCTTCTTTCGCCGCCTCCGCTTGCTCTTGCCTGCCACCGGCGTCTGCCGTTGTCCCGCTTCCTGCCTTTGCTTCTGCTGCTTCACCATCGCCCCTTCCGCTCAGGCAACGGCCAGGTCGCGCATATGAAAGTACTCTTTTGACCGGAATCAGCCTGAGTGCTGGTCAGACTGTAACCACTGTATGGCGC
>JBEKPY010000117.1:0-15149 GCA_049520275.1 Bryobacteraceae bacterium
GGCGGTCGATCAGATCCAGACGCTGCAGGAACTGATTCAGCAGCAATCGCTGAAGTGTCGTCACCGAACCCCGCAGCGCTTCGGTCAGGTCGTCTCTGCTTACGCGCAATCGGGCATCCGCCAGATCGGCCAGCTTCCCGGCATCGTCCTCGCCGGCGGCCAGCGCGCGCAGAATCCGCAGGCCGCTTGTTCCCAGCAGATCGGTTACCACGCTGGATAACTTGATCCGTCCTTCCTCCAGCAGACCTTCCAACTGGTTCTGCAAGCGCACGCGGTCGCGCCGCAACTGGTACTTGCTGCGCGCCAGCAGCCGCCATTGGCGCTGTTCGGGGCCGGGGACGAAACTCAGCGTCAGGTCGCCGGAAAGCAGCCGTCGCACCATCCGTTCGGCGTCGCGAAAGTCGGTCTTGCGGCCCCGTGGCTCCAGATTGGACCGCGCCTGTGCCAGATGCAAGTCGAAGCGGCCTTCCAGAGCCAGCCAGACCGGCTTCCAGTATTGCGCCGTCGACTCCATCACGACTTCCTTTACATCCTGCTGCTTCAGCCATTCGGCCAGTTCCGTCAGCGATTGGCCGACTGTGCCGAACAGCCTGCGCTCGGTTTTGATGATGGCCGAGAACGATCCGACGAACTGCTATCTCCTGAATCACGAACTGAGCGGGTACCCCCCGTTTTATCCAGATCGTGGCGAGGTCATTCCAACCGGTGCGCGGATAATTGTCGCGGATTGGGATCGCATCGATACCGATTCGCTCATAGCGTGGCGTGGACGTTTCCGATCCAGACCATTGAGCCGTCAACGCAGATCTCAGACACTACCCGCTGGCGCCAGGGCAAAACGGGGACAGACTGACTGATGTCGTTTGCTTCACCAAACGGGTACACAGTAGTCTGTCCCCCGTTTTGCTCCTATGCGAGCGTAAGATTCGCGCTGGCCTTGAGTGCAAAATCGGCGAACTCGCGGCGCTCCAGTTTCGGGAATGCCGCGGCGGCGATCATGGCGGCGTTATCGGTGGAAAGCCCTGCGGCCGGGAAGAACACGGGATAGGGCAGACCGGCATCGCGAGCGGCTTCCCGCAGGCCCGAGTTGCAGGCCACGCCCCCGGAGACAATCAGGCTCTGCGCGCCGATCTGCTCGGCGGAAACGGCGGCGTGCCGCAGCAGTTCCCGCACCACCGCATGCTGGAACGATGCCAGCAGGTCCAGCGTGCGCTGGGGCGTCGCCGCGCGCAGCTCGTCGATGCCGGCGCCCAGCAGCGCTCGCCGCGCGGCGATCTCGCCGGCCATATCGTGCTGTTCCACCCAGCGCAGCACTGCCGTCTTCAGGCCGCTGAAACTGAAATCGAGAGCGTTCCCCTTCATCTTCGGCGACGTGAACCGCACCGCCTCGGGGTTGCCGAACGGCGCCAGCTTGTCGATGATCGGCCCCCCCGGATAGCCGAAGCCGAGCAGCTTGGCCACCTTGTCGTAGGCCTCGCCGGCGGCGTCGTCGCGCGTCTTGCCGAGCAGCCGGTACTGGAAGCCGGCGCGCACTTCGAACAGGTGCGTGTGCCCGCCGCTCACCACCAGCGCCAGCGCCGGGTACGCCACCGCGGCGCCCTGATCCAGAATCACGGCATGGATGTGCCCCTCGATGTGGTTCACCGCGATGATGGGCACGCCGCTCGCGAACGACAGCGACTTGGCGTAGGTCATGCCCACCAGCAGCGACCCCACCAGCCCCGGCCCCTGGGTGACGGCGATCGCCGCCAGGTCCTCCAGCTTCGTCCCGGCCGTCTCCAGCGCCTCGCGCACCACCGGCACAATGGCGCGCAGATGTTCGCGCGAGGCCAGCTCCGGCACCACGCCGCCGTACTTGCCATGGGTGTCGATCTGCGACGCCACCACCGACGAAAGAACCCGCGCGCCATCTTCGACAACCGCCGCCGCGGTCTCGTCGCAGGACGATTCGATGCCCAGAATCCTCACACTGTTATTGTAGGGATCGAGTGCACGTCTCCGAGTTCGATTACCATTTGCCCGGGGGGGCCATCGCGCAGGAGCCGCTGGCGGATCGCGCGGCGTCGCGCATGCTGGTGCTTTATCGCCGCGAAGGACGTTGGGAAGACCGCGCGTTTCGCGAGTTCCCGCAATACGTGGTACCGGGCGATTGCCTGGTGCTGAACGACTCGCGGGTTTTCCCGGCGCGCCTGCTGGGCCATCGTGTGGGAGTGCATTCGCTGCCGGTCGGTAAGAATAACCCGAAGCGCCACGAGAATCTCAGTGGCGAGGTGGAAGTGTTCCTGCTGCGCCCGGTCTCGGAGGATGCGAAGACGTGGACCGCGCTGGTGCGCCCGGGACGGAAAATGCGCACGGGCGAGCGCATTCGCTTCGGCGATCTGGAGGCGGAGATTGCCGCGCGCGGCGAGTTCGGCGAGCGCACCGTGCGCTTCTTCCACCATGGCGACATTCACGAGGCGCTCAACGCGGTGGGCCACGTGCCCCTGCCCCCCTACATCAAACGGCGTGACCGGCCCGAGGACCGCGAGCGCTATCAGACCGTCTTCGCGCGCCATCCCGGTTCCGTCGCCGCGCCCACGGCGGGCCTGCATTTCACCCCGCCCATCCTCGACGCCTGCCGCGCGTCGGGAGCCGAGATCGCGTACGTCACGCTGCACGTCGGGCTGGGGACCTTTCAACCGCTGCACACCGACATCGTGGAAGAGGCGAAACTGCACACGGAGGCCTTCACCATCGCGGCCGGCGACATGGCGAAGATGCGCTCCGCCAGGCGGCGGGTGTGCGTGGGCACCACCAGCGTGCGCTCGCTCGAAAGCGCCTGGCGCGGCCAGCGCGACGAGACCGACATCTTTATCTACCCCGGCTTCGCCTTTCAGGCCACCGACGCCCTGCTCACCAATTTCCATCTGCCGCAATCGAGCCTGCTGATGCTGGTGTGCGCGTTCGCCGGCCGGGAGCTGGTGCTCGCCGCCTACCAGCACGCCGTAGAGGCCGGCTACCGGTTCTATTCGTACGGCGACTGCATGCTGATACTGTAAGACCATGTCCCCTGTCGGATTCGATCTTGCCGCCAGCGCTCGCGAGGAAATGCTGCATGAAGGCTTCCATCCGGATTTCCCGCCCGGGACCGAGGAACAACTCATTGCCCTGCGCGGCCGTCCCGCGCCTCTGGCGGGCGGTGACGTCGAGGACCTGCGCGCGCTGTTGTGGTCCTCCATCGACAACGACTCCTCGCGCGATCTCGACCAGATTGAGTACGCCGAGCGCGCGGCCGGCGGCATTCGCGTGCTGATCGGCATTGCCGACGTCGATTCCGATGTGGCCGCGAAGACCCCCATCGACGGGCACGCCTCCGAGCAGACCACCACCGTCTACACCGAAGTGCGCACCTTCCCGATGTTGCCGGAAGAGCTCTCCACGGACCTGACCTCTCTCAACGAAAACGTCGACCGCCTCGCCGTGGTGGTGGATTTCACCGTGGCGGCCGACGGTTCCATAGGATCTTCGGCCATCCGCCGCGCGCTGGTCCGCAACAAAGCCCAGTTGACCTACGACGGCGTCGGGTGCTGGCTGGAGGGGACCGTCGCCGCTCCCGCGAAAGTGGCCGCATCGGCGGATTTACAGGCGCAACTCCGGCTCCAGGACGCCGCGGCGGGAGCGCTACGCGAGAAACGTCATGAGCTGGGCGCGCTCGATTTCGACCGCACCGAGGCGCACCCGGTGATCAGCAACGGCGTGGTCACGGGAATCGCCGCCCACCGCAAGAACAAGGCCAGCGCGCTCATCGAGGATTTCATGGTGGCGGCGAATGAGGTGATGGCGCGCACGCTCACCGAGGCCGGCGTCGCCTCCATCCGCCGCGTGGTGAAGGTGCCGGAGCGGTGGCCGCGCATTGTCGATCTGGCGGCGCAGCATGGCGCGAAGCTGCCGGGCGAGCCCGATTCCGGTGCGCTGGCGGCGTTCCTCGCCAAACAGAAGCTGGCCGATCCGGTGCATTATGAGGACCTCTCGCTGGCCGTGATCAAGCTGATGGGCCCCGGCGAATACGTGGTGTTGCGGCCGGGCGAAACCTCGCCGGGCCATTTCGGACTCGCCGCGCCCGACTACACTCATTCCACCGCGCCCAATCGCCGCTTCGCCGACCTGGTGACCCAGCGCCTCATCAAGGCCGTGCTGGCGAAGCAGTCCGCGCCCTACGCGGAGGGCGAGCTGGATTCCATCGCCAGCAATTGCACGTCGAAGGAGGACGGCGCGCGCAAGGTGGAGCGGACAATGCAAAAGCGGGTGGCCGCCGTGGCCCTCGCCGGCCGCATTGGCCAGAGCTTCGCCGCGGTGGTGACCGGAGTGACGCCCAAGGGCGTGTTCGTGCGCGTGTTCAACCCTCCGGTGGAAGGCCGGCTGATGCGCGGCGAGCACGGCCTCGACGTGGGCGACCAGCTCCGCGTAACCCTGCTGTCAACGGACCCGCAGCGCGGGTTCATCGACTTCGGGCGCGGGTAGACGGAAGCTTCAGCACTCACAGAACTCTGGCGTGGAACCTAACCATCCGGCCCGCCATTGCGCCAGTTCACCGTCCGGTATCCCCAGCGGATGGATGAACACGTCCTGGCCGTTCGGAAAACTCGCCAGTGGCTTCGGCCGGAGAGTCACTGTCCGATTCGTCTGTTCGGCGAGACGGCGATACTCCAGCAACGCGCAGTAGTTGCACGGGGTCGTGGATGTCAGGCAACTCCGCTTCATTCCGTCTCGCGAACGTGCTGAAGCCGGGATTGAAGCTCGGCTGGCAGCGCCTTCTCGATTTCCGCGGTGATCAAACCCGCGGCATCCATGCTGCGAACGTGAACTCTGTCCTTGTCCCGATACGCGCTCAGCTTCATCGTCACCAGGTCCGCGACCGGCGTGACGAAAACCTCCTGAGCATGGATGGCTTTTCTCACCGGCTGAATCGGGCACTCCTTGTCTCCGCTGAAAAACAAACGGACGGCGTTCCGTGCACTGTTCGTATCGCCGTACAGCAGCATGTCAAGCCCGGCAGTGTGGCGGAAGCGGAAGCCGTGCTTTGCGCCGACGTCCTTGATTCGTTCCAGGTCCGCCCGGCGCACCATGAGATCCACGTCGCGTGTGAGCGTGGAGTGTTCCGGATTCGCTTCTTCGACGTGGATCAGAACCGCCAGGCCGCCGATCAGCTCGTGCGGGATATCTTCGGCGGCAAGTGCGTCCGTGATTCTGTGCAGGATGCCCACGAGATCGAACAGCCGCTCTTCAAACAAGGTGTTGACCGCCTCCCCTTTCTCGGCAGCATCGGCAAGGAACTGTGCGAATGTAATCGGCAACCTTCCTGGATTATCCCATCCGGGCGCGGCTAACAGCGCTTGGCAAAGATCGGTGCTCAACGGTCGCGGCTCGACAAGGCATCGATCCTGCCGAGCCGCGCGCGTGAGCCGCACGGTTGCCAGCTAATGGCGGGCGCGAACCTGGGCCAGCCTCTCGCGGAGGATCGTCGCGAGGCCCGCTTCGATTTCCGGGGTAATCAGGCCTGCATCGTCCAGGTCCTTGAGATGCGCTTCGTCTCGGGCGCGAAAGCTGGTGAGCTTCATGCAGACAAGATCCGCCAGCGGGATCAGCGGGATCCCCCGCAGCCTTCTGCCGGGTCCAATCTGCGGGGCGGGTTCGGCGTACTCTTCCCGCACCTTCTCTCCCGCGAATACCAGATGAACCGCTCTGCGCGCCAACGGTTCCGCAGTCTGCACCAGCATGTCCACGCCAGCTACATGACGCAATTGCAAGCCGAATGGCTCGACGGCTTTCGCGATCTTCTGCAGATCCTCGCGGCGCACGGCGATGTCGATGTCTTTGGTCAGCCGCCCTGCATCCGGCTCAATCTCCTCTATGTAGAGATACACCGCCAGCCCGCCAACGATCCGATACTCGATTCCGGAGGAAGAGAACGCCGCCTCGATCCGCTCCGCAAGATCAAAGAGTTGGTTCACGCGTTTCTCGAAGAAGGTATTGACGAAAACGGCCACGGCAACCTTCCTGAATTATCCCATCCCGCCGCCACGCGTCACCCCAGCCGCTCCATCATCTCGAAGCACATCCGGCTGTTGTGGTACGGGCATTTCCACGGACCCACCAGGCACGCGTCGGCGTCTTCCTCTTCCTTCCACGGCGTGCCGTCCGGCCGCAGCTTGGCCAGCCACTCGCCGTGCTCCTTGTCGACGATGCGGGCCTCAATGTACTGCCAGGCCCGCTCGGCCGCAAGCAGAAAGCGTGCCTGACCGGAGAGCTGCCACGCATTGTAGAAGCCCACCACCGCCTCCGCCTGCGCCCACCAGTGCTTGTTGGGATCGACGAACTCACCTTTGGAATCGCGCTCGTAGAAGATGCTGCCATCCCGATCGAGACCTTCGTCGCGGACCGCCTCGGCCATGCGCACGGCCGTTTTTCGCGCGCAGGCCAGCAGCACCGGGTCGCCCAGCACCTCCGCCGCTTCCGACAGCAGCCAACTGCCCTCGATGTCGTGCCCGAACGAGACATGATCGGACAGCGAGTTCCACTGCTTGTCGAAAAAGAGCCGGAAATGCCCGGCGGCGCCATCGACGATGCGATCCATGGTCACTTCCAGCAGGTCGTTCTGGCGGGCCGCCAGTTCCGGATCGCGCCACACGCGCAGCAGCGTGGTGTACGCCTCCATCACGTGCAGGTGCGTGTTCATCGACTTGGGACTGTTCAGATCCTTCTCGCTGAGGCGCATATCTGCGAGCGCGCCCCAATCGCGGCTGCACGCTTCGAGATAACCCTTGAAGACCGGGTCGCGGCTGTGTTTTTCGATCAGGCGGAAGAGCAGTTTGGCGCGATCCAGGCTTTCCGTCCTGCCGGTGGCGCGGAAGTACTCGGCCATGGCGTAGACGGTGAATGCCTGGGCGTAGATCTGTTTACGGTCGGAGATGGGATTGCCCTTGTAGTCGAGCATCCAGTACACGCCGCCGTGCAGTTTGTCCCAGAACTTGTGGATGATGTAGTCCCAGGCGCGGTCAGCCATTTCGCGGTATTGGGGATTGCCGAGCACGCGCGCCGCCGCCGAGAAGGTCCAAAGGATGCGCGCGTTGATCACGGCCGCGCGGGGGGCCTTCTTGTCCACCGTCAGATCGGAGTGAATGATGCCATGGAAGCCGCCGTGTTCCCGGTCCACCGTGTGGCGGATCCAGAACGGCAGGATGTTGTCCTCCAGCTCGGCGCGAAATCTCCCCGCATCCAGCGCGGCGGCGTCAGACACGGCCGCCTCCGTCCGTCAGGCGCAGGTTCTTCTCGATTAGTTCGATCCGTTGTTGTACGCACAGGGCGCTGCGCAGCGGGTCGGGCGGCGTGTGCAGAACGTAGTCCAGCAACCGGCCGATGGTGGTGGTGGCGACGTTGGTGCGCGTGTCGGATGCGCCGTAGTATATGAAGACGTCGTCGCCGCGCCGGACCCAGCCGTTGGAAAACGTCACGTTGGACACGTCGCCCACGCGCTCCTCGCCCTCGGGCGCGAGGAAATAGCCGCCGGGTCTGGCGATCACCACGTGCGGGGCGGTCAAATCGCAGAGGAAGCAGTAGAGCACGTACCGCAAACCGGCTGCCGTGTTGCGCACCCCGTGGGCCAGATGCAGCCAGCCCTGGTCCGTCTTGAACGGGGCGGGGCCCAGGCCGTTTTTCACTTCGTTGATGGTGTGGTACTCGCGGCGCTCGACGATCGCTTCCTCCGCGATCGCCGCGTACTCGATATTCGGCGCCAGCCCCCAGCCGATGCCGCCGCCGCGGCCCGCCTCGATGAAGCTGTCCTGGGGACGTGTGTAGAAGGCATACTGGCCGTTGACGAACTCGGGATGCAGAACGCAGTTGCGCTGCTGCGCCGAGGGCGTGCGCAAATCGTCCAGCCGCTCCCACGTTTTGAGGTCGCGCGTGCGCGCGATGCCGCACTGCGCGACAGCCGAGGACAGATCGCCGGGAGGCGCGGCCGGGTCCTTCCGCTCGGCGCAGAACAGCCCGTAGACCCAGCCGTCTTCGTGGGCCGTCAGGCGCATGTCGTAGACGTTGGTCTCCGGGTCGGCGGCCTCCGGCATCGCCACCGGGTAATCCCAGAAGCGGAAACCGTCCACGCCGGTGGCGCTTTCGGCGACTGCGAAGAACGATTTGCGATCGTTGCCTTCCACGCGCGCCATCAGCACGATCTTCCCGTTCCACTCCATTGCGCCCACGTTGAACACGCCGTTGACGCCGATGCGCTCCATCAGCAACGGGTTGGTGGCGGGGTTGAGATCGTAGCGCCAGAACAGTGGCGTGTGCGCCCCGGTGAGCACCGGGTAGCGATAGCGCTGGAACCAGCCATTGGTCTCCGGCGACGGGTGATTCTGGCGCCGGATGAGACTTTCATGCGCTTCCACCAGGCGTTCGCGTCGCCGTTCAAACTCTGGGTCGCTCATGTGGGATCGCCTCATCATACCAACGGGCGGGTTGGTGCACTCTCCCGGATATGCGGTGTCCCGGTGGGGATCCAGAGCCGGGTGGCCGGCACGAAGAACACTACGACGGCGGCCAGCGCGGCTACGTTCATGACGATGAATGTGCGCGCCGGTGAGGTCAGCCGCTTTAGCGCGAATCCCGCGGGGACCAGGCGGTCCAGCAGGGCGAGCGCGGGCAGCGCCGCCTGCCCACCCAGCAGGCAGCTTCGCAGGAGCGAGGCGGGCAACGCCACGGTGGAGAGAAACATCGCCAGAATGGCCCACGGCAATACGAGGCGGCTGAATTTGTGGGAGAGGAAATGGAAACGCATCCGGTTCGCGCCGGTGAATAACCGCGGAAGACGGGCGTACACCTGCCAGAGACCAGCCAGGGTGCGGAAGCGGCGGCGAAACTCCGCGCCCGCATTCGCGGGGTAGTCGAAGGCCAGCGCTTCCGGATCGAGAATGACGCGATAGCCGCGGAAGAAGGCGCGCAGGGGCATGACGGCGTCGTCGGTGAGCGTGTCCGGCGGCATGGGCGCGGCGAGTTCGCGGCGGATGGCGTAAATGCAGCCGGTGGTGTTGAAAACCGAATCGATACGCGAGTGAACCTTGCGCACCCACACCTCGTAGCGCCAATACATCTCCATGTCGGCCTGGTGGCCGCCGTCGCCGCTCCAGAGGCGGAGCTCTCCGGAGACTGCGCCCACGGTGGGATCGGCAAAATTCGCCGCCAGATGCCGCAACGCCCCAGCGTCGAGGGGCTGACGGACATCGGTGAAAAACAGAATCTCGCCGGACGCCCGCGCGAGCGCCTGGTTCAGCGCCGCCACCTTGCCCCCGCGCGGCACGGCCAGAAGAACCACGCCACGCGGCGACCATTCCCGCACAATGGCTTCGGTATTATCCGTGGATCCGTCCGAAACAACAATAATCTCCAGCAATTGTTGCGGATAATCCAGCGCAAATAACGACTCCAGTTTGGCGCGGATGAACGCGGCGCCGTTATGAACGGCGACAATCGCCGATACGGTGGGCCGATGAGACAGATCCTTCGCGACCGGCGGGGCGCTCCGCCAAAAGCCGGTGGCCAGCAGGGCGGGGTAGCCGGCGATGGTGTAAAAAACGATGGCCGCGGACGCAATCAGCAGGACGGAAGCGACGAGCATGGCGCTCAGGCCTGCCGCGGCCTGGTCCCTCCGAGCAGCGTCCGCAGGAAAATCTCACAGTCGAGCAGGGGGGAGCCCTCTTTGACGTAGTAGAGGTCGTACTCGATTTGTCGCGCCTCCTCGGGTACGCGAGATCCCCACGGGAGATGCAACTGGGCCCATCCGAGGATGCCGGGTTTCACGGAAAAGCGGTGCGAATAGAAGGGCATAAGCTGGGTCAGGCGGTCGGCGAATTCCTGGCGGACGGGGCGGGGGCCGAACAGAGCCATTTCACCGCGCACCACATTGACCAACTGCGGCAGGTTGACCAGATGGAGCGTGGAGATCAGCCGGCCGATGCGGGTGGGCGCGCCGCTGCCATCCAGACGGCGGGTTCGGAATCGCAGGAGCACGAACGGTATTTTCTGGAAGCCAAGGCACCCAACGGTCTCGAATATCGGGCCGCGTCCGGAGAAAAGCGCCACGGCGAGACTGAGCAGGGCAATGAAAGGCGCCAGCGCCAGCAGAAAGAACAGCCCGATGAGGTTGGTGTAGATGGCCTGCAGGGCCATGGCGCGGCTGTCGGCCTGCAGCGCGGGCGACAGCAACAGGTCCGCCGGCTGCAGGCGATCGCTGCAAACGCGGCGCAGCAGCCGCTCGTACAGCTCCGGCGAATGGTCCACAACGAGGCCGCGCTGGCGGTATTGCAACAGGAGGGAGGGAGAAACGCGCGAGGCCCAGTCCTTCAGGCCGATCACGATGTGCGTGGGCCGGCGATTCTCAACCACTTCCTCGAGATGGTTCACGTCGCCCAGCCAGGAGATTCCGGCGGGAGCTTCCAAATCCGGTGCACCGACAAAGCCAAGAACCGGCAAGCGCAGGCCGGAGACGATCTGGCGAGCGATGGAATCACAACCGACCAGCAGGATGCCAGCGCTGGCCAGCCGCTGGCGGAACCACGTTCTGGAAAGCGTAAGCAGGAGTACCGCGAACAGGCATCCGGTCATGGTCAGGGTGGTGGGAAGGCTGAACACGAAGACGTAGGCGAGCAGCGCCTGCACAATCAGGTTCAGGCCAGCGCCCAGGCATAGCCGCTCCAGGAAGAACTGCCACGAATCGTCCGCGCCGCCCTGGCGCTGCATCAGCGCGCTGACCCAGACGGCGAGGACCGCGGCGGCCATGCCTTCCGGCAACTCCGCGGGGGTGAGGAGGGCAAGCTGATCGGGAAACAGACTGGCGTAGAGAAACAGAGCGGCGGCAAAGCCCGCAAGGATCAGCGCCAGATCGAGCAGGTGGATAAGGGAGCGAGGGCGCGACATGGGGGCCGCATCAGGGAAGGGCGGGCTGCTCCCATTCGCGGCGCTTGCCGGTGAGACTGCGGCTGAGCGCTTCGGCAAAACCGATGAGATCCACCGGCGGGCCGGCCGCCGGAAGGGCGCCCTCCAACTGAACGCTCTCCCGTTCGGACAGGATCACGTGAAACGACCACGCCGCGAGGCCGGGCGCCAGCACGTGCTCGCGATCCCCGTGCGCGCCGCTCCAGCACAGGCGGATGCAACCGGCGTCGCGGGCGGCATTCAGCAGCGCGGTCCACCACTCCTCCTCACTCCGGCAACGCTGCAGGGCGGCCGCAAGTTGCGTGGTTCGCACCTTCGCACCGAGCGCACGCTGAAACTCTCCGCCAAATAACAGTCGTCCGGCCACTTCAAACTCAGCGTACCGCAACCGCCAGATGCCCGCCCACGCGATCAGGCCAAACAGCACTATCAGAACTCCCTGGAAACCCGCCCACAACGGGTGGCTGAGCAGCAGGGCAAAAGAGGCCGCCACCATCCCGAACAGATACAGGAACAGGACGGCGCTGCGTGGCGACAGGCCGAGGTCGAGGAGGCGATGATGAATGTGCCCGCGGTCCGCGGAGAAAATGGGCTGGCGGCGCAGGAAACGGCGCACGATGGACAGGGAGACGTCGAGAAGAGGGATGGAAAGCGCGAGCAGCGGGACGGTGACGCTCAACAAAGTGGCGGTCTTCTCCGTCCAGATCATTCCATAGCCGCCCAGCAGAAAGCCGATGAGCAACGCGCCGGAATCGCCCAGGAACACCGTGGCCGGGTTGAAGTTGTAGCAGAGGAAACCCAGCAGAGCGCCCGCCAGAGGGAAAGTGGCGTGCGCCAAAGCCACGTTGTTCTGGATCAGCGCCGCCGCGAAAAGCGCCAGGGTGGCCACAAAGCCCATGCCCGCACAGAGCCCGTCGAGCCCGTCAATCAGGTTGAAGGCGTTGCTGCACAACAGCAGCCATAACACGGTGAGCGGCAGACTCACCCAGACCGGCAGGGACAAACCGGAGACCGCCTCGATGCGCAGGCCATTGAAGAAAACGAGGGCGCCGGCGGCAATTTGTCCGATCAGTTTCCAGGCGGGCCGCAGAGTGAAGAAGTCGTCGAGCAGGCCGGTGAGAAAAACGACGGCCGCTCCGGGGAGCAGCTTCCACAACGGAGAATCGTGCGCGGGCAGCGAGTTGCTGAAGTCGGAAAAGGAGAGGAAAGCGGCGCTGTAGGCCACGGCGATGGCGATGCCGCCTACGCGGGGGATGGGGAAAGCATGCACCTTGCGGCGGCCGGGCCGGTCCACCACGTTGTAGGCGCGGAAGACGTCGCGAATAATGGGCGTGAGGACGAGGGCGATGAGAAAGGCCTTCGCTGCCACCCACAGAAGCTCACCCATTCCACTCATTTCTGTGTCCCGGGAGGGCGCCCTACTGGTCCTGAGGAGGTTGCCATACCTGTTGGATCGCCGCCAGGGTGCCGCGATCGACGGCGTGCTCGACGGCAATCAGAAGCAGCGGGCCCTGACAGCCCTGCACTTCGCCCAGATAGAGGACGTCGGCGGACTCCACTTCCACCAGGGCGCCGATGCCGAACTGGCGGTTTGCCGGGGTGGGCGGCAACTCCACGCGGAGCAGGGCGCCGGTGAGACTGTGCCCGGCCGCCGGCTGCGGTTCCCCGTCCGGCAGCCGTCGAATTGTGACTTGCCGATCCGGCTCCGGCATGAACCTGGATTATACTAGCTTCGCGAAACGGGCTCGCGCGCAATGGCGAGGTGGGCGGTTGCGGAGGTGCGCTCACTGCCCAGGACCTGGTGGTCATCGGCGGCCTTGGGGCGGAACTGCTGGACGACCCGGAGTTCGGTTCGTTCGGTTCCAGGGAATTAGCGGCGACTGGGGCTTCGGTTTGCCGATGCCGTGGCGGTTTCATGACTTTGCGGCCATCGGCAGCCCGACGGAGCCACGCCGGGACGCGGGAAATTGGCTTCGTTTTGCAATACGGGGAAACGGGCCGCTGGGCGTCCGGTTTGCGGGCGGAGGCGGTGCTGGCGCGGGGGTTTATTCGGTATTTTCATTATCCTGTGGGCATCGCCGACCGGACTGGGCCACTGCCGGGCGCGGGAAATTGGCTTCGTTTCGCAACAGGGGAATTGCAGCCGCCGGACCTCCGGTTTGCGGAGGGAGCCGGTGCTGGCGCGGGCATCGAGAACCCGACAACGCCACTCCTGAATGCGCGGAATTGGCTTCGTTTTGCAATACGGGAATTGCGGCCGCCGGGCGTCCGGTTTGCGGAGGGAGCCGGTGCTGGCGTAGGGATTTATTCGGTATTCTCATGATCTTGTGGCCATCGACAACCCGACAACGCCGCTCCTGGGTATGTGGAATTGGCTTCGTTTCGCAACACGGGAATTGCAGCCGCCAGGTCTCCGGTTTGCGGAGGGAGCCGGCGCTGGCACGGGCATTTATTCGGCTCGCGAGGATCCGTGCGTCAGTGGCCATTGCGCCTTGACGGTAGCACGGGGCGGGCCTGGTATCCGAGGGGCGATGTGGGAATTGGTTGTTGAATGTGGTTCTTGACCGCCGTGAGCTGTTGTGAATGCCCAATGGCATCGAAGATGCGGTCAGGTGCAATGGCCGGGCTCG
Organism: Bryobacteraceae bacterium; assembly: GCA_049520275.1. Lineage (GTDB taxonomy): Bacteria > Acidobacteriota > Terriglobia > Bryobacterales > Bryobacteraceae > CAWACP01. The sequence continues at coordinate 13,596 of JBEKPY010000117.1, forward strand.
ACCTGACGGACCGCAAGGGCCAATCCTGCCTTTTGGGACATCCACTGGCACGATGGCCGTTCCTGCGCGGGGATCTCGGGTTCCGACGAGCAGCGATTCAGGAGTAGAGCGTTTGGCCAGCGACCGGCGACGGGCGCGACTGGCGTTCCCGATCTTCCAGGCGGGGACTTCACGGGACGGATCTCCCACAGCGCATATCTGGACAGGAGCCGCGCAGTCCGGGAGGGCGACGAGACGGCCAAGTGAACCTTCCCAACAAGCGGACTTCGGGCCAGTGTCGGCGCTCTTCCAGATGCCGTCTTATAGACAACGCCAGGACGCGCGAGTCCGTGCGCCGGTGAGGGATGTAGAGGTAGCTTGCCGAGATGCGGCGACCTACGACGGCACGAAACGGTTGGGGGAGTTCCACACGTTTCGGGTTTTACCGAAGTGGGATGTTTGACCGGGTGACCGGAACATTCAGTTTGCGTTGCGCCAGCAAAGCGCGAACCTGCGACTCCGAAACTGTCGAGCGAGGCCCCAGCATTACGCCGTCTATTGTCCCAAAGGGTATTTGTACTTCGACATAGTGCGTGACATTTCCAGCATTAGTGGTTCGAGTCTTAGCTCCACTGCGGTCGATAGCTATATTCAAGATGCGCACCTCCTCTTCGCCGCGGAACGCGGGATGCTTGAACCGCACGGAGCATTGGAGCAAGTGCATCATCACCTCGAACCAGTACTTCGGTTGATCGCGCTTCCGAATGCCCAGTTCGCGGCCAAGGTGGATGCCGCCGTCAATCATTCGCTCCGTTTGGCGAACCTGAGCGGGCAGGTCGTACAACATGCCAACCACTCCGCACTTTAGAGGGACCACAGAATCGGAGATTCGGCCATAGTCGAACGATATCGCCACCCCCTTCGCACTGTCAGCGTATCGCTCCCACTGTTCCAGCTTGTTAGCAGCGCGACAAAAGCACATCACGTAGCCAAACCACGTGGCACCGAAGGAGTCGAAAATATTAACGGGCGGCCGGAACCATTCCTTAACCTCACCAGGAACGGACTTGCGCAGAATGACCGTTCGCAGTATTTCGCTGAAGTACACGAATTCCGACTTGTCGTTGAGCGTCGCCATGTCGGAAAGCCAGAACACGCCTGATGCCAACATGCCTTCAAAGGCTGCGAGCGATGTGTAGTGACAGACAGAGCCCCCAAGTTGCGAGTCAACCGGTTCCCAAATCCCGCGGCCTAGCTATTGCAAATGGCTGAGATCAGGGGAAAAAGACTGTGCGGATTTTTGCGAACGGCCGGAGCGGGGCCAGCGAAGGGGACGGTACTCCGCTAAAAGTGCGTTGATCGCATTTGCAGCGCTAACCAGCCTGGGTGTGGCTGGCTACGTCAGTGGGGCCACAGGCCACCCACCCAGCAACGGTCCCAATCACTGGCAGTCTCCTAGTACTACTGTGTTATAAACGGCGTGAGCAACAGAAGGGGCAGCAGGGGAGCTGCTGGAGCAGGGCTCGGCCGATCCGAATGCGGAGCGTGGCAATGGACTGGCGGTTATGCCGTTCG
>JBEKPY010000118.1:0-14989 GCA_049520275.1 Bryobacteraceae bacterium
TCTAGCCGTCTATTCTGACTCAGATCGTAACGAACGTAGCAGGTTTTCGAGGTCTCAAGATGCCTTGGATTGAGGGAAGGCTTCGTAGATCAGCTCATCGAGTTGCGCGTCAACGCGATTGAGCGAAGCCCGCAGCGGAAATGGCAGTACAGCGTCGTTGCTGGTGAACATCGCGACGGCGGGACGGAACACCCGGGCTTCCAGCCGGGTGAAGAGCCTGGCTATCTTCCAGCCATACGGCGTCAGGAAGTAACGATGCGTTTTCGGGGGCCGGAAGATCAGCCCCTTCAGTCGCAGCCGCCGCAGATCGTAGCTCATCTGGCTGGCGGTATACTGCGCGCTGGTCACGCCAAGCAGATCGGCCACGTGGTCGCGCAGATCGCGATTGCGAAAGCCGTCGATGAGCTGCTGAAACAGAGTCAGCGCCAGAAACAGCGCCATGACTCGAGGCTGGCCAAACTTCAGTGCCGGCGCTTTCTCACCGTCGTCGGTGACGGTCGGTTGCACCACGCGTTGGATGCTTTCGCCGCTCAGCCCGCTGTTGTGGCTGACGCGTTCGACTTCCAGTAAACGCCGATTGATCTCCCGGCCGATCTTCTGCAGGTACGGCAGGTTGGACAAGCCCTTGTTCACGCCAAAATCGTTCGGGTTGCGGAACGTGCCTTCCGTGCGGCAGCCACGTCCTTCCTTGAAGTACTGCTTCAGGTCGAAGTTCTTGTAGTCGATGTGCAGGCTCGGATGTACGCCGTCCTGGATCACACGAGTCCGGAACTCGCCCGGTGTTTTCTTTGTCACGACGCGGTCGAAGACCAACTGCACGCGATCCGGCCTGCCCAGATCCAGGTTGTCGCGGATGATCTCTTCGAAGAACTCCCGCCCGCGCAGAGGCCGGTCGAAGATCTGGGTGAGACTCACTTCCATCTGCCAGATCGACAGAGCCCAGTCGTAGCCTGCCTGCCGGTCCTCCGGACGCAACGGCAGAGGAATGCGCTTCAGCCACTTCCGGAATACCCGATCGATGTCCTGTGGCCCCAGCGAGTCGCAGATCTGCTGCAACTTCTCCGGCTCGGCGCAGGACAGAAATCCGTTGTCCAGTGCTTCGTAACCGATCCCGCGCTTGTCCAGTTGGCGCTTTGCCCATTCGTGCCCGTTCAGACACAGTTTGGTTCCCCACGGCGCATAGCTGCACACCTTGATGAACAGCGGACCGAAGTCCTCGTCATCGATGTAGAAGTAGTAATGGTTGACGTAGACCGTCTTGTCGCGCGTGAACTGGAACTGGCCGTTAACCTTCCTGCCCTGAAAGGCCTGCGCCTTCTCCTGCGCGACGCCGATGAAGACGATCTGGTCCCGCACTCCGCGTTTCCTGCGGAAATCGCTGGCCACGTCGTCCTTCCGCTGTTTGTGCTGGAACTGATAAATCGGAATCTGCTCTTGTTCGGCGATGGACTTTACGGCTTCGCGGAACTTCTCCGACACCTGACCCAGCACGACTGGCGACGGAATCGGTTTACCCAACTGCTCGCGCATGAACGTGACCAGCCCGCCTGATGTCGCCAGCGGCCCGATGTACCCATTCAGGTACAGCCGGTCCAGACACTCCACTTCCAGCGTCACGTGTCCATTCAGCAGTTCAGGGATGCTCGGCATGACCGAGATTCTACGAAATCCCGCGACTCTACGCTGGTCGGTTTGAGGTCGAAGACCTCGCTAGCACGCAGCCAAACCAGAGCTAATGCGATTCGATTCCCGCGAGGCAGCTCTCCAGCGTGTCCAGCGCGAAATGGCACTGGTCCTCGCTGACAATCAGGGGCGGCGATAGCCGAATGCTGTTCGGCCCGGCGCCCAGCACCAGCAGGCCGCGCTGAAACGCCATGTCCACGACGCGGTCCCGCAATTCCGGCGCGCGCTCCTTCCCCTCGCCGTCGCGCACGAACTCGATGCCGATCATGAGACCGAGGCCGCGTACCTGGCCGACGTGGCGGAACCGGCCGGGCCACTCGCGCATGCGGTCCATCAGCAGATCGCCCATGCGCCGGGCGTTTCCCATGAGGCTTTCTTCCACCAGCTCCAGGGTTGCCAGCGCCGCCGCCACCGCCACCGGGTTGCCGCCGAAGGTGGAGGCATGCGCGCCGGGACCCCAGTTCATCAGCTCCGCGCGCGCGATCATGGCGCCCAGCGGCATCCCGCTGGCAATGCCCTTCGCGCTGGTGAGGATGTCGGGAACAAGGCCGAAGTGCTCGGACGCCCACATCCGGCCGGTGCGCCCCACGCCGCACTGCACCTCATCGGCGACCACGAGAATACCGTGGCGCCGCGCCAGTTCCTGCAGTCCTTCGAAGAAGCGCTGCGGCGGCACGACGTAACCGCCCTCGCCCTGAATCGGCTCCACGACAAACGCGGCCACCTCGTCGGCGGGCACGGTGGTGCGGAACAACCGCTCGATGGCCGCCAGCGAGGCTTCGGCGCACTCCTCCGCGCTGCCGGCGAACCGGTACGGGTACGGGTAGGGAACGTGGTGCACGCCGGGCAGCAGCGGTCCGAAGCCTCGGCGCTGCACCACCTTGCTGGCGGTGAGCGAGAGCGAGCCGAGGGTGCGGCCATGGAAGCCGCCGAAGAAGGCGATGAACTTTTCGCGGCCGGTATGGTAGCGGGCCAGCTTCATGGCCGCCTCCACCGCCTCCGTTCCGGAGTTGCCAAAGTAGACTCTGCGTAGGGCGCCGCCGGGCGCGCTGGCGGCCAGCCGCTCCGCCAGGGTTACCATGCTCTCGTAATAGAAGTCCGTGCCCGACATGTGGATCAGCTCGCCCGCTTGGCGGCGGATGGCTTCCACGACGCGCGGGTGGCAGTGGCCGGTGGAGCAAACGGCAATGCCGGCGTTGAAATCGAGGAAGCGGTTGCCATCCACGTCCTCGACAATGGCTCCCTCGCCCCGGGCGGCCACCAGCGGATAGCCGCGTGTGTAGGAGGGCGAAAGGACGGCGTGATCGCGTTCGACCACTGCGCGGGCGCGCGGGCCCGGCAGCTCGGTGGAAATATCCGGGAGGTCCTGACGGACCAGTTCCGTGCTGGGCATATGAGTTCTCCTGCTGTTTCAAAGTGGAAGGTTCGCCGCTAGCGCGGCAGGACAGAAAACAGAAGGAGGGACTTCAGTCGGAACCGAAGAGGGATGGGCGGGATGCGGACGGCAACAGCATCGCCTCTCTATTGTAGCGCCGCTTTGCTTTGCCGGTAATGGGTAAGTTTGCCCTCCGCCCGCGCCGGCACATCCCAGCACCTCGCCTGGAAACGGGGTCACACTGGAATCGCCCGAACCGGATCTGCGCGCGTTTCCGAGGTCAGTGCGAGCTACCGCCGACGTTGCCGCATGGGGTCAGTTCGTAGTAGCTGAGTCTCCCGCGCTGCATTCCATACTCCGATTCGGAGACTACATGCAAGCGTTTCGAGGGATCGGGAGAGCAAGTATCCAGGCTCTGGGGGTAGCACCACCCGGTGTCCGGCCGGTAGAAGAACGACTTGCACTGAAACCGGGTCACCTTTTTGCACAGCTCGCAGCAGGCTTGCGCCGTGGGCGCGCTCAGGCCGGAATAGTCCCAGCCGCGCGGCTGGCCCGATTGCGGGAAATCGGCGTGGGCCATCACCGGCTGGGCAGCAATCGCTGCGCATGAACCCACCGGTGTGGGCGCGGGAGCCTTTGTGGACGCCGGGGGCGGCGGGCTGCCCGAGCTGCCGCATTGAATCGACCCGATAAAGCAGCCATAGGTAACGGGCCGGCCGGACGGATGGCATTCATACGTGCCGCGAACAGTACGGCCATCGGCGTCGAGCGTGCCGTTTCTCAGATAGCAGGGTTCGCCGGCTGTGTCGGTCTGCGTGGCCGACACCTGGCCGCCGTTGATGGTGACGACAACGGTGGCCGCGTAATGCTGGCCGTTGACGAGGGTCATCTGAGCGTCGAAGGTGTTGCTCGATCCGCGGCGAACGTAAACGCCGTCCCAGCAGCCGGCGACTACATTCCACCGCGTCCCCAGACCGCATGCCGCCTGCCCGGAACCCCCCTCGGGAGGCTCGGGACACATCGGGCCGGCGGCGGACCCGCACCAAACCGGGCTCAGCGGAACCAGCATCACAAATACCACAAGGTATGTACGTTTCATGAACTGCCTCCTTTTGATTTACGTAGCAGCCGGACAACGCACGCGGCCGGCGGTTTCTTACTGGAAGCAAGCGGTGGCCGGTCCGCCTCTGTCCGGCGAGCTGTCGAGTGTTCACCGCTTCGTGTAAACACAGGTGCTGAACGCTTTCCTGGTGTCGAAATTCCAGTACAGCTCTTCGGCCGGGGGCGCTGATCCGAATCGTGGTGGCATCCATGACGAGGAGCCATTGCGGATGGAATGCCGGAACGGCTGGTATCGACGCAGCCGGTGATGCACTGGCCGGCATCCGGTTGCCTGCCACAGTGGCGTCGGCCGGCGATTCGCGCTTGAGCGGCATCAGCCAGCAGTTCAGGTTGTAGGCCCGCATAGCCAACCGGAAGTGATTCCCGTTCACGTCAAAGCGGCCCGAAGGATGCGCCGCCAGCCTGGCATCGTTGTTCGCCTCCCGGATCAGACTTCCCACGCCGCCACTGTGGCGGAATGACGGAGGGCCTACCTGGGTGTGCGCACGAACACCTGGCCATTGTCCCACTGGAGCCGCGTGGCCCTGTTCTTGCTATCTACCGCAACGACGCGCCCGTAACCGCGACCAGTTTTCCAGTCCGCGTAGAGAGTTGCGAGGCTGGACGACGCCCCCGGAGTCACCGTCAGCGTTCCCGATGCCGCCTCCGGCGGATTGCGGGACCAGGCAAACTGGCTCCCGTTCTGCGTGAACTGATAAACCCAGGCTCGGGTCTGGGAGTACCAGGTTCCGGAAATATCCGGAAGCGCCGGTGGCGGTCCCGGGGGCAGACCGTCGCATTGTATCGCTCCGATGAAGCAACCGGTGACCACGGGCTTGCCGAACGGGTGGCATTCGTACGTGCCGGTAACGGTTCGCCCATCGGGATTGAGCACGCCGTTTCTCAAATAGCATGGTTCCCCAGCCAGGTCCGTCTGCGTCGCCGACACCTGGTTGCCGTTGATCGAGACAACGACCACAGCCGCGTACCGGTCTCCGTTGACCTGCGTCATCTGGGCGTCGAATACGTTGCTCGATCCGCGGCGAGTGTAGACGCCGGGCCAGCAACCGGCGACGACATTCCACCGCGTACCCAGACCGCATGCCGGCTGTCCGGAACCCCCCGCGGAGGGCTCCGGACACATCAGGTCGGCGGCGGAGGCGCGCCAAACCGGACTCAGCGGAACCAGCATCACGAATGCCACAAGGTATGTACGTTTCATGCACTGCCTCCTATGCGAGCGTTCACCGCTTGGTGTAGACACAAGTGGTGTTCGCTTTCCTGGTATCGAAATTCGAGCCCAGCTCTTCGCCGTGGGCGCTGATCCGAACCGTGGTGGCGTCCATGGAGAAGAGACCATTGCGGACGGTGAAGTCGGAACGGCTCTTATAGATGCAGCCAGGTATGAACTCGCCCGCATCCGGCTTCTCGCTACAGCGGCGATCGTCGAATTCGAACCGCGTTCCTTGCCCGACGATGCGCTGGCTGCCCCATTGGACGAGGTACACCCGATGCGCCTCATTCCACTCTACGAAGGTGTAGTCGTGCTTGTCTTCGGGAGCGTGGGGCGCAACGCGCTGCCGGCCCTGATCGATGGTAAACCCCTCGTAGGCGTGATGGCACGTGCCGTCGGCCCGCCCACTCCAGTGCGGCTGGGAGGGAGAGGCATCCGGGGGCGCCACTTCGCAGTCCACGCCCTTGCCTCTCCAGATGAAAACCCTTGCCCGGCGCCCGAGACGGTGGTTCAGAAACTGGCTGTAGCTCTCGTTCCGGAAGAGCCCGCCCTCGGTCTTGCCATCCCGACTGGGGAGCGGTCCGAGTATCCCGGGATGGCCGGGTTGGAAACTCGACAGCGGGAACACCGCGGGCGTGAAATCGCGGCCGAACACCTGCAGGAAGTGATCGATGCCGCCGTGGAGATTCACGATGGCGATGTGATCGGCGCCAACGACGATCACGTCTCCCGGCCTGAGCCAGGCCTGCACGCTTTTCGAATCCGGGCCGGCGATGTAAGGCTTGTAGTTCATTTGATTGAGCAGACGCTCAAGATCGTCAAGATTCATGCCGTTGCTGTCCTTGCAGGTGAGCCGGTAGTGGATATAGTCCCAGCACGCCTTGATACCCGAACAGCGGGGCGGAAACAACAGCAGACACACCAGGCAGAAGACTATGGAGAAGTTAAGGCGATGCATACCCGCCTCCGTTGAGACCAGCGCGCACGCGAAGCGTGGGGAAAGCTATCCCGCGAGCAGATCGAGCGGGCATTCAGCCAGGTCCCGTTTGGCGTCCTGGCCGTCTGCGATTATACCTCCACGCACCAGTGCCAACCCTCCACTTCCCGAACTGGCCCGCTACCTCCCTTCCCGTAAGGAGAGCGCCAGCAGGACGGCGCTGCCCGCCGCAATCGCCAGGGCGATCGCGAACAGGGCGGGACCCGTTTCGAAGCCCCGCCGGGCCATCGCCAACCCCATTGAGGCAAGCACCAGGCTGCCGAGAGCGAGGAAAGTCAGCAGGACCGGGCCGAGAACGAGGCCAAGCGGTTTGCGCCGCAGCAGCAGGCTCGCGGCAATCGTCGAGGCGGGCGCCATGAAGGCCAGGTCCAGAACCGTGGCGGGGTTGGTGAGGAGGCCGGAATCGCGAACCGACTGCGGCGCCCGGCCCGCAAGCAGCGCGGGAATGGTCTCGCTCAGCCAGTGGAAGACGGTGGCCAGCGTCATCAACAGGAGCACGCTGGCCGTGGTTCTTACCGGGGTGCGCGGGCCGAAGCGGCGGGCAATCTCCGCAACCGGCAGTGACGGGAGACTTCCCGTAAGCGCGTAGAAGCTGAATCCCAGAACGGCGCAGTACACCAGAAACATCGAGTTGAAGTGAACGTCGAGCGCGTAGTAAATGAAGTCGTAAATGAGGTAGACGAGGGCGCCCATCCACACCAGCCGGGCCGCAGCCGAGCCCCGCAGAGCCAGCATGGCGGCGATCGCCAGGACGGGTACGGTGATGGCGAGGTTCCCCGCGTCGTTTCCAACGCCCTGGGCGGCGTAGATCCGGGTTTCGTTGGCATACGTGGACGTAAGGAGGAGTCCTCCAGCGCTGGCGGCGGCGAGAAGGACAGCCAGCGGGAAGCTGAGCCACAGTGCCCACCGGCCGGGTTCGTTGTTGTTCATCGTCAATCTGAATGTACGTCAACGAACGCGGCTCGGTTCGTTCATCTACGACCGGAGCGCGGTCGTCGGCGGAACGCGAGTCGCCCGCCGCGCCGGAATCCAGCAGGCCAGCAGCGCGACGGCGGCCAGCATTACCGGGCAGATCGCTCGGCGATACGCCGAACAACAGGCTGGTCATCAGGTGGGCCACGCCGAATGCGGGGACTCACATCCCAACGTCCTTCGCGCCAGCTCCGTTCACGTCGTCGAAGACACGCACCAGGCAGTCCGGCCGCTGGAGCGGAAGCGGCCGCAAAAGAACTTCATTGACCACGCCGAATATGGCGACGTTCGCGCCGATGCCCAGAGCGAGCGTGAGGACCGCGACGCTGGCGAATCCCCGACTCTTCAGCAGGCTTCGAACCGGGTACCGAACGTCCTGCAGTGGACCAGCCTCCGGGACACCAGCCGTCAAGTGGAGAGGGACACGCGCGGCGGCAGGCGCGTTTGAGGTCCGGTCCGTTCCACAATGAACAATATGGACATGTCTCCCGAGGAGTTCCGGCGCGCCGGACACGAGGTGGTGGAGTGGATTGCCGATTACCTGGCCGGAGTGGGCGAATACCCGGTGTTGCCGAACGTGCAACCGGGCCAGGTGGCCGACGCGCTGCCCGCGCACGCGCCCGAACGCGGCGACCCGATGGAGCGCATCCTGGACGACTTCCGCAAGCTCATCGTCCCCGGCATGACCCACTGGAACCATCCGCGCTTCTTCGCCTACTTCGCCATTTCCGGCTCGGGCCCCGGCATCCTCGGCGAAATGCTCAGCGCCGCGCTGAACGTCAACGGCATGCTGTGGCGCACATCCCCGGCGGCCACCGAGCTGGAACAGGTGACGCTGGGCTGGCTGCGGGAGTGGATCGGGCTGCCGGTGGATTTCTTCGGCATCATCTACGACACCGCGTCCATCTCCACCATGCACGCCATCGCCGCGGCCCGCGAACGCGCCGCCCCGGAGGTGCGCCGCCGGGGCGTCCCCTCCAATCTGGTGCTGTACACGTCCGAGCAATCGCACTCCTCCGTCGAGAAAGGCGCCATCGCGCTGGGCATCGGCCAGGATCGCGTGCGCCAGGTGCCGGTGAACGAGCGTTTCGAGATGCGCGCCGGCGTGCTCTCGCGGCTGGTGGAGGAGGATATTGCCGCGGGAAGGAAGCCGTTTTGCGTGGTGGCCACGGCGGGCACCACCTCCACCACCAGCGTGGACCCCATCCCCGAGATCGCCGATATCGCCGAGCGCCACGGCCTGTGGCTGCACGTGGACGCCGCCTACGGAGGCACGGCGGCGATCGCCCCGGAGTTTCGCGACACGCTGCGCGGCGCCGAACGCGCCGACTCGCTGGTGACCAACCCGCACAAGTGGATGCTGACGCCGGTGGACATCAGCGCCTTCTACACGCGCCACCCGGACGTGTTGCGCCGCGCCTTCTCGCTGGTGGCCGAGTACCTCAAAACGCCGGACCGCGCCGTGAACCTGATGGACTACGGGGTCCAACTCGGCCGCCGCTTCCGCGCCCTGAAGCTGTGGTTCGTGATGCGCTACTTCGGCCGCGAGCGCATCGCCGCCATGATCCGCGAGCACTGCGAATTCGCACGGCGGTTCGCCGCGCGCCTCGAAGACGACGGCCGCTTCGAAATCCTGGCTCCGGTGCGATTCTCGGTGGTCTGTTTCCGGCTGAAGGGTTCGGAAGGGCGGAACCGTGCGCTGCTGGAGGCCATCAACGCCAGCGGCCTCGCCTTCCTCTCGCACACGGTGTTGAACGGCGCGTATGTTCTGCGGCTGGCAGTTGGCAACGTGCGCACAACGTGGCACGATATCGAGAGGGTTTGGGATTTCATTCGAACCTGGGCGGACACACCATGACCTTCGATCCCTCGCGTCTGTTGGATATCGGAATCGCCTACGTGCTGGCGTTTCCTCTGGGCCTCGAGCGGGAACGCTCCGAGCACACCGCCGGCATTCGCACGTTTCCCCTGGTGGCCATCGCCACCTGCGCGTTCCTGATGGGCGCCGAGGACCTGAAGAAGGAGTATGCGGACGTGGTCTCGCGCGTCCTGCAGGGAATCGTGGCCGGCATGGGTTTCATTGGCGGCGGCGCCATACTCAAGACCGGGAACGCGGTGATGGGCACCGCGACGGCTGCCGGATTGTGGGCCACCGCGGCCATTGGGGCCTGCGTGGCCCTGCACAGCTACGACATCGCCATCGCGCTGAGTGTGCTCTGTTTCCTAACGTTGCACGTGCTCAAGCGGTTCACGCACGAGCCGGAAGTGGGCGCGGGCAAGCACGACGCGGGCAAAGTCTGACTTACCGACACGCGGCGCGAAATTCCCTGCAAGAAAAGCGGCGAGCGGCGTTCCACTGGTGGAGGATCGCAATGCTGAAAACAGCTTTCGCAGTGGCTTTCGCCGTGGTGGCCGCGTCAGGCGCCGATTACAAGGTGCTCGCGCCCACCGCGCAGGACAACCTGACCGTCTTTCCGATTGTCAGCGACACCGTTCGCAACACCGGCAACTTCCTGACGCTGGACGAGGGAATCCGTTCCGGCCAGGTGGTGGTGACCGAACTGGGCGCCGGAGGGCTGGTACGCCCACGCCGCCGCCCCACCGGTATTCCCGATCCATGGCCCGAGCACATGCCCGTGCCCGTTCCGCCGTCCTCGTCCGGCGCGGAAGTGAATCGCCTGATGCTGATCAACAACTCGGACCGGCCGCTGATTCTGCTGGCCGGCGAAATCGTCACCGGCGGCAAGCAGGATCGCGTAGTGGGCAAGGACCGCATTGTGCCCCCGCGCAGCGAGCCCATCGACCTTAGCGTGTTCTGCGTGGAGCCGCATCGCTGGGTGGCGGCGTCCGGGCACTTCGGTTCGGCGAGTGCGTTCATGGCGCAACCGAGCGTGCGGCAGAAGGCCATGGCCGCCAAGGATCAGGGCCAGGTATGGGACGAAGTGGCGCGGTCGCGGCAGGCAGTGGTGGCGGCAGCCCCGCCTGCGGCCTCTGGCGCGCTGACCGGAACCTCGTCCTACGCCCGGACCATGGGCGACAGCGCAGTGCAAAGCCGTGTGGACGTGGTGGCCGCGCCGGTGCAGCGGAGCTGGGACAAGGCTATGGGCGAGCTGCGCGCGCACAAGGCGGTTGGGGCCGTGGTCGCCGTGAACGGGGAGATTGTCTGGGCGGACATTTTCGCCAGCCCCTCGCTGCTGGAAAAATACTGGCCGAAGCTGGTCCGCTCCTATGCGGCCGAGGCGGTCTCCGCGCGCGGCTACCGGAAGGAAGATGCGGCCACGGCCAGGGATGCGCAGGCGTTTCTGGATGATTTCGAAGCCCGGCGCGAAAGCGCGGAGAGCGATCCCGGCGTCTACCGGACCACCGAACTCGAGGGCAACGGCTTCGACGCCTTCGTGCTGACCTCGCTGCTGCCTGGGACGAACTTCAATCTGCACGTCGCCAAAATGAAGCTGTAGGCGCCGCTCAGGACGCCGCGCGCAAGGCGCGATCGGGCCCGTCGCTGGAATGCAGTTCCGTGGCCAGCGTCATGGAGCACCGCTCGCGCTCTTCGTGCGAGTGGGCCAGTTGCATACAGGCCGGGCACTCCACCACGATCTTTCGTTCCTCGGGCCATTCGCCCTTTGGCCTTTTCTGCTCCTTCACCACGAGAGCCTGGTCCGGGTGGAACCGGCATGCCACGCGGTCGACGCTCACGCTCTCCTTCGCTACCTCGCGGACGCGCATGAAGTGCTTGTTGGGCATTCCACTATTGTGCCCCAGGTTTGCGCGGCCGCAACGCACTTTTCACTTGCGTTCCTCCAGTGTATATCCTATTCTAGATCTAAAATGCGTAGATTGCTGAATTCCGCCCGCTGTTGTTGTCGCTGAGCCATCCCTGAGCGTTCGCTTTCCAGTCTCAAACAAATCAGAGGAGGAGTGTTTATGCCGTCGAGTTTGTTCCTTGTTTTCGACCGGTCCGGCCTCGACCGCTCTCCAGCGGCCCTGCAGCGGCTGTTCGATCTGGTGCTCTCTACCACGCATGCCAGCGGAGCTTTCGTGTACGCCGCCGACGTGACCGGCGCGCGTTTGACCCTGACCTGGGGAAGCGCATCGCTGCCGCCGGGCCCGGTGGGGCGTTTCGTGGTGGAACTCACCGGGGAGGCGGCGGATTCGCTGTTGCAGTTGCGCCGGCCGGTGGATGCCCAGGCGCTGGTGGATAGCCGTTTTGAGAGATTTCCGGAGGTGCTCCAGTTCCGCTTTGGCCGGCTGCTGGTGACGCCGTTGTTTCACGGCGACCGGCTGTCGGCCCTGCTGAGTGTGGGCCGCCTGGGCAACGACGCGTTCGATGCGGCCGAGGTGGATCTGCTCACGGCGCTGGCCCACGCGGCCGAGGCCGTGGTGAATACCCGCCTGGTCGCGGCGCACGGCAAGGCGCTGGCCGCGCGGGTGTCCCTGCTGGAACGTGAAAAAGGCGAGCTGGAGCGCCGTCTGGAAGAGCGCAAGGTAGTGGAGCGCGCCAAGGGGTTGCTACAGAAAGAGGGTGCGAAGGAGGAGTCCGCGTACCTGCAGATCCGCCGGATCAGCCGGCAGCGGCGGGTCACCATGGCCGTCACCGCGAAGGAGATCATCTCCTTTCACGAAAGCGGCGCGTTGGAACTGTCTCGGCGCATGACGGCATAGGCGCACAGGAACGCGCTGCGCAGAAACCGCGTTGTTGGAGCGCCGGTAGCTGAACGCAAGGCGGAGCCCCGAGGCGAAGCCGAACGAAGCGGCAGGCGGGCTCTCGGCCGTAGGTACACAAGACCGGCATCGAAGCCGGGTGCGGGCGGCAAGCTGGCGACAGACGCTCCCGGGCCCGCTTTCGCGTCGCGTACTCCGACTTCAGGACTGAGCCCGTGCCTGAGCGTCGACAACCGCGATCGCCGCCACATTGACGATGTCGTTGACTTCGGCATCCCGGCGCAGGACGTGGACCGGCTTCGACAGCCCCATCAGCAAGGGGCCGATCGCCTCGACGCCGCCCACCCGCGAGACCAGCGTGTAGGCGGTGTTGGCCGACTCCAGACTGGGGAAGATCAACACGTTCGCGCCGCCGCGCAGAGCGCTGAACGGATACGTGGACTCGATAATCTCCGGCACCACGGCCGTGTCGCCCTGCATTTCTCCGTCGACCATGAGATCCGGCGCACGCTCCCGAATCAGCTCCACCGCGCGCCGGACCTTCTCCGTAAACGGATGGCGCGTGCTGCCGAAATTGGAAAACGAGAGCAGCGCGACTCGCGGCGTCACGTTGAAGCGGCGCGCCGTCGATGCCGCCATCAGCGCGATCTCCGCCAGATCCTCGGCGTCCGGCTCGATATTCACCGTGGTGTCGGCGAAGAAGAACAGGTTGCCGTCGCGCGGCAGCATGAGATGCACGCCGGCGACCTTGCGCAGGCCCTCCCGCAGCGGCAGCACCTGGATAGCGGGGCGGATGACATCCGAGTAGTTCTGAGTGAGCCCGCCGATAAGCACGTCCGCATCGCCCATCTTCAGCATGACCGCGGCGAAGTAATTCGGACGCAGCACGAGTTGCGCGGCGGAAGTTCGGGTCACTCCCTTGCGCTGGCGGTGGCGAAACAACTCCTCCGCGTAGGCTTCCGCCCGCGGGCTGCGGGCCGGATCGAGAATCTCCGCCCCTTCCAGGCTGAGATGCAGCTCGCGCGCCCGCGCGCGGATCACCTCGTCGTTGCCCAGCAGAATGGGCCGGGCAATCTGATCGTGAACCAGGATCTGCGACGCGCGCAGGATCTTCCCGGCCTCGCCTTCGGTGAATACGATGCGCCGGGGAGCGCGGCGGGCCTGGTGAATCACGAAACGCATCAGCCCCTGGGTACGGCCCTGTCTGCGCACGAGCTGATCGTAGTATTCTTCGAGATCGATCTGGCGCCCGGCCACGCCGCTTTCCATGGCCGCCCGGGCCACCGCGCACGCCTCGCGCACCAGCACGCGCGGGTCGAAGGGTTTGGGAATGATGTACGCGGGGCCGAACTCGAGGCTGTCCACGCCATAGGTGCGCATTACCGAGTCCGGCACGTCCTCGCGCGCCAGTTCGGCCAGAGCGTTGGTGGCCGCCAGCTTCATCTCGTCGTTGATGGTGGTGGCGCGTACGTCCAGGGCGCCGCGGAAAATGAAGGGAAATCCCAGAACGTTGTTTACCTGGTTGGGAAAATCCGAGCGGCCGGTGGCGACGATGGCGTCCGGGCGCGCGCGGACCGCAATGTCGTACGGAATCTCCGGATCGGGATTCGCCAGCGCGAAAACCACCGGGCGATCCGCCATGGCCTCCAGCATTTCGGGCGTCACCGCGCCGGCCACCGACAGGCCGATGAAAACATCCGCGCCGCGCAGCACCTCGGCGAGCGTCCGCAATTCCGTTTTCGCCGCGAAGCTCTCCTTCCACGGGTTCATGCCCTTGTCGCGACCCTGCCAGATGACCCCGAGCGAATCGCACAGCGTGATATTCTCGCGGCGGACTCCGAGACGGATGGCGTGTTCGGCGCAGGCGATCGCGCTGGCCCCGGCGCCGCTGAACACCACGCGCACGTCGGCGGCGCGCTTGCCGGCTACGATCAGCGCGTTCTGCAACGCCGCGCCCACGATGATGGCCGTTCCGTGCTGGTCGTCATGGAAGACGGGGATCTTCATGGTGCGCCGCAGTTCCTGCTCCACCAGAAAACAATCCGGCGCTTTGATGTCTTCGAGGTTGATGCCCCCGAAGGTGGGCTCCAGCAACTGGCAGGCGCGAATGATTTCCTGGGGGTCGCTGGTGGCGAGTTCGAGGTCGAATACGTCGATGTCGGCGAAGCGCTTGAACAACACCGCCTTCCCTTCCATCACCGGCTTGCCTGCGGCCGGCCCGATGTTGCCGAGCCCCAGCACGGCGCTGCCGTTGGTCACCACCGCCACCAGGTTCCCTTTGCTGGTGTACAGATACGCGAGGGCGGGATCCTTCTCGATCTCGAGGCAGGGGACGGCCACGCCGGGCGTGTACGCCAGGCTCAGATCGCGCTGGCTGTGACAAGGCTTGCTGGGGATTACCGAAATCTTTCCGGGCGGGTTCGATGCATGATAGTCCAAAGAATCCTGTCGTCGGATATCCATGCCCTGACAGTACTCCCGCTGGGTCTCCGGTTCAAGGGCCTGGACCTTGAAGCGATCAAGCAGGCGCTGAGTCCGGGGAAGGCAGTGGCGCGTGCGGAGTCTCGCACTTAGCCGATTCAAGCTGCAAGTGAATTGAGGCTTGGATGAGCCGGTAGTGCGCTATGTCCCTGACCTGGTCGCGGCCTCGGGATCGCGGATCACATCTGAACAGTGCGCAAAATTCTTGAGGCTGAGGCGGCGTGAAGCCCCAGCGAGATGCGGTTCGATTCCGCCACCCTCCGTCAGTACTTGCATGTAGCAGCGCCAGCTTTTTCAAACGGTGCGCCATCATCCCTGAAACCAGCATCCTTGCATTCCATAAGAACGCCGCCTCGTTGTTATCCCTAACCCGGCATAGCCGGAACCAAACAGGTCTGGATATGATGCCGGAGTGGGCATCGAGCTACTGACAGAACGTTACGCCCAGGAGATCGAGGGCGTGCTGAGTTGCTGGGACCGGATG
>JBEKPY010000119.1:0-14911 GCA_049520275.1 Bryobacteraceae bacterium
CGTAAAGAACGCCGCGCCTGTTTGAGGATGCTCTGTTCGTGTTCATCGCCCTTCTCGGAGTTGGCAATAGCCCACGGTTGCGCTGTGACTGCGCTGTGACGTCGGCGGTTCGTGGCGGTGTTCCGAAGCATCCCGGAATACCAACTGCACTGAAAACACAACCACTTAGACCTATCTGGACTCGCCTGAACTGCCAGCCGTCGGGTTCGATTCCCGTTAGCGCTACCACGTTGTCGAGGGGCTCTACGCCAACAACGGGGGCAAACCCCATCCCAAACCTTTCTAAGAACATAACACCTTCACGCGGAGTCTGTAGTTTTCGAAGTTGCGGAAGCCATAGGCTTGGCGGTTGATGAGCTCCATTTTGTTGTGGAGTGGTCCAGAGCGGAGGCCGTAGCCTCACGCTGCACCTCGAAGTAGCGCCTGGCCCCGACTGCGCGTTTGGCGCGTAGCTACTAGCGCCGTGGCGCCGAGCGCGGATAAGCCGGCGCGGCGCGCGAGGGCTCGAGGCGCGTGCGCGGGCGCCGGCGACGAGCACGAGCAGCACCGCGCGGGCCGCCGAGCCGCTCGACTCCCACTACGCGTTAGGCGCGCAGCCGGCGCGTGGCTCAAGCGGGTGCCGCTTCACGGTCGCCGGTGCCTCCGGGGACGGGCGCATCTCCGCGCGGAAGAGCGAACGCGCCACTGGCGCCGCGCCGCCCAGGCCCACGTTGCGATCTCGGGGCTAGTTGCTCGCGAGTGTCTGCGCGAACACTTCGGTGTCCACGTTTCCGCCGGATAGAATCACCGCCACTCGTCGGCCCCGCATTCGGTCCCGTTCCTGGAGCAGTGCTGCAAACGCAGCCGCGCCGGCGCCTTCGGCGACATTGTGGGTGTCGGAGGGTAGCTGCCGCATGGAACTCCGTATCTCGTCTTCTTCCACTGTGACCATGCGGCTGACACCGCTCAGGATGATCTCAATTGCCGCCGGGTCCGGCACACGGCAAGCCATGCCGTCGGCAATGGTCTGCCCGACATCGGCAGCGATCGGGCGGCCGGCAGCGAATGACCGGGCATAAGCCGTGGCCCGAGCGGCCACCACGCCGATGACTTCGGTTCGCAGCCCCAGCGCGTTGCGGGCGGCTATTATCCCGCAAATCCCGGAACCCATACCAATCGGGACATACACAGCATCCAGATCCGCAACGGCGTCGAACAGTTCGAGCGCGTAGCTCGCCACGCCGGCGACTAGCGCGCCGTCGAAGGAGCGGACCAGGTGCAGTTTCTCAGCCTCCGCCAGTTTGGCCGAATGCTCGTAGGCTTCCTGAAAGTCTGCACCGTATTCGATCAGTTCCGCGCCTAGCGCGCGCATCGCGGCGTTCTTCTCGCGACTGTTGCCGTGCGGAACCACGATGACCGAGCGCATTCCCATACGGCTCGCCGCGAATGCCACACTCTGGCCATGATTTCCACGAGTCGCCGCGACCACCCCGGTCACGTGGGGTTCGCGCCGGCACAGCGAATCCATGTAAACGAGGCCGCCGCGGACCTTGAACGCTCCCACGGGAGAGTGATTCTCGTGTTTCACCCGGGTCTCCGCTCCGACGCGGGCGCAGAGCAGTGGCCACCGGATCTGAGGGGTCGGCTGCATGACGCGATGAACGAGTTCCGCCGCGGCCTGGAGCGAAGTGAGGGAAGGCAGGGTCATGAGAGCACGCTTCTGACGATTGTAAGCAATATCCACACACACGTTGATTGGCCGGGCGGGCGCGCCGTGGCCGAACCGGACGCCGCACTTCCGCCCCGCCTCGCCGGGGCCCACTCAGACTTGCGCGCCCGGCGGCGAAGAGCGCCAGACTCCCATGGAGCGCGTGATCCGTGCACAACGCGGCGAACACGGTGTGAAGATAACCTGCATCATTCTTCAGGAACAGAACGTGGACGGAACCCGTGTAGCCAAGGAACAACCGGGGCCCACCGTGCTTTCCCGATGCCCACACCCAACTATAAAACTCGATATTCTTCGATTCGGCCCCCCGCAAAGTGAGCAGGACCTTCGCGGTAATCTTCGCCAGATAGAGCGGGATTCTCGGGACTATCGGGCCGCCAATCCCCTCCGGTTTCTCCACTTCCTTTGGTCGTTTGCTGGCTAGGCTCTCACTTTGAATCTCGGCAATGACAACCACCGGCGCCGACTTCATAGCGGCCGCTCTGGCGCTAGCGGTCGCGGGGATCACCGGGACAATTGCATCCTGCACCGAATGGCAGCTGGCCGTGACAAGACCCGTTGCTGCCACGATCCACCCGCCGAACCGGACATCAAGCCTGAGAGTCATCGTTACCATTGGACGCGCGGCCGTTCAGGAAAGTGCCGGGTTTATCAAGGGTGGTTGTAGGACTTGAACAAGAGTGGGCATATCGGACAGAATGCCGCCGAAGTGGACCGTGTCGGCTTGGTATGAATTTGGTTGCGGGGATTGCGGGGCGCGTGGCGTGAGGGGGTGGGCCGGCACAAATGGGGATGGCGACTTGGGGACGGGTACGCCCGGAAATGCCGGTTACCAACAGCAACGGCATGTTTGGCCCGTCGATGGGCAGTATCATAGTGTCGTGCAACTCAGCCCTAGCTGCCCGCCGTGGCACGATCTCAACCGGCGCCCGACCGTACACAGGCTTGCCGGGCAACTCGTGGCGGCGACGCTTGCAATGGTGGTCCCCGGAGTTGTGGGTCTGGCGAACGCGCAGAGCGCGCGCACAAACCCCCGGTACACCTTCGACGTCGCCTCGGTGAAAGCCGCGCCCGAGAGAGACTACGGCACCGGCGCGAGGCCGACTGGTATGGCTCCGGAGATCCAGGGCAATCCAGGCCGGATCGACTTTAGCGATGTCAGCCTCGCCGGCGTGATTTGCAGGGCCTATGGCCTGCGCCCCGCCGACCTCAAGACACCGGCTTGGATGCAGGAGCGAAGATACGACATCCACGCGAATGTGCCCGCGGGCGCGCCAAAAGGCCACATTCCCGAGATGTTGGAGAATCTTCTGGCAGACCGTTTTCAGATGAAGGTTCACTGGGAGACTCGTGAGGAACCCGGCTACGTATTGACCGTCGCGCGCAACGGTCTCAAGCTGAAGCAATCGGCTCCTGACACGCTTCGAATGGCGAGCTTTCGCAGTGACGGGCATTTTGCACTGCGCCGCTTCACGATGACCGACTTAGCGAACAGCTTGAGAGGGAACATGGGCCGGCCGGTGGTCAACACGACTGGAGTGGCGGGCGAATATGACATCGTCTTCGACGCCGCGCCGGATTCGATGCCCGGTTTGCCGCCCGGTCTCTTGAACAGCGATGCGAATGGCCAGGCATCTGAGTATCCGACGATCACCGAAGCTCTCCGCCGGTTGGGGCTCGTACTGACACCAGGGGGGAAGGTGCCTGTGAAGTACCTTGTCGTCGACTCGGCCTTGAAAGTGCCGACCGGGAACTGAGGTCGGTAGAGCCGTCCCTGGACAATCGGAGTTACACACCGGGGAGTTCCGCGTCCGCTCGGAACGCGAAGGCCCGCGTGCAAAGAACCGTCGTACTATCGCCAGAAGCGCGTTGAGCCTGAGGGAAAACACTGGATCCCGATGTGGGTTTATCGTACAGTGGCCCTGGCGAGACCTTAGGGGGGGGCGGCGGCGAAGAGCACGAGCAGCGCCGCTCGGGCCCGCGTTCACGTGCAGGGAGTCTGGCGGGCGCGCCTTGCCCGTCAGGCCGCGCGCGTGGCCCCGAGTGCGCGTTCGGCGTGCAGCCCGCACGGCGGCGTCGGGAGTGGAGGAGCCGGCGCGGCGTGGGCGGCGCGAGCAGGGTCCGCAGCGTCATAATCGCCGGTGCCTTCGGTGCGATGCTGATGTACACGTGACGTGTCGAAAGTGCAAGGTCCCGATGAAAGAGTTCAAGGGGCACATCTACCACAAGCAGCGGACGTGGAAGTGCCCGAAGTGCGCCAAAGTCAGGATGCAGAAGCAGAAGTAAACTCGTGAACACCCGTTCAGTTGCACCGCCGCTTTGTCGTCGTCGGTGCCTCCAGCTGCGGAGCATCTGCGCGCGGACGAGCGATCGCTCTCGATCCCTGACGCCGCGCTTGCGCCGAGCCGGGGCAAGACGCGCGCGCCGCCGCCGGGCCGCTCACACTGTCTGCCCGGCTCTCGCGGCGCCTGCGGGCTACGCGCGGGATGCTTCTCCCCGATACGCCGGCAAAAAGATTTCGGCTACGAAAGTTTCTAGAGTGGTCGGAGTCGTGTTCGCTGCAGCGCGCAGTTCAAGCATCTTCATGTGTCCCGAATTGAGCGCATCAGCCATCTCCAGCAACAGGTCTGCCATGTTCGACGACATCCCCATTTGCATCAGCACGGGCTTCAACTGCGCCGCAGGTACGAGTTTATATACAAGGTCAGCCTTGCCAATCGCCGCGCCCACGATCTTCGCAACTTCCGCATAAGTGATGTCGCGAGGCCCTTGTAGTTCGTGCGCGCTTTTTCCGATGAAATCCAATTTCAATAGTGCTTCGGCTGCAAAGGCGCCGATATCGCGCGATGCGATCATTGGCAACGGCAAGTCCTCTTTGACGGGGCCGGCCATACCTCCGATCGACTTAATCACGCCGACCTGGGGCAGAAGGTTCTCCATGAAGTAGCCGGCTCGCAGGAAAAGGGCATTTAACCCGGGAGTTCCTTCGAGTTTCTTTTCAAGACTGTGCAGCCCGGAGACGGGACCCGTTCCATGCGACTTGTCCGCGCCGACGCTGCTCAGAACGACAGCATACTTTATGCCGTTCTTCTCGATCGCGCAGCGCAAGGCATCGCTCACGCCCTCTTCATAGGCGCGAACGTCCGGGGAAGCGATGTTAGGAGGGATCATCGCGTAGACGGCCTTTGCGCCGACAAACGCGTTCGTGAGAGTGCCCGCATCGGTCGCATCAGCGATGAATGATTCTGCACCCTTCTGCGTGAATCGTTCCAGCCGCTTCGGGTCGCGCCCCACCACACGCACCTTCTCTCCCTTTGCCAGCAACCTCTCTGCCACCACGCTTCCAGTGTTCCCTGTGGCCCCTGTAATCACGTACATGGCTTCCTCCTCGGTGCACAACGGTGAACTTCTTCCCTCTTGTGGATGCCTGTCCGGCTTCCGTGGATTCAGCTTCGCGGGCCTCACTGCGATCAATTTGCGCCCCTTCGCGGCGACCCGCGGTTTTGGAGGGGGGCTTCCCTCTTACGATGACCCTCGAACCTGGAATCCCAGCGAAGTCGAGCACGAGATTCTGGCGGACGCGCCGCGAGCGCCCAGCCGGCGCGGCGGGGGTGGGGTAACATTGGGAAGGAATCCCATGACATGGCCGGATGGTGAATGGCGGGGCCAGGGTGAGCTATGAGGCTCTGGCTTCCGATTGCCGGCAGCGTGTTGTTTCTGCTGGCACTCGCGGCGGCTGCCCCCACTGATGTGACCAACCAGGTTCCTGGGCCGGTGAGCGAATTCGGCGCCGCCGCGGTTCGCAACGCCGCTGGAGGGCTTTCCCTGGGACGTGTCGTGATCTCGGTGTCGGAGGATTTGAAACCGCAGGCCTTTCGCATCCGCGCGACTGAGGGCGGTTATGCGGTCACCGGCGGCGACGCGCGCGGCGCCATGTATGCGGCGCTCGATTTCGCCGAGCAACTGGAACTGAGCGGAAAGGTGCGCAACAAGGAGGAGCAGCCGTCGCTTCAGTTCCGCGCTCTCAAGTTTAATATTCCGTTGCCCGGCACCGGCTATCTATCTGAGGAGGACCTGGCCAACAACCAGTGGTTCTGGAGCCTGGATTACTGGCGGAAATTCCTGGACATGGCGGCGCGTAACCGGTACAACGCCATCACCTTCTGGAGCGCTCATCCTTACGACCACATGGTGCGGATCCCGGAGTATCCGGAGGCGACGGACGTGCCGGCGGCCGAACTCGACCGCGACATCGGGTTCTTCCGCCAACTGTTCCAAATGGCCGCCGACCGGGGCCTGGACACGTATCTGGTCACCTGGAACATCCATGTTTCGCGCGCGTTCGCCCAGCGGCACAATGTTCCGGTGGCCGGTTTTGACTCGCCGCTGATCCGCGATTACCAGCGCAAGGCGATCAAGGCGCTATTCGCCACTTATCCCATGCTCACCGGCCTTGGCACCACCGCCGGAGAGCGCATGGACGTCATGACGGCAAAGCAGAAAATGGACTGGATTGCCGATACCTATTTCGCGGTGCTGAAGCAGATGGGACGCCCGGTTCCGTTCATCTTTCGCTACTGGCAGGCGGAACCGGAGGCCGCCGTCGGCATGCTGGAGTCCGTCCATTATTCCGGCCCGGTGTATCTGGATATCAAGTTCAACGGCGAGCACATGTATTCGTCGGTCGAGCCGCATGTGCTCGATCCGAAATGGGTGGCGCTCGCCCACGGCCGCTACCGCCTGCTCTGGCACCTGCGCAACGACGACCTGTTCATCCTTCGCTGGGGCGACCCCGACTTCGTACGCGAAACCGTACGCCATATGTCTCTTCCGGATACGGCCGGCTTCGTGGAAGGCTCGGAGGTCGACGTGCCCGGCCCGGACCGCATCCACACGGAGACTGCCAAAGCGCACCTGGATTGGCAATACATGTTCGAGAAGCACTGGTTTCGCTACATGCTCTGGGGACGGTTGGGCTACAACGCGGGGGAGCCCGATTCCACCTGGCTGGGCTATTTCCGCCTGCGCTTTGGCGCGGCGGGCGACGATGTCTACGAGGCCATCCACCAGTCCAGCAAGATCGCTCCGCTGGTCACTTCCTACCACTGGAACTACATGAACGGCGACTGGTATCCGGAAGGCTCGATTGGGAGTTGGAATACCTCTTTCGAGCAGCCCCGCGTCAACTACCGCCGCGCCGCCATGTACCACGATATCCGCACGTACATCTTCAACAACACAATCGGCGGGGAGATGGCCAACATCCCAGAATTCGTGGCTGGCTCCAAAAAGGTGGGCCCGCTCGAAGTGGCGGACCAGTTGGAGGAGTACGGCACCAGCGCGTTGCGGTCGATCGCGCGGGCTCGCAGCCACGTGGAACGGGGCACAAAGGAGTTTGCCTGTACCGACGCGGACCTGATGGCTTACGGGAACCTCGGCATTTACTACGCCGAGAAACTGCGGGGCGCCGCGCACCTGGCCCGCTTCCTGTTTGGAGCGGGCGGGCAGGAACAAGAGGAGGCCGTTGCGCGCCTGGAACTGGCACTGGAGGCCTGGCGTCGAGTGGTTGCGGCCACCGAGAACCACTACCTGCCGCACGAAGTCTGGCTCTTCGGCCAGTTCGACTGGAAGCGCTACCTGCCTGACGTAGAGGCGGACATCCGCATCGCTAGCGAGGCGAAGCCGCTGCGGCCCGGCTCAACGTATGATGTCCAGGGTCTGCACGGATGGTTGGAATATACCAACGGGCTGTTGGGGCGCGGCAAGACGGAGCCGGCATCCGCCGCACCGCCCATACGGGTGGAAGCGGAAGCGGCGGTGTCCATTACTCCTCCCCTGACAATTGGCGAGGACCGTTCGGCCTCCCGGGGCAAGTACGTGGGTGTTGCGGCGGGGGAAGCCAGACACCAGGGCGAGAGCATCACCGGCTTCCGCGATTTCGTCTCTCCGGCCGCCAGCGCCACCTACCGCATTGAGATTCCGGCGGACGGCGCGTATCTGCTGAGCGCGGTCTGCTGGTGGCTGGAACGCGCGGGCAACTTCACGTTCCTGGTGGATGAAAACAACGCTGGCGGCAACGTGCTACAGCCTTCCAAGGATGGGCCGCTCAGTCACTGGACTGTCGAAAAACTGGGAGTGCCTTTATACCTGGGTGCAGGGAGTCACACAGTGCGAATCGTCGGCCGGACCCCAGGCGCACGCATCGACCGGTTCGAACTGGCGCCGGCTGCAATGAGTGTCACACCCAAGTCCCGTTAGCTGGAGTCGCCCTACGCTGCTGTTTTCGCCAATTGCTGCGCTTCTGGTTTGCCCGCCAGTCTGCTTTAGTCTCAGTCTTCCCCCCTACGAGTTCCGGAGGAAGACGCGGATGCGCTTAGGTCAACATTTGATGGACAAGCGACTGCGGTGCGTCCTTGGCACGTTCGTGATCGGGGTTTTCGGGCAACCGGCAGCACCGCGTCCTTGCACGGCGCCGCTTCATCGTCGCCCTCGCCTTCGAAGATCGCGTCTGGGCCCGGTTCGACGCCGACGCTGCCTTCGTCGCCGGGCGCGTCCGCGCGGGGAGCAGAGCGCGCCACCCGTGTCGCTCCCTGGCGCCGCGCGCCGCCGAGAAGACCGCCAGCGCGGGCGGCGGCGAAGACCACGAGCAGCGCCGCGCGGGTCCCGCCACGTGCACGGGAGTCTGGCGGGCGCCCCGTGAACGCCCAGCGGCTCGACCCGGATCCGCCGCTCAACCGTCGCCGCTGTCTTGGCGGGCGCGTCTGCTCGCGCCAGGGAGAACGCGCCACACCGTCGCTCCCGGGGGCCGCACTTGCGCCGAGCCGGCGCAACGCGACCGCGGGCGGCGAAGAGGGTCAACCGCCAGGCCCTGCGGATAGGCAATGGTGGAGCTGGTGGCGGGCACGCCGGTGGTACCGATTCTGTTAGCTACACCGTTCCCCACTACTGTGGTGATGTTGCCATGGGTGTCGATGGCGCGCACGCGATGATTGCCGCCATCCAGTAGCGGCGCACGATCGCCACCGGTTTGGCATGGGCGGAATCGACGCCGCCCAGGAGTTTTTACCGACGCGGAAAGTGCAGTGCTACGACGACATCAATATTATTAGGACCAGCGGGGCTGAAATACAAGCGTCATCTCACGGCCCAGAAAGCCGTGGCTTCAATTCGCCGTGGAAGATGCTCTCTCCTCGTTCGGCTTCGGCTGCCAAGACGCGGGCGGCGGGCCCTTCGTCGACTTCTTCTTCGGGAGCCTCCGCGAGGCGGCGGGCGAACTCCTCATCACTGTTGGGCTGGGGGGTTCAGAAGGGTCAAGGGGTGTCGCGGTCAAACGGCTGTTGTGCGGCGGGTTCTCACCTGGTAAAACACCGAGCGTAGATACCGCTTGGATTCAAACTGCGGGCAGATTCCGTTCAGCGATTCCATGGCGCCGATCACCAGGTAGCCATCCCGCTCAAGCGCCCGTTCCAAGCGCCCGAACAACGCGATGCGATCCCGCTCGGTGAAATAGATGGCCACATTGCGGCAGAAGATAACGTCGAATCGTCCCAGGGCCGAAAGGTCCGTCATCAGGTTCAGCTTCTTGAAGGAGGCCATGGCGCGGATCTCGTCGCGAATCTGCCACCCGCCGCCGACAGGAACAAAGTACCGGGTCCGTTGGGCTTCGTTCAGCCCGCGTGAGATCTCGATCGGGCTGAAGAGCCCGCGGCTGGCCCGGGCCACGGCGTCGTCGGAAATGTCGGTGCCCAGCAACTGGACGCCATATCGGTCGGGGTCTCCCAGCAGCTCTTTGAGCAGAATCGCGATGCTGTAAAGCTCCTGGCCGGTGGAGCAAGCGGCGCTCCAGATCCGGATGCGCGCCGCGCCGGCCCGCGTCCGGCGGTCGATCAGCTCTGGAATAATCTTGTGGCGCAGCAGATCGAAGGGCGCAGTGTCACGAAAGAAAAACGTCTCATTAGTGGTGATGGCGTCGACGATGCGGCGTTCGAGCGCCCGGCTGGAATCGGACTTGGCCCGCTGCAACAGCCCGCTGTAACTGCCGCAGCGCGTCTCTTCGACCAGGCGCGCCAGCCGGCCTTCAATCAGATATCCCTTGGACTCGTCCAGGGTGATGGCACAGAGCGAGTAGACGTATTGGGCCAGGCTCTTATGTTCTTCGGGTTGGAGCCTGATCATCCTCTGACCTCGCGCACCGAGCGGACTATGGCTGCGCCGATGGTATCGAGCGGTGCCACGGTATCGACCACTCCGGCCTGGATGGCTTCCTTCGGCATGCCGAAGACCACGCAACTGGCTTCGTCCTGAGCGATCGAGAAGCAACCGCCCCGCTTCAGCATCCGCAGGCCGGCAGTCCCATCGTTACCCATGCCGGTAAGAATGGCGGCCACGGCCCGGCCGGGGAAATGCAATGCTACCGAGCGAAACAGATAATCCACGGCGGGCCGGCAGCCGTTCTCGGGAGGATCGTCGGTGATGCGCAGGACGATCTCTCCCTTCGGGCCCGCAGCCAACTTCATTTGCCTGCCACCGGGCGCTACGTAGGCGCAGTTGGCTTGCGCCGCCTCGCCGTCCTGGGCCTCTTTGACCCGGATGGCGCTCTTCTGATCGAGGCTGGCCGCCAGCGTCTGGGTGAACATGGCCGGCATATGCTGGACGATGAATACCGGCGCACCCAGATCGCCGGGCAGCGCCGGCACCAGCCGGACCAATGCGCTGGGACCGCCGTCGACACGCCAATCAGCACCAGCGGCGGGCCCGCGCGGCGCAACTCCCGCGCCGGCCGATGGAGTGCGGCGGCCGGCGACGGCAGCAGCGGCAAGACTTCTACTGGCGCGCACCCCGAACCTTGTCCGTGCAGGATGGCGCGGATTTCGCGACGCCGTTCGAAGGCCCGGATCATCGGCAGCAGAACGGTGCGCAGGTGGCCCAGGTTCGCCTCGGCATTGCCTCTCTCGGGCTTGGTCAGGAAATCGAAGTCCCCCAACTCCAGGGCCCGCACGGTCATCTCTCCACCACGCACCGTCAGAGAGCTGAGCATGATGACACCGGCTTTCATGCGGGAGGCTGCCATAGCCTCCAGCACTTCAATCCCGTTCATCTCGGGCATCTCAATATCGAGTGTCACCAGGTCGGGCTGCAGCGCCGCCATTCTCGCCAGCGCCAGCCTGCCGTTGGAGGCTGTGCCCACTACCTCCACTCCCGACACCCCGGCCAAGGCATCGGAAACGATGCGCCGGAAGACGACTGTATCGTCTACCACCAGCACTCTGTGTGCTCATGGCTTGGTACACCGTTTCATCGATGCCCTCTCGTATTGCGCAAAGGCCGCTCCCTGACGATCGCGGCTCGGATTCAGCGGCATCACTGCCCCCCGTCGTCCAGCATCTGGGCGGCGTCGAGCAGCGTAATCGCCCGGCCGCGGGCGCGGCACACTCCTTTGAAGAACCGGGCCTGTCCTCCGTTCACGTTGGCTGGCGGCGGCTGCCAATGGTCACGCTCCACTTCCACCACCTCGTCCACCCGGTCCACCAGCAAGCCGATGAATTCGTTGCGATCTTCAATAATGAAAATGCGGCTGTCATTCCCCGCCACCGCCTTGGGGAATCCAAGCCGCAGGCCAAGGTCGACGATCGTGACAATTCTGCCGCGCAGGTTGACGATGCCGATGACCTCGTCCGGGGCATAGCGTACCGGAGTGACAGGGCCTAGCCGGATCACCTCCTGGATTCCGGCGGCGTCAAGGGCGCAAAGTGCATCGCGCACGAAAAAGGTCGTCAGCAGGATTGTCTGCCCGGCCTGTGATTTCAGCGTATCGGACATGATTACCTCGCGTGTCAGACGTGAAACCGGGCCACCGTCAGTTGAAGCTGCTCGGCTAACCCGGAAAGCTCGACCGCGCTGGCGCGAGCCTGATCGCTGCCGTCCGCCATCTGCCTGGCCGCATGGTCGACGCCGGCAATCTCCCTGGCTATATCCTGGCTCGCCTGCGAGCTCTCCGACACACGCAGATTGGCATCCCGCACGCCGGTTGACGCATCGCCGATGCCTTGGATAACAGGCCGATTTCGTCGGCGCGATCGAGGTACTCACTCTCCACATCGCCCGAAACATCGCCTCGAGCAACCTCATCCAAGCGAGTGACCGCCACGGTGAGTGGTTTGGTGATGCCGCGGGTGACCGCCAGGCCCAGGAGCATGGAAATCGCTAACGCCAGAAGCGAAAGTATCGCCACGGGAATGGGCATGCGGCGCTTGAGTGCACTGGCGCGCTCTTTGCTTTCGGCCAGGCGCGGCTGTTGCCAGTTCAGATAGCTCCTGAGAGCTTGATCGACGGGACCAGCGGCCGGGCTGCTCTCTTCCCGATACAGAGCGGCGGCCTGTGCGGTCTTCCCAGCCTGACCCAACTCCAACACGTGGACGTTCGTCGCGAGCCAGCTTGAGCCTGTCTTGTCGAGTTCACCCACGAGTTTCTGGCCCTCCGGAGTGTGCTCGCCCGCCTTTAACTCGCTCAGCAGAGATTGACACTCCTTAGCCAGAGCCGCTTGGTTTGCCCGGTCCCCGCCGCTGCCGGCTCCGTGGCAGAGCGCGCATTGCCGGCTCATGGCGATGTGGCCGACGATCGAGTTGACCCGCCCCAGATCGCTCGCAACACGCTGAGCACTCATCATTTTGTCGGCCTCAGCCTGCTCCTGATCGACGGCGCTCGAGATGGCGCCCAAGGCCCATAAGCTGAGGGCCCCCAGGCATACGATTGGTCCGATTCCGCTGCCTACAAGGAGCGTGAGTTTTTTCCCGATCTTCAAGTTCGCAAGCATTTTCGACATGATATCTTCTCCCTCTGATTCCCTTGGCGGCGGGACTACCTGGCCACCAGGGACCCGCTCGAATGGGTCGCGCCACACTGCGCCAGGGCGTTCAACAATGCCGAAGAAGCCCTGCCGAAATCGCTCGACAGGCCCATCGCCTTCTCCGCCGTTTGCTTCTGACCCGAGATGGCGAATTGCGCCACCCGGGAAGCCTCTTCGTGGAATTCCGCGTGGAGTTTCTTCAGCGTGCGGTATTGCTCCGTTTGCTTGTCAAGGGCCGACAGTTCCGAGCCCCACAGCCATTTCCCGAACGGACACTGATTGTCCGCCTTGACCGTGCTAACCGGAATGTCGAGCTTTCCGCTGGCAATCGCGGCCTGCAGCCGCGACTTCCAGGCCGAGTGGGCCACGACTGCTTTCCGGAGCACCTCCGGATTCACCGTGAACGAGTGAGCTCCCTTTGCGTGCTGAGACGTGTCTGGATTCACGTTCGAGACCCGGAACCGCGCCACCGCGGACTGAAGCTGCCCGGCCACCCGGGAAAGCTCCATGGCGCTGGCCTTCACCTGTTCGCTGCCGCCCGCCATCTGGCCGGCCGCCTGGTCGACGTCGACGATCTCCCTGGCGATCTCCGCGGTAGCCTACGAGGCTTCGGACACGCGCTTGTTGGCGTCCTGCACCCCGGTGGATGCCTCCGCGATGTTGCGGGCGATGTCTTTGGTCACCGTGGACTGTTCCTCGATGGCCGCGGCGATGGAGGATACGATATCGCTGACCTCGTGAATCACCCGCGAGACTTTCCCGATCTCCGCGATCCCGCCGGCGGTGGAGGACTGCACCCCCGCGATCCGGCCCTTGATGTCTTCGGTGGCGGCGGCGGTCTGCTGGGCCAGTTCCTTGATCTCGTTTGCCACTACCGCGAACCCCTTGCCCGCCGAACCGGCGCGGGCCGCCTCGATGGTGGCGTTGAGCGCCAACAGGTTGGTCTGCGAGGAAATCTCGGTGATGGTCTCGGTGACCTTGCCGATTTCCTGCGCGGCCGCGCCCAACTGGTTCATCTGCTCGCTGATGCGGGCGGCCTGGCGGGTGGCCTCTTCGGTGATGCGGCGGGCCTTCTCGGAATTGCCGGCGATCTCGCCGATGGTCGCGGTCATCTGCTCGGTGGCGGAGGCGACGCTCGTCAGGTTGGCGGTGGTCTGCTCCATGCCCGATGCCACCGACATCACGTTGGCGGTCATCTGCTCGGCGGCGGCGGCCACGGCGTGCGCCTTGCCGGACGCCTCCCGCGAGCCCTCCGACATCTGTCCCGAATTGGCGGACAGCTCTGTCGACGAGGAGGACACTACGTGAATCCCGCCGGTGATGTCTCTGAGGACATCCCGCAGACCGGCGGACATGGTCTGCACCGCTTTGCACAGCAGACCGATTTCGTCGCCCCGCTCCAAGCACTCGCCCGGCACGTCGCGCGAGATGTCCCCTTGCGCAACCTGGTCCAGATGAGCCACGGCCACGTGCAGCGGATGGGCGATGCTCCGCCTTACCACGATGCCGAGGAACGAGGCGGCTCCCAGCGCCGCCAGCGCCAGCAGTCCCACCGCAAAGGGCATGCGCCGCGTGAAACTGTCGACCCGCTCGGCCGCCTCCGCCAGGCGCGGCTGCTCCCACTTCACATACTCCTGGAGGGCCTTCTCGACCGAGAGGTAGGCGGGAATGCACTCTGTCCGGTACACACCAGTAGCGTCCGCGTGTTTGCCCGCGCCGCTCAATTGCAGCACGCGGGTGTTGACCTCGGGCCAACTGGAGCCCGCGGATTCCAGCTCGGCCACCAGCCGCCGTCCGTCACCCTTGGTCTCGCGCGCCTTGAGATCGCTCAATAGCGAGAGGTATTCCCTCACCTTATCGGCCTCGTGCTCCCGATCGCCACCCGCAGCAGTACCATGGCAGGTCTCGCACTTCGTGCCCGTCGCGACATGGCCGACGATGCCGGTGACCAGCCCCATGTCGTCCCCCGCATGCTGGGCAATCATCATCTTTTCGGCAGCGGCCTTCTGCTGCTCAACGGCGCCGCGGATGGCGCTCAGCCCCCATAACGTCAGACCCGCCACGCACACCACCGGCCCGAGCCCGCTCACCAGCTCAATAAGGACGAGTTCACCGACAGCATTCGCAAGGCGGTAGCAAAGAAGAAGAACGCCCTGGCCCTGGAAGCATGCCAGGCATGAGGGGAAAAGGATGACGATGAACAAGTTTGCGAACATGAGATTTGATACTCATCCACGCCGGTGGCCATGCCGCGGGCGATTTCTTCTTCCCCCGCCAGCGAAGACAGCGCGATGACCGGCAACCCCGCAAAGCGCCCGTCGGCGCGAATCTGCCGCGTCAAAGACAGCCCGTCGAGG
>JBEKPY010000120.1:0-14737 GCA_049520275.1 Bryobacteraceae bacterium
ATCGTCGGCAAGCTCGATTTCAGGGGCCGGATCGCCTTCGGCCGGAGGATGAGCGGCGGCTCTGCTGGGCATAAGTCTCAGATTATACCGGCTTGCGGCTGCCGAGGAACGGGCAGCCGCCGAACCAGTTTTCGCCTGTGTCTCGCCAATGCCTGGGCGCCACCCCTGCGGAAAGATCTGTACCAGATGCCAGGATCTCAAGCCCAGAGGACGGATCCCTTTCAGCAATTTGCTCCAATCGGTGGGCACTGATTCGGTCACAGACCAGTTGGGCGGCAGGCGCCTGCCCACAAAAGGCCCGACGTGACAAGATCGAGGAGTTGCAGCAGATTCGGCAGTTTCATCTGCGCACGCAGCAAAGCCTGGCCGAAACTCTGGGCCTCGGCCGCCTTTTGTAGCACCCCACGTGGGTAATACCGCCCCGGCCCTCTAACCTCTTCCCCCAACAACTACTTACCCGTCTGCCAACCCTCTTCCGACTAAACTCCCGCTAGCCGAGGCCCAGCTCGTCGGCCTTCTCGAGCGGCGTGCCGCAGCGGCGGCAAATGAGGGCCGCGCAGTCGCCGCACACCAGCGGATCGGCGACGGGCATGTCACACGCGGGACAATAGTATTCGGTGGTTTCGGTTTCGCTCACGCACGAACTCGCTACACTCAAACGTACACGATCCGCGCTGCTGCTGTGCGCGCTGGCCGGAGCGTGTCTGCCGCTGCTGTCCTGCGGCTCGAATACGCAGTCCCGGCGGCCGGTCCTCGGGCAGGCTTTCGCCGGGCCCATGACCGCGCACGTCCGCCAGGAAATCAACCCAAAATCCGCGATTGTGGCTACGCT
Organism: Bryobacteraceae bacterium; assembly: GCA_049520275.1. GTDB lineage: Bacteria > Acidobacteriota > Terriglobia > Bryobacterales > Bryobacteraceae > CAWACP01. Next base: position 833 of record JBEKPY010000120.1, read on the forward strand.
CGCGCATGGCGACATGGTGGACATTCTCGAGCAGAAGCGCATCTTCGCACGGGTTCGTACCGCGGACGGCCACGAAGGCTGGATCGACGTGAAGCAGCTCATGACGAAGGAACAGATGAACGAGCTGCGTGCGCTCACCCAGGAGGCCGCCGCGCTGACTTCTCAGGGCGCGGCGGTTTCCTACGAGCCGGTGAACATGCACACCGCCCCCGATAGGAATAGTCCTTCATTCTTCCAGTTCCGCGAGGGCGCCCGGGTGGAGGTACTGGCGCATAAGCTGGCGCCAAGGCTCCCGCGCGCCAGCGCTCCCCCCACGCGCTTACTTCCAGCCAGGCCGAAAACCGACACAAGGAAGCCGCAGAACGACGACTCAGATGGCCGCCGGCGGATTCGCCCGCCCGCCGCGCCCGCGCCGGGGCTTCCCGCGGACTGGCAGAAGTTGTCCAGGACCGGTGAGACCGAAGCGCCGGGTACCGCGCCCAAGCCGCCGCCCGAAGAGCCACCCGTGCCGATGGACGACTGGACTCTGGTCCGCACCAAAGACGGCGCCGCCGGGTGGGTGCTTACCCGCATGCTGGTGATGGCTATCCCGGACGAAGTGGCGCAGTATTCCGAAGGCCACCGCATCACCGCGTACTTCGCCATGGCGGAGGTGCGCGACGGCGACAAAGTGAAGTACAACTGGCTGTGGACCACGCAATCGCAGACGGACGTCCCGTACGATTTCGACAGCTTCCGCTACTTTGTCTGGAACCCCAGGCACCACCAGTACGAAACCGGATACATCCAGCGGAACGTGATCGGCTACTATCCGGTGAAGGTGACACCGGGCCCGCAGCCGAAGTTCAGCGTGATTCTGCAGGACGACGACGGCAAACTGTATCGGAACAATTTCGTTCTGCAGGGGTACCGCGTGCACCGCGCGAACAAGGAGCCCTGGGCGCTGCCGGCCGGCGCGGTCATCCAGCAATCGCCGGCGCCCGCGCAGGCGGAACCGCCGGCTGAGCAGCCCGGCCTGATCGAGCGGATTCGGCGAAGAGTGCGGGGCTGGCTGAAGTAGGCGAGGGCAGGCCGGACCTGCCCTACTGCACCCACATCGCGGAAGCCTGGGAGGTCACGCCGCCCACACTGATGGCGATCGGCTGGTTGATCGGGCCTGGCGGGAGGCTGGTGGGCACCTGGAAATTGACCTGATACAACCCGGCAAAGCCGGGCGCGAGGCCGCTGAAACTGGGGGTCACCGACTGCCCGCCAATTTTCACCGTGACTGTATTCGTGGTGGTGGAAAGATCGGGGTAGCCCAGCGCGGGATCGCCGCTGGCCGGCTGATTGGTAACGGGGCCAAGTCCGTTCACGTAGAGCTGCACGTATTTGCCCCGCACCGCCGGATTGCTTTGATTGATGACCGCGCCGGTGTCGTTATCCAGCGCCGCAACCGTGCCCGCGGCCCCAAAGAAGCCCGGCGCAAACGCCTGGATGGGCACGCTGACTACGTTGCCAGGCGAATAGTCGATGGTCACCTTCACGAACGCCGAAGTCAGGCCCGCCTGCAGCGCGTTCTGGAGTTCCCACGGCACCTGTACGTTCACCTGCGTGGGGCTCACGTACATGAGATGGCCGGGAACGCTGATGGGCGGATTGGCCGAGGGAACGTCGAAGCTGACGTTGACGTAGTCGATGGCCATGGGCAGCCGCAGGGTGTTGGAAATGGCCGTGCCGCCGGGGTCGCTGAGACCGCTGCCGAAAAGGGCGACATAAGACCCCGGCGCCACCGTGGTATCGAAGCTGGCTGCGTTTTCCACGGGGTCGGAGGCGCGCAGGGCCGGCGACACACGAGCGTTGCCGGAAAAGGTATAAGTCGCCAGTTCGTAACCTTCGTAGCTGGCAATGGCCGTGAAGTAGTAGGTTCCGGGTTGGGAACCGAGCGTCACCTGATTGATGCCGGCGGTTCCGTATTGGTTAGTTACGCTGTCGGCGCTGACGATGGTGGGGAGAGTACTGGTTGTAGTACTCACGCTCCAGGTGACCGACGCGCCGGCAATGGGCAGACCGAGATCGTCCACCAGCTCAAACAATGGCTCTCCGAAGGTCGGCGGGATGTCCTGACCGACTGTTCCGTCAAAGCTGTCGCCACCGAAGGGAAGCATGGTGGGATATTGGGCATAGATCCCGTCACCGACAACATACACGTAGGGCACGATGAGGGAGACGCCGGGTCCCTGAATCGTGACCGAGCCGGTGTAGTCGCCGGGTCCGGAACCGATCGCATACCCATTCGACGACACCCCGGGGACAGTCCCGGAAGGTGTGATGGTCACCGTCTGGGAGGCGCCCGCCGCAAGAGAGACGCTGGAGGAACTGGCGGTCAGGATCATGCTGCTGGGAAAATCCCAGGTTAGATTCGGCGATACCCCCACGGAAAGCGACACCGGCGATGCGCCGTTGTTTGTGATGGTGAACTGCTGCGCTGGGGGGAGGGTGGTGGACGACAGCGTTCCAAACGACATAGTGGCGGGGCTGACTGTTATGGTGCTGCTCACGGCCGCGCCGACATTCAGCAGCCCCGATCCAATCTCGAAAGTGTCCACGCCGTCTCCCTGAGCCAGGTCATCCGTGGTGATGGCCTGCGGCTGCCAGGTGTTGTTTATCAGGGCCGAACGCACCAGGGCCAACCTCGCGGAGCCGGTGACGCTGGGATGGGCCTGCAGCACCAGAGCCGCGGCGCCGGCCGCGATGGGGGTCGAGAAGCTGGTGCCATCGAACGCGCCGAAGCCGGTGGAGCTATATAGTTCCCCGAGCGGGTCGTAGGTTTCGGCGGCCATGTAAACGCCGCCGTAGTAATAGGGAGTGGAATTGTTCGTGAAGACGTCCTGCGGACTTTCTCCGGGGGCCACCAGCTCCGGCTTCACCAGCAACGGCCCGACGTTCGGACCCATTGAAGAGAACGTAGCGAACTGGCTGGCGTCGGCCGTGTCGTCCTGTTCGGCCCCGTCGGTATCGAGGGTCACCTGTTGGTTCGGGTTGGCGTCGATGTAGCTCTTCATGTTCTGACCGTCCGACTGACCGATCATGACCACCTGCAGGTAGTCCACCGCGGTGCCCACATCGACGTACGGGGTACCGGTCACCGGTCCCGTGTTGCTGTAGAGGAGGACGCCGATGGCGAACGCGTTCACCGCGTTGAACACCTTCGTGTCGGCAGTGCAGGTTCCCATCTCGATCAGAGCGATATCGCCGGCGAGTGAGTAGGGCGGCAGAGCATTGCACGCCGTTCCGGGGTCGCCGAGGGTGGCGACATCAACCAGAGGGCCGGTGACGGCTCCCGGAAGGCCAGTGTACAGGTTGTCATTGACGATGCCTGCGCTGAGGATGGCCGCAACGTTCTTCAGGGTCGAGGGCGCATCGGCACCCGCGGCCGAAGCGGTCGGCGTGAAGTAATGCGAACTGGTGGTGGCGCCGACGGTGATCACCGAGGGCGCGTCGCCGGGACTTTCGATGGTGCCCGGGTATCCATCGTTGCCCGCCGACACCGTAATGATGCGGCCCGCTTCAGCGGTTGTTTCGAAGGCCTGGGCGATCGCGTCGCAGTACTCGCCCGCGGGATTGCCGCAGGTGGCGCCCTTATCCAGCGCGCCGCTCTCCGCCGGGGCGCCGCTGGAAAAGGAGATCACATCCATTTCGTCAGCCACGGCATCTTCCAGAGCCAGGAGGATGACGTCTTCGGAGGTGGTATCGTTGACCTCCGGCGAACCGTAGACGCGGTAATTGCCCAGAAGTGCCTTGGGCGCGACGCCTCCAATGGCGATGGTGCCGCTTCCGCCGGCAGCGACTGACGGCGTGACGGTGCCGGCCACGCCGGCCGCGCAGGAAGCGACGGCCGTCCCGTGACCCTCATGATCGCGGGGGGAGATATCATCCGGCCGAGAATCGAGCTGGGGTTGACTCGGATCGGAACCGGCCGCCAGAAGGCCCACGTAACTGCGGGCCACAATGACCTTGTTGGTCGTAAATCTGCTCTGGCTGCAGGTGCCGGCCGGGTGGGTCGGGTCGCACAATGGCGTTGCGGGGGTCGGCAGTGACGGGTCCTGAAACGCGGGGTTGGTCTGGTCAATGCCGGTATCCAGAATGGCTATTTTGATGCCCGCGCCGGCGTTGGTGTTGGACAGCCCGTTGATTGGCGCGGTCCAGGCGACGGTCGCATTCACCAGTTGCGTGGCCCGGTTGAGGCTACGGTGGAAGTGCCTCGCACGGGCAACGCCAACCACGCCCGGAAGGGCGCGGAGTTCAGCCACCCGGTCCGGCGTGGCGGCGACGAACACCGCATTCAGCACGGTCGAGACACTGCCAATCACCTGGAAACGCCGCTCCGCGAGCTGCTGGCGGAGGGTGTTCTGCTTCGCCGCAATCTGCTGGCGGTACTGGCCGGCTTCGGCAGTGGCCATGGCTTCCCGCGAACGAAATCGCGAGGCCACCGGAGGATCTTCGAGAGTCAGAATATAACGCTGGCGGGAATCCTGGGCAAAAGCCAGAGAAATAATCGACCCGGCGGCCAGGATTAACAGGCGGGTCAGGATGCGGAAGTTCCGACGTTGCACAGAGTTGGGGACGCGGGCGTGAGACCCTTAGTTACCTGTTTGCGCGTAAAAGAGTGTATTGGGTGCGTCGCATTACGCTACAAGGGATTCCCCGCGCCTCCGTGTGACGCAGATTGCCGCTGTCATGGGACCCAGCATCGCCGGCGGGGCCTGCGGCCCGGTCAGGAAATCAGCCGAAACTGGGGAACATGCAAGCCGGCCGCCGCCGGGACGCCGGGCTGCTCCGGCGCCATTTCCTGAGGGCGGTCCGGCGCGGCCGCCGGAGGGGGTATCTTCTCCAATGATCGCAGCGCAGTTTCGCGAACGCGCGGCACGGGATCGTCCCGCAGGGCGTTCAGCGCGGGCCATGCCTCGGGCTTGCCAGTCAGTCCCAGCCCCCAGGCGGCAGCGATGCGAAAGGCCGGAGAGCTGTGGCGCGCCTGGCTGGCCATGCGCTCGATGGCGCCGGCGTCACCTTGCAGAAAAAGGCCGACCAGCGCATTGATGGCCACGCGATGATGAGGATCCCCGGTGGCATACTCCAGCAGCGCGCGGGCCGCGGGCGTAGCGACGCTCCATAGACTTTCCACCGCGTTGGCCCGTATGCGCGCGTCCTCGGAGTGGAGCTGTCGTTCCACCAGCAGGGGGTTGCTGCCGGTCTGGCACATGATCATGACCGCTTTCTGACGGATGTATGCATCCGCGTGCCGGGTCATGCGGCGCAGCCACGGCACCATCAGACCGGCGGCTCCCAGCGCCTCGGCGATCTGCAGAACGCGGGTGACGCGATCGTCGGGCAGCGAATCGGCGGCGAAATCGGTAAGCTTGACGTAGAAACGTTTGTCGCGGGCGGCCAGCAGGCGTGCCGCGTTCACCGCTTCCCGCTGGGTAAGCTCGGCGGGATCGGTAAGGTAGCGCAGGTAGAGCTCCTCCCGGCTCAACTGCGCCGCGAGAGCCTCCGACGCAGGGCCGTCCGGATCGCGCCCGAGTTTACGGACGGCATGACGGGCGAAGTGAGGCCTGGTTTCCCGTGACTGCATGACGACTGCCCGCGATGGCCGGCCGGCGACACGACCGCCAACGCTCAGATCCTTGTCTTCCCTTAATGCATCGGCTCATCCGGCACGCGGCTTTAGTACCAATATCAGGCTCTAACCGGGGCCGCAGCTTCGCGATAACTACCCTGAGGTGGTACAGGCGGCCACAGATACGGATTACCGCGAGCGCGTTCTCGAAACGCTGCAGCATCTTCCGCCCTATTCGCGCACGATGGCCAAGCTGCGGGCGGCGCTGGCCAACGAATGGGTAGACTTCCGGACGCTGGTGCCCCTGGTAGAGGCGGACGTGGTGATTGCCAACACCATCCTGCGCATCGCCAACTCCGCGCTCTACGGGCGCGGCTCCATGGCCTCCATTTCGCGCGCCATGGCCATGCTGGGCCTGGCCCGCCTGCGCAATCTGATTCTGGGGCTGGGGCTCAACCAGATCTGTCACCGGATCCAAACGCCTCCGGGATGGCCGGCCAAACGATTCCACTTCCACTCGCTGGCCACCGCGGTGGTCTGCGACCTGCTGGCGGCGCGGGTGCCGGTGAGCGGCGTGGACGCGGCTTTCAGCGCGGGCCTGTTTCACGATTTCGGCAAACTGCTGATTGTCACCGCCCTGCCCGAGCAGTTCGTGCGCATCCGCACGCTGCAGAGCGCCGCGCAGGTTTCCCCGGAAGAGTGCGAGCAACAGATTCTGGGCTTCACGCACGGCGAGATCTCGGCGGAGGCGCTGCGGCGGTCGGGGATGCCCGGCGCGCTGGTGGCGGCGGCGCAATACCATCACCACCCCGCGGACGACTCGACGGATTGCGAGCCGGGGAAGCCGATCCGCCTCAGCGAGCTGGTGCAGGCCTCCGACAGCTTCGCCATAGGATTGGGTTACAGCGTTTTTCCGGTGGAATCCGCGCGGCCGGAGGAAGCGGTGGCGCGGGCGGGAGCGGCGGCGCTACCGTTGCGAGGGGGGATTGGCGACGTTCCTCAGTTGGCCGGCGAGTTCCAGGAGTTGTTTGGCAGTCTGACGACCGCCATGGGGATGTAAATGGAAATGGCCTTGCCTTGGTTCCAGTTTGACAGGTCGAAGGCCGAGTTCGCCGCCGAGCTTCGCGAGCGGATCGAGGAGCACGCGGCGTGGCTGGCCAGCGAAACCACGGGACGCCGCGCCGATCTGCACGGGTGGTTCCTGCATGGCGTGGCGCTGGGCGGCGCCGACCTGCGGAAAGCAGTGCTGCGCGCGGTGGTGCTCACCGAGGCGGACCTCAGCGGCGCGAATCTGAACGGAGCGGATCTGGAGAGCGCCGATCTGCGCATGGCGAGGCTCACCGGGGCGGACCTTTGCGAGAGTATCCTGGACCGCGCTCGCCTGGATTCGTGCTGGCTCACCGACGCGAGCATTTCCGAAGCGACGCTGATCGAAACTTCCCTGCGGCGCGCCACGCTGACCTCGGCGCGTTTGTTCGACAGCCGCCTGCTGCGCTGCCAGATGGCCGGCGCGAAATTCGACCAGGCGAGCATGCACCGGATTTTCCTCGGCGAGTGCGATTGCGAGGAGGCCAGCTTTGCCGGGGCGATAATGCAGCGCGCGCGCGCCTCGTGGTGCCGCTTCGTGCTGGCCACCTTCAGCGACGCCAACTGGGCCGACGGCGCGGCGCAGAACTGCAACTTCTCCGGCGCCGAGTGCGATCGCACACGATTTACGCGCGCCGATGTCAGCCACGCCCTGTTCCAGCGGGCCTCGCTGCGCGGGGCCGATTTTCAGAACGCCCACATGGCCGGCGCCGATTTCGAGAGCGCCGATCTGACCGGCGCGAACCTCCGCGAAGCAGTGACGACGGCGGCGAAGTTCAACGGCGCCAACCTCACCGGCGCGCGTGGCTTCACTGCCGATCAGCTCACCCAGACGCTCACCTCGATGGACACCATCCTGCCCAACGGAACGCATGGGCCGTACCGGCGGTTCTCCGGCGCGGAGAAACCGGTGCATGCCGGCGAGGAGCGGTAAGGGCTGGCGCGGACCTGAGTCAACACCCACAAGGAAGGGCCCGGTGGACAACTTATGTTTTTGAGCGGCGTCGTGCTTTCAAAGGCTCTAAAGATTCGCCGGGCACACGGAAGACACCCTTGATGCAGCCCGGGTTTCTGACGACTATCTGAATGTGGGTCTTCTCATCAAAACCGGCGCCGGGATAGATAGGCTTACCCTCGGTAAAGACGCCCTTCACGGTGTCTACGGCAGGCAGCCCCTGGGCCTCAAGGATGCTGTGCAAGCGGCGAATCACCGCGCAATCAAGGTTCCGCCGGAGCGCGTCTGCGCTGTTGGCAGGCAAACAGACGCCACCGGTAGCGGCGCTCCGCGCCAGGCTGTCGTATGCGATCCTCACCCATTCGATGCCGCTGGTAGTGGTCAGATCGAGGCACAACCCGAGCTCAAGCACGGCGCCGATCACGAAAGGCTCCCGAATACCGGCAGCTTTCCGTCGGGCAGTCTCTCGCGCGAAATCCATGCCTCGCCCAGGATTGGCCTCCCAGAAATAGATCCCTGGGCCCAGCCAATCGTACTCGTTGTTGCTTGGGCGGAACGGGTTGCCGCCGAGAAGCCGCTCTCCGACGCTCCGGTCGCAGCCGTGATAGCCGAGAATGAACCCCGAAGCGAGACGGTGCAAGAGTTAACGGTAATTCCTGGCGAGCTTGCCGGACCTGGTATAAATGCCCTCGGAGACCAGGACCTGTCTGGCAGTCTCGCGCGATTGGGTTGCCCGCGTTGTGAAAGCTTTCGCCGCCTTTCGGAAGCGGTCGAGCGCTTCGCGGCTGCCGATGTCGACGGCAGTCCCGGCTCCATTCTTCGTGTTCAAATCAGCCTTCACAATTCTCAGTATACAGCGGTTCGGCCCTTCAAACCCGTCATTGATGGCGCTGATCGATATCTCTTCGGTCTGTCCTTTGATCTTGGGTGATACTGGGCTCGCCCTCGCCCCGGCAAGGCGCGCCCGACAAGGCACCCCACGGCTGGGCAGTGCCTGAAGGTGCGTTGACGGCCTGCGTTCGCGTTCCAGTTGATGAGAGACGCGCTCGGTAGTGGGCTACCTTGCTCTTTTGAAATAGAACGTGCCGTGATCGACACAAACCAGTTCCCACCTGCTAGCCGAAAAGGCTAAGAACCTCTGGCCGAGAAAGACCTTTGAGACTCTCATCATGCTTTTGATCTACATCCCATTGGAATACCCTTGAGGGGTCAAAGCGATCAGAGGCGGTTTTGTATTCCCAATTCATTGTTCACTCCCAATCACTTCATCGGACATCGGGGATTCGAGAGTATCACAAACATGATCCGGTTCACGCTAGCAATTCCGCGGCTCCCCACACATGTCCCGTGATCCCCGCTTCCATCGCGGGCGTCACGCGCCATGTCTTGTGAATCCGGCGGAAGTTGTAGTACGCGAAGGGCAGGCGTTAGGTGGCACACAGATTCTCCCATTTCTTGCCGAAGGCATTCGTCTGTAGTGCCTGAAGACTGCGTTGCACCCTTCAGACACTGACCACGGCTGACACCACCGCGCCATCCCGCTACACTGGCATTTGGCGACGCTACCTTCCACCATGACCAAAGCAGTTGCCGGCGCGGCCGCCTCGCCGGAGTTGCGCGAGGGTCTGCAATGGTTCGCCCGCGAGAAGCAGTGGATCAACGAGCGTCATCTGGAGCTTTGCCGCATCCCCGCGCCGACGTTCTTCGAACAGGCGCGCGCCGAGTGGATGCAGGCGCAATTTCGCGACCTCGGCTACGACGCCCGTTTGGACCGCAGCGGCAATGTGGTGGCCTCCGCTCCGGGCGATTCGGACGGAGGGGTGGTGGCAGTCACCGCGCACCTCGACACAGTCCTGGCGCCGCGTAATCCCGAACGGGAGGTCACTTTCGGCTCCGACGGCAGGTTTCACGGTCCGGGGGTGTCGGACAACGGCGCGGGTCTGACCGCGCTGCTGGCTCTGGCGAAGGCCATGCAAACCTGCGGCCCGGAGGCTTTTCGCGGCCTGGCTATGGTGGCCAACGTCGGCGAAGAAGGGGAAGGGAACCTCAGCGGGATGCGCTATCTGTGCCGGCAATCGCCGTTGAGCGGACGTCTTACGGCCCTGCTGGTGCTGGATGGGCCGGCCACCGACCACATCACGTGCCAGGCGCTGGCCAGCCGCCGCTTCGATATCGGCATCGGCGGTCCGGGCGGGCACAGTTGGAGCGACTACGGAATCGGCAATCCCGTGCACGCGTTGAGCCGTGCCATCGCGCTGTTCGCGGACACGCCGTTGAATGGCGCCGGGCGGCCCAGGTCGTCGTTCAACTTCGGCATTGTGGAGGGCGGCCTGAGCGTGAATTCGATTGCGGCCTCGGCCCGGGCCAAGCTGGATATCCGCTCGGAGAGCGTGGCGCGGCTGGAGGAACTGGCGGCGATTCTCACCGGTTGCGTTGAAAAAGCCATCGAAGTGGAGAACGACCGCGCGACCGGCGGGCGCGTTTCGGCCAGGATCACCGACATCGGCATGCGGCCGGGCGGAAAGCTGGCGGACGATGCCGCCATTTTGAACATCCTGCGGGCGGTGGACGCTCATCTGGCGATCCGCGCGCAGGTGGACTGCGCCTCCACCGACGCGAACATTCCCCTGTCCATGGGCATTCCCGCGGTGGCCATCGGCGCGGGCGGCCAGGGCGGCGGGGCGCACACGCCCGGCGAGTGGTACAACCCGGAAGGCCGCGATCTGGGGCTCCGGCGCATCCTGCTCGCGCTGTACCTGCTGCTCGGTCACGCCGGCCCGGCTGGCCCGGACGCATGAGCGCACACCCGCGCTGGCGCGCCGACGTGGCGCTGGTCTTCGTGTGCGTGGTGTGGGGCTCCACGTTCGTGCTGGTGAAGGAGGCGCTGGCCGACGTCAGCGCCCTGCTGTTCCTTGCCATGCGCTTCACACTCGCGGCCAGCGCGCTGGCGCTGGTGTTCGTTGGACCCATGCGGCGCGCGAACAACCGCGGGCACGCCGTGCGGGGCGGCGCGGTGGCCGGCGTTCTGCTGTTCACCGGATACGTGCTGCAGACCTTCGGGCTGAAGCTGACCACGGCCTCGAAGACCGCGTTCATCACGGCCCTCTACATCCCCCTGGTTCCCGTTTTCGGCGCGCTGATTCACCGCAAGGCGCCGCAGGCGGCGGAATCGGCAGGAGTGCTGATGGCGGCCGCGGGGATGGCACTGATGACCGCGCATCGCAATCTTCTGGAGGTGAGTGCGGGCGATCTGCTGGTGGCCGGCTGCGCGGTGGCCTTTGCGCTGCACATTGTGGCGCTCGGGCACTTCGCGCGGGCCGCCGATACGGGCACGCTGGCGGTGACGCAGATTGCCACGTGCGCGGCGCTGGCGGGGGCGCTGTTCTGGTGGGCCGAGCCGGTTCGCGTGCACTGGTCGGCGCGAGTGTGGGTGGCGCTGGCGGTAACCAGCCTGCTGGCAACCGCGCTGGCGTTCTCTCTGCAAACGTGGGCACAACGCTTCAGCAGCCCCACGCGCACGGCGCTGGTGTTCGCGCTGGAGCCGGTTTTCGCGTGGGTGACGTCGTGGCTGGTGGCCGGGGAAACGCTGACCGGGCGGACTCTGGGCGGCGCAGCGCTCATTCTGGGCGGAATCGTGCTGGCGGAGCTGAAACCGTTCGGAACGCCGGCGCATCCGTCTGCGTAGCAGCATACGTGCAGTGGCTTTGGGGGCAGGGCGGGACAGGCTCGCTGCCCGGGGCTCCTATAATGTAGGTACCCGTCGGCCCCGCCGGGAGGAAAGGTCAGACCTGGAGCACCATGCGTCTCTTCCACAAAATGCGCGAGCAGAAGCTGCTTTCCCTGGGATTGCTTCTGCTGACTCTGTCGGCCGGCATCGTGATCGGCACCCTGGTGAACACCGGCGCGCACGCGGCCCGGGGTCAGGCCGTCGCGCCGGACGCCACGCCCCTGCATCTGCCCGACGTAGTGCTGATCGGCAACGAGTTCACCAGGCTGGCCAGGAAGCTGGAGCCGTCGGTAGTGAACATCACCGCCGACTTTACGCCGAAGGAGGCCAGCTCGAAGAAGGATCCCAACGGCGACGGCGAGGGCGACGACGCTCTGGAACCGTTCAGGCGCTTTTTTCATGGCGTACCTCCGGGCGGCGAGCCTGCGCGTACGTTCAAGCACGAGCAATCGGGCAGCGGCTTCATTGTGGACCGCAACGGCTACATCATCACGAACAATCACGTGGTGGAGAAGATGGACCACATTCGCGTGAAGCTGCACACCGAGGGCGCCGAGTATCGCGCGCGGCTGATCGGTTTCGACCGCGAGACCGATCTTGCGGTGATCAAGATCGATCCGAAGACGCCGCTGGATCCGGTGACCATCGGCAACTCCGACGCCATCCAGGTGGGCGACTGGGCGGTGGCCATCGGCTCGCCGTTCGGGCTTGAAGCTTCGGTGACGGCGGGCATTGTCAGCGCCACCGGACGGGAAGTCATCCCCACGCAACAATTCCAGCGTTTCATCCAGACCGACGCGGCCATCAACCCCGGCAACAGCGGCGGGCCGCTGCTGGACATTCGCGGCGAGGTGATCGGCGTGAACACGATGATCGCCACGCAGAACGGCAGCAATAACGGCATCGGCTTCGCGCTGCCCGTGAACACGGCCGTGCGCGTCTATAACGACATTATTCGCACCGGGCGGGTGACCCGCGGTTCCATCGGGATCGTCTGGAGCAAGAACGACAAGCCCGATCTGCTCAAGGCGCTCGGCGCCGACCACGGCGTTCTGGTGGGCGACGTGAAGAAAGGCGGGCCGGCGGAAAAGGCCGGCATCAAGGGGGACGACATTATTCTGGCCATGGACGGCAAACCGATCAAGGACGGCGACGATCTGGTGACGAGGGTGGCCGAGTCGTCCATTGGCACGGTGTCCACATTTGACGTGGACCGCGGCGGCAGGAGGATGAGTTTCAAAGTGACCATTCTCGACCGCGCCGAGGTGTTCAAGACGGAGATTGCCGGCCTCGAAGGAGAAGAGGAGGAGCAGCCGGAGCCGAAGGGCGAGGTGACCAGCCAGGCGAAGTTCGGCATCCGCATTCGCACGCTTTCCGATCCCGAGCGCGCCAGCCAGGGCCTCGAGGACAAGCATGGCGTGGTGGTGACCAGCGTCGACGCCGATTCGTTCGCCGAGGACATTGGCATTCAGGAGAAGGACATCATCGTGTCCATCAACCGCGAGCCGGTGGTTTCCGTAGACGACGTGCGCAGGATTCAGGCTCGCCTGCAGCCAGGCGACGCGGTGGCGTTCCGCATCATGCGCCAGGGCGGGGTGAACACGGATCGCACGCCGCGCTGGAACAGCTTCTTCGTCTCGGGGACGCTGGCGAAGAAGTAGGGGGCGTGTCGGCCAGCAGCTCATGTGTACAAGAGGCATACAATAGGAAGTGAAGATATGCCGCACATCACTCCCGCCGATGATGCCAGGTCCGAGCGATTTCACGTTCGCGCCACAGCTCGACAGGCAGGCCTGATCAAAGCGGGCGCGGCACGGCGGAAAGTCAACCTTACCGAGTACATACTGGATTCGACCTGCATGCAGGCAGAAATCGATCTGGCGGATCAGAACCATTTTGTACTGCCGGTGAAAGCCTGGAATGCCTTTCTGAAAGCGCTCGATGCTCCGCCCAGAGTCCCCCCTGGATTGAAACGTCTGTTTTCACGCGCGTCTGTTGCGGAAAGCCGTTGATGGCCCCCGCTGAGTTCGTTATTGAGAAGCTCACTCGCAATCACGATCTCGGCCATTTCGACTGTGGCAACGACGCGCTCAACGTCTGGCTTCGGCGTTTCGGCTGCCCGGGTTTACGTCGCCCACCGCCGCGACCAGATCGCGGTCGGCTATTATGCTTTGACGGCCGGTGGGGTGAGCCGCGCCGAGGTTCCCGAGCGTATCGCCCGCGGACTCGCCGCTCATCCGATAGGCGTTGTGGTGTTGGGGCGATTAGCACCTAGAGCTGGCATCACATCGGCAATCTTCGGCGCGATCTTCGTTGAGCCCGTGGCGCTGAACGATCAGCAGCGGTGGCCGATTGAAGATCGGCCCCAGGACAGAATCCTGCCCCCCAGCTCACCAGGATTCGGGCGATCCAGACGCGCGCGCCCAGCTTATGCAGAAGCAGATTGCTGGGGATTTCGAAGAAGAAATACCCGAGAAAGAAGATGCCGGCCAGAAACCCGAACTGCTGGCTGGTGATGGCAAGCGCGCGGTTCATGGT
>JBEKPY010000121.1:0-14674 GCA_049520275.1 Bryobacteraceae bacterium
GCCGGGGCAGTTGTATCTGCTGTCGGACAACGGGCAGAGCTGGGTGGGCTCGGTGGCGCCGGGGGGAAGCGGGACGGTGCAGAACAGCCAGTGCACGCTGGCGGCGGCGGGCTCGGCGGTGAGTGGGTCGGGGAACACGCTGACGATCACGCTGAACCTGACCTTCGCGGGGGGCTTCGCGGGGAGCCAGCAGGTGTGGGGGTACGTGCAGGACTGGCTGGGCGAGCACGCCGGCTGGACCCAGGTGGGCGCCTGGACGGTGCCGTAGGCGGGGGGGACGAACGCTCGCGTCCGTTCCCAGTGATCGGAAGACCGAGGCCGCTACGTCCAGTAGTCGCGATCCGTCCCATCAGGAAGCCGGAGGAACCCCTGCGTGCGTTCCAGCGCCTGAATGTGCGGCTTCTCGTCCACCGAACGCAGCAGCGCTTTCTCGGCCGGATTCAGGTACAGACCCACCACTTCGGCGGCCCTTGGTGCGAACTCCGCGTCGGTACTGATGCACCAGCTCCGCCGGCGCTGTAACTGGATCTGGTGCTTGCGCGGGATGCGCCATACGTGATCGGCAGTGACGTCGCCCACAGCTTCTGCCAGCAGCGGCCCGTTCCACTGTGCGTAGGTAGTCCTCCGGCGAAGCTGATCGAGCGATCGCAACACACGCCGTTCGGTCCCCTCGGTATAGGAGTGCTGCTTATCCCGCCTTGCGGCATCGGACAGGGCGTTCAACTGACCCTGGCAAACCGTTGCCGCCATCTGGAAACGCGGGCCGACCGGGTGTGCAGTCGCGCGCTGATGCTTTCCACGGTCATCCCCTCGTCCGACAACAGGACGATGCGGGCGATCCACCAGGCTCAGTGAGACCAGGCGTGCGCGCGGCCTTGATTCTGGGGAGCCCGTTCACCACCGTTCCGTCGCCGCGGGCAAGCACTGGGATACTGGAGCCTGATTCGCGGATGGAGGCACACATCCGGTCAACCGCGGCACCGTTCTTGCGCGGGTTGCGTGCGTAGAAGACAAGCCTGTCGATCGGCCACTGCTCGATGTGCGTCGCCATCACCTGCATGGAGATGTTTAGCGCGAAGCCAGTCGCGGCATCCTTCCCCTCAATAGCAATTGGGGGATTCAGTCGTCAACGCGTCGTCAACAGAGGAGTTTCGAGAGTAGAGTTCATCGCCCTGGCGCGTGCGTGATAAGGCAGACTCACCGGGGATTCTGAGTATTGTGAGTATTGTGAGAAGCGAGATGACAAATGACCCTGCTCCGCGCCCATGTCGGGTTTCCGCCGGCCAAATGTCGGGCTCGCTGTCGGGTCTTGGGGACAACCCGACAGCAGTCAGGCTAATGAGATCAACAACCTAACTCTTGTTTGTCGGGAATGTCGGGTTTCCGGCGCACGAGAGAGTCCGAGCGAATGAAGTCGCTTGCTCGCCCGAATGCTCGGGGTGCCTGCGGCTGGAGTCCAAATCTGGACTCCGGTTGGACTCCAAAGGCGGGTTTGTAAAGGAACTGAGTCTGTAAGTCTTTGAGGGGTTTGGTGGACCTGGTGAGATTCGAACTCACGACCTCTTCCATGCCATGGAAGCGCGCTCCCAACTGCGCCACAGGCCCACGGGATGTCACCCTCAATATAACATGCGCCGCGCGCCGCCAGAATTGTCCAATACGAGATGCTCCCGCAGCGCAACTCGTTTCCAACGCATGATGCCGCGCGGCGACGACTTCCGGTCAGGTACGCCGCAGCGGAGGGCCGGCCACGCGCCGGATTCCCGCAGTCGGCGAGCCAGAGCGCTGGTGGTCGCGCATACCCCCATTTGCGGGTAGCCAGGCATACCCGCATAAGAGTGCTAGAAGGTCCAGGAGTTGTGTCTTAGGATCGGAAAAGGCGACAAGAGAGCCATTCGACACCGAGATTCTGTTTGGCATCTCAAGTCGGCGGATATCGCGGTAACGTCCACGTCTTCGACCGCGTAACCGCGCGAGTCGGGGGCTCTTGTAGTCGGCGGATGCCTCGAAATGAGTAATCACTCAGCGGCTTCTACTGTTTGCGAGGGGTCCCGGCTCTCCCACCTCGTCTTCCTGATCCCCGCGTCGGACACCTTAGCCGGAGCGTCGTGACGGTTCTGAAGGAGCTGGAAAAAAAGATGAAGCTGGCCGACGAGTATTGGGGTGTTGCCGCCGAACAAGTCACCACTCACCCGTCGGAAGCGTTTGAATCCATTTGCGCCGCGCGCGAAATCCTTTCTGAGGCGTGGACCACCCTGGAGGCCAACGCTGAGTTTTCCGGGCTCATTGTGGGTCGAATGATGGAAATCGATAACGGGCTGGCGGCTCTCGAACGGGTACTGCGCAGGGGCGGGTGAGTCCTCGCCGATCTCGCGGTTCAGGCCGGGCGGTTACTCTTCTCCGATGTCGATGCGATTTGCGCCGGGAGTGAGTTTCTGGCTGCTTCCCGCCCATTGAAACTCGCCCGATGTCTCCGGCGGCAGATCCACTTCCCCGGCCAGCCGTCCGGCGCGGCGCCGAAGATCCACTCGAATCTCACCCTTCGGATGCGGCATCGCCGCGGTGATTCGCTCCAGCCAACCCATGTTGGGAGCGATGCGCACGCGCCGGAAACCCGCGGCGGCCGGCTCGATGCCCGCCACCGTCCGCAGGAACTCGAAATTTGGGCTCGCTCCCCAGGCGTGGCAATCCGAGCGAGTGCCGCCGCCCTCAATCTCCGCCCATGTGGTCAACCCGTCCGCCAGCATGTGCCGCCACGGCCCCAACATCTCCCGGTAGCGGTCCCCCATCCCCATTTCGCGCAGCACCGCATTGATGTAGGCCCGGAAGTAGATGGACGACTGCGTGAGCGACGCGTCCGTCAGCATCTTCCCGGCAATCGCGCGAGCCTGCGCGAGCGGAACAACGTGCGCCAGCAGCGCCAGGGTGTTCGCCTGCTGCGAGTAGCTCAGGCGCTCCGGCCGATCGGCGAACAGGCCCTTGCCGGCGTCCCAATCCTGCAGGAGAATGGTGCTCTTCAGCCTGGCCGCCTTCAGCGAATCCTGACGCGCAAAACACTTCTCACCCAACGCGTCCTCCAGATCCGCGGACCACTGGAAGGCGAGCAGGAGTTGCAGATCCAGCACGGAGGAGGAAGAGCCATCGGCGGAAGCGGGCGGCACTCCGGACTTCCACGCATCCACCCAGTCCGCATAGTTCCACCACGGGAGCTTCCTCAAAGATCCATTGGACTTCTGGTAGCTCGCGAAGAGCGAGAGCACCGCGCGTACTCCCGGGAGCATTCGCCGCACGAAATCCGGGTCGTCCACGTACATCCAGTAATCGTGCACCATCCCGATCCACCACAGCGAAAACGGCGGGATGTACTGTTGCAGGCGCGCGAGGGCGCGCGGCTATACGTCGCGCCCTCCGATGTCCGCGAATCGTCCAGCAGTTCGATACCGTTCTTGATCAGACGGGAATCGCCGGTCATGTAAAGAGAGACCAGCATCTGCACGCGGGCATCGCCGCCGTACTGAAGCTGCTCGTAGAACGGACAGTCCATGTACGTCTCGTGTGCACACAGGCGCGCCGTCCGCCAGCCCGCCGCCAGGATTTGCTGGATGTCGTCCTCGTCCGGAGAGCCGGGCGCGTGGAAGCTGGCCCGCTGCTGGAAGGGATACCCGGTGTAGATCCCGTGAAGGTCCTCGATGGTCAACGGCTCGTCCGCGGTCTCGATTTCCAGGCGGATGTACCGCCAGGTTCGCCAGAACAGCGGGCGCCACATTCGGCGCGCCACCGTCGGCAATGTAAGTGTCCGCGGGACCATGGGAACTGCCTGCCCTCGACCTCGTTCCGGTTGCCTTTCGTCGAGAAGGACTCGCGCGTGCTGGTGCGACGGAATCGTGAGCGGCGCCGGCCGTAGAGGAAACCCCACCGGCACGCTCACGCCTTCAGCCATGCGCACCCTGGGAATTCGCTGCGGCGTCCGCTCCTCGAGTGGAATCCCGCGCGGCACCAGCATCCAGCGGTTGGGCGCATCCTGGGCATCGCGCGGGGCCGCGGCGCTGAGGACGCGCGCGTTCATGCACGCGCTATCGTCGTAGGCGGTCTCCCGCCATCCCCACGGATAACGGCTCGCATTGACACGCTCGTTCAGCGGCGCAACATAGTATCCGGTTTGTTCGCCGGGCTCGGCGCTACGAGACTGTGGATGTGGCTGGCCAGCTCCGCGCAGGCCCCAACTCCTTCGCCGCCGTTGTCTGGAACGACGGACCCGAAACGCTGGTGGCATGGGGACCCGCGCGAGCCACCAGGCCTATTCGCCTATGTGCAGCCGGTATAGCATGGTTGCTGCATGCCCGGCGAGGCATGCTGCCGGCCCTCCGGATTGCATTATGCGGGCGGGTTGGGAGCCCGCGCAGCGCCTGTTTCAACGAATCGTCAGCCGGTGCTCTTTTCCGTCATCGGCGATCTCCGAGGACCTGCCGTTCAGCAGGAACACGAGATGGCGTGCGGACGGCTGCCATGTGCCAGTGGGCCGCCCGATGGCGATCGCGCTGCCCTCGCCCGTTCGGCTGACCTGAATCGCCGTTCGCCGGAACACGCCACGCCGGTATGCCGGGCTGATGCCATCGTCTTCATACAAGGAGAAACTCGCCTGACCGCGATCGTCAGGATAGATCTGGAATGTGAGCGGATCGCACGGCTTCTCGCCCACCCAGTTCATCTCAGGTCCCAGCGGCAGAATCGCCCCTCCGCGGACGTAAAGCGGAACCGTTTCCAGCGGGGCCTGCGCGCGGATCATCCTGCCGCCGTTGTACTGCGTGCCGGTCCAGTAGTCGAACCAGGTCCCTTTGGGCAGGTAAACCAGCCGGCTGGTAACGTCGGGTTTGAGGATGGGCGCCACCAGCAGGCCGTCACCGGCCATGAATTCGTCGTCGATGCTCACGGTGTTGGCGTCGTCTTGGTAATTCAACAGCAGAGGCCGGAACACGGGCACTCCCGTGCGTTGCGCTTCTTCGAGCGCCGAATAGAGGAACGGCAGCAGGCGGTAGCGCAGCTTGAGGTACTTGCGGATGATGTCTTCGTAGGGCGCCCCGAACCGCCAGGGTTCGTGATCGTAAACGCCCAGCTCGGCGTGATTCCGCAGAAACGGGGTCAGGAATCCGACCTGATACCAGCGCGTGAGCATCTCGCCGTCGGGCCGGCCCGCGCCGAAGCCGCCGACGTCGGCGCCAACGAACGGCTCGCCGGACAATCCCAGCGACGCGAGCATGGGCAGGCTCAGCGCGAGCGCTTCCCAAGTAGCGGTGTTATCGCCGGTCCATGTGGTGGCATAGCGCTGGATGCCCGCGTAGCCCGCGCGCGTGATCACGTAGGGCCTCTGCTCGGGCCGCAGCCGCTCCAACCCCTCGTACGTCGCGCGCGCCATGCGCAAGGCGAACAGATTGCGGTTCCCGTCCTGCAGCGTACGTGCGCCGCCGTCCCACGTCACCACGTCCTTCTGCGACTCCCCGGTTTGATCGTCGAAGTCGGACGGCTCGTTCATGTCGGTCCAGATGCCTGCGACGCCCTGGTCCAGGTAGGCGCGGAACAGACCGCCCCACCAGCGCGCCGCGGCGTCCATGGAGTAGTCGACGAACACGGACTTGCCCGGCCAGACTGTTCCAAGGTACAGGCTGCCGTCGGCGCGTTTCAGGAAGTAGCCGCCCGCGGCGCCCTCGGTGTAGACGTAGTAGTTCTTGTCCTGCTCAGCCAGCTCGGGCCGCGGCAAACCATCGAGGAATCTCGGCTCGGGCGGCTGGTACTTGATGCCTGGGTCGACAATGGTCACCACCCGGACACCCTGCCTGGCCAGCCTGGCGGTGAAGGCGCGCGGGTCCGGGAACCGTTTAGGGTCCCACGTGAAGACCCGGTGCCCATTCATGTAATCGAGGTCGAGGTGAACGGCGTCGAGCGGCAGGTCGTCGGCACGATAGCGGTCCACCACGTTTTCCACCAGCTTGTCGGGATAGTAGCTGTAGCGGCTTTGCTGGTGGCCCAGCGCCCACATGGGCGGCAGCGGCATGTGCCCGGTGAGGTCCGCGTAGCGCCCCAGGATTTTGCGGATGGAAGGGCCCTGAAAGAAGTAGTAGTCCATCGCGCCGCCCTCGGCGACAAACGCCGCGTACTCCTCCGAGTTGTGCCCGAGATCGAAGTGCGTGCGGTAGCTGTTGTCGTAGAAGATGCCGTAGGCGCGTCCGCTCTGCCAGCCGATGTAGAACGGGATGCTCTGATAGAGTGGATCGGTTCCCTCCTTGTAGCGGGGCGTGTCGCTGTTCCACATGGTGAACTGCCCGCGCCGCTTATCCAGCCGCGCGGCCTTTTCTCCCAGCCCGTAGAAGTGCTCGTCGAAGCCGAGCTTTTTGGCGGCGGCAACCGCGCCGGTTTTCGGGTCGTACATCATGGGCTGCTGGTCGCTGTTCACGATCTCGTGCGTGGCCGGGTCGCGAAAGTCGATCAGCAGCGGCGAGCGATGGACCAGCACTTCGATCTCGCTGGTTGCGATGACCAGGCTGTCGGGCCCCTCCGATAGCGACCAGCGCGGTTTCTCCCAGGAGCTGCTGGCGATGGCCGCCGAGATGGGCCCCTCCGGCAGAGCTTTGCCGAATGCGGCGCGAACACGAATCAGGTCGGATGCCAGAATCTCGATGCGGACCTGCGACTGGTCCGTGCACACGATGGTCACCGCGTCGCCATTGGCTCGAGCGCTCGCGACCGCACCAATCCCTTTGAAACCGGTGAACCCGGCAGGCCCGATAATGCTGGCCGATAGAGTGCAGCAGGCCAGCACGATAAGTGATCTGGTCATCTTTCTCCCGATGAGGGCACGCCAATTCCTCTGCGAGGCCGTTGCCTTCCGGCGCGCCGATATGTCCAATCTACAGGCGGAGCCGCTTCGGGAGGGAGTGTTGAGACGTCACATCACCGTCACAGCGCGTTGTGCGAGCACGAATAGAGGCAGTAAGGAGAGTGCCCGGAGCGGGACCTCCTTTATTCCGAGATGGCCCGAACGGAGAGGCGCCGGATGGAGGTGGGGTCGAGACCGCGCACAACCTGCACCTCGAGGGTGGACTCGAAACAGGGCGGAGGGCCGCTCTGGCTGGGGTGGCCAGGTCGGGCCAACGCGGCAAGCAACGCCGCCATGGATTGCTCGGTGGTGGCAAACTCGGCGGCGCCCTGCGTGCCTGATGTGGTCAGGCCGCCCAGCAGCATCACGCGGTGGTTGGCCACCACGCCCGGCATCAGGCTGAAGATGGCGTAGTCGGTGCGCAGCGCGCCGGTTTTCGGATCGCGCTCCACGGCGTACGAAGAACTGTGTGCGCCGGCCGGCCCGCGCTGGTCCACAATGCGCCCGTTCCATGATGAGTTGGAACCGGCGGGGAATTCGAAGACAAATCCCTGCTTGAGGCGCAGCTCGTCGACCGCGCGGTTCTCCAGGCTGGAGCCCAGCAGCACCACATTATGACTTTTGAGGTCGTCGGTGGTGAGCAGGCGGACCCTTTTCACCAGGACGTCGATGCCCGCTCTGGTGAGCAGGCGGGTGAGGAAGAACACTGCATGCACTTCACCGGTACCCGAATAGCCGTCTTCATAGAAGAGGGAATGGCTGCGCAGGAACTCGGGAATCGCCACGTACTTGCGGGCCAGCGAATGATCCACCTCCGCACCGCGGTCGTCCACGGCGCCAACGTCGTATCGCAGCAAATCCCGTGTATCGGTCTGCAACAGTTCGGCGTTGGAGTAAGTAATGATGACGCTGCGGTCGTCTCCGGCGAAGCTTCGCCAGAAGGCGGTGAGGACGTCCGCCTTTTCCGCGGCCGCGCCTACGGGCCGTTTCCAGATCGCGCCGATCAGGAGGCCGAGCCCGAACAGCAGCAGGGCCACCAGCAGTAACCAGGGCGGGAGTGGACTCCGCCCGGCGGATCTCGGCACGGGAGCGGTGGGCGGCGTCTCTCCTTCCAGTGGACCGGAGTCGGCGTGCACTCCCTCCGATCCACGCTTCCTGAACAGAGGAGTGTAGTGCCCCTTGGGGATTTCGATGACAACAGGATCGAGCTTACCCGTGCCGGCGTAATAGTCGCGCAACTTCATCCGCAGCCGGTACACGGACGTTCGCACGGTGGTGTCGGCAGTCGGATCGAAGTCGTCGGACCGCGCAAAGACTTTGGAAGCGAGCGTGATCTCGTTGACATCGGCGGTATCCCCGGCGAAAGCTCTCGCGGCGACGAATTCGAGCAGCTTCTGCAGCATGGGGGCATTGTGCAGCACGCCGGAGTTGATCACGCGGGCCACCTGGGCGCGCTTTTCCGCAACACTCGGTTCGTTGTCCTGGGGGGTCAACCTGTCAAGATTGTATCCTCAATGGACCCGCAGCGCAGCCGTGTTCGCCACCGGTTCCGCACAAGTGCGGCCACGCAGCGCGCTCACCTCCGACACACGCCCGTCGCAGCGCCGGTAACGTGAGGTGACGTCAAATCACTTGAACGCGCCGTCCGGCGGCTATGACAATCAAACACGCCTGCAGGGGCAGAAATTCAGATGTCCGGGCCCGGTCCCGGACCACGGAGCATAAATGAAGAAAACTCGCAGCAGAGTCTGGCGGTGCCTTCAGGGAGCGCTTTGGGTCATACCGCTGTTCTTCCTGACGCAGCTCGCACCGAATGTGTCCGCCCAGGGTAAGGCGGGAGACGCCACCCTGACCGGCACCGTACTGGATCCCAGCGGCGCCGTCGTACCCGGGGCCTCGGTTACTCTGGCGAATCTCGACAGAGGCCTGGACCTGAGGTTCGCCACGGCGGCGGACGGCCGCTACTCATTCACCTTCCTTCCGCCCGCGGAAGGGTACCGGCTGAAAGTGGAAGTCGCGGGCTTCCGGCCGTATGTTCAGAACGGCATTGCTCTTTCGGTGGGCCAGACGGCGTCGCTGGACGTGAAACTCGAAGTCGGGCAGACCACCGCGGAAGTCGTAGTCAGCGCCAATGCGACGCTGCTCGCCACCGAAGACGCCAACGTAGGGTCCGACGTGAACGAACGGGGAATCGTTCAGCTTCCCCTCAGCACGCGGAACCTGATTTCGCTGCTGTCTCTGAACTCGAACGTGCAGCCCGGCGTCAATTTGCAACAGGTGCCCGGCCTGGGCAGCCTGGCCGATCAGGACATCTCGTTCCTGAACTTCGGCGGGCAGCGCTTTGGCACCACCGCGTATCTTGTGGATGGCGTCTACGACACCGGTGGCGACTGGGGCGGCGTCATTTTCACGCCGTCGGTGGAAGAAACCGCGGAGTTTCGCGTCCAGACCAACTCCTACAGCGCGCAATACGGCTGGTCCACCGGCAACGTCGTAAACATGATCACCAAATCGGGAACGCGCTCATTGCATGGGGACGGCTTCTGGTTCCTGCGCAATGAGGACCTCGAGGCCAACAGCTTCTTCAACAACCTCAACGGCATTGCCAGACCGGAATACCGGCAGAATCAGTTTGGCGGGACCCTGGGCGGACCCGTGTACATTCCCGGCGTGTACAAGCAACGCGAAAAGACCTTCTTCTTCTTCTCTTTCGAGCGCATCAACCGGACCACCCCGGTGAGCCTGACCGCCACGCTGCCGCTGGACTCCTGGAAGAGCGGCAATTTCTCGGATCTTCTCGGCTCTCAGGTGGGAACCGACGCCGAAGGCCGTCCCATCTTATCCGGAGAGATCTACAACCCCTTTACCACCCGCTACGTGACGGCGGGCGAGACGGACTCGGTGACCGGCCTAAAGGTCACGGCAACCGGTTACATCCGCGACCCGTTCCCGGGCAACATCATTCCTCAGACCCTCTGGGACCCGATTGCCAAGAAGCTGCTCACCTACTTCCCGCAGGCACAGACGCAGGCGCTGTTCAACAACTTCGCCATCAGCGGTACGGAAACGGCCTACACCATGCCGATCGACACGCGCATCGACCACAACATTACGGACAACACGCGCATCTACGGCAAGTTCGACTGGAAGGCCGTGAACTTCAACGATCCGCCGGCGTTCTTTGGCGCCAGCAACCCCGCCGGACCGTCCAACGGACATCCGAACAACCGGCTGCTGGGCGCGCTCAACTTCGTGGACACGCTGAGCCCGACGTCGACGATCAGCGCCAACATTGGCATCGCCCGCTGGGTGGAAGGCCGCACGCCGCAGGGCGCGGGTTTCCTGCCCTCGGAGCTGGGCTTCCCCTCCTCGCTGGATGTGGCTGGGAACTTCCCCCAGGTTACCTTTACCGGCGCCACCAACAACATCTACCCGCTGGCCAACGCCGCCAATGGCAACGGCGCCACCGACCGCTGGCCGCGCGACAATCGCAGCGCCGGCGTCGACTACAACAAGGTGCACGGCAGCCACTCCATCAGCGCCGGGTTCAACTACATCGACGTGCATATGAACGCGCTGGACGGCGATCAGGCGACGTTCACGTTCAACACCGCGGGCACGGCCGGGCCGAATCCTCTGGCCAGCACCGCCGAAACCGGCTTCAACTTCGCGTCGTTCCTGCTCGGCGTGGGCACCGGCGGCTCGGGCAACGTCCCGCAACTCACGCAGGCCGCGACCAGCCGGGCCTTTCTCGGCGGCTACGTCCAGGACGACTGGAAGTTCAACCGCAAGCTGACTCTGAACCTCGGACTGCGCTATGAGGTTCAAACCTCGCCCACCGAGCGCTACAACCAGCAGGCCTGGTTCGACTACAGCGCCACCAACCCGATTAGCAGCATGACCGCTCCGGGCGCCGGCCAGACCGTGGCCCAGTTGCTGGGGCGTCCCGTTACCGGCGAAGAGGTATACGCCGGCGTCAACGGGCGGGGGCGCGGGCTGTTCACCACTCCGATCAATAACTTCGCTCCGCGTATCGGCCTGGCCTACGCGGCCACCAACCGGCTGGTAGTCAGAGCGGGCGCGGCGATCTTCTACGTTCCCAATTTCGTCATGCCTGGCAGCGGCTATTCGGCTCCCGGCTTTTCCTCGAATACGCCCTGGGTGACCACCCAGAACAACGGCGCGATACCCGCGAATCTGTTGAGCAACGCTTTCTCGAGCGGTCTGGTGCAGGCAGCGGGAGCGAGCGCGGGATCCATGGTGGATGTCGGCTACGGCGCCACCGAGGGCTACGCCCACAACCGTCCCACCCCGTACACCGAGCAGTGGAGCTTCGGGCTGCAGTATCAACTCAGCGGCAATAACATCATTGACGTCGAGTACATTGGCAACCACGGGCTGAAGCTGCCGGTGGCGAGTCTGAACACCGATCAGGCGTCGCCGGCCATCCTCCAGCAGTATCAGGGGCAGCTTTACAATCAGGTGGCCAACCCGTTCTATGGGGTGATCACGCAGAGCGGCTGCGGGCTGAATCAGCCGCAGGTTCCGCTCTATCAGTTGCTGGTACCGGAACCGCAGTACTGCGGCGTCACCGAGAGCCAGGCGGAAGTGGCCTCCTCGTGGTACGACGCGCTGCAGGTGGAGTTCCAGCATCGCTGGAGCAACGGCCTGCAAATGATGGCTTCGTTCACCTGGTCCAAGTACTTGGACAACAGCGCCGGCGTGCAGGGCTGGACCAACTGGGCCGCGGAGAGCATTCGCAATCCCTACGATCTGGCGGCCGAGAAATCCTACGACACCAACGATATCCCGCTCAGCTTCGTCACCAACTTCGTCTACGATCTTCCGGTGGGCAAGGGCAGGCAGTTTGGAAAGGACATGAGCCCGGTGCTGAACGCGGTGGCCGGCGGGTGGCAATTCTCCGGTATCCTGTCGCTGAAAGAAGGATTCCCGCTCTCCGTTCAGGATTGGGACACCAGCGGCACCATCGGGGCCTTCGGCGGCGCCTTCCGGCCCGACGTGACCTGCAACCCCTCGGTATCCAATCACACCTGGAACAACTGGGTCAACGGGGCGTGCTTCGCTCAACCCTCCTCCTGGTCCTCGTTCGGCGACGCTCCGCGCACCATGGGCTATCTGCGAGGGCCCGGCTTCGGTCAACTCGACCTCGCTCTCCACAAGAACTGGATCTTCCGCGAAAGGTTAACCACCGAGTTCCGAGCGGAGGCATTCAACGCAACCAACCATACCAACTTCTTCGCGCCGGGCGGAGGAGCTCTGGACTGGGGCCCCGGGTCCAACAGCTCGAACGGGTTTGGATGGATCAGCAATGCCTATCCAGCCCGCGACGTTCAGTTGGCTCTGAAGTTGCTCTGGTAAGATACGGTCGGCCAGTGCCAATGTGCCGGCGTGGGGCAGGTCGCCGACCTGCCCCATTTTCATTTATGTCTCTTCGATCCGTCATTTTGCTTCTTTCGCTGCGCGCGGTGGCGCTGGGCGCGCCGCCGGATGACGAACGCCTGAGGGAGCTGTCGAGCCAGGCCCGCCAGGCCCAGCAGCAGCACGACTACGCGCGCGCGGCCGCCGCGTACCGGGAGATGCTTCGCCTGGTTCCCGGCGAGGCCGGCTTGTGGGCCAACGTGGGGCTTATGGATCACCTGCAGGGCCATTACGAGGAAGCCGGCGCCGATTTTCGGGAAGCCCTCAAGCGCAATCCACAGCTTTTCCAGGCGAACTTCTTCGCGGGCGTCGATCTGCTTTCCGAGGGCCAGCCCGCGAGGGCACTGCCGTATCTGGAGAAGGCGCGTGCGCTGAACGTCGGGGAATCGCAAGTGATGCTGGCCCTGGGACGCGCCTGGGCCATGCAAAGCGAACCGGAGAAGGCCAACGACTGCTACGATTCTGCCGCGCGCATGGATAATCGCAGTGCCGGCGCATGGTTCGGTCTGGGCGCAACCTGGTTCACGCTCATGCGGCGGTCTCTGGAGGAACTTCACTCCACCCAGGAATCGCCCTGGACGCGGGCGCTGCTCGCGCAGACATGGGAAGAGAAAGGGCGCTGGGACGAAGCCATCCAGCTTCGCGAGCAGGCGATGCACGAACCCGCCGGCCCTCCCTGCCCGCGCGCGGCTCTGGGTCTGGCTGAACTGGGAGCCAACCAGCCGGACAAGGCCGGTGAACAGTTTCGCCTCGAGCTTCAGACGCAGCCGGGCTGCCTGACCGCGCGCCTCGGCATGGCTCGGATGGCCCTCGATGCGGATCGGCCGCGCGACGCGTTCCTCGGCATCGCGGAGGCGTGGGAACGGGACCGCGGCTTCGTAGCGGCGAACCGGGCCATCCTGCTGGACGGGCTGGAGGCGCGGAAAGCCGCCGCGTTCTTTCGGGTGGCGCGCGAAATGGCGGATTCCGAGAGCTGGCGTTCCCTGGTGCGGGCACTGGAGTCCGCCGAGGCGGCGGATGTGGCGGCTTCCGCGGACCCTGGTCCGGCCAAGCGCGAGGATCGCGATTCCGCGGGACAGGCCGCGGCCGGTTTTCCCCGAGCCCCTCAGGGTCTGTTCGACGACGGCCAATACGGCGCCTGCTCGGAGGAGCTGAAAAACCGCATGTCCGCGCTCGCCGTGCCCGCGCTGATGCTTCTGGCGCGCTGCGCTTTTCTGAATGGGGACTACCGCGCCGCGTTCGCCGCTTCCAGTGCGGCCCTCCGCCATCGGCTCGCGGGCCCGGAGGCGTTGTACTGGCGCGTGCAAGCAGCCCGCAGGCTCTCGGTGGATGCGCTGACGCGGGCGGGTCTGGCGGATCCCGGCTCGGCGCGAGTTCACATGATGCTTGGCGAGATCTACCGCGAGCAGGAGAACCTTGCCGAATCCCGGGATGAATTCCTGAAGGCGCTGGAGATTGCGCGCGGCGAGCCGCGCGCGCATCTGGGCCTGGCCCGGACCCTGGAAGGCCTGGGAGAGTGGGACAGTGCGATTCGGGAACTGCAGGCGTATCTACCGTCGGCGCCGCAAGACCCCGATGCCTCCTTCATGATGGGCCGGCTGCTGGTGGGACAAGCCCGGTTTGACGAGGCTTTTCCATATGCCACCGCCGCGCTGAAGGTGGACCCACAGGACCGCGCCGGTGTTCACGCGCTGCTCGGCAAAATCTACGAACACCAGCAGCGCCTGGAGGACGCTTTGCGCGAGCTGAAGCAGGCCCTACCGGCGGATGAAGACGGCAGCTACCATTACCGTCTTTCCCGCATCTGCCGCGCATTGGGACGCGACAAGGAAGCGCAGGCCGCGCTCAGCGAGTCGAAGATCCTGCATGAGCGCCGGTCGCACCTGGCCGAGGCAGCCCAGGAACGGCGTGTGAGCGCGGTGCTCGGTCAGGACAATGGCGCGCGCTGACCCGTACTACGGCCGGCAGACAGGTGAACGCCCCGCCGGTCTTCAATGCCCAAAAATGAGCTGAATAAATGCAGAGGCCAAAGCACTCCCTCGAGTTGGGCAGAGCTGTCGGCAATAGTCGGCAATTGTGAGAACCATTTCAGCAACGTTTCACCAAGTGGATGACAAGTGCCGTTGCTACAGACACTTGCGCCTGAAGGGGAAGGCTCGTCTGGTGGCGTCTGAACCGCTGTCTCCAGATCTATGGTGGTAACCGGCGGGATTCGAATTGATTCATGCTGTTTATTCCAAGTCACTGCTGTCCGGCTAACGTCGAGTGTGCGACAGAGAAGTGACAGGGCAGCAATGAGTTGGGCAGGTTTTGAGCTTGCCGCGATTTGAAATCCGAGCGACAGGAGATGTCCAGAATGGGGCA
>JBEKPY010000122.1:0-20444 GCA_049520275.1 Bryobacteraceae bacterium
CCTGCGTTACCTGCTGCTGAAAGCCAAACGGCTGGCCGCGGCCAACCTCGAATTTGTCGTAGTCCACAGAATCATGAAAGCCGCGTAGAATGGCCGCTCTTACTAATTCCTGCGGAGAGCCCCTAGATCTTAGTGTGAGGTGTGCGCCGAATGCAAGTCGAACCTTCACAATGCAATACAGGTCGCCCTACTACCAGCGCGTCAGCACGAACATCAAGGCGAAGCCGTGGAAGTGGTTCGGTGGCGTTCTCGTGGCTGTTGCGTGGAGGCTATGTGAGCATCGAGCACTGGCATGGGCCAATGGTCGCATCGATGAGGGGGCGAGATTCATGATCCCCTATATTCGTGACATCCTGACAGCGACCATTGCGCATCCGTGGCTGAGCGCATTCGCTCTGGTAGCGACATACAGCATAGCGATGGTAGCGATAGCGCACATCGCCCCGATGGTTGATAAGCACAAACAGCGGGAAATCCCACCGGAAGCCGCATTGCAGCCAATGCCTGCGATTCGAGTCCCTCAACCCGCCCCTGTCCGGCGTTTGAAAGTGCCCATGGAGGCGGAGGCCGCTCTATCAGACGCTCTGAGGCTGACATCTCCCGATGGCATCGATGTTCTTATTCGGTCTTATCATCAACCGGATACTGGAATCGATGGCCTTCTGGTGAGTATAGGCAACGCGAGAACTGAGACTCTAAACAACTGTACGGCAAGGGTTAATGGTGCGCAGAACTTCGACTCCAAAATGAAGATATTTCGCGATGATCCCTTGGCGCACATCCAGTTGGCTCCATTTGGCGATATTTCGCCCGGTAGCGCGCCTGCGGGACACGCGCAATGGCTCGTCAGAATTAACCAGAAGGAACAGTTGCAACTTTCGAATGTCGAAGGCATAGGAGTTCTGCATTGGCCGAACACAGAACCTCCCCAAGTCCAAACCTGGCGTCTCTGGGTTTCGATTGTGGCGGACGGTCTAGCGCCATGGGAGTTCCACTTCCGCGCAGTGTGGCCACGGCAGTCCAGGACGATCAAGGTCCGGCGTCCCTGAGACAGGCCAAACCCCATCAACGCACATTTCAGACACTACCAAGCGCCCGGGGGGTGTCAGAATAGAATGCATGAAACGGGCCGCATGGCTGGATAGTTTCCTTCTCCTCCTTCTGACTTCCACGCTGGTGTGGCCGCTCTTCAGGCTGGAATACCTGGATAACTGGTCGTCCATCGAAAGTACGTTCATCGCCGACGCGCGGATGCTCGCGAGCAGACTGCCTCATCCGGGATGGCAGCCGCTGTGGTACTGCGGCACGCGTTTCGATTACATCTATCCTCCCGCGCTGCGTTATGGAACCGCGCTCATCGCGAAGTTCGCCGGGGTTTCAACCGCGCGGGCTTATCACTTCTATACGGGCGTGTTGTATGTCCTGGGCATCCTTGCCGTTTACTGGATGGTGCGAATTGGCAGCGGATCGCGCGCGGGAGCATGGCTGGCGTCCGTCGGCGCAGCGCTTCTGTCTCCGTCGTTTCTGCTGCTGCCGGTCATCCGGCACGACAGCCCTCATTGGATACCTCAGCGGCTTCACGTGCTCATGACCTACGGAGAAGGGCCGCATATCTCCGCTTTGAGCGTCCTGCCCGCGGCGCTGGCGCTTAGCTTTATCGCGCTTCGGAGCAGGAAGCCGCTCGCGTTGGCGGGCGCCGCGGTGCTGTGCGCCTTTACCGTCGCCACCAATTTCTACGGCGCCACTGCGCTCGCGATCTTCTTCCCTATACTTACGTGGTCTGTCTGGGTGGGACGGCGCGACCGATTCGTCTGGCTGCGGGCGGCTGGAATCGCCGTACTCGCGTATTCGCTCTCGGCATTCTGGCTTACGCCATCGTACCTGCGAGTGACCGCCGAGACGCTTACCCTGGTGGCGGCGCCAGGCGAGACCGGGCCGCGGCTCATTGTACTCGCCGCCATGATCCTCTTTTGCATCGCCACCTGGCGATGGGGACGCCACCAGCCCGAGCGTGAATGGGCCATCTTTGTCGCCGGAGTCGCTCTTTTTCTCGGCCTCTATGTGCTCGGGCTGTTCTACTTCGGATTCCATACCGTTGGCGACGCGGCGCGTTTGATCCCGGAGCTTGATCTCGCTCTCGTACTGGTGGGGGCGGGGCTGGTCGGCTTTTTCTGGCGCCGGCGGAAACTGCGCGCCCTCGCGATCGCGATCCCCCTGATGGCGGCATACCCGGCTATTCAGTATGTCCGCCACGCCTACTCTCCTTTCGCCAGAGCCCATCATGTAGAGAACCAATACGAATTCCTGGTTAGCAAATGGGTGCACGACCACCTGGCAGGTCAGCGGGTGGAACCATCCGGCACGGTGAGGTTCTGGTTCGACGCGTGGTTTGATCTCGCACAGCAGGAAGGAGGCTCCGATCAGGGCATGGAGAACCGTGCGCTCCCCGCGGCGGAGTTTCAGATCACGGACGGCGGCCGCGGCGAGACGGCGATTCTTTGGATGCAGGCCCTGGGAACCGACGCCGTGATCGTCCCGGACCGAACTTCTCCCGAACCCTATCACGACTACAAAACGCCTTACAAGTTTCGCGATCTGGCGCCGGTCCTCTACGATGACCGGCATGGAACCGTGATTTACGGGATTCCGCGGATTTACCCGGGCATTGGCCGCGTCGTGAAGTCCGCACAAATGGCGGCGATCGGACCGGTTCAGGGTGGCGATGACGTGGCCACCCTGGCCCGTTACGTGGCGGCCGTCGAAAACCCGGAACAGGGACCAACGAAGGTAACCTGGCAGAGCTTCGATGAGGCCGGGTTGCAGGCACACGTCTCAGCGGGACAAGCCATACTGCTGCAGGAGACTTATGATCCGGCCTGGCACGCATACGAGAATGGCCGGCCCGTTCCGATCCACATGGAGCCGGTTATGAATTTCATGCTGCTGGAGGTGCCCGAGGGCAACCATACCATTCATCTTGCCTTCGAAACCCCCGCCGAGAACCTGATCGGCAGAGTCATCGCCGTGCTGGGATTGGCGTCCATCCTGGGGCTGATTTGGCGAGGCTATTCGCGGCGTTAGCTTATTTTCTCGATTTTCTCTTTCCTGCTTGCCGAGGCGCGCTCCAGAAGCCATTGCAGGGTCGGCAGAGGCGTGCAGACGATGAAGATCTGATATGCGAACAGTGGTTTCGAAATCCGTATGAGCGCCCTGTTTACGGCCAGCGCCGCTCTTGCCAGGACTCCACCTCCCAAAACCAGCGGAAACGGAGCGGGGACGCCCTGGACTTCGGTGACGCGATAGCCCGACTGCTCCAACAGCGCTCTGGCGGTTCGAAACGTGAACAGGCGCGTGTGGGTCAGATCCAGGATTCCTCTCGGCCCATAGTTGAACCAGCCAAACAGCAAGGCGAGACGCGTAATGAAGAAGCCGATGTTGCCGGTGCTCAGGATCACTCGGACCTCGCCCTCACTCGCGTACGACTGGCGCAGAGAATCCAGGAATCTCTCGGGCGAGCGCAAGTGCTCCACGATATCCAACAGGAGAATATAGTCGAAGCTTCCCGCATCCAGCGGAAAACCGCTGGCGTCCAGGTCGCATCGCATAAAACGCTCGAGACCCGTGTCCGGGGGCGGGGGGAACCGGTCGATTCCCGTTACCCGGCAGCCCCTGGCCGAAAGCGCACGGCCGATATATCCGGCGGCGCAGCCGATATCGGCCACACGCGATCCGGGCGGAATGCGCGCCAGCGCCCTCGTGTGCGGGCTGTCGAAGCCGAGCTTCGGCTGGTACAGCGGATTGCTTTCGTCCCGGCCCGAGACATCGAACTTGCGCTCGTAGAGAATTCCGAAGTCCTGCGCGCATGAGCAGAGTGTCGCTCCAATCACATTCCAGGCGTACTTGAGGCCGTTCACATGGCAGATCTCATCGCCGTAGTAGGTGGGAATCGGGAGTTCCCCGATCCGCAGGCGCGCGCGAAAAAGCTGGATTATAATCTCGGTATCGAAGTGGAAATCGTTGGTGTTCCGGTCGAACGGAATGCGTCTCAGCGCATCCACGGAATAGAGCCGGTACCCCGAATGAAACTCGGAAAGCGAGCTGCGCAGCAAAAGGTTCTGGATGGCCGTCAGAATCCTGTTCCCGACGTACTTGTAGAGAGGCATGCCGCCCTTGAGCGCTCCCAGGCGCGTCATCATGCGCGATCCGAAGACCGCATCCGCTTCCTCGTCCAATAATGGCCGAAGCAGATCCGGCAGGCATTCCGGCTCGTACTGGCCGTCGCCGTGCAGCAGCGCGACGATGTCAAATCCGTTTTGAATCGCGTAGCGGAAACCGATCTTCTGGTTGCCTCCGTAACCCTGGTTGACGGGATTGTGCAGGACAGTCAGTGGAAATGGCGTCTGCGAGGTCTTCTCCAGGTCGTGGGCGCGACCAAAGGTGTCGTCACGGGAAGAATCGTCAATAATCAGGATTTCCGTGTCGTAACACGCCAGAGATTCGGGGATTCTGCGAACCACCTCCTGAATGGTCCGCTCCGCGTTGTACGCGACGATGAGGATCAGCACCCGCCTGTTTCGATGCGCGGCGATCATACGGCGCTCGCGCGAATGAGGGCGATTTGAGAGCGGGGCGATCCCGCGCCGGACCAGGGGAAGGGCACCTCATCAATTATGCCGCAGACGCTCAGACAACCGTGGCTCTGGCTCCGATCGAGGCCAGTCTGACCGAATACCATGATGATATGGAGCACATCCGCGCGGGCGGTGCGCGAGCTGCCCAACGGAAGGCTCGCAACCGATGAGCCAACGTGCGCGAACCGGGCTCGCCTGCCTTGTTTTGTTCGGCCTCAACGCTCTCGTTGTCTGGCCGCTGTTTTGGGTCGAGTATCTCGACGACTTCCAGTCGGTGGAAGGCATCTTCATCACCTTCGGACGATTTCTGCGTGACTACTGGCCGCACTCGAGCTGGTTCCCCTGGTTCGACGCGGGCATGCCGTTCGAGAATACCTATCTGCCGCTGGTCTCCTGGCTGGTGGCGGGCAGCGCATTCCTGGCGCGCTGCTCTCCGGCGCATGCGTTTCATTTCCTGAGCGCATTGGTCTACTCGCTCGGCCCGGTATTCCTGTTCCTTTTCGCTCGAAAACTCTCCGGCCGCGTGACGCCCGGTTTCCTCGCGGCCCTCGCGTGGTCACTGCTCTCGCCGTCGTCGGTTGTCCCCGCATTACTCGCCGATATGGGAACCCTGTGGGGCGCGCGGCGCCTGATGAACGTCGTGGTGTACGGAGAGACGCCCCACAATGTGTCGTTGTCCTTGCTGCCCCTCGCTCTCCTGCTGATTACGCGGGCGCTCGATCGCGCCGGCCCGCGCCGGTTCGCGCTGGCCGCACTGGCGGTCGCCGCGGTGATGCTCTCGAATACGTTCGGCATTGTGGTGGTCGCCATCGCCGCCGCGATGCTGGTGGCGGCTCGCGGCGATCTCTGCTGGAAGCTGGCCATTCGCGCCGGCGCCATGCTGGCCTCCGCATACTTGCTCATCTGCCGTTTCCTGCCGCCC
Organism: Bryobacteraceae bacterium; assembly: GCA_049520275.1. GTDB lineage: Bacteria > Acidobacteriota > Terriglobia > Bryobacterales > Bryobacteraceae > CAWACP01. The sequence continues at coordinate 5,554 of JBEKPY010000122.1, forward strand.
TCGCTGATGCGGCTCATCGCCACCAACGCGCAATCGATTGGCGGCGACTATCGCTTCACCTGGAAGGCCCGGCTGATCGGTGCTGCCTTCACCGCCCTCCTTGTCGCCTTGTGGGTGGGCGTGCGCCACTTCTCCGATGCCGCGCTCCGCTTTGCCCTGCTCTTTGCCGTTTGCTTCACGGGCATCCCGGTTCTGTACTATTGGCAGGGCATCAGCTTCCTGCCACAGCCAAACCGCTACCAGGTGGAGATGGACCTGGCCGTCTGCCTGCTGGCCGCATTCGCGCTGTATCCGGCGCTGCGGCGTCTGCCGCGTAGAGCGGCTATTGCGGCCACCGCTCTGGGCGTCGTTGCATGCGCGTGGGTCACCACGAAGAATTGCGAGTTTGCGCGAAGGCTGATTCATCCGGTGAACATCTCGCGGACGGCCGCCTTCCGCGAGGCGCGCTGGATCGGCCAGCATCTTCCCGGCGAGCGCGTGCTGGTTTCCGGCGAGAACGGATTCTGGTTCAACCTTTTCGCCGGCAATCCGCAGTTGAGCGCGGGCCACGACCCGTCGGCGCCGAACTGGATGGAGCGCGTCGCGGTGTATACCATTTACTCGGGCCAGAACGCGGGTGATCGGGATGGCCCTGTCTCGGTGTTCTGGCTGAAGGCGTTCGGGGTCGGCGCCGTCACCGTGCCCGGGCCGGGAAGCCAGGACCATTATCAACCCATCGCGCACCCGAAGAAATTTGACGGTCTTCTGCCGCTGATCTGGCGCGAAGGAGACGATTCAGTTTACCAGGTCCCCCTTCGGTCCACGTCGCTGGCCCACGTGATCCCGGCGGACGCCATCGTGCGCCGCCAGCCGATTCACGGACTCGATATCGACCCCGTGCGCGCCTACGTCGCGGCCCTCGACGATGCGTCGCTGCCCCCGGCCTCAGTCACCTGGGACAATCCGGAGCGTGGCCGAATCGCAGCCACCGTCGCCCCCGGCCAGGTGGTGTCCTTGCAGATCAACTACGATCCAGGATGGCAGGCCTCCGTGGACGGCCGCCCGCTGCGGGTCCTGCGCGATCAGATCGGGTTGACCGTCATCGAGCCGGGCCGCTCCGGGAAGTGCGTGATCGATCTCGAATTCAGCGGTGGAACGGAACGGCGGATCTGTTTCGCGGTGAGTTTGGTGGCGGTCGTCGCGCTGCTCGGGATGCTCTTCTGGCCGCTCACCCTTCCAAAGAAGAGACTGCACGCAAACTGAGCGAAAGGCGCATGACGCCGCGACGGGTACCCGCCGCGACTCGGCGGCGCGCTGGTTTGCTCACGCCGGTACCGAGGGCGGCGTCTCGGGCGCGGCCGCCAGGGCAATCTGAACGCGGCTGTGCTTCCGGCTGTACCCGAAGTAAATGGCCATGCCGATGACCAGCCAGACGATGAGGCGCAGCCAGGTGCCTCCGGGAAGCGCGGCCATCAGAAGCAGCGAAATCAGGATGCCCATGATGGGCACCAGTGGAACCAGTGGTGTCTTGAAGGCCCGCGGCAGATCGGGCCGGCGCACGCGCAACAGCCACACGCCCGCGCAGACGATCACGAACGCAAGCAGAGTCCCGATGCTCACCAGTTCGCCCAGAATGCCAATGGGGATGACGGAGGCGAACACGGCAACAAAGAATCCCACCACGATGGAAGAGATCCAGGGCGTCCGAAAGCGCCGGTGAACGGCGCCCGCCCACCGCGGCAGGAGGCCGTCCCGCGACATGGAGTAGAACACGCGCGACTGGCCCAGCAGCATCACCAGCATCACCGTGGTGAGGCCCATGATGGTTCCGACCAGGACCAGGTATTCGCCCCAGCGAACGCCGATCCTGGTCATCCCGAAGGCCACCGGCGCGGCCACGTTCAATTGCTTGTAGCTGACCGCTCCGGTCAGCAGGCCCGAGGTAGCGATGTACAGTATCGTGCAGATGAGGAGCGAACCGAGGATGCCCCACGGCATGTCTTTCTTCGGGTTCTTCGCCTCCTGCGCGGCGGTGGAGACGGCGTCGAATCCGATGTACGCGAAGAAGATGACGCCAGCCGCGCGAGCCACCCCCGACCATCCATACTTCCCGAATTCGCCAGCGTTCGGCGGAACGAAGGGCGTCCAGTTCGCTTTGGCTTCGGCCAGATGCGCCAGCACGTAGAGGCCGGCAATGGCGATGAAAGTGAGCACCGTGCCCACCTTCACGAGAACGATGACCGTGTTCAGCGTGGCCGATTCCTTGATGCCGATCACCAGCACCGTGGTGACTCCGCAGATGCCCAGGAAGGCGACGATGTTGAACATGCCACTGGCGGCGGGCAGATGGGTCACATCCACTCCCGCCGGTATGGCCGCCAGGGGCTGCCACAACCCCTGAAACAGAACCAGCCTGGTACCCGGCGTGGCTACCAGCTCCGGTGGCAGGAAGATGCCGAGTCGTTCGAGCAACTGGGCCACATTGGCGCTCCATCCCGAGGCAACCGTGGCAGCGCCAAAAGCGTATTCGAGAATCAGATCCCAGCCGATGATCCAGGCGAAGATCTCCCCCAGAGTCGCGTAACCGTAAGTGTATGCCGAGCCGGCAATCGGAATCAGCGATGCGAATTCCGCATAGCAGAGTCCCGCGAAGAAGCAGCCGGTTCCAGCGAGGATGAAGGAGAGGATGATGGCCGGCCCGGCATACTGCGCCGAGGCGGACCCGGTGAGCACGAAGATACCCGCGCCAATGATCGCGCCCACTCCTAGAGCCATCAGGTTCAGGCGGCCCAGGGCGCGCTTCAGAGTGTGCTCGCCCGTTTCTCCCACCTCGGCCAGGATCGTGTCCAGAGGCTTTCTTGCCATCAGGTTAGCCATAAGTCGTATTTCTAAAGCTACTCGATCAGCCGGGGGTGTGCAAGCTAAGAATGCGCGTTGAAGAACAGTTGCCAGGCGGTGACTACCAGCGCGTGCATCACCATGGGGGCGCGAATGCTGCGCGTCTTCGCAAACGCCACGCCGTAAAACAGGCCGGCGGTGGCCGCCAGCGCCGCGAACTTCCAGTTGGGAAACGTCCCGAACGGCAAATGCAGCGCGCCGAAAACCAGCGAGGTGACCACGATCCCGGCGGTTTCGCTTCTCAACCCGCGCGACAGGATCTGCTGCAGGAAGCCGCGGACGAAGAACTCTTCCGCCAGGGCGAGAACCCACAGCACGCCGAGGAACCGGCCGAGCACCAGCAGCGGCAGCTTCCACGACACCGCGATGATGGGGTGCCAGCGGGCGGCGTGCAGCAGGTACCCGAGCAAGGCCCCCAGCGGCACGAAGCACAACGTGCCGAAAACGCCGATGCGCCACTCGCGCGGCCGTGGCACGAAGCCAAAGCCCGCCTCCAGCCCGCGAATGCATAAGACCGCGATGACGCCGGTATGGACCCACATCAGCCTGCCGAGGACCTCGAGCGGCAGGACCGCCGCTGGCGCCGGGTAGAGCATCCGGAACGCGTGGCTGAGGAATATTGCCGCGATGACGGCGAGGAACAGAAGATCTGTCGCGAGCCTCGGCTTGAGCGGGACGTACCAGAACGCAATCACCGCGGCGATGGCCCCCACGCCAACTAAGGACGCGAGGCGGAACGCACCCAGCGGCGCGGTGGCCAGGGCATACGGCGCCATGGCCGCGGTGGTGAGCAGCAGTGCCAGCACGGCCTTTGGAAGCGCAGCGAGCGCGCGGCGGACGGCGGCGAACCCGGGCAGCATGTAGAGAGCGATTTCCACCAGAAACGCGGGCAGTACCGCGACGGCAACGCCCCGGGGGATGCCTTTCTGTTGAGAATAGAAGTAGGCTGCGGCGCACGCAGCCACCCACACAAGAAGGACAGAGATGAAATACTCGCCCCAGACACGGCAGACTCTCGGCATCGGCTTCGGCTTCATCGTAGCATTCGGTGTCTTCGGGGCAGTTTCGCGATCCGAGGAGCCGCCCGCCGATCTGGCGCGCCGCGTGGCGGCGAGGGAGACCGAGGACGAGAAGGCCCGCAACAACTACACCTGGCGGCAGACGGTTGTGGTGGAGGAGCTGGACGCGAAAGGGTTTGAGACGGGACGCTATCGCGAAGTCCGCGACATCCTCTTCTCACCGGATGGGAAACGGGTGGAGCAGTGGGCCGGGAAGCCTTCCAACACGCTGACCCACCTCGGCCTCACCGATGAGGATTTCCGCGACCTGCGCGATATCCAGCCGCTGCTGCTCACCACCGAGCGGCTTTTCATGTACGAATCCCGGTTCAAAGGCGAGGAGATGGCGGACGGCGTGGACTGCTGGGTGCTGTCCGTCCGCCCGCGGCAGATCCTGGCGGGCCAGCGTCTCTTCGACGGTTTGATCTGGGTGGACAAGACGGACAACGCGATCGTAAAGAGCCAGGGGCAGGCGGTTCCGCAGGAGCGTGGCGGCAAACAGGAGAATCTGTTCCCGCACTTCACCACCACGCGGCGGAAAGTGGACGGCCACTGGTTCCCCGCAAGCACGCTGGGCGACGACACGCTGTGGTTCCGTGGCGGGCCGCAGCGGGAACGCCTCAGCGTCCGCTACGAGAATTACAAGCGGTTCAGCGCGGAGTCAACTATACACTTCGAGCAATAAGGGCAGTGGGGCAGTTCGGGATGTGGGCAGGTTGCAACCCGCGCGCCGATTTCTGACCGGCGCCGTGCGCAGGACACAATCCCGCCCCACGTCCGGTTACTTCGTGGCGCCGGGCGCCGGGGCCACCGGGGCCATGGCGGCCGAGCCCTTGTCGTAAAGATCGACAATCTCCTTGGTGATGTCGATAGTGTTGGAAGCGTAGAGCACGGGCGTCTGGGGCGAGCTGACATCGAGGACCAGCGTGAAGCCGTTGTCCTTGGCGTACTTGTCGATCACCACCATGATCTTCTGGCTCAGATCCTGGATCAGGCGGTCCTGATCCTGTTGGAGCTCGGCCTGGGCGTCTTCCATGTCCCGGTTGAGCGCCTTGGTTTTCTGATCGATGGTCCGGTACAGCTCGTTCTTGGCCGCATCGCTCAGCGTGTTCTGGCCTTTCTGCAACTGGTCGCGGAGGCTGGCGATCTCCGCCTGTCTGGCATCCACCTGCTTGCGCCGGGGGCCGTACTTGATATCGAGGTCGGCGGCCGCCTTCTGGCCATCCTTCGTACCGACGATCGCGCTCTGGATGTTGATCACCGCGAACTTGCCGGTCTGCGCCTGCGCGGGAGCGGCAATGGCCACCATCAGGGCAAGTGCCAGCGATCCTGTAACCTTCTTCATGACAATCGGACTCCTTAACGGGTAACGTTATTCTACGAAATCGGCGGTCTCCCGCGCACTCAAACTCAGAACGTACGTCCAATGGTAAAGCGGAACGTGGTGCTGCGCTCCGAATAGGGAACGGCGGTGCCATAGAGCGCAATCGCGCCGTTGTACGTGGCATCGTTGGCGAACATGGAACGGTCCACGGCCAGCGGCGGCTGCAGGTTTGTGTTCACCCTGGTCGGGTTGTACGCAAAGTAAACGCGGAACGGCGCGTTGACCACCGGCATGAGCACCTGCAGCTCCAGACCGGTGGATGTGCGGAGAATCTGTGTGCCCGGAGCGATGTACGCCTTGGGCCCGTATCCGGCCTGCGGGAACTCCGCGTTCAACTGGTCCAGCCGGCCCGGATTCAGCTTGAGCTGGCTGGCAAAAGCGAGCTTATTAAGACCCGCGTCGAAGAACGGCGCCAGAGCGACCGGGCCGAAAATCTTGATGCGGTATTCGAAATTCCCGATGCCCACAGTGTCGCCGCCCGGCAGCACCAGCCGGTACACCGGAATCGTTTGCGTCACCGGGCTGAAGGTAATCGATCCGTCGGCGTTCACCACGCGCTGGACTCGTTGCGTGCCGTTCTCGTTGTAGACAGGCGTGGACTCCGCATCCGGGATGAAGGCAACCGGGCTGACGGTCAACAGATCGAATCCACGGACGTCGTCCTCGCCGCCAATGTAGTAGCGCGAAAACGGCGGCGCCACCTTGCCGCCGTAGCCGGTCATGACCCTCCCCGAGAAGTGAACGCCGATCACGTGTCCGGGGCGCAATCCCTTGTGGAAGTACTTCAGATCGATCTTCGGCTCTATGGTATTGACGTTGCCGCCGAGCGAGGTGCCGGCGAATCCCACGCTGGCAAACAGCGACTTGCCGGCGGTCGGTTCGATGGGGTGGTTCACGGTGTTGTAGCTGTACGACGGCGTGATCTTGCTGGTGCGGATGCCGGAGAGCGAATTGGGGCCGCCTACTCCCTGGAAGTCGAGGTAGTCGAAGTAGGTGGAGGCCGCGGTAGTGAGCGTCTTGATGTTGGAGATGTCGTAGCCGTAGGCGATGCCTACGCGGGCGAAGCTGCGCTTCAGCGCAGTGGACATGAAGGCAGTAAACCCATATCCATTGGACACGTAGTTGAGCAGGTTGTTCGCCCCGAGCGAGTTGTATAACGACGTCAGATTCTCCCCGCTCAGAATGGACGCTTCCTGGGCCTGATTGTAGTTGAAGCGCGTCAGGTAGACGGTGAAGCCGCTCTGGATGGGTTTGTCGAACAGGTAAGGCTCGGTGAACCCGACCTGCACCGTACGCTGCATGGTTCCAAGTTGCGAACTCAGGCTGAGGGTCTCGCCCAGGCCAAGGAAATTGTGGGTGGAGTAAGAAGCGCCGATGAAGGTCCCGGCGATGCCGGAGACGCCGCCGTTCAACTGGATCGATTGCTTGCCGCGCTCCTTCACCTTGAGGGTGATGTCTATCGTGTCGGTCTTGGTGTCGCGTTTGAGATCGGCCGCTTCTTCCTCCTTCAGCGGCTCGAAGAAGCCGAGCTGATTCAGGCGCAGAATACTCAGATCCCAGAGACGCTGGTTGAACAGATCGCCCTCGTCGATCAGCAGCTCGCGGCGGATCACCTTGTCGCGGGTGGAGGTGTTGCCGGTGAAATCGATGCGCCGGACGAAGAACTGCTTGCCCTCGTCCACCGACAGGTTCAAATCCACACGGTTGGCGCCGGGGACGGGCTCCGGATCGGGTTCCACGACGAAATCGATGTAGCCGAACTCCCCGTACAGCTTGCGCATGTTCTCCACGCCCTTGCGCAGCTTGGCGGTGGAGAATACGTCGCCTTCGGACATCTGGAACAGCGGGCGCATGAGCGTCTGGGGCGTGCGGAACAGCTTTACTCCGGTAAAGGAGAACTTGCCCAGATAGAACTTCTGGCCTTCGTTCACGAAAACCGTGAGGTCGGCCACCTTGCGGGTTTTGCCGCGAGGCAGGAACGGGAGAGCGAAGGTGCGCGGCGGGATATCTCTGACGGCGACCTTGGAACTCTCGGAGCGCGCCTTGAAGTACCCGTGCTCCTGGTAGAACACGCGGATGCGGTCCTGATCCTCGTCCAGTTTTGCCGGATCGAAGGTTCGGGCGAAAATGTCCTCGAACAGGATGGAGTAAGGGACGCCGAGGGGATGCAGATTCTTCATCGCGCGGGTCACGGTCCGGTCGTTGTAGACGGAGTTGCCCTCAATGTCGATCTTGCCGACCTTAACCGTAGGCCCCTCGTCGATCCGGAAGACGATGTTCAACGACGACGGCGGCACGGGATGGAGTTCCGGGGTCACCGTGGCGTACTGGTGTCCGCGCTCGGAAAGCAGTTCCAGAAGCACGTTTCTGGCCCGCTGCACCTTGCTCTGGTCGTATTGCGATTCGACGCTGAGGCCGACTTTGCGCTCTTTGTAGCGATCGAGAATATCGGAGACGGAAATGGACTTGTTGCCCTCGTAAGTGATGGACCGAACCACCGGCCGCTCCTGAACCACGAAGCGAATGATCCAGCCGTTCTTGCCCGGCTCGCGCTCCAGACGCAGATCGTCGAGGCGGCCGGTGTTCCACAGGGTCATGAAATCGCGGTGCAGGATTTCCTCGTCGATCCTGTCGCCGGCCTTGCTGAAAATGAGGGCGCGCAGCGTTTCCTGGGGCACGCGCCGGGTTCCCCGGAACTCGATGGCTTCGATGACGTCGGGGACACCCCCGGGTTGCGCGGCTGGCGTCACGGGCGGCTGCACGCCCCTGGTCGGCGCCGGCGCGGCGGGAGCGGGCTGCGCCTTCTCCTCAGGCACCGTTTCAAACGGATTCTGAGTGTTCTGCTGCTGCGCGGGCTTCTGTTCGTCCTGTTTCGCCGGAGGCTGCTGCGCGGACGTCTGCTGGGCGCCGGCGGTGGATGCCGCGAGTGTGCATACTGCCGCCGCGAGCAGGCACCAAGGCCTGAGAAACATCATCTACGGTGATTCCTTTCCACTCCGGTTCTCCGTCAGGACGTACCCCGTCACCCCTCCGTTCCAGAGCAACGTCGATGACAGTCTGGGTGAAGTCTCTATTCTAGCTGAAGCTACCCGGCGCCGGAGAGCCATTTTGAGCCCTGTCGTCCCGGTGGCACAGGAGTGACGCCCGGTCGTCATGAGGGCGGGCCAGGGAATGCGCGCCCGAGGGCTCGAAGTTGTTCGGGGTGATGCGATTGCCGGTGGGACGCGGTTCTCCACTGCCGGTGGTCTTGCACGCGGCGGACCCGCGAACGGGCCTCTCTCGGCAAGCGCGGGCAAACAGGACCCGGCGTTTCCGGGCCGCGCACGTCAGGCCCTCTGAAACCGGCTGCGGGCAGTGCGGCACCTTGTACTACTATCCGTTCGTTTCTTCGCGTGCCGCGACGAATTCGAAGTGGGGCAGGCTCTCAGCCCAATACCACTTAACTTTTGGAACGGGCCTGCAAATCTAAGAACAGAATGTGCGTATGATGGAGGATTCCTTTGTGGGGCGGCCAATCCTGGCCGCCGCCGCGTTTCCACGCGGCGCCAGGCCGGCTTGCAGAGAATCAACCACTTGCCAGACAGGCTCAAAAGTTAAGTGCCATTGGGCTCTCAGCCTGCGGCGGCCTCTCAGGCCGCCCGGCTACTGGTTTGCGGCTCTGCTGCTCTGCGGGGCAGCCCCCCGGTCTGCGCGGGTCCCCGAACCCGCTCTTCGTTGGCAGCATCGGGCATCTGTTCACGGAACAGGCCGGCCGAGGGCCGGCCGCAGCCCGAGGGGCTGCCCCACGAATTGTGGCGTGGCCGCTACTCCGCCAGGTGGAAGCTGGCGACGAAGGCGCTGCGCTTGCCCGGGCTGCTCCAGACTTCGCCCAATCCGGGTCCCATGTACCGCTGGGCCACCGTGTATGCGGGCATGGCGTGATCCACCGCGGTGAGCGGCTGATACCACACCGCTTCGTTGTGGCAGATCTGATCGTGGTCGTCGAGCGGGCGCGTTTCCAGCCTGGCCATTGCGCCGGCCACCATCGTAGCCCTCATGGAGTGGATACTGCCGCCGGCCAGCGCGAAATCGATGGGTTGATACTCGATGCGCACCACGTCGGCAAGCAGATCGCCGCCCATACGCTGCGCGAAGTGCATCAGAGCGAGGCGCTGTTCCGGGTTGGCGCGATCGTCGACGATCAGGACGGCCTTCACAGGATAGACATTCTCATTGGAATCGCCGAGGGTGCCGCTGGCATGGACAACCCCCATCACCGACAAACCGTCCAGAGGAACGCCCTGCCACGTGCCGCTTTCGATTTTCCAGCCCATTACGGCCAGATCGCCGGTGACGCCGGTCTCCGCATTGGCGAAGCACGGCCCGGTGTAGACGTCGGCTGTTCGTGCTTCCACGTAATCGCCGTGCAACTGGGTTGTGGGAAGGCTGGCGGCGCCGAGGGAGACCGCAGCCAGGAAACTGATCGCAGCAAAGTACATCGACCGCATACCTCCACGTTACCACTATATGAGACAGTTTTGATCGTATATAGACCTGCGGCTGCTGGCACCCACCCGTGGGGGTGCTACGAACGATTACAATGTGAGCGTGCGCACATCCACTTTGACTACCCTTTTGTTTGTCCTGTTCCTTGGCGCGGGGCTCGCGCAAAACGCGAAGCCGGCTGCCGGCGTCGATCTTGGCGCGCTCGACAAGAGCGCCGACCCCTGCGTCGATTTCTACCAGTACGCCTGCGGGAACTGGATGGCCACTCATCCCATTCCACCGAGCGAATCGCGGTGGGGCCGGTTCAACGAACTGGCCGATCGCAATCGCGAAATCCTCCGCGGCATCCTCGAGAAGGCGTCAGTGGACGACCCGGCGCGGACCCCCGTGGAACAGAAGATCGGCGACCTCTACTACGCCTGCATGGACGAAAAGACCGTGAACGCGAAGGGATACGATCCGGTGAAGCCGGAGCTGGCGAGCGTCGATGCGCTCGCCGACAAGCGCGCTGTCGAAGCGGAGTCCATTCGGCTCCATCGCGACGCCGTGGGTGTCTTCTTCTCCTTCCGCTCCGAGCCCGATCCGAAGAACTCCACCATGACCATCGCGGACGGCGACCAGGGAGGTCTGGGCCTGCCCGATCGCGACTACTATCTGAAAGACGACGCGAACTCGGTAAAGCTGCGCGCCGCCTACGTCGAGCACGTGACGCACATGCTCCAGCTTGTCGGCGAATCTCCCGAGACGGCCGCCGGACACGCCCAGGCGGTGATGGCGCTGGAAACGGAACTCGCCAAAGCCTCGCTCGACCGCGTGTCGCGCCGCGATCCCAACAAGCGCTATCACAAGATGACCGTGGCCGAGCTCGCCGCGCTCTGCCCGTTTATCGATTGGACGCAGTTCTTCGATGGCGTGGGCGCGCCGAAGATCGAAACGCTGAACGTGGACGTGCCCGATTTCTTCCGCGCCCTCGACAAGACGCTCACCACAACGAGCCTGGACACTCTGAAGGAGTATCTCCGGTGGCATGTCCTGAATGCCGCGGCGGAATCGCTCTCCCAGCCGTTCGTGGACGAGGATTTCGCGTTCTACGGCAAGACCCTGCGAGGCGCGAAGGAGCTGCGGCCCCGCTGGAAGCGTTGCGTGGACACCGTGGACCGCCAGCTCGGCGAAGCATTGGGCCAGAAGTACGTCGAAGAGACCTTCGGCGCGGAAGGCAAACAACGCACGCTGAAGATGGTGCGGGAGATCGAAAAGGAAATGGGCGGCGATCTGCGCACACTCGATTGGATGACGCCCGAGACTAAGAAGCAGGCCCTAGTCAAGCTGGAGGCCGTCGCCAATAAGATCGGGTACCCGGATACCTGGCGCGACTACTCCAGCGTGCGCATCGTTCGCGACGATTTCAACGGCGATGTTCTGCGGGCCACCGCTTTCGAGGTGCAGAGGGAGTTGCACAAGATCGGCGGGCCGGTGGACCGCATGGAATGGCACATGACGCCTGCCACCGTCAACGCCTACTACAGTCCGCCGGAAGACAACATCAACTTCCCGGCGGGCATCCTGCAGCCACCGTTTTACGCCAATGGCCGCGACGAGGCCGTGAACTACGGAGGAATCGGCGCGGTGGTGGGACACGAACTGACTCACGCGTTCGACGACCAGGGGCGGAAGTACGACGCCCAGGGCAACCTCCGCGACTGGTGGACGAAGGAAGACGCGGTGGAGTTCGAGAAGCGCGCGCAATGCCTGATCGACGAGTATTCGAGGTTTGAGACGGTTCCCGGCGTGCACCTCAACGGAAAGCTCACGCTCGGCGAGAACACGGCCGACAACGGCGGCCTGCGGCTGGCCTTTATGGCGTTGGTGGATTCCATCGACGGGCAGGAAACTGCGCTCATCGACGGCTTCACGCCCGCGCAGCGGCTGTTCCTCGGCTTTGGCCAGATCTGGTGCCAGAACCAGACTCCCGAAACCGCGCGCCTGCTGGCGCAGACCGACCCCCATTCGTCCGGCCGATACCGCGCTAACGGCGTGGTCCAGAATATGCCGGAGTTTCAGAAAGCCTTCGCCTGCAAGGTGGGCCAGCCCATGGTGGCGGCGCCCGCCTGCCGGGTCTGGTAGCAGCGGCATTCAGTCGGCTCAGGCTGGAGCGGAGGAAGGGCGCGGCATTATCTCTCGCGCATATTATGCCAGAACGCCCATTCATGCACTCCAGCCGCCCCCAGATCCCCAAACATCATCACGCGTTCCATTTTCTTAGGATGCTCATGTTTCAATGTCCACCACTGTCCAACCAGTGACCCCGTGCTCAGCCCCGACAGTATCAAACCCTGCCTCAAACCAAAATGTGCAGGTGGGCCATACAGAGGATTCTCCTCCACAAACCCCTTCTTAAATCCCAGACTGGATGCCAGGTCGGCAGCAACCGAATAACTCAATACTGCCTGACTAATAAATCTCCACTTACTCCAACGCGACCCATTTTTCGGGTTCACCCAAGGCCCGGCCCAACGAGTGCGCGGCGGCGGAATCAGAGGCAGGGCGGATCCGAGTTTCATTTCGAGCTGATCGATGCGCGTCTGCGCTTCCTGCTGGTGGAGGCTCCATGGATTCTGCTGCAAGAACGACTGCAAGCTCCGGATACTCGTTTGATCCACCGCCCTCCAGGCAATATCGTCGAGCAGGGACCTGGCATCCCCTGTGCGCTGTCCGTTCGGAAACTGCTCGAGATAACTCTGCAGCGCCGCGGCGTCATTGGGGCCGGTTTGCTGCCAGACCAGGCTGTCGAGCAGGGATTGGGCGTCAGCCGTGTGGGCATTCGGGTAGTCATGAATGAAGGCCCGCACCAGCGAGGGATCGGGTGCCGCGCTCACTGCCTCCCACTTCTGCTCGCTCGGATCCACCCTGGGCGCCACCACCGTGGCCTTCACGCCGGGCGCGACGCTGGTCCAATCCAGAGTCACCGTCCGCCCAGGTTGGAACACCTGAACAATCTCGCGCGTGTCGGAACCTTGCGTGACCCGCAGCGTCTGCGTTCCGGACGGTACGGCCGCGGTGAAAACTCCGGATCCCGCGGTCCTGCCGAGAAGCGTCGCGCCGGCCCGCACTTCCACTCCCGCTGGTGCGCCCCGAAGCTCCAGTTGCGCGAGCCGGGTCAAGATAAACGCGACCCGAACGGATCGGTTCTCGGCAACCGTCACCTTCTTGTCGGGAGGCGAATCGTACCCGCTCTTCTGGACGTGGATGGTGTGCGGCGCCGCTGCTTCGATGGATGAGCGGAAGTTCCCACTCGCGTCCGTCCGCCCCGCGGGGGCACTGTCGATGAAAACATACACATCTGGCGTCCCAGTGCGCACGGCCAATGTTCCCGCTGGGCGCCGGGCTGGTTCGGAAATGGGGTTCGGCTTCAGGACCAGACTCACCAGATGGGGACGCTTTCCGGCCTCAACGATGAGGGCCTGCCGCGCAGGTTCGTAACCCGCTCGCTGCGCGCGTATCTGGTACGACCCCGGCGGAAGATCGAACCGGCAGGGAGTTACGCACGAACGGCCGCCAATGCGCACCAGGACCCGGACAGGATCGGTTCTGATTTCAACTGGCATGAGGGCGACAGCCGCGTGTTTCGATCGATGCGAAAGGATCCAGGCGCCGGCGATGACCGCGAGCAGAGCAAAGGCGCCAGCCAGAATCAAGCGGATTCGAGACTTGCGAACCGGTCCCGTAGGCGCGCTCGGAATCGGGGCCCGGGCTTGCCCGGGGGATTGCCGTCGAATCGCGGAAGCGGCCCGAATCGCCTCAGCCGCACGGCGGCGTACCGATTCGAGTGTCTGTAACAAAGTCCTTCGCATACTTCCCCACAACCGCGCCGAACGTGCCGTCTTCATTCCCCCAGTCGCGCGCGAAATCGCTTACGGGCCGGAACTGGTTTTGCCGGGGTTCAGGATGGCGAGGTCAGCGACGCCGTCACCGTTGGTGCGTGAGCCAGTCTGGTAGCGGCCCTCGGTTTGATAGCTGAATTGCCTGGTCTGGGGGGCGACGGCCAGTTGCGTCATGAATAGCAGTCGCACAAGAATATAGACGCCGTGGCAGGTCATTGTGTGGGGTCCGCCACGGGAGCAACCCCGGTTTGGTGTGCGCCAGCGTCGAAGCGAACAGGACCTTTTCGCTCCGGTATCTCCGGTTGACGGGAAGCATTTGTTGACGCGAGGGAGCACGCAGACTGCGTCGAGAAGCTATCGGCAGTTTGTCAGGCGGACGGCCAGCGAGAGGGCATGGGCAAAACCTGTTCTGACCGCGCCCCCCCGATGACCAGCGAAAGCATGGCCACAAGCGTGAATCCCGGGTTTTTCAGAAGCGGCCGGACGCCAAAACGTGCGTCTTGTAGCATGGCTCGCCGAGCTTCCTGCCGAGTGCGCACTCGCGGGCGGGTTCGATCCATGAGAATCGCGGGCGAGGCTCAGCTTGGCGGGGTCCGGTTGCCGGTTTTCGGGCCTCTGGGGCGCTGGAATTCGCGCACGTTGCCGGTGGCCTGGCCGTCGCGCCGCGTGCCGGCTGGGGCGGCGTCGTCAGGCAACGCGGATCCACCACTGTCTGAAGGGCTTGTGGCGGAATTGGCTTCGTTTTGTCGCGCGGCGTCGCGGGCGGCCTGAGCCTCCAGTTTGCGGCCGGTCTGGAGCTGCTTCACGGCCCGATAGCCGCTTCGCTCGGCGGCTGCGGCGTGGCGCTGGAGGACAAGGAAGGCGCCGGCCATGTCGTTCAGCAGCAGGCTCCGGAGGGTGCCTTCGTGGTCGGTAGAGGAATGGCAGGCGGCCATGTCGTCGATCATGTCGGCTTCGATGCGGCGGACGCGGGCGAGGCGCCAGTGGGACTGGGCGATTTCCATGACCAGAATGTGCTCGTAAACGTTGGTGGGCGCGAAGGTGCGGGTGAGCTCGGCGAGCAAATCGTCGAAATCGTCCTGATTTTCGCTGGTGAGGACGCGAAAGCGGGCGGAAAGGCCGTGTTTGAATGAGTTGGCGCTGGAGCGGGCCTTGCCTTCCGGGGTACGGGGGCCGGTGCTGTTGAGGGCGTTTCGGCGATTGGCC
>JBEKPY010000123.1:0-16911 GCA_049520275.1 Bryobacteraceae bacterium
CACGCCGAGCGTGACCGTCCTGAACAACGAATACGGGCTCTACCAGTATCAGATCCTGGGGCTGACGCTGGCGCAGTCGCGGCAGTACTTTTTCGGGAAGAAGCTGTTCGCGACGGAGGACAATGTGGGGTCGGCAGCCTCGACGGGGACGTTCTACCCGTTCGGGGAGCAGAAGAGCGGGACGGCGGCGAACGAGCAGTACAAGTTTGCGACGTATTGGCGGGATGGGGAGTCGGGGCTGGATTATGCCATGGGCCGATACTACTCGGCCACGCTGGGGAGGTTTTTGAGTGCAGATCCATACATGGCGAGCGGCGGACCAGGGGCGAAGATAGACGGCCCTGCTTGTCAGCGGATAAGGCGACCGTGCCGCTTCGCCCAAGGCCAATGGGCGCGGTGGCTCTTCGGACGGTGTTCTTCGTTGGTGACCGTCTGCCCTCTTCCACGGCTGCGCAGGTGCGATGCCACGCGCGTGCCTTTGTGCAGAAGCTCGACGGTGGTGGGCGTGGAGCGGATCTCCACCAGCTCGTGCACCAGGTTGTACGGCACGCTGTAGAGATTGGAATCGAAGGTCACGTGATAGTCGATGTTGACGCGGGCGCGGGACCACTCGCTCAGGTCGAACGGCTCGCTGGGCAGCGGTTTCAAAGCCGGTTTGTCGATGGCCTCGAACACCGTCACACGGCTTCCTTCCCGTCTGCGGAAGGGCCGGTGGTTCAGCCTCACCAGCAGTTCCCGGATGGCCAGGTTGGCTTCTTCGAGCGAGGAAAACTTGTGGTGACGCAATGCCGCCACGATCCAGCGCTGCGCCACCTGTACGGCATTTTCGACGACCGCCTTGTCCCGCGGCTTGTACGGCCGCGCGGGTACGATTCCGAAGCCGCAGTGCAGGGCGAAGTTGTAATAGGTAGGATTCAGATCCGGGTCGTAACGATGGGCTTTGGTCACGCCCGTTCTGGTGTTGTCGGGCACCGCCAGCGCCGGAATGCCGCCGAGGTGTAGGAGCTGGCGCCCAGCGCGGCCACAAACAACTGCGCTGACCATGCCTGGCCGGTTTGACGATCATACACGGGAATCGTCGCGCCAGCCCAGTCCACGAACATCTTCTCGCCGGCTTTGTGCTCCCGCCGCAGCACCACGTCGAGCTTCGAGCGCCAGCGCTGGTACAGCTCGCAGAACCGCGAGCAGCGATAGCCGTCCGGGCTGGCCAGCCGGTATTCCTCACACAGCAGTTGCAGCGTCACATACTTACTGCTGCGCAACTGCTCGTGGATCGCGGCGAAGTTCGGCAGGGTGCGCGCCGGATTCTTCTCGGCGATGGCTGGTTCCCGGCGCGGGAACAACGCCGCGTCTACTCCAATCCGCGGGTAACGGCCAGCTCAGGCCCGCCGCTTCGGCGCGCTTCAGGTACTTGTGAACTGTGCTGATGCCGATCGAGCAACTTCGCCCGATCTGCTGGTAGCCCAGTTTGAGTTCGAATCGGAGGCGCAGGACCTCCCGTAGTTTCCGCATGGACAGTCTCCTGGCCGGCAAGCTTCCTCCCTTTCCGGGGAGGCTTGCTTGCCATTGTGATGTCCAGCGCCGCTGCGCCTGTCGAAAACTTTCCGGGCATTGTGAAAACCATTCCGGGCTCGGGCGAAAACCGTTCGCCTTCGCGTCGGAATCGCTGTTCGCCTTCAACCCGGAATCGTGTTCGCCTTCACCCCGGAACGCTTTTCGCGTTCACCCCGGAATCCTTTTCGTCTGCGCCCGGAATCCGCACGCATACCTTCCGAGCGGCTAAGATCGCATGGGCTCCGTACAAGCTTCCGAAGGCGCCTACGGCCAACAGCAGCGCATACAAGACTGCCGGCCGCCAGACCTCGACGGGCGAGATTGCGCGGTCACTCAACCGCTCATAGATCAGCAACACGCCAAGTGGCAGGTTGAAGAGCATCCCCGTTCCCACTCCGGGCGAATAGGAATGCTTAACCAGGCTGACCACGAAGTGGGGCAGCACGGCATTGATTGCCATGGCGAGGGCAAATCCTGAGAGGGCGTTTTGAAAAGAGGAGCTCTCCTTCGAAACGCAGACGCCAACAACCGGAATCCAGATCACAACGCTGACCAACGAGGTCAGGGCCCAATATATCCTGGGGTTTGGCTCGAACCAGAGTTTCAAATGAGAGCGGGTCCAGTCTACCAGGAACATCGCTTCCTCGAGATTGTGAAGCGTGACGCCAATTCCGAACAGGATAGCCGTCAGCTTATACGAAGAGGCGATCATTAATTCGTCCGCACGGGCCGGCACGCAAAGCGCGCCTAATGAGTTCATTGTACTTTAGCTCACCGTGGTGTTCCGCAAAGGGGCCCTTTTCCGGGATTCAAAAGGGCGAGCGCAATTGCGGTCGCCCGTAGTCCTGCGAGATTCAGAGGTCGATTCTGTTGGCTCCCCACGCTGGATGGCCCAGGCAGGATTCGAACCTGAAGACAAACGATTTAGCTCTTTCGGCCGCGCCGAGCATTAATGGAATGAATGCGACGCGAATTGGCTCCCCAATCTGGACACGTTTCGAACTTTGACGGCATGAAAGGAGTAATGCTCGAACCAGGTCATCCCATTTAGGCTCAGCAGCCTAACGGTGCGTGTAAGCGCCCTCATCCAGGCTGGGCGCCCAATCTCGGCACACCTCGAACGAGGCACAGCGCCCGGTCTGCGAGCCGCCGTGATTCAAGATTCACAGACGAGTACAATGTAGGTTCGTCTGACCCGAAGCCTCGCGACGACGATTGGTTTTGAAGGAAGATTCTGCCGCTGGCAAGCGATACCAGCGATTCTTCGGGCTGCCGTCTGAGAGAGTTTTTCAAGACGGCACCGAGCGTTGGGTCGCTGGACACCTGAAAGACTATTGCGGCTAAAGCTGACAAGGGTACGTCGTGCGCGGGTCAGGCGGCAGAGTCGATTTCGACCACGCCTGCGAAGCTCGACGGTGGGGGATGGAAATCCTGGCCCCTGGCCAAGGCCGCCGCAGGCCGAGAGCCCAAATGGCACTTAACTTTTGAGCCTGTCTGGCAAGTGGTTGATTCTCTGAGTTTGTGGGGCGGGCAATCCTGCCCGCAGCCGGCTTTCAAGCCGGCCTGGCGCCGCGTGGAAACGCGGCGGCGGCCCCACTTCAAAGTAGGGAATCCTGCTCTGCTGCTCACCCGCGCAGCAAGCGCACCGCTTCGGTCACCGGGCTGGGCTCGCGCTCGGGTTTGGAAGGGTCGCCGTTGTCGCGCTCCGGTTCGCCGCCTTCGCCGGGCGCCAGGAACAGGTCCATCTGCAGCCCGTGCTGCTTCGTGTACAGGTCGAAGTAACGGCCGCGGGCGGCGTACAACTCGTCGTGCGTGCCGCGCTCGATGATGCGCCCCTCTTCCACCACCAGGATCTGGTCCGCCCGCCGTATTGTCGACAGCCGGTGGGCGATGACGAACGTGGTGCGGCCCTTCATGAGGTAGCGCAGGCCCTCCTGAATCAGCGCCTCGGATTCGGAATCGAGGCTGGAGGTGGCCTCGTCCAGAATCAGAATGCGGGGGTCCGCGAGAATCGCGCGGGCGATGGACACGCGCTGCTTCTGGCCGCCCGACAACTTCACGCCGCGCTCGCCCACAATGGTGTCGTACTTGTCGGGGAACGCTTCGGCGAACTCGTCCACGCGGGCGATGCGGCACGCCTGCATGATCCGCTCCTCGCTGGCGGCGGGCCGGGAGAAGGCCACGTTCTCGCGAATGGTCCCGTCGAACAGGAAGGTGTCCTGCAATACCAGCCCGAGCTGGCTGCGGTAGGAATCGAGGCGCACCGTGGCGAGGTCCACGCCGTCCACCCGCACCACGCCCTGGGTGGGCACGTGGAACGCCGCAATGAGGCCGACCATGGTCGACTTGCCGCCGCCGGAGGAGCCCACCAGCGCGGTCACCGTATCGGACGGCGAGTAAAACGACATGTTGTGGAGCACGGTTTTGGCGGGCTCATAGGCGAAGCTCACGTCCTCGAACGCCACCTCGCCGCGCACCTCGCCAATCTCCACGGTGCGGTTCGGGTCGGCGTCCTCGGGCACTTCGGACAGCACTTCGTGCGTGCGCTCGAGGCCGGCAATCGCCTCGGTCAACTGCGTGCCGATGGCGACGATCTGGAACATGGGCGCTACGAGATAGGCCATCAGCGCGATGAAGGTCATCAGGCCGCCGGTGGTCATGTGGTGCGCGAGAATGGAGCGCGCGCCCACGAACCACACCAGAGCGCCCACCACGCCCATCAGCACCGTGGCGGAGAGGCTCATCAGGCTGGTGGCGGTGAGCGTGCGCAGGACGTTGTTCAACAGCTTCTGCACGCCGCCGAGGAAAACCCGCTGCTCGCGCTCTTCGGCATGATAGCCCTTCACCACGCGCACGCCGCCCAGGGATTCGGTGAGCCGGCCGGTGACCTCGGCGGTGATTTTGCCGCGCTCACGGAAGATGGGCCGGATGGTGCGAAACGCCTTCTGCAGAACGAACGTGAACCCGGCGATGATCACCAGGGCGATGCCGGTGAGCGCGGCGTGAATCCACAGCAGCGCGACAAAGACGATCACGGCCATCAGAAGGCCGCCGGCGAACTCCACCAGACCGGTGCCGATCAGGTTGCGCACGCCCTCGACGTCGTTCATGATGCGCGACACCAGCGCGCCGGTCTTGTTGGCGTCGTAGTAGGCCACGGGAAGCCGGCTGATGTGCTGTTGCACTTTGGCGCGCAGCTCGGCGATCAGGCGCTGCGCCGCCTTGGAGAGCAACTGCGTTAGAGAGTAGGAGGTGACGCCCTGCATCAGCGTGGCGAAGAGCACCGCGCCCACCAGGGGCAGCAACAGCGACACCTGCCGTTGGCGGATGACGTTGTCGATCAGGAATTTGGTGGAGAGCGGCAAAACCAGCGCGGCCACCTTGTTCACGGCCATCAGCAGGAAGCCGAGCGCCAGGATGCCGCGCCGCGGCCGGATCATCTCGCGGATGTCGGGCCAGACCGAACGCAGGTTCTGGAGAGCGCCGCGTTTGTCAGGGGGCTTGTCCGGCGCCCCGGCGCGCCGCCCGCGCCCGTGGCCTTCGCCTCCGCCGAATGCTAACGAGTGACCGTGTCCCAAAGCCATTGGATGCTCCCGGGCCGCTCCCGGGTCCGGCGGATTGGAGCCTGCCGTTGGCCCCCGCTGTTACCATGGATGTCGGCATGAAATGCAGGATCTGCGACGTTCGCAAGCCCCGCCGTTATTGTCCCGCAACCGGGGGGGACATCTGCTCCCTGTGCTGCGGCACGGAGCGGGAAGTGACCCTTCGCTGCCCGCTCGATTGCGTCTATCTGCAGGAGGCGCACAGCCACGAAATACGGGAACGCATCCCGGCTGAACGCCTGCCCAGCCCGGACATTCGCGTCACCGATGATTTTATCGAGCGGCATATGGATCTGGCGGACATTATGGGCGCGATCATCTACGACGCCGCAGTATCCGAACCCGACGCGGTGGACACCGACGTACAGGAGGCTCTGGACGCCCTGACGCGCACCTGGCGGACGCTGGAAAGCGGGCTGTACTACGAAACGCGGCCGGCCAATCTCATTGCCGCCCGCATCCTGAGCCGGGTGCAGGAGGCGATCGCCGACATGCGCGAGGAACTCGCGTCGAGGGGCGTTCCCGCCATCCCCAATGCCACTCTCCTGGGCGTTCTGGTGTTCTTTCACCGGCTGTCGGTTCAGTACGACAACCACCGGCGATACGGCCGCTCGTTCATCGGCTCTTTCGGGGAGGCGACAGAGCCTCCCGAAACCGGCCCCTCGCCGCTCATCCTGCCCGCATGACCGCGCTGGTGGTGTTCGCGCATGGCTCGAAGGTGGACGCGGCGAACCAGGCCATTTGCGAAGTCGCCGCGCAGGTGGAGGCCCGCAGCGGGTACGTCACCGCGGCGGCCTTCCTCGAAATCGCCGAGCCGGATCTGCCGCGCGCGGTGGAAACGCTGGTGGGGCGCGGGGCCTCCCGCATCGTGGTGCTGCCCTATTTTCTCGCGCCTGGCAGGCACGCCGAACGCGACCTGCCGCGCATCATTGAGCAGATCCGGGACCACCTTCGCGGCATCCATAAGGAAGTGAAAATCGAAGCGGCCGCGAATCTCGACGGCCATCCCGCGCTGGCCGGCATCCTGCTGGACCGCGCCGCCGCCGTTCTGGAGGAACCCTGAAAGCCCGTCTCATCGAAACCGCGGAACTGTGCCCGGAGGTGCGCCAGTTCGTCTTCGAAGCCGTGGATACGGACCGGCTCGCGTTCACTCCCGGCCAGTTCGTTTCGCTGGTGCACGAGTTCGAGGGCCGCGAGGTCACGCGCGCTTATTCCATCGCTTCCGCCCCCGACGGGAATCGCTTCGAGCTGTGCCTGAATCGCGTGAAGGAGGGCGTCTTCTCGCCGTGGCTGTTCGCCATGAACCCCGGCGACACGGTGGAGATGAACGGGCCGCTGGGCTATTTCGTGCTGCGCAACCCGGCGCGCGACGCCCTGTTCGTGGCCACCGGGACGGGCATCGCGCCCATCCGTTCCATCCTGAGGGCGAACCTCTCCGCGCCGCCACCCGCGCAGATCACGCTGCTGTTCGGGGTGCGCTACCCGTCCGGCATTCTGTATCGCACCGAGTTCGAGACGATGACCTGCCTGTGGCCGGGTTTCCGCTTCTGGCCCACGGTGACCCGGCCCGATGGCGCGTGGAAGGGGCGCAGCGGACGCGTCCAGCAGCATCTGCTCGAAGCGGTCGGCGGCCGCCGCGACATGGACGTCTACATCTGCGGCCTGCGCGAAATGGTGGACGACGTACGGGCGGTCCTCAAGTGCGTGGGCTTCGACCGCAAACAGATTATAGTTGAGAAATACGACTGATGAACCGAAACGTCGGGCTGTTCGCCGGCATCGCCGTACTGTTCGTGACGGTGGTGCTGATTCTCAATCAGATGCTTCCTGGACCGCGCCGGTCAACCGACTATCTGGTGATAGGCGGCGCCGCGACCATGGTTTGCCTGCTGGCGTTGTTTCTGATTCTGATCGGCACCAGCATGCGCTCGCCTGACACGTTTTTCCGGAAGAAGAAGTGAGCCCGGGAGCGGTGAGGGATGTCGCGCGGGTCCGCGTGAACCGCCGCGCGGTGGAGCGCGTTCGCTCCGGCCATCCGTGGATCTTCTCGAGCGACGTCGTGGACCGTGGCGCGGCCGAGCCCGGCGATGCCGTCACCGTGCTCGATCCCGCCGGCCGCCCGATGGGGACGGCGCACTACAGCTCCACCTCGCAGATATGCCTGCGCATGCTGAGTGAGCGCCTGGTCCCGGTGGACGGCGCGTTTCTGGCCGAGCGCTTTGCCGAAGCGGCCGCCTGGCGCGGGCGCGTGGTCACCGACACCACCGCATACCGGCTGGTGCACGGCGAAGGCGACCGCCTGCCGGGCCTGGTGATCGACCGCTACGGCGACTACTTCACCATCCAGACGCTGAGCCAGGGCATGGACCGGCTGAAACAGGACATTGCCGCTGTGCTGGTGGAGCGGTTCGGCGCCGCCGGCGTGATCGCCCGCAACGACGTGGCCGTGCGCAAGCACGAGGGGTTGCCGCTGGAATCCGTGGTGCTGGCCGGCGAGATTCCGGAAACCGTGCCCATCCACATGAACGGCCTTCGTCTGGAAGCCGACCTCGCCCGCGGCCAGAAGACCGGCGTGTTCCTGGACCAGCGTGAGAACTACCTCGCGGCGGCGCAGTACGCACGCGGCCACGCGCTGGATTGCTTCACCTCCACGGGCGGCTTCGCGCTGCACATGGCGTCCCGCTGCGAGTCCGTGGAAGCGGTGGACAGCTCGGCCGCCGCGCTGGAGCGGGCGCGGGGCAATGCCGAGGCGAACGGCATCGGCAACCTCGGGTTTCGCGAGGCCGACGTTTTCGACCTGCTCTCCGGCTACGCCTCGGCGCGCCGCCAGTTCTCGACCGTAGTGCTGGACCCGCCGGCCTTCGCGAAATCGCGCGCCAGTCTGGAGGGCGCCGTCCGCGGCTACAAGGACATCAACCTGCGCGCGCTGCGGCTGCTGGGGCCGGGGGGGATTCTGGTCACCTGCTCCTGCTCGCACCACCTGACGGAGGCGATGCTGCTGGAGCTGGTGGCCGAAGCCGCGCTGGACGCCGGCCGCACCCTGCGCGTGGCCGAGCGGCGCACCCAGGCGCGCGATCACCCGATTCTGCTCACCGTGCCCGAGACGCACTACCTGAAGTGTTTGGTGCTGGAGGTGGTGGGGCAGACGACAGGATAGATTCGATTCGTGTCGCGCCAGGCCCGGGCGGGTGTATACTGAACCAAACTTGGGCCTCAGGACGGAGAAGCAGGGTGAAAAGGATATCCTTCGTCGTAGGCGTTTGTCTGCTCGGTGGCGTCATTCCCGCAATGGCAGATATCATCGTTCGGCGAGGATGATTCCGGCCGCTGTGTCGCAGGCAGCAGGGGCTCCTCACTTGCGACGAGGTCAGGCATCTCATGCTGGTGGCCGAAGCCGCGCTGGAGACCAGGAGCGCGGTGAGGCGGTCCGCCTCAGTCTTTCTTCGAGGTCCAACTCAGGTACGGCTTGTACTCGGCGCCTGGCGGCGCCACCTCGAACTTCCCGTCGAGCGCGCGCCCGTCCAGCCAGTAGGACAGGCGAAATCGTGGCCCGGTTTGGGTTCCGTCGGACTCGAAGATCACGCTGTTCGGGGCTGGGAACGTCAGGTTATAGCGGATGACGTGGCCTTCGGTATCGAAGTAGATGGCGCGCGGCGCGTCGTTCGGCGCATCCAGGTAAATCACCATCAGGTCCTCGTGGCGCGCGCCGGAGTTGTAGGCGGCCTGGTTGCGCCGGACGACGATCTTCCGGTTCAACTCGGGCTCGAAGGAGAAGCCGCCCTGCCCGGCTCCCAGCGGGGTGTCTTTTTCGCCGGCGATGCCGGTCCACTTGCCCAGCAGGAATTCGAGCTTTGTCCATGCTGAACCGGCGGCTTTGTCAGGGCCGGGCTGAGCCCCGAGCGGCAGAACGCCGGCCAACCATATCACGCTGAGAATCACGCTTGTCCGCATGCTCATTCCTCCCCCACTGTACCCGGGTGGTCGGCCAGGCCACACAGGGGCGCGCGGCGATGTGCCGCGTTCTTGCGGTATCCTGACCGAACGCGGCTGGCGCCGCGTGTCCAGCGGTTTGCCGGCCGCCACACGGTGTGAAACAATAGTACGTTAGCCCCTACTATAGTAAGTACCAATCTCATAATCCGAGATGGAGGATACCTCTGAAATGCAGTTGTGTTGTGCACTCTTCGACCCTTCCACGCGCCGACGTCTCAGGACGTGCCGGCATTTTCTCACGTTCCTGATTCCGGCACTCCTGGTAGCCATTTTCCTGGCCGGCGCGCCGGTGCAGGCGATGACCCCGGAGTCCCACGCGGCCGGCGGCGAAGCCGAGCTGATTCTCCCCAACCTGGGCCAGGCCAGCTTCTTTGGCGGCGCGGTGAGCGGGCGCACGCTGTTGCTGTACGGCATGATTATCGCGGCGCTGGGCCTGATCTTCGGCTTCCTCACCTATACGCGCCTGCGGGATCTGCCCGTGCACAAATCCATGCGCGAGATCTCGGAGCTGATCTACGAGACCTGCAAGACGTACCTGATTACGCAGGGCAAGTTTCTGCTTCTGCTGGAAGTGTTCATCGGCGCCGTCATGATCGTGTATTTTGGCCTGTTGCGCGGCATGGAATGGCAGCGCGTGGTCATCATCCTGCTGTTCAGCCTGGTGGGCATCGGCGGCAGCTACAGCGTGGCGTGGTTCGGCATTCGCGTGAACACGTTCGCCAACTCGCGCACGGCCCATTCGAGCCTGGGCGGCAAGCCGTTCATGGGTTATCAGATCCCGCTGCGCGCGGGCATGAGCATCGGCATGGTGCTGATCAGCGTGGAGCTGCTGATCATGCTGTTCATCCTGCTGTTCGTCCCCGGCGATTACGCCGGGCCGTGCTTCATCGGTTTCGCCATCGGCGAATCGCTGGGCGCGGCGGCGTTGCGCGTGGCCGGCGGCATCTTCACCAAGATCGCCGATATCGGCGCGGATCTGATGAAGATCGTGTTCAAGATCAAGGAAGACGACGTGCGCAACCCGGGCGTGATCGCCGATTGCACCGGCGACAACGCGGGCGATTCGGTGGGGCCCAGCGCCGACGGTTTCGAGACCTATGGCGTCACCGGCGTGGCCCTGATCACCTTCATCCTGCTGGCTGTCGGCAAACCGGAAATCAAGGTTACGCTTCTGGTCTGGATTTTCGTGATGAGGGTGGTGATGATCATCTCCTCCGGCTTGTCCTACTTCATCAACGACGCCATCGCGAAGGCCCGCTTCGGCAACGCCGACAAGTTTAACGCGGAGACGCCCCTGACCACGCTGGTGTGGCTGACGTCCATTATTTCCGTGGTGGCCACCTACGTGGTTTCCTTCCTGCTGATTCCCAACCTGAACGGCGATGCGACGCTCTGGTGGAAGCTCTCCACCGTGATCACCTGCGGCACGCTGGCGGGAGCCATTATTCCCGAGCTGGTGAAGGTGTTCACCTCCACGCAATCGCGTCACGTGCGCGAGATAGTGACCGCTTCGCGGCAGGGCGGCGCTTCCCTCAACATTCTGGCCGGCTTTGTGGCCGGCAACTTCAGCGCCTATTGGATGGGGCTCGCCATGGTGTCGCTGATGTCCATCGCCTACGTGGTCAGCACCTTCGGTCTGGGCGCGCTGATGATGGCCCCGGCGGTGTTCGCCTTCGGTCTGGTGGCGTTCGGATTCCTGGGCATGGGCCCGGTGACCATCGCCGTGGATTCCTACGGACCGGTTACCGACAACGCGCAATCCGTGTTCGAGCTGTCCACCATCGAGACCATTCCGGGCATCGCGGCGGAGCTGAAGAAGGATTTCGGCATCGAGGTGAATTTCGAGCGCGCCAAGGAGAACCTCGAAGAGAACGACGGCGCCGGCAACACCTTCAAGGCGACGGCCAAGCCGGTGCTCATCGGCACCGCCGTGGTGGGCGCCACCACCATGATCTTCTCCATCGTGGTGGCTCTCACCAAGGGTCTCCAGCCCGAACTGCTCCAGTACCTGTCCATTCTGCATCCGCCGTTCCTGCTCGGCCTCATCACCGGCGGCGCCATCATCTACTGGTTCACGGGCGCCTCCACGCAGGCCGTCAGCACCGGCGCGTATCGCGCGGTGGAGTTCATCAAGGCGCACATCAATCTGGAAGCATCGGACAAGGCTTCGGTGGCCGACTCCAAGAAAGTGGTGGAGATCTGCACCAAATACGCGCAGAAGGGCATGCTCAACATCTTTCTGACCGTGTTCTTCGCCACCCTCGCGTTTGCCTTCGTGGAGCCGTACTTCTTCATCGGCTATCTGATCTCGATCGCGCTGTTCGGCCTCTACCAGGCTATCTTCATGGCCGACGCGGGCGGCGCGTGGGACAACGCCAAGAAGATTGTCGAGACGGAGCTTAAGCAGAAGGGCACCGAGCTGCACGCCGCCTGCGTGGTAGGCGACACGGTGGGCGATCCGTTCAAGGACACCTCGTCAGTGGCCCTGAACCCCATCATCAAGTTCACCACGCTGTTCGGCCTGCTCGCCGTGTCGCTGGCGGTTTCGCTGACCAATTCGCAGGGCGCCATATTCACCCGTGTTCTGGCTCTGGTTTTCTTCCTCGTTTCGGTCTGCTTCGTATACCGGTCGTTCTACGGTATGCGCATCGAAGAGACGAAGTAGTATCGCTGGGACGCAAGCGGCCCGGACTCGAACGAGTTCCGGGCCGTTTTGTGGTATGAGGCCCGCCGCCGCGCCTTTGGCGCTTTACACTCTCTTACGTAAGCGTGCCAGCCGTACTGTAACTTCATGGGCCAGGCTCGCGTTCCTATAGACAAATCCCCGTTACGGCGGCGGACGCTCAGTACCCCTCTTCACCCGTTATGAGCGTCCGCCCTATTTTGTGTCTGCCCGGCTACAGTGGTACGTGGACGATCTTCGTTATCCCATAGGCCCGTTCCAGCCCCCTCTTTCAATCACCGGCGATGACCGGCGCGAGTACCTGGCGCACCTGGAACAGGCTCCCGCCCTGCTTCGTCTCGCCACCGCCGGCCTCTGGGCCAGCCAGCTCGACACGCCCTACCGGCCCGCGGGCTGGACCGTTCGTCAGGTGGTGCACCACCTTGCCGACAGCCACCTGAACTGGTTCGTGCGCACGCGCCTCGCGCTCACCGAGGACGACCCGGTGGTCACACCCTGGGACGAGAACCGCTGGGCCGGGCTGGAAGACGCTCGCTCGGGTCCGATTGAGCCTTCGCTCCTGCTGCTGGAGGGATTGCACCAGCGGTGGGCCGCGCTGTTCCGCTCGTTGAGCCCGGCGGAACTGGGCCGCACGCTGCGCCATCCCGAACGCGGGACGTTTACTCTGGAAGCCACGCTGCCCATGCACGCCTGGCACGGGCGGCACCACACCGCGCAGATTGCCGCATTGCGGAAACGGATGGGCTGGCAATCGTGTTCGCGCATGATGGGGAAGGAAGGAATGCTCCCATCCATCCAGACATGATATTGTAAGTCATGGCTGGGGGAGTTCGAAAAGCCGTTGACGAACGGTTTTACCTGTCCAGCGCAAAGGGGGGTGGAATGATGCGCCGGGAGATCTGGGTTGATAGCAGCGGCCGAGTGGTCCGGTACAATCTCGCCTACATCGATCACCCGATCTATGCGGGCGATGACGGCCGCGTGCTGGGCTATGACTCGGCTCACGGACACCATCACCGTCACGAACGGGGTAAGGTAACATCGGTCAGGTTCGAGAGCTTCGAACGAATCGAGGCGCGCTTTCAAGCGGAATGGAATCGGCTGGTGAAGGAGGCCGGACGTGCGGAAGGCTGAAATTCGAGTGGAGCGAGTGGGCTCGTTCTTCGAACGCGGGCGAAAACTCGCCAGGGCAGCGGATCGGGGCGATCGCATTCCGTCCAGCAGGGTAGTCGCCTTCGAAGACGTTGCGTCTCTCCTCCATGTCCTGACCGAGCAGCGAGTGCTCCTGCTCAGGCAGGTCAAAGCGACGCCAACATCGATCGGCAACCTGGCGAAGACACTGAAGCGCGACAGAAGCGCAGTGACCCGCGATATCCAGGTTCTGGAGCGCTTCGGCGTGGTTCAGGTGACCGAGAAGGCGCTTCCAGGGCACGGCAGACAAAAGTGGATCACTCCGCTGGCGGGCGAGATCCGGCTCACCGCGGTGCTTTAGGGCGCAAGTGAAGGTGCGGGCCATCATGGAGGATGGTCGAAAAAAGCGGATGGTTCCTGCTTCCCCGGACGGGTACCAGCCACAGGCAGTACAAGCACTCAACGAGGCCGGGCCGCGTGACGATTGCCGGTCATCCTGGCGACGATGCTGACCCCAAAACCCAAAAACAGCATTCTTAGGCAGGCAGGACTAAAATGAGCACTATGGAATACGCGGTCATCTATGCAAAAACCGGCACCGGATACAGCGCCCACGTCCCGGACCTTCCAGGGTGCATCGCCACGGGCCGGACGCTGGCCATTACACAGCGGCGCATGCGGGAAGCCATTCAGATGCACTTGAAGGGCATGCGTGAGGATGGAGATCGGATTCCGCGCCCCACCACGCTGGCGGAGCAGGTAGAAGTTGGCGACGCTGCCTGACGTGGGAAAGTGGTGCAGTCCCCGGACGCCCTGCTCAAGTCGGGGCGGGCGCGGCGAAACGCTCGGAGCGGATAGGGGTTGCCCCGAGGTCATACGTTCGAGTTAGCAACCCGCTGCAAGGATTCCCCGAACCCTTTGTTTGAGTGCGGGGAGATCGCGCTCGATCGCCAAACAACCTCCAGGTCTACACCAAAGTACTCGTGCACGATCACATTTCTTAGTCCGGCGGCGAGGACCCAAACTTCATCGGGATGTCTTGTTCGGAAGTCCCTCGACAACGCACGGCACGCTTCGCCCAGGATCATGAGGTGATGAACGACCCAGGTCTGAAGGAGATCCTCACTCTCAAGAGCCGTACGTCCCAGCACAGCGTACTTGTCAATTCGGTCAATAGCCTCAAGGATATCCGCGAGCCTTTCCCGATCATCTCTCACAAAGGCACTGCCTCTCGGAGGACTTTCTCCCGGATTCGCGCGCGAAGGCCTCGTTCGGTGACGACATCCACCTCGGTCTGCAGCAGAGCCTCGAGGTCCATCAACAAACCGCTGAGGTCAAACAGGCTACGGTCGGGCTCCAGGTCCACGAGAAAATCGATGTCGCTGGCCGCATCGCTTTCACCGCGTGCGACGGAGCCAAAGACGCGGATATTTCGCGCCCCTCGTCTTGCCGCAACGCCGAGGATCTCGTCCCGTCTGGTCGTTCGGAGTTCCTGCAGGGTCATACAGACTCATTCTCCCTCGGAAGGGGCCGCGACGCACCCGGGCGAGGCCTGCTTGTTCGGTCTTTCCTGCAGGCCATTCCACGTCAGCGCGCCAGCCTGCCGTGTTCGCCACACCTGCAGGAACTGCGGCCCGGCGCCGCACAGATCGCCGAATGGCGGACCCGGAGGGGCTGCCGGCTGCAATCACGTATGATGGGTGGAAGAAGGAGCCGCATGCAGAATTCCGTACTTGTGCCCATGGTGGTGGAGCAGACCTCGCGAGGCGAGCGCGCTTTTGACATCTACTCGCGCCTGTTGAAGGAGAATATCATCTTCCTGGGTACGCCCATTGACGACAACGTCGCCAACCTGGTGATGGCGCAGATGCTGTTTCTGGCGGCGGAGGATCCGGAGAAGGACATCTCTCTCTACATCAATTCGCCGGGGGGGTCGATCACGGCCGGTCTGGCCATTCTGGACACCATGAACCTGGTGGAGCCGGACATCGTCACCTACTGCATTGGCCAGGCGGCTTCGATGGCCGCGGTGCTGCTGGCCAGCGGCACCAAAGGAAAACGCTTCACCCTGCCGCATTCGCGCATCCTGATCCACCAGCCCTCCATGAGCGGTCTCGCCGGCCAGGCCACCGATATCGACATTTACGCGCGAGAGATTCTGCGCATGCGGCAGAGTCTGAACGAGATCCTCTCCCGGGCCACGGGACAGCCCATGGAAAAGATCGAACGCGACGTGGATCGCGACTACATCATGGACCCGGAGCAGGCGCTCAACTACGGGGTGGTGGACCGCATCATCAGCAGCCGCGACCTGACCCCCGTTCCGGCGCCTGTGCGCTAACCCGAAGTTCTGACTCCCGATGAGTTGAAGTGGTTTGTTTTGATTTGCGTAGTGGGTTTTAGCCTCGATAGTGTAAGCATGTAATAAGCGATAAGAACTATTGTAATGGTGATTGTATAGTGATATGATGTAAGCATGTACGTGGCTACGGTGCCCAACCGCAACTCCCCGCCCGCCATCCTCCTCCGCGAGTCCTATCGCGAAAACGGCAAAGTCAAAACCCGCACCCTCGCCAACATCTCTCATCTCGGCTCCCGGAAAATCGAAGCCCTCCGTCTGGCTTTGCTCGGCTCCCTGGCCGCCTCCGGCTCACCCTTGCCCGACTCCTTCCGCATCTCCCGCTCTCTGCCGCACGGCCATGTCGCCGCCGTCCTCGGTTGTTTGCGCAATCGGCAACTCGACTCCATCCTCGACCCGGTTCCCGAACGACAACGCGATCTGGTCATCGCCATGATCGTCGCCCGTATCATCGAGCCCGCCTCCAAACTGGCCACCGCTCGCGGACTTCATTCCGATACTCTCCACCACAGCCTCGGCGAGGTGCTCCATCTGGATTCCGCCAGCGAGGCCGAACTCTACCAGGCCATGGACTGGCTGCTCCCACGGCAGGCGCGCATCGAACAGGAACTGGCCAAACGCCAGTTCGTCCACGGCGGCCCGGTGCTGTACGATCTCACGTCCACTTACTTCGAAGGCCGCCACTGCCCGCTGGGCAAACTCGGCCACTCCCGCGACGACAAGTCCGGCAAACCGCAGATCGTTTTCGGCCTGCTTACCAGTGCCCTGGGATGCCCGGTCGCCGTCGAGGTGTTCGCCGGCAACACGTCCGATCCCAAAACCGTCGCCGCCCAGGTTGACAAACTCCGTCAGCGATTCGGCCTCTCCGATGTCGTGCTCGTCGGCGACCGCGGCATGATCACCAGCGCGCGCATTCGCGAAGACCTGCCCGCCGCCCACGGCATTCAATGGATCTCCGCTCTGCGCGCCAGCCAGATCCAGAAACTGGCGAAAGATGGTCAGTTGCAGATGTCCTTGTTCGACACAACCGATCTGGTCGAGATCGCTCATCCGGACTTTCCCGGCGAACGCCTGATTGCCTGCTTCAATCCTCTGCTGGCCGAAGAGCGCTCGCGCAAAAGACCCGATCTGCTGGCCGCCACCGAGAAGCAACTGGAGAAGATCGCCGCGGCCACCAGGCGCCCGAAGCGCCCCCTTCGCGGCAAGCAGAACATCGGACTGCGCGCCGGCAAAATCCTCAATCGTTACAAGATGGGCAAACACTTTCAGTTGCGCATGGAAGACGACAGCTTTCACTACGAACGCAAAACGGCCAACATCGAGCGCGAAGAAAGTCTGGACGGAGTTTACGTCATCCGCACCAGCCTCAGGAAAGAAGCGCTGTCACCGCAGCAGGTCGTGGCCAGTTACAAAAGCCTGTCCGGCGTAGAGCGAGCCTTTCGCAGTCTGAAGACCGTCGATCTGCAGGTGCGGCCCATCCATCACCGTTTGCCCGATCGCGTTCGCGCTCACATCCTGCTTTGCATGCTGGCCTATTACGTGGACTGGCACATGCGCCAGCTCCTGGCCCCCATGCTTTTCGACGACGA
>JBEKPY010000124.1:0-17712 GCA_049520275.1 Bryobacteraceae bacterium
CAATCATCGCGCTGCGTTGCTGCATTCTCAGCGGCCGCTTTGAGGACTTCTGGGAGCGTCGCTCCGTTCGAGAGGCGGCGGCTTAGTCGGCCATGCTTCCACCACTTTCTTGTCGTGCACCCGAAGTTCAGTGAGGGGACGCCCGTCAGAACCATCCCATTGCTCAAGGGGCCGCTGACCGACCTCGCCTTCGATCTTGCTCAGGAATCCGCCGGCCTCTGGCGCAGTCTGCCCTCCAGCCTGCTGGCCTCTCTGGCCAATCTGGTGCGGGCCATGAACCGTCACTATTCGCCAGTTCGGGTTGACATGATTCCGGCTTACCGCAGTGGCAGCGCCAGGAACACCTGGCCGGAGGAGCCCGGATCGATGGGTTGGGCCACCCGGCGGCATGCTCCCAGATCGGCCGGGTCGTAGATGTCGCAGGGCGGGTCGCTGGCCGACGCCAGAATCAGATAGTGCCCGGGCGCCACGCCGGAGAGCGCGAACGAGCCATCGGCAGCCACGGCCCCGGAGGCGTACTGCTGCAACCGCCCCGCCGATGGATCGGGAATCAGCGTGACCACCGCGCCGGATGCCGGCATGCCGGAGGGGTCCACGACGCCGCCAACCACCTTCGCGCCGTCCGTCCCCAGAACAATGTCGATGGTGTCATTCTCGCCGAGTCCCTCCGTGAGCAGGCCATTCCGCAGCACGTCGCGATAGCCTGCCCGGATGGATTTCACGTACGTGCCGGCGGGAAGGTTGCTCACCAGGGCGTCGTAGCTGACTCCCGGCTCCAGGACGACGCTGTAGCCGCCGTTCTCGCCGGTGATCGCGGAGGCGACGCCCGCACTCTGGTCGCGCGGCTCCAGAGCCACGCGCACGTTCGCGGCGACGTTTGCCGCGGCGCCCGCCACCAGCACGCTGCCACGCCGCAACAGGGGCGGTTCGACAAGAATCTCCAGATTGTCCACCGGCGTATTGGCCACTCCGACGAAGCGCCGCGCGCTGAACCGATACGCCCCGGCAGTTGCCTCCACGAGAAGAACGTAGGGACCGGGCGTGACCCCCTGAATCTCAAACTCGCCGCGCTTGTCGATGGCGACGTCGTAGGAGGCCCGGATCGCCGCGCCATCCCGCGCATCGGCGCGGTCGACCACAATGGAGATGCTGTCCGGCACGCCCATCGCGCTGGTGACGCGCCCTCTGATGCGCGTGGAGGGGACCGATTCGAGGAAGATATCGATTCCCAGCGCCTCGCTGCCGTAGGCGATCTTCACCGGCACGGCTTCCACCAGTTTCGGCCCGTTTGGGTAGAACGTGACCGCCATCGCTTCGTCCGGCAACGGAAACCCGCGGGCATCCCGGCGCGGCTCTTCGACGGCGCCCGCAGCCTCGGGGGGCCGCTGCCGGGCGGCCGCAACGTAGTACGATCCTGGCGGCACGCCGTGAATGCGATACTCCCCACGGTCGTCGGTTAGCGCACCAGCCACCGCGTCGAAGCCGTGGCGTCCGCGAATCCGGTGCTCACGGTATAACTCCACCAGCGCCCCAACGGCGGGTTCGGCATCGCTCCCGTATCTAACGCGGCCGGCGATCACGCCAGCCGGGTGCATGCGGAATACGAAGCTGCCGAGCCGCGCGTTGTTCGAGACGGTGACCTGTGGCGGCGGGCTGCCGAATCGAGGTCCGCTCCCCCCGATGGAGAGGTAGCCATCCCGCTGCACGACAAACTCATAGCGGCCGTTCTTCACCGCGGCCAATTCGAACGTGCCGGTCTCGGTGGTGGTGGCCAGCCGGGAAAGCGCGTCCGCGTCGAGCGGCTGCAGGATGACCAGAGCGCGCTGCAACGGCTTCCCGGTCACGTCGCTCAGCACAACCCCGCTGACCCCGCCGAATCCCACCGGCGAGGGCTCGCGCACATTTCCAGCGCCGGAGCTTGATGGTACTACTGGTACCTGCGCGAGCAGCAGTGGCCCCGCGAACAGTCCGAGAGCGAGGCTCCCCATCGGACAACGCAAACTCATTTTGAAATGGAGACGCCACAGCGAGCCGTGGCGTGCACTCCGCCAATCTAAATCTCCAGCAGATTCAACGGCTGTGACCGAATCGATACGAATTCGTAACAAGTCTATTGACCTGCCCCCCCAATTGGGGGTATAAAGTTGAACGTCTCCCCCCGCGTAAGACGAAGCTCAACTCACGGCGCCCCACTGGCCAGTGAGGAAGGAATAATACACTGTGTCTGCCGCTCAAGTTGCTCCAGGGAAGGCTGCCGCGTTTTTGCACGATGGACGCGCGCATCCGGACGGGGATCGCGTGTTACTCGAAATGACCCACGATCTGCGCCAGCCATTGAGCACGATCGAAGCCATTGCATACTACCTCGAGATGACCATTCCGGCGGAGTTGCTCGAAGCGCGCACTCTGCTGGCTCGGGTGCAAACGTTGCTGGAGTCGGCTGACGGCATTCTGGAGCGCGCCGAACAGAGCGCCCAGCGGGTTCAACTGCCGGTCTGATCCATCTCATTCACGCGGCTTTCGAGAGCCTCGAGCCGTTTCGCCAGCGACTCCACCCGGCGTTTTTGCTCGGGCAGCCGGGCCATGCTGGCAAGCTGTTCGAGGTACTCCTTCAGCGGGCGCGCCGGCGTGCCCCAGACCACCTGGCCGCGGCGTACGATCTTCGACGTGAGCACGCCCGAGCCGGAACCCAGCACCGCGCGCGATTCGATGCGCGCTTTGTCGCCGATGCCCACCTGGCCGCCGATCACCGCGTAGTCTTCCACCACCACCGCGCCGGAGAGGCCCGTCTGCGCCGCCATCACCACGTGGCGCCCGATGCGGCAATTGTGCGCGATGTGCACCATGTTGTCCAGCTTGACGCCGTCGCCGATGGAAGTCACGCCCAGCGCCGCGCGGTCGATGCAGGACTGCGCGCCGATCTCCACATCGTCGCCGATCTCCACGCTTCCGATCTGCGGGAACTTCTCCCAGTGGTCTCCGGCCATGGCGAAGCCGAAGCCGTCGGCCCCGATTACCGCGCCGGAGTGGATGATGGCGCGGTCGCCGATGTGTACGTCCGGGTAGATGGTGACGTTGGCATGCAGGCGGCAGCAGCGGCCCAGGTGTGCGCGCGCGCCCAGTGACGTCCCCGCGCCGATCGCCGATTGCGCCCCGACGTGCGCCGCCGGGCCAATCACCGCGTGCGGGCCGATGGAGACGCCTTCACCCAGCACTGCATCGGCGGCCACCACCGCAGTGGGGTGAATGCCCGGCGCGGGCAATTCGGGGGGGTGCAGGCGCGCCACCACGCGGGCGAACGCGGTTCGCGGATCCTCCACGCGGATGAGCGTGCGGCCCGCGGGGTAATCCAGCGGCACCAGCAGGCAGCCCGCTTCGGATTGATCGGCCGCCGCGGCCGCCTTGCGGCTGCCCACGAAGGCCACTTCGTCCGCACCCGCGGCATCGAGGGCGGCGGCGGCGCGGATGGGGCGATCGGCCTCGCCCTCGCATGCGCCCCCCACCAGCACCGCAATCTCAGAAACCCGCATCGTCACCTCACGGCCCGTGTCGTTACCTCACGTATGATACAAGCTTATGGCCATCCATCCATCCGCCACCGTAGCCCCCGGTGCGCGTGTGCATCCGGACGCCACTGTCGGGCCGCAGTGCGCGATCGGAGAGTTCTGCGTGATCGAGCAGGACGTGGAAATCGGGGCGTTCTGCCGTCTGGAGCCGTACGTCTACGTGAAGCGCTGGACCACGCTCGGCGAACGCAACGAGATTTCCGCCGGCACCGTGCTGGGAACGGACCCGCTGGACAAAGCCTTCACCGGAGAGCGCAGCTACCTGCGCATCGGCAACGGGAACCGGATCCGCGAGCACTACACCATTTCGCGCGGCACGCTGCCGGAGAGCGTCACCGAAATCGGCGACGAAAACTACATCATGACGTCCGGGCACATCGCGCACAATTGCCGCATCGGGAACCGGACGGTGATTGCGAGTTGCGCGCTGGTGTCGGGCTACGTGGAGGTGGAGGACCAGGCGTTCATCTCGGGCGGCGTGGCCATCCATCAGTTTTCGAAGATCGGGCGGCTGGCCATGATCGGCGGCATCACGCGCGTGAACAAGGACGTGCCGCCGTATTTTCTGTACGCGGGATCCTGGGTCACTCCAAACGGGGTCAATCTGGTGGGTCTGAAGCGGGCGGGTTTTTCCGCGGCAGAGATCGCCGCGCTCAAATCCGCTTATCGGATTCTGTACCGCTCCGGGCTGAAGCTGGCCGACGCGCTGGCGCGCATTGAAGCCGAAGTTCAGGGGGAGCACGCGCGGCATCTGGTGGAGTTCATCCGCGCGAGCCGGCGCGGGATCTGCCGGGAGTAGACGGACACGACGCTCCCGCACATCATGCACCCGGTGCAGGCGGCGGCCGCATCCGCTGCATTCAAACCCCCTGTGAACAGGCTTGCGCCGAACCCACAGTTTGAGTGTCTTCGCCTCTTCGTCCGGTTCGTGCCGATACACTCGGAAACCCGGCCACGCCAGAATTGCCGTCCATTCCTTGTGTGTCAACTGTCGAGTGTACCCAAAAACGTCATCTCACTGAATCATCGATAGTTGAACGCTTTTACGAATTCCTGCGGAGAGCCCATTAAACCTTTATCATTCGCACCAACTCACACGAGTCAATACACACATTACACAACCACTTCCACCAATTGCCCCGACGCGGGTGCATCGTATTCGCGAATCAGGCAACCTGCCTGTTCTTCGCCCTCGGCCTGCCAGCCGTGATGTCCACATCTACTTTCAGACCGGCGGCGGTCACCATGTTGACCAGCGTGTCGATCGTGAATAGCCCGATCTTGCCGCGCACCAGATCCGAGATTCGCGGCTGCGATACACCCATGACTCTGGCCGCGCGAGATTGGGTGATCTTTCTCTTCTGGATATAGCCAGTCAGAGCCATCATCATCTTGGCGCGGATGCGGAGGTTTTCCGCTTCGGCGGGGGGAAATCCGCAGTCTCTGAAAACATTCTCATTGCCTTTTGTCGCTCGCATCACTTCCGCCTTTCCAACAATTCACGGTAGCGCTTCTTCCCCAGCTCGACGTCAAGTGAGGACGCCTTCCGGGTCTTCCTGGCGAAGACATGCAACACCCAGACGGCGTCCTCGAACTTTGCCGCGTAGAAGACGCGATACTCACCCTCCGCATGCACTCGAATCTCAATGACTCCGGGGCCGACCACTGGAATCGGCTTCCAATCGCTTGCCGAACGTCCTGCCTGAATCAAGCTCAACTGATAACCAACTTCGCGACGCGCTGCCTGGGGAAACCGTCGGAGGCGGTCACGACTGTCTCCGAGCCATTGGATCGGCTTTGTACCACTCCTCACTCATTGCGATTATACAGAACTTTTATAATCGGAGTGGAGCTCCATCTGCTCCCCGGCCTCTATATCGCATTGCGGTATACACGCTGACGGTGCGATAGGATGCCAGAGAAAGCGGCGGCGAAGAAGGCGACCTTTGGAGCGGACCGAACCGGTACAGCAAGGTTAACGATAAACCGACAGTATGGATTGGAGCCTTTGGAGTGTCCGTCGACCGGAGCGCTGTTCGAGCACATTGATCGGGGCTCCACCATTGACGAGTTTTTGGAGTGGTTCCCGTCTGTCAGCCGCGAGCAGGTGCATCGCGTTCTTGCTTTCGCAAGGAGTTCCCTTGAACAGCCCACGGCGGGTGCGTGAAGATCCTGTTTGACGCCAATGCCCCGGCCCCACTCGCCCGGTTCCTGCGAGGACATCAGGTAGTGCGCGCGGACGAACTGGGATGGCAGGAAGTAACGAGCCAGAGAACCTCTTGCCTCTTTGCCCGAACTGTCACAGTCTTCACCACAAGGGCGTGATTCCAGCGGAGTCCATTCGCGCCTGGAAGATGATCCTTCTGGTGGGGTGGGCGCCTCGCCCGCGGCCAGACCCCCTCGGCGGGCCTGCTTCGCGCTGAGCCGCGACGGTAACGGAGCGGTCCGCGCCTCATCGAAGGTGTGCCGACGAGGCCGCGGATGGCCGCCGATAATCAGAAGTTGTAGTTCATCTCGATGTAGCCGAATTTGGAGTCGGCGCCGGACGGGAATATCTTGCGGATCACCGGGCCGCCCTGAGCGTAGCCGAAATAAAGGCCGAGCGCGAGCGCGCGATTCAATTGAAAATCGCCGCCGGTGTCGTAAATATCCGCGAGTCCCGTTAAGCCATTGGAAGGACGGCCCAGAAAGCCGAAGGTCCACGGCTGAAACGCGCCGCCTCCGCCGTACCACAGGTCGTGGCTGTTGGAGAGCCACACGTCGTGAACATCGCTGCGGAAAGTCACCCGCTTAAACGGGCGCAGAATCAACTCGCCGAACAGATCGCTGTTGTTCATCTCGTTGTAGAACGGGAAGCGCGCGTAGATGCGCGGCGTGGGCAGCATGATGAAGAAGGTGCCGTGCGTGTTGTCGTTGGGGTTGCCGTCGCCGCTCGACCAGAAGAACCCGCCGCGGACCCAGGGTTTGAGGCGCGCCAGGCCATTAGGCTGGAATCCCGCCTCGAAAGTCCCCGCCCCGGACTTCTGGGTCTCGGTGCCCCACGTTCCGGTCTGCACCGCGCCCCATCCCAGCAGGTCGAAGGTGCCCGCTCCGGTGAGCACGTCCTGGATGTAGTGGCCGCCGAACGTGGCGATATTGATGCCGCCGAAGTCACGGGCTTTGGCCGCGGCCGGGCGGTTATCGGTTTTCACCACGGGGCGGTCGTCGTTGTAATAGATCCCGAAGACGCGCCACTCCGCGTTGCTTCGGCCGTAGCTGGCGTCGCGAGTCAGCGCAACGTAGGCGAAGGGTGTCTTCACCCAGCCCCAGCCGTCGGTCTGGAAGACGCCCCGCGTGGGGATCGCGCCGACCGCGGTGAAGTTCCATCCGTTGGACGACCAGTCGTAGTGTCCTCCGTCGAAGCTGCGGCGGACGTCGGAAAACCCGAACGTCCCGATCAGATGCTGCTGAATGCGGCTGGCTCGCACCGCGGTCAGCGTAGCGTCCTTCGGCTTCCCTTCCATGCCATCGGCAAACTCGAAGCGCCCCATCTGCATGCTGGAGTTCTCGCCCTTGATGCGAAAAAAGCCCTGTTTGACGAAAAAGCCGGCGGCGTTTGAGTTTTTGTTGTCGGCCGCGAAGTAGGAGGCGCCCAGTCCGTATTGCCCGAGGGGCGCGGCCTGGACGGCGTGGGCCGGCAGACCCAGCAGGATGGGCGCGGCAAAATCGAGCGCCCAGTCGTAGCCCTGCGCCTTTTGCGAGAATGCCAGTTGCAGGAGCGAACCCGAGTAGCTGTAGTTGCTCTGCCCGGCGCCCTGAAAGAAGTCCCAGAATTCGTAGCGCTCCAGAACGCTGCCGGAAACGGTCACGGAACCGATGTGTACCGGCTCCGCGCCGGATTGCTGCGCTCTGGCAGTGACCCCGCAGACGGCGAGCGCCAGCACGCAAAAACGGACACACTTCATGCAGGATCTCCTTCAAGGAATAGCTCCGTTTAGTGGACGCCCCCAGGCGCACCCCGACGCGAATATTGCTCGATTCTAAAGGACGACTTTCGGCGAAGTCCATAGCATTTTTATATGAGGCGGGCTGCCCCGTTAATGCCGAGACTTACCTGGTCGAACAAGCGGGCGGTGGCGAGGCATCCTCAACTGCCGGGAACGATGCGCTCGCGGTCAGGCCCGTCGATGCCACACCATCAAAGCCGGGAATCGGGGCCGCGCTCTCGGAGAGCGCAATGTTCTGCCTTCTCGCCCGGGAGCACCAGCAGCTTGAGAATCGTGGTGTGGTGGACCTCGGTGAGGCGCTCTGTGTCTTACGGGATCGATCCGTTCACGTATAGTCAGGCAAAAATGAATGCTTGACATGCGTACGCCGTTCACGTACACTAAGAGTGTGGTCCGAACGAGGTTATCCCCTGAGGTCCGTGAGTACTTTTCCAAACTGGGGAAAAAGGGCGGTCCGAAAGGCGGTCGCGCGCGAGCTGCTAAATTGACACCGGAACAACGAAGTGAAAGCGCTCGGAAAGCAGTTCAGGCTCGATGGGCCAAAAACAGAGCCGAAGGCGATGTATGATCTAGTTGGTATGCGGACGGCGGGTCTTGCACCCGCAAGCGCCACGACAGCGCGCCGGTTTTAAGGACCGGTGTGTTTGCTTTTTCACCACGCCCGCATTGCTAGCGCCAAGAGTCGCGGGAGCCGAAAGGCTCCCTACTCTTGGTGGTCCTCGATTTCGTACTTACAAGCCCGGCAGTCTTGCTTCAAACATCTGATCTTTCTGGTTCCATTCAAGTGCTAGATCCACTTTCGTCTCAATGGATACCCCAACGTGTCTGAGAAAAGCCTTTGCGCCAATGTCGGCCGAGTTTTGTGCCTCGCTAAAGGTCAGTTTGTAACTCGAAGAAGAGTCTTCGGGTGCCACTTGGATAGCAATGCGTTTTCTCTTTTCGTCCCACAACATATAGACTCGTGTTGCTCCCACACCACGAAATTTCAGGGTGGCATCAGAATTCAAACGCAATCGCCCGCCCGGTCGGAGGGTTGCTGTTGGAGTGTTCTTCCGCGTGCTCTTACTCGTGAACCTTTCGTAAGCCATACGGCCCAGTAAGCCCCTGTTCAAGATACCATCAGGTAAAGGCCCTGTCAACCCCTACGGACCATGTGGACCATGCTAGCCCAACCTGGACCATACCAACCCAACCAAATGGCGAGTTGGACTGTCAGCCACACGGATTTTGCGCACTGCCAAACCAAGAGCCCAACACCGCCGCCACCTGAGGTATAATGGCAACTGGATGTTTGCTTCTCTTCCGCGCAAGCGGATGATCGCGGCTGGCTCGTTCGGAGCAGGAATCGCCGTGGAGCGCCCCTCGCGGTACCCCCTCACGCCCCCCCTCGCAGGATGAGACTCAGCGTCCAGATTTCCCGTGGGATCGAGTCCCTGTTCGGGACCCGCGACGAGAATATTCGCGTCCTCGAAGCGGGCCTGAATGTCAGCACGCGCCTGCTGAACGACTGCCTGGAACTGGACGGCGAAGAGCCCGCCGTGATCCGCGCC
The DNA here is from genome assembly GCA_049520275.1 of Bryobacteraceae bacterium. Classification (GTDB taxonomy): domain Bacteria; phylum Acidobacteriota; class Terriglobia; order Bryobacterales; family Bryobacteraceae; genus CAWACP01. Next base: position 9,103 of record JBEKPY010000124.1, read on the forward strand.
GCGGCCATCCTCGAAGATTACGTGGCCCTGGTGAAGGAAGGCCACCAGTTCCGCAACGGCGACCTGAACAGCTACCTGCGCGTGGTCGCCGAGGACGCCGACGTCACCCTGCGCGCTCTGGTGCACAGCGGCCGTCAGCGCAACTTCGGCAAGAAAACGCTGGCCCCGAAAACCATCAACCAGCGCCGCTATCTGGAGGCCATCGAGCGCAACGACCTCGCCTTCGGCATCGGGCCCGCCGGCACCGGCAAAACGTATCTGGCCGTGGCCATGGCCGTCTCCGCGCTGATGAACAAAACGGTCAGCCGGATCATTCTGACGCGCCCCGCGGTGGAGGCCGGCGAACGCCTCGGCTTTCTGCCCGGCACCATCCAGGAGAAAGTGGACCCCTACCTGCGCCCGCTCTACGATGCGCTCTACGACATGCTCGAAGGCGAGAAGGTGGAGAAGCTGCTGGAGCGCAACGTCATCGAGGTGGCGCCCATCGCCTTCATGCGCGGGCGCACGCTGAACGACAGCTTCATCATTCTCGACGAAGCGCAGAACAGCACCGCCGAACAGATGAAGATGATCCTGACCCGGCAGGGCTTCAACTCGAAGATGGTGGTGAACGGCGACCTGACCCAGATTGACCTGCCCGGCGGCAAGCGCTGCGGGCTCACCGACGCGGTGGAAGTGCTGAAGGGCGTGGAGGGCATCAGCTTCGTGTACTTCGACGAGCGGGACGTGGTTCGCCACAGCCTGGTGCAGCGCATTGTGAAGGCGTACGAACGCTATAACGAGACGCTGGGCATCGGCCGGCAGCTTACCCTGCGGCTGGGCGCCGAGCCGCCACCCGAAACAGTACCCGTCGAGACCGAAACCGCCGCGCCGCCACCCGGCGGCAACGCCCAGGATTAGACTCCACACCGCCATGGCTTCCGAGCGAAGCTCGATTCTGTTCCGCATCCGCTCGCGCGCGCTGCGCCGCCGCGAGTTGCTGGAGTTTGCGCGCCGCCTGGAGGCTGACGTGGCCGGCGGCCGGCCGTTCTGCTGTCTGCTGACCGGAGACGACGAGATCCGCCGCCTCAACCGGCAATTCCGCAAGAAGGACGACTCGACCGACGTGCTGTCTTTCCCCGCTGTCGCCGGCGACCACCTGGGTGAGGTCGCTATCTCGTTCGACCGCGCGCGGGAACAGGCCGCTGGTTTTGGCCATTCCATCGACGATGAGGTACGCGTCCTGATGCTGCACGGCGTGCTCCACCTTGTGGGCCTGGACCACGAGCGCGACGGGGGCGAGATGCGGCGCGTGGAGCGGCGATGGCGGCGCCGCCTGGACCTTCCGGCCGGGCTCCTCGAGCGATGTGGGGCAGGCTCTCAGCCTTCGGCGGCCTCTCAGGCCGCCCAGCTCCACAAAGCAGAGAAGAGGAGCGGGGCTGCGAGCCCCGCGCAGGCCGCGGGCCTGCCCCACATTGGGGTGCAGAAATGATGATCGCACTGGCTGTGCTGGCGACGGCTCTCATCGGTGCCCTGTTGTGCCTGGTCACCCTGGTCCAGGTGCTGCACATGGAGGCGGTGCGGCTGCGTCCGCGCGAATTGCCCGCGCTGGAATTATTCAAGGATTCCCTGCAGCAGCGGATGGGGCTCACCGTGGAGCGTGGCGCGCTGGCCTTCTCCATCGTCAAGCACACGCTGCTGTTGGCGCTGGTGGCGGTCATCCTCGCATCCGGCGTGGCGGCGCGAGAGCCGCTGTGGCAATCCACCGTCGAGGCCCTGGGGTTCTCGTGGCTGCTCATGCTGGTCACCACCTGGGTAATCCCGCACATCCTCTACCGTAAGACCTCGGGCCGCTGGCTGATCCCGCTGATGCCCCTGCTGCGCGCCATCGTTTTCCTGGTGAAGCCGCTGGTGGCCGTGCTCGGCTTCTTCGAGTCTCTGGTGGAGCTGGCGCGGCCGGATCAGTCCGCCGCCCAGCCGCCCACCGCGGCCGAGCACATCGACGCTCTGATTTCGGCGGGCGAAGAAGAAGGAATCCTCGAAGAGGAAGACCGCAAGCTGATCGAATCGGTGGTGGCTTTCGGCGACAAGACCGTCCGCGAGGTGATGACGCCCCGGCCCAGGATCGTGGCCATCGCGGTGGACGCGTCGCTGGAGCGCCTGCGCCAGCTCGTGGTCAACGAACGGTACTCGCGCATCCCCGTCTTCGAAGACAATATCGATCGCGTCATCGGCTTCGTGCACGTACGCGACCTGTTCGAGGCGGACGCTCAGGATCGCACCATCGGCGGCATTCGCGATCTGCTCCGGCCCATCCGCGCGGTTCCCGAGACCAAGCCCGTCAACGACCTGCTGCGCGAGATGCAGCAGCAGTCCATCCAGATGGTGGTGGTGATCGACGAGTACGGCAACACCGCCGGCATCGCCACCATGGAAGATCTGGTGGAGGAGATCCTCGGCGAGATTCGCGACGAACACGAACCCGAGCGCGACGTGCGCGAGGAGGGCGAGGGCCGCTACGTCGTGCCCGGCAGCCTGGATCTGGATCGTCTGGACGATCTGCTGGATTTCCGCCCGCAGGAGGAAACCGAGTCCACCACCGTCGGCGGACTGGTCACCGAATGGCTCGGCCACGTCCCGCACCGCGGCGAAGCGGTGGAGCGCGAGGGCATTCGCATCGAGGTGATCGCGGGAAACGAGCTGAGGGTGGAGCAGGTGCGCGTGTGCCGGGCCGAAAAGAAAACCCATGTTTAAGCACCTGTCAGAGAATAACCATGCCATCTCTTGTACTTCTAAGTACTACTACACCTTGATTTCTTCGCGGCGCGAGACGAGCGGCAGGTGGGTCCGGGATCCGCCGCCGGCGTGGACGCCTGTCCCACAAGGCAGCAGAGCCGCAACCAAGGGGCAGGGCGGCCTGAGAGGCCGCCGCAGGCTGAGAGCCTGCCCCACTTCGAATCGAATGGTTATCTCATGAAAGGTCCCCAACACCGCTCCGGATTCGTGTCCATCATCGGACGGCCGAATACCGGCAAGTCCACGCTGCTGAACGCGCTCACCGGCAGCAAGCTGGCCATCGTATCGGGGAAGCCGCAGACCACTCGGACGTCCATCCAGGGCGTGGTCAACGAACCGGGCGCGCAGATCGTCTTCATCGACACGCCGGGGATCCACAAATCCGACACGCTCTTCAACCGGCGCATGATGGAGACCGTGCGGGCGGCGCTCGACGAGCGCGATCTCATCCTGTTTGTGGCGGATGCCAGCGTCCCCATGACGGCGGCCGATCGCGAAGCGGTGGATCTGGCGCGCAAGGTCCGGGCGCCCACTTTCCTGCTTCTGAACAAGATCGATCGCATCGACGACAAGCGTGCGCTGCTGCCGCTGATCGAGCAGTATCGGCAGTTGTACGAGTTCGCCGAGTACTTCCCCATTTCCGCGGCTACCGGCGACGGACTCGATCCGCTGCGCCGCGCCATCGTTGCCAGACTGCCGGAAGGTCCGCGCTACTTCCCGCCGGATTACCTGACCGACCAGCCGGAGCGGTACCTCGCCGCCGAAATCGTCCGCGAGAAAATCCTCTCCAGCACCCGCCAGGAGGTGCCGCACTCGATCGCCGTGCTCATCGACAAATGGGAGGACAGCGGGCGCCTGCTGCGCATCGCCGCCACCGTCTTTGTCGAACGGCCCGGCCAGAAAGCGATTGTGATCGGCGCAAAAGGCGCCATGCTCAAGAGCGTTGGGAGCCAGGCCCGGCTGGAGATGGACGCGCTGTTTTCGAGAAAGGTCTTTCTGGAGCTCTTCGTGAAAGTGCGGTCCGGCTGGCGCGAGGACCCCGCGTTTCTGAACGCGATCGACTGGCGATCCATGGCCGGAGATTCCGCGATAATGGAGTGACATGAGAATTCTCACTACTGTCCTGCTTGTGGCGCCACTGGTGTGTGCGGCCAACGGTTCCACCCCGATTACGACGGTTGTCGCGTTCGCGGCCGACAAGAACAAAGAACCGGCCACCGACGACTCCATCCGCGATCAGGTGATGATGAAGTTGGCCGCCGACACCGACGTGAAGGGTGGCGGCATCGATGTCGCGGTGAAGGACGGCGCGGTGACTCTGAAGGGCGCGGTGGACACCGACAAAGCCCGCCAGAAGGCCGAAAAACTGGCCAAGCACGTCAAGGGCGTGCGCAGCGTCACGAACGAGCTCACGCTGAGAGAGTAGTGCAGGCTCTCCCCAATGGCACTTAACTTTTGAGCCTGTCTGGCAAGTGGTTGATTCTCTGAGTTTGTGGGGCGGGCAATCCTGCCCGCAGCCGGCTTTCAAGCCGGCCTGGCGCCGCGTGGAAACGCGGCGGCATTGGGCTCTCAGCCTGCGGTCGGCTACCCGTCCCCCCGGAACCACATCGCACGCCGTCGCTCGCGCCGTGAGAAACTACGAGTTCGGGAGACAATTCGAAGGCAATGAAGGCTGCGTGCGTTCACGAATTCGGCGGTCCGGACAAGATTCGCTTTGACGACGTGCCCGTTCCCGCACCGGGGCCGGGCCAGGCGCTGGTGAAAGTGGCGGCGTCGGGCGTCAACTTCATCGACACTTACCATCGCACCGGGCTGTACAAATCCGACCTGCCGGCGCCGTTGGGCATGGAGGGCGCGGGGACCGTCGAAGCCATCGGTGCGGATGTCCAGGACGTCCACCCCGGCGATCGCGTCGCCTGGGCCATGGTGCGCGGCTCCTACGCCGAGTACGCCGTGGTCCCCTCCGCGCAGCTCATCCAGTTGCCCGGCCATCTCGATTTCAAACTCGCTGCCGCTGCCATGCTGCAGGGCATGACGGCCCATTACCTGACCCATTCCACCTTCCTGCTCAAGCCCGAGCACACCTGCCTTGTCCATGCCGCCGCCGGAGGCACCGGGCTGCTCATCGTGCAGATGGCGAAGATGCTGGGCGCGCGCGTGCTGGGCACGGTATCGTCGGCAGAGAAAGCGCGGGAAGCCCGCGAGGCCGGCGCGGACGACGTCATCCTCTATACCATCGAGGATTTCGTCGAAGAGACGAAGAAGCGCACGGGCGGCGAGGGCGTGCACGTAGTCTACGACTCGGTGGGCCGCTCCGTGTTCCTGAAGAGCCTGGACTGCCTGCGCCCGCGCGGCGTCATAGTCAACTTCGGCAACGCCAGCGGCCCGGCGCCGGCCATCGAACCGCTGCTGCTCTCACAAAAGGGCTCTCTCTATCTCACCCGCCCCAATCTGGCGCACTACGTGGCCCGGCGCGACGAGCTGCACTGGCGGGCCGGCGACGTGCTACGGTGGGTTTCCGAGGGCCGTCTGCATATCCACATCGGCGGCGAATACCGGCTAGATGAAGCCGCCGCGGCCCATCGCGATCTGGAAGGCCGTGGGACCACCGGCAAGCTCATCCTGATTCCATGAGTGGCCACGAATGAAAACGAATAGCCCGATTTCGGCGGTCGCGGAACAGTTCGCCGACCTGAAGATCGATGCCTTCCTCGTTTCCGCTCCGCCGAATGTTCGCTATCTCAGCGGCTTTACCGGAAGCAACGCGCTGCTGCTGGTGGAATCCGGCCGGAGCACGCTGTTCACCGATCCGCGCTACACCATCCAGGCTTCCGAAGAGACATCCGGCTGCACGGTGAAAACCGCGCGCGGGCCGCTGGTAGCGGACGTTGCGCACTTCATCGCCCGGAGGCGGCTGAAACGGATCGGGTTCGAGCGCGGCCGTCTGCTGTTCGACTCGTGGCAGCGCCTGAAGGAAACCCTGCCGCTGGGAGCGTCGCTGAAGCCGGTGGGGCCGGTGGTGGAAGAGCTGCGCACGATCAAGAGCCCCGAGGAAATCGCGCGCATCCGCGCCTCGGTGCTGGTTAATTCGCTGGCCTTCGAGGCGGTGCTGCCGGGGATTCGACCGGGGGTGAGGGAATCCGATATCGCCGCGGAACTGGAGTACCAGATGCGGCGGCAGGGGGCCGAGAAGCCCTCGTTTGAAACCCTCGTAGCCTCGGGGCCGCGCTCGGCGCTGGTGCATGCGCAGCCCACCTCCGAACCAGTCGGCGCCAATCAACTACTATTGATAGATATGGGCGCCACCCGGAACGGGTATGTAAGCGACATGACGCGTACTTTGTTTCTGGGCAGGCCCGGCCGAAAAGTCCGCAACATGTACGACAGCGTTCTGATGGCGCAGCTTGCCGGCATCGCCGCCGTCCGGGAGGGCGTGACCGCCGAGCAGGTGGACCGCGCCGCGCGCCGGGTGCTCCGGACCGACGGGCTGGACAAAGCCTTCGTGCATTCCACCGGACACGGGCTCGGCCTGGAGATTCATGAGCCGCCGCGCCTGGGCAAGAAGGATAAGACGCGCCTGCGGGCGGGGATGGCTATCACCATCGAGCCCGGCGTTTACGTGGAGGGCTTCGGCGGCATACGCATCGAGGACACCGTGGTGGTCACCGCCAGCGGATGCGAGGTGCTGACCCCAACCACGAAGGAGTTCCTAGTACTCTGACGGTTTAAACATGACCATAGGCGAAATCAGGGAGCTGATCCAGCTCATCGTGGAAAGCGGGGTCGCCGAGATCGAGGTGCAGCGCGGCGAGAACCGGGTGCGCATACGGCGCACGTTTGGAACCACCACTGACGTCGTGGTGCCGCAAGTGTTCGCGCCCACGGCGCCGCCGTCCGAGGCAGCGCCTCCCGCCACGCCGCACCCGGTTGCCCCGCCGCTGATCGGCGCGGAACATTCCTCCGCGGGGGCGTCCGTGGGGCAGGGGGCCGCCGTTGCCGCCGCGGCCGACACCATCCTCGTGAAATCTCCCATCGTCGGCACCTACTACGACGCGCCCGCGCCGGGCAGCCCGCCGTTCGTCAAGGTAGGCGACCAGATCGAGCCCGGCCAGGTGCTCTGCATCATCGAATCCATGAAACTCATGAATGAGATCGAGGCGGAGGTGGCCGGCACCATCATGAGCAAGCTGACGGAGAACGGCAGACCGGTGGAATACGGCGAGGCGCTATTCGGCGTTCGTCCGCGTTGACCGGCGCGCCCGCGTTGACCAGGCATGTTTCGTAAGATCCTCATCGCCAACCGCGGCGAAATCGCGGTCCGTGTCATTTGCGCCTGCAAGGATCTGGGCATCCGCACGGTGGCGGTGTATTCGGAAGCCGACCGCCACAGTCTGCACGTGCGCTTCGCCGACGAGGCCATTTGCATTGGACCGGCGCGCAGCTCGCGCAGCTATCTGGACATCCCCTCGGTGATCAGCGCCGCGGAAATCACCAACGCCGACGCGGTTCACCCCGGCTATGGATTTCTCAGCGAGAACGCCGATTTCGCGGAGGTGTGCGAGACTTCGGGCCTGCGCTTTATCGGGCCGAAGCCGGAAGTGATTCGGGCCATGGGGGTCAAGCAGCGCGCCCGGACCATCATGGAAGCCGCGGGCGTGGCCATTGTGCCCGGATCGAATGGCATCCTGCAAAACTGCGATGAGGCCTGCGCGGTGGCGCGCGACATCGGCTATCCGGTGATGCTGAAGGCTTCGGCGGGCGGCGGCGGCCGCGGCATGCGCGTTGGGCGCAACGACACCGAGCTACCGGCCCTGTTCGCCCAGGCCCAAGCGGAGGCGGCGGCAGCGTTTTCCTGCGGAGATCTCTACCTCGAGAAGTTCGTGGAGATGCCGCGCCACATCGAGTTTCAGATCATTGCCGACGAGCACGGCGACGTCGAGGTGCTGGGCGAGCGCGAGTGTTCCATTCAGCGCCGCCACCAGAAGCTCATCGAAGAATCCCCTTCGACGGCGGTCAGTGGGGAGATGCGCAGGACGGTCTCGAACACCTTGCGCGAGGCCATGCGCCAGGTGGGCTATACCAACGCGGGCACGGTGGAGTTCGTGATGGACGCCTCCGGCAACCTCTATTTCATCGAGGTGAACGCCCGCATTCAGGTGGAACACCCGGTGACCGAATGTGTCACCGGCATCGATCTGGTGCGCAGCCAGATTCTGATCGCGGCCGGTTACAGCCTGCAGGACATTCTGCCGCGGCCGGTGACGCTGCGCGGCCACGCCATCGAGTGCCGCATCAACGCCGAGAATCCGGACACGTTCGCCCCGTCGCCGGGACGGATCACCGGCTTCAACCTGCCCGGCGGTCCGGGAATTCGCGTGGACACGGCGGCGTATACGGACGGCGTGATCCCGCCTTACTACGACTCGCTGGTGGCCAAGCTGGTGGCGTACGGAGAGAGCCGCGAGGAAGCCATCGCCCGCATGAAGCGCGCGCTGGACATGTTCGTGGTGGAGGGAATCTACACCACCATTCCGCTGCACCAGCGCATTCTGGCCGACGCGGAGTTTCTGGCGGGGCGCTACGACACGACGTTCCTGAACCGGAAGTGAGGCAGCGGAGCCGCAACGCCTGAGCAGGCGGCATGGGAGGCCGCCGCAGGCTGAGAGCCCAATGTCACTTAACTTTTGAGCCTGTCTGGCAAGTGGTTGATTCCCTGAGTTTGTGGGGCGGGCAATCCTGCCCGCAGCCGGCTTTCAAGCCGGCCTGGCGCCGCGTGGAAACGCGGCGGCGGCCAGGATTGGCCGCCCCACAAAGGAATCCTCCATCATACGCACA
>JBEKPY010000125.1:0-13179 GCA_049520275.1 Bryobacteraceae bacterium
CTCACTCCTGCAGGATCAGCACCAGCGTGCCGGCGTTCGCTGGCCACGTTTCCACCACGGTCCCCGCGGGCAAGGGAAGCGGATCGCGATAAACCCAGGTCCGGGGAAACCGTGGCTCGTACCGGTAGAGCCAGAGAAGGGGTTCGACGCTTCCGTCGGGCCGCCGCGCCGTGACCTGCAGGGAAGCGCCGCCGGGCACCTGCGCGGGGCGAATGGCAACCAGACGGATGGCGCTCTTCAACTCCAGCCGCCCGTCCAGGATCATCTCCGGTCCCGTGGGCGGGGGCGCCGGCGGTGCAGCCTTCGTGAAATCGGGCGCACGGGGCAGCAGTGCAAGATCGCCTTCCGGAGCGCCACCCTCGGCCCATGCGGCGATGATCTGCAGCTCGGCCTCGGTCAGCGTCTCATCGTCGCGAAAGTCGCCGAAGCCGTCCACCGCGCCCCACGGTGGCATGCGGCGCTCCAGCACCTCATCCTTGATGGCCACCGCCCACGGACGCGCCTGCCGCCAGGTGGTAAGCGAGAACGCCGAGCCGCCCTCGTGATGGCAGGACGCGCAGTGGGCGAAGATCAGCCGGGAGACCTCGCGGCTCCACGTGATCTTCGTGGAAATCGGGTCGTGCGCGAGCGCACACACCGGCAACAGCAGGATCGCCCGCTCCCAACGCACTCAGCGCCCGCCGGTCCAGGCGACGCGCCAGATGGAGTTCGAGCCGTCGTCGCTGACCATCAGCGATCCATCCGCGGCCACGGCAACGCCGACGGGGCGTCCCCAGACGTCGCCGTCCGCCGTGACAAAGCCGGTGAGAAAGTTCTCGAATACGCCGCTGGCGTGGCCGTCCTCCAGCGGCACGCGGATCACTTCGTAGCCAGTGCGCATGTGGCGATTCCAGGAGCCGTGCTCGGCGGCAAAGATATCGCCCTTATACTCGGCCGGGAATTGCGCGCCTTCGTAGAAGGTCATCTCCAGCGAGGCGTTGTGCGGTTGCAGCAGAACGTCGGGAACCAGCACCTTGCTTTTCAATTCGGGGTGTTTGCCGCCCAGCCGGGGATCCGGGTGCCCGCCGATGTAATAATACGGCCAGCCGTAGAAGCCGCCGTCGGCGACGTGGGTGATGTAATCGGGCGGCAGGTTGTCGCCCAGCTCGTCGCGCTCGTTGGCCGAGCACCACAGCTCGCCGGTCCGCGGGTTCACCGCAATGCCCACGGGGTTGCGAATCCCGGAGGCATACACGTGCACGAACTGTCCGTCCAGCGTGAACAGCAGAATATCGGCCCGATGGTACTCCTTCGTGTGCGTGTCGGGATCGTCAATGTTTGAATTCGATCCAACGGACACGAACAGATGCTCGCCATCCGGCGCCAGCGCCACGTCGCGCGTCCAGTGGTAACCCGCGCGCGGCAGATCGGCCAGCTTCTGCACGGGCCCGCGCGCCTTCAGGTCGCCGGTGTGATAGGGCACCCGCACCAGCGAATCGGAATTGCCAATGTACAGCCAGCGCGGGTTCAGACCGGCGGGCGAGAAGGCCATCCCAAAAGGCTGGTGCAGCCCGGTGAGGAACACCGACACCTGCTTCGGCTTGCCCGCGGCGGTGATCCCGCTGTAGACACGGATGTCGCCCGGCTCGCTCTCGGCCACGAACAGGTCTCCGTTGGGCGCGGTGCGGATCTCGCGCGGGTTGTTCAGCCCGTCCGCGTAGAGCTGCACCTCGAAACCCGCGGGCGCCTGGGGCCACGCATTGGCCGGCCTCGGAACCATCCGCGGGCCGTTGCCCGCGCTCTCGGTGGCAAAGGGCCGGGGCAGATCGGCCACGGTGATCTTCCGGAACTGGCCCGTGCGGATGGTGGTGTAATCCTGGAAGGCGGCCTCGCCGGTGAGCACTTCGCCAACCTTGTCGCTTCCCGCGAACAGCAGCAACGCGGCCACAAGCAATTTCATTTGGTTCTCCTTCTCTGCTTTGTACCAGACGGCGGGGGACCGTCGGAGTTAGCCCGCGCCAGAAAGTCCTCCAGCCGCATGCCCGCCCGGTCTTCGAACGTCTCATCCAGCGGCTCGAGCGCGCGGATGCGATCGAGGCGGAAGTTGCGAAAATCGGCGCGGCTCTCGCACCACGCGGCCACCGTCCACGTGCTGCCCCAGAACGCCAGTCCCAGCGGCCGGATAACGCGCTCCGTCGCCTGCTCGCGCGAATCGACATAAGTGAGCCGCAGCTTGCGCCGCGCCAGAATCGCCTGGCGCACGGCTTCCACCTCTTTCCCGGCGCCGGGGCGCGCGAGGAAGCCGGGCGCGAACAGGGGCGTCCGCTCGGGGTCGGAGCGGCGTGGGGCCGGCAGAGCCTGAGCGATTTTCTCGATGGCCGAGCGGCTGGAGACGGCCAGCGCCGGGCCGCCCCACGCCTCCACCATCCGCGCGCCCGCCACCAGCGCGTGCACTTCGTCCATGGTGAACATGATGGGCGGGAGGTCGAACCCTTTGCTCAACCGGTAGCCGACGCCCGCCTCGCCCTCCACGGGCACGCCGGACAGCGACAGATCGCGGATGTCGCGATAGACCGTACGCTCGGAGACCGCCGTCCACGCGGCGATCTGCGCGGCCGTGGTCAGCCGCCGCCCTCGCAGGTACTGCACGATTTGAAAAAGGCGGTCAGCCCTGCGCATGGGATCAGTTTAGCGACGACCCGGCGTGGCACGCCATTCGGGCTTCCGAAAGGGACACACGGCGCGAGCCGCGTTTTTTGTGGCGCCAGAAGAGTACGCGGTTGCCGCCGCACGTCCACCGGGTCTGAACTACTGGCTACGCTCGGACCGCGCCAGCTTTCCGCCAAGTCGCAGGTGCATCCACTTTGTGTCGCGCACCCCACTGTGTCCCCCGACCCGCCGTTCGGATCAACGTCGGAAGATGATCCACGAGAGCGGACAACAAGCCATACTCTCCAAAGTCGTCATTAACATGGGTCGGGGGTATGATCTGGCGCTGCGACGACCTTCAGAGAAGACTGAGGAAATCCGACGCCTTCTTCCTTATTCGGGTTAGCGCCTTCGAGATAGGGCTATGATTCGCGTAACCCAACGTACTCGCGATATCACCCAGTCTGGTAATGCCGTTACGCAGGCAAACGACGATGTGTCGTTCGCGGCGATCGAGAATAGCCGAGAAGTCCTGCCAAAGCAGGTTGTCGGTGTACTCGCTGCGCGGGCTATGGACAGGCAGCGTGTCCCTAAGTTCGACGAAAGAGACGCGAACCTTAGAGCGTTTTGAGTAGAGCTTCCTTTCAAAGTCCTCTCTGGCGTAGGACCACCGCGACGAAAAGCCATCGACGACCCGGTTCGACCTAACAGCGTCGATGATGCCCCGCAGTTGGCCTCCGCTGTCAGCCGCGTTGGCAACCTCCTCGGTAGCACATGCGGCCTCCTCCTCGCCCATCCACAATACTCCTCCTTTTCTCGGCATATCAATGCACCCGTCGTCATCGGCGTGTTCGCGTGCTTCGTTGAGAATTCTGATTTGCTCTGGTGTTTCGGGATCGACCCTGCTGAAGCTGCGCATTCGTTCCTCAATCACGGAGACGGCATAGGGAAGCCAGAAATCAAGGTCGTGAGAGAGGAGAACAAGTGGATCGTTGGACCCGAAGGCCCGAAGACCCGAGCCGGAGTCCAAGTAGGGCCAAATGTGTTCCGCAAAGGCTCGGCTGAGACGGTCCACGAAATTCGCCTGAAAGATACGGTCATACCAAGGAGAAGCCAAGTTGGACGGCCAGATTGGGCGCTTCATCGCCGGTAAACCGTAGCGGTCGAGAACAGGCTTAGGCAGAAGGTGGTAAAGCGGAGAATAGGCATCGTACTTGCGCTTCGTCTCGGCGACGAGGTAGATGTTAGCGGCAGGCAGCCTGTCTATCCAAGCGGCAAGCTTCGGGTGGAGTCCTGCAGATCGGTTGTGTTCAAAGACCTCTTTGCGATACTGCGCGGCCTCCCAAAGGTAATTCCAACTGGCGAGCAATCCAACGATCTCAAGCCGATCAGCATCGGTCGTGGGCAGGAAGACAATCTCAGGTGCTGCGGGGTTTCTTGCCACCGGAGTGAAGTGATAGAAAAATGCGGCCGACAACGTGCTAAGCTCTGGAAATACAAATGGGTCAAGGTCCTTGCCCTTGGCGAAGTGGGATTCGATGATCTCCTGGTCGGTGATTTCGCTCAAGTAATTCTGTCCTCTACCCTTGTAACGGCAAATTCGGGCGGATTCGTTCCGGTGGCCAAGAGAAATTGTAGCGCTGGATGCCGCTTACGGAAGCACTTGGCTTGTTTGTCGCCATTCGGTAGAGGCGATTACAGTCGCGCGCACAATCCGATCCACCACCATCCATTCCTCACCCCCAGTCCCAACAATCTCCCCAACCCCCTCAACAACATAGCCCCACACCCGCCCCGCCCCCATGCAACCCTCAAATCGCAAGCTGGCCAGCTTGAGCGTTGACGCATCGCCCTCAACAGGCGGTGCGAGTTGGTGTTTCCGTGCGAACCGGCGGAGGTGGTGACGGGGCTTTCCCCCGAAACTGCGCCGTTCGTCGTCGCTATAGCCGCTGGATCGAAACGAGAGGCGGCCGAAGGATACGATGCCGGCATCCACTTTCTCTTTGAAAGGCAGCGAGTAAAAGCGGGCGGATTCTCGAAGACCAGACTAATATACCGGGCGCCGGACTACGGTACGCGGCTGATGCCCCGGTTGAAAATGGACCCCCTCCCGACCCTTCCGCTACGTTGCCGGATTCATACACCGGCCGGGCGCCCGCAAGGGTGTCCGGCCCCTCAACGCAAGCCTCACCCGTGGCACAACTCCGCCTATGGCACACTTGTGCCCGCACGGATCATAGCAGCTTGTTCCTTTTTCTCCCGCTCCCGGCGCCTTCGCGCCCGCCGATAGCGGCGGACCAGCACCACGAAGCCAATCCCCCACACGCCCAGCGCAAACGCCGCGACGGGCCAGGCGACATGAACCACTGTGAAAGGGAGGGCGCTGGCAATTCCCAGAGCCAGCCAGGCCAGCACCAGGGTCGGCGGCGAAGCGCGCCGCCACAGATTCTCCCACGGTCCGGGCTCCCGTACGGCGCCGCTCACTTCCACTGGGACCCACACCGGCACACCGGCCGGTGTCCAGCCGCACTGCATCATGATCACGTCGGCCACCACATCAGCCAGGTCCCCGGCTCTTAAGTAGTTGGCATGGCGCTCCGTCTCGAACAACTGCACGGCCACCGAAAGCACGGCCCGCAGATCCGCCCGGTCCGCCTCGGGTAGTCTGTCGCCATTCGAATCGAGCGCCTGGTGCGCGCCGGTCAGCTTTTGTTCGGCGTCGGATCGCGCTGCCGCCGCAAGATCGCGAAGGAGTTGGCTCACCTCGGCGCGAATCGAATCGAGCTCGGGTTCGGACGCCAGGGTATCCGCTCGCTCGGGGTCCATGGCCACCAGTTCCCGCACTTTTTCGAGGGCGCGCACGAAGTTCCCCTCGTCAGCGGCCGAAACGGCGGCACGCAGCAACTCCGCGATGACCTCGGGACTCTGGATGGGCCGGCGCTGATCGACGCCGGCCAGCAGATCGGCAACCCTTCCGGTGGCCAGAAACGACGCGACGGAATCTCCGGGCGTGGCGGGGGTGGCCGGGGTTGCCGCTGCACGGCTCTGCCCGGGAATGCCGCCTGTCCGAAGCGGATCCGGGGCTGCGGCGCTCGCTCCACCGCCCACCGCACCAACGTTCATCACTGTTCTCCCGCGGGCTCGTTGCCGCCGTCCCAGCGCCCGCGCTCGCGGAGCCGGCGAACCTCTTCCTTCGCCATTTCCTGCAGACGCACCACGTCCACCTTGGCGGTACGGTTCAGCGGCATGGCGCCGGGCTCCAGAATGACGTAATGGAGCGGCCGCATGTACGACGTCAGCGAGCGCGCATGCTTGCGCAGCTCGGCCTCGGTGCACTCCGCGCCGGGGCGCTTTTCGACGAAGGCGAGTATCCCCTCGCTCCACGTGTTGTGCGCATGCCCCACCACTCCCACGCTGGCCACTTTCTCCGCCAGCAGGCTGATGTGGTTCTCCACGTCGCCGGGAAAAACCTGGTAGCCGGACGGCTTGAGCACCCATTTGGCGCGTCCTGACAGGCGCAGGCCGTGTTCGTTCACCGCGCCCATGTCGCCGGTGTACAGCCAGCCGTCGCGAGAGAGGACTGCCGCGGTTGCTTCGGGATCGCGCACGTAGCCGAGGAAGCTCTGCGGCCCCCGGAAGCAGACATGGCCGATCTCTCCAGCGGACGCTTCCACGCCGGCCGAGCCGTCGGCGTTCATCGGTTGCCGGATGGACATCGGGTAAACGGGCATGTCCCAGCCGACGCCGCCGGCGATGTCGTGGGCGCGATGCGTGAGCCCGGTGTGCGTGCAGAAGCCCGATGTTTCGGTAAGGCCCAGACCCGTCCCGATGGTGGACGCCATGCGCAGCATGCGTTCGAGGAACGGCCGCGGAACCGCCTGCCCGCCGTACACCGCCGCGTGCAGACTCGCCAGATCGCGCCGCTCGTAGTCCGCGGTGTGCCACTCCAGATTGAACATGGCGGGAATCTGGCCCACCAGGGTCACCGCGTGTTTTTCGATGGCTTCAAGCGACTTCACCGCGTCGAAGATCTCCAGCGTGACGGCCACTCCGCCCGTGAACACGCAGGTCATCAGCGACTCGGCCTGTCCGCCCACGTGCGATGCGGGCAGATTGCAGAGCACGCGCTGCTGAGGCCCGAAGCCGAACGCCCGGCCGAGGCAGAGATTCTGACAGGCGATGCCGCGATGCGAAAGCAGCGCCGGTTTCGGCGAGCCCGTGGAACCGGTGGTGAAGATCACCTGCGCGCCGTCGTGCTCGTCGACATCGGCTTCCACGGGGGCCGCGGCGGACATGGCGCGCGTCATCACCTCCGCGAAGCTGGCGGCGCCGGAGATGCACTCGTTCGGCGGCGAGAACTGGATGAGATGCTCGATGAAATCGCAGCGCTGGTGCACGGCCTCGCCGAGCGCGGCGAAATCCACGGTGGGCATCCTGCCGAGGAACAGATACGCCTTCGGCCGCACCAGAGCGAGCGAGCGCAGCACCTCGGCCGGCTGCAGCCGCAGATCGAGCGGCGCGTGGATGACGCCCAGACGGAAGCAGGCGTACTGGAGCAGAATGTGCTCGTTCAGCAGGGGTAGCGAGGCGGCCAGGAAGTCGCCTTTGCGGAAGCCCATGCGCGCCAGTTCGCCGGCCAGCGCCATGGACCCGCGCTGGAGTTCGGCCCAGGTCAGCCGCGTGCCGCGCGTGGCGTTGATGACCACGGCGTCGCCGGGCGTCCGCGCGGCCCAGTGGTCCACGGCGGCATGAAGCAGATGAAGGTGGCGGTACTCGGTCTCGAACTGCTCGAGGGTGACCTGCGGGATGGGCGGGGCCATTGCGTCTATTCTATGCGGTGCGGCAAGCAGCCCCGAAGTGCTCGAAACCGCCCGTCCCCGCACGGCGTCCAGAGCAGCGTACGGGTCCTTCCGGCCCGCCACGGTAAAATCGGAACAAGAATGAGACTGTTGTTGTTCGCCTCCGCGCTGGCCGGCACTCTGCTGGCCGCGACCCCGCTCCAGCAGGCCCGCGACCGGCAGGACCGCGCCACGCTCGAGAACATGGTTGCCGCCGCCACCGCTGCCGCAAACGCCCGGCCGAAGGACCCGGATGCACAATACCAGCTCGCGCTGGCGCACTCGTATCTCGCCGAGGTGGCCATCGAGGTACACGACAAGCCGCGCGCCTTCGCCGCCGCCGATTCCGGCATCGAAGCCGCCAGGCGCGCCGTGGAGTTAAAACCCGGCTCGGCCGAGTACAACCGCATTCTGGGAACGCTCTGCGGTCAGGCGGTGTCCAGCGCGGGACTGGCCGGCCTGCGCCACGGCCGCTGCGCGCTGGAATCCGTCGACAAGGCCGTTCAGCTCGACCCCCAATCGTCGGACGCTTACCTCAGCCATGGCGTAGGCATGTATTACCTGCCGTCCGCATTCGGCGGAGGAACCGGCGAGGCCATTCGGGACTTCCGGAAAGCCATCGCGCTCAACCCCAACTCGGCCGACGCCTGGCTGTGGCTCGGTATCGCGTTGCGAAAGTCCAACCAGGAAGCGGAGGCGCGGAAGGCCATCGAGAAATCGCTCGCGCTCAACCCGAACCGCCTGTGGGCCAGCCAGCAACTGGCCAAAACACCGCCGAAATAGGGAGCCTACAGCCCCTTCAAATACGTGACAATCTGCCAGCGCTCGGGTTCCGGAATAGCTGCGAACGACGGCATGCCAACACGGAGCGAGCCGTTGGTGATGGCATGGAACAGGATGCCCGGCGCCGCCCCGCGAACTCGCGGTTGCATCAGCGGCGGCGCTTTGCCACGCCCTTCCGCCTGCTGCCCATGGCAAGCGGCGCAGTGCTGGGCGAACAGCTTGCGGCCGGCGAGCCGGGCACCGCGCCGCCCCGCGCTGGGATTCGCTTTCGACGCGGCCGAGGCGGGCACGCGATCGAGCAGATCGCCACGCAAAGCGGCGGCGAAGATCAACGCCACAACCAGCTTCTTCATCGTCCGCCTCGCAGCAGCCGGCCGATCTGCTCGATCTCCCAGGACACCCCAACGCGGAGCAGAAAAGGAAGGCTCGACCCGGTCAGCCCGAAGCCCGGCGAGAGCTTCAGGGTCACGCCGCTCGGCAGCGACCAAGCCAACAACGGGGCGAGGTAATGAGACGTGTCCGCCAGACCGAAGTTCTTGTGCGTGCCCAGGCCGCCGTACGCCTCCACGCCCGCCTGGAAGTTCTCCGCGCAGAACCTGCACTCGTCGGGGCGGGCCGCCAGCGCCAGGGGCCGCGTCACCGCCACCGCATAGCCGAATTCGAATGGTTCGTGCGCCAGGTTTTTCTCCATGATGAAGTTCTCGGCGATGGTCCAGCCCTTCAGGTAGCTGCCCAGAATCAGCTTGGTCTCGAGCTCTCGTTGTTTTTCCTCGCGCGAGTCGGCGTTACTGGCCACAAGGTCCGACTGGCTGTCGTTGCCGACCACCTCCAGCAGCGTCTTGTCGGCGCCGCTGGTGTCTTCGAATTCGACGTAGAGTACCGGGTTGATCCAGTGTTCGCCGGACACCAGATGAAAACGGTTCTCCCAGCGAAAGCCGGTGAACACGGCACTATCCTGGGCGGTGGCCTGGCCGTCGAGGTAGAACTCCGTGGTCCACCAGCCGCGAAGTCCATATTCGAACTCGGTGGCCGTGGCGAAAAAGCGGTTGCCGCCGCCGGGGGCGCCGGTCGCGCTGTGGTTCTCGATTTCGAGGTTTCCGGGCTCTTCCATCTGATGCGTGTACGTGATGAAGGTAGCCGGCTCCTGGGCGCTGAGGACACCGGGCATCACACAGGCCGCCACGACGGCTATGCAAATCAGTTGCATGTATGAATCGAGAATACGTTGGATCGACCCGGCGAGGGGAGTAAAAATCAGCAAATGAGTTGCAGGAGATGGCCAACGGCAATATCCAGGACCTGAACTGTCCTCTATCGACTTTCCTGCAGTTCGGACGCGCTGCCGTACTTCCAGTCCTCGGGATGCGGTGGCGGCTTGAACTCATCGGTGCTGAAAACCCGAAGCTCTTCGTCGTCCGGACCGGCAACCTTCAGGACGAGCGCAACCATGTACCGCGGACCCTGGAAATAGGAAACGCGCATGCGATGAATCCCACCGCTGAGGTTAATTCTGCCCTGCAGGGTAACGGGCTCATGCTGACCGTCGTTGTCGATCAATTCGCGGCCGTCAATATACAGCTTTGCGCCGTCGTCCGAGGTAAGGCCGAACTCGTACACGCCCGGCTTCTGGATCCAGAATCGGCCGGTGTAATCGATGGCGAACCATTCGAATCGGTCGGTGACGCCGGGGAACCCCTGCGAGAAGGAGCGGGAGGGCACGTTCAGAGCGGTGGTGTAGATGATCCCCACCGGCTTCATCTTCTCAAACCGTGGAAGCATCTTCGTGTTGTGCCGGATGTAGTAAATGTCCCCGCGAAGCCCGGACGGGATGACCACGGTGGTCCCGAACGTGGGAACGGGCGCGTCCTGAGCCTGGCCGAACGAAGCGACAAGCAGTACAAGACTGAGGCGTGAAAGCATGCGGCCTTCCTATCGTACATACGAAGGCCGGGCGATGGAGGATGCACGGTGTGCGCCGGATATGCGGCGGCCTGATCCTGCGGGCGGTGGCGAGCAACATGTCGAACAGTTCGGACGCGCCCCCGAGCGCGTGGCGGCGGACCCGGATTCTTTTCAGCCGCTAACGAAGCCAGGGCGGAGCACATGGGGGTCAGCCGAGTGTCGATTCCGACCCATGACACCAGAAGCCCAGCCCGCAAGCCAAATTGGCGCGTACTTCGCGCGACAGAATTTCGAAGCTCCAGTCGCGCACATGCTTCAGCAGCAGCATTCTGAGCACCACTTCGGCCGGCGTGGCCTTGCGGCCACGAGTCTTGCTCTTCTTGCAGCGTTTGGCCAACTCTTGCTGGACGATGAGCAGCAGGGCGTCATCCTCCAACGCTTTATCGGCGTGTCGCATCCAGGGTTCCCAGAGATCCCCAACCGCTTCTGCGATGAAGCCATCGGCGAAATTCCGCTGCAGGCGGCGAACGGCGATCACGGCTCGCGCTCCTGATTCCTGGACTCCTCGCGGTCCAGGCGCAGCAGGAACTGTTTGGCGAGAAGCGGGCGGGCGCCCCATCTCGCAATTCGACGCGATGATAGCCGCTATCGCACGCTCTCGGGGGGGTGCTATCGCGACACGGAATACCGGCGATTTTCAACATTGCGGCGTTCGGGTGATCAACCCGTGGGACCGGTGACGGCTTGTGACCAGGCTTTCTCCAGCGTCCGGATTGCGCTGGTAATGGACCGTTCGCCGTTCAACTCGAACAAGCGCCACTTTTCCCCTTCCTTCCGCCGGCTCTCGGCGTTCAGCTTGTACCAGATGGCGTTTGGGTTCTCCAGCGATCGCTTGTCCGGGAACATGGCGAACACGGTGGCGCCCCGGTAAAAGGCGCGGAATCCAAACATCGGTTTGGCGGTCACCTCGGGCCAGGTCAGGATCTCGCTCGCGAGGAGCGAACAGAGGAGCGCCATCTCCTCCGAAACGGGTCGCGCTCGCCGGGCGCGGACGGGCCTGGAATCCGGCCCCCGCGGGTTACCTGGTTGCGTCACTTTTTTTCGGGGATGGGGGGAATCGATTCTCTTACAGGTGGATGCGGGTCAGGCCACCACTTCGACGCCCATGCTGCGCGCCGTGCCCTTCACCGAGCGGACCGCGGCGCCGACGTCGAAGCAATTCAGGTCGGGCATTTTGATCTTCGCGATCTCTTCCACCTGCTGCTCGGTGATGCGGCCCACCTTGGTCTTGTTCGGCTCGGCGGAGCCCTTGGCCAGATTGACGGCGCGCTTGATCAGCACCGGTACGGGCGGAGTCTTGGTGATGAACACAAAGGAGCGGTCGGAGAAGATAGTGATCACCACGGGGATGATCAGCCCTTCCTGGTCCTTGCCGCTGGTCTTCGCGTTGAAGGCCTTGCAGAATTCCATGATGTTCACGCCCTGCGGGCCGAGTGCGGTGCCCACGGGCGGCGCCGGAGTAGCCTTGCCCGCCGGAATCTGAAGCTTTACCTGTGCTGTAACTTTCTTGGCCATTCGGGAAACCTTACGATATCTTTTCTACCTGCGTGAATTCGAGCTCCACCGGCGTGGAGCGTCCAAAGATGGTCACCATCACGCGCAGCGTATCGCGCTCGCTGTTGATTTCGTCCACCTTGCCGGAGAAGCTCGCGAACGGGCCGTCGACGATGCGCACGGTCTCGTTCTTTTCGAAAGTCTGTTTGGGGCGCGGCCGCTCGGCGGAGCTGGCCTGGCGGTAAAGAATGGAGTTGACCTCGTCGGCGGTCAGCGGCACGGGATTGTTGCCGCCTCCCACAAAACCGGTCACCCTCGGCGTGTTTTTCACTTCATGCCAGAGCTGATCGTCCATGGCCATTTCCACCAGGACGTAGCCGGGATACAGGAGCCGCTTGCTGATCACCTTCCGGCCGGCGCGCATCTCCACCACTTCCTCGGTGGGGATGAGAACGCTGCCGATCTTCTCCGCGAAGCCGAACGCCTGAGCGCGGCTGCGCAGGGACTCCGCCACTTTCTGCTCGAAACCGGAATAGGTGTGGATGATGTACCACTGTTTGCCGGACGCCTCCTCCGGGGCCGGCGGCACGGCGGGCACTTCAGCTTCTGCGGCTTCCACTTGCGTGGCGACGCCCCCCGGCGCTTCACCGGTCTCCGCGTCATCTCCGAGCGGCGCGGCGGCAGCAGCGTCTTCCGGGGCTTCCGGCGACGGCGCCAGCTCTTCGGTGGGTTGGAGATCTTCAGCCATTGGGATTGGTGATCAGTGGGACGTGAACGCGTTGAACAACCGCGTGATGCCGCGGCCGACGATGAGATCGACCACGTAGAAATAGGCCGCGAACGCAAACACGGCGGCGATCACCACTCCCGTGGTGGCGCGAACCTGCTTCCAGCTTGGCCAGGTGACGCGCCGCATCTCCATCTGGAGGTCCTGCACGTAGTCCTTAACCTTGGCGGGCCAGCTTAGTATGCCGCGTCCCAGCGTTCCGGTCTCTTCGTTTGCCATTGCCCGTGCTATCGCCATGTTGATGTGAATTGCCTGGCAGGGGCGGAGGGATTCGAACCCCCACTCGCGGTTTTGGAGACCGCTGGTCTGCCGTTAAACCTACGCCCCTTCCCTAACCAACGCGGTCCGACCCAGCCCCGGCGCCCGAGCGCACCTCGCTCCCCTCGCCGGCGGCTGGATCACTACCAGTTTACTTTATTTCCTTGTGCGCCTGGTGCTTGCGGCAGAACGGGCAGTACTTCTTCATCTCCAGACGCTCGGTGGTCGTCTTCTTGTTCTTGGTCTTGTTATAGTTCTTCCGCTTGCACTCGGTGCACTGAAACGTAATAATCTCGCGCGCCATGTTTATTCCACAATCTCCGTAACCGTGCCGGCGCCCACCGTGCGGCCGCCCTCGCGGATGGCAAACCGCAGCCCCTTGTCCATGGCCACCGGCGTGATCAGCTCCACTTCCAGGGTCACGTTGTC
>JBEKPY010000126.1:0-12693 GCA_049520275.1 Bryobacteraceae bacterium
TTCGAGGGCAGAGGCTTTGGTGCGCGCGCCGACAGCGTGGGCGAGGTGGTCTTCAACACCGCCATCACCGGATACCAGGAGATCTTCACCGATCCCTCGTACGCCGGGCAGATCGTGGTCCTTACCTATCCGCAGATTGGCAACTACGGAGCGAATTTCTACGACCAGGAATCGGCGCGTCCGTGGATTGAGGGCCTGGTGGTGCGCGAGTTCTCGGGGCTGGCCAGCAACTGGCGGTCGGAACAGACGGCGGAGCAGTTCCTGGCCGCGAACGGCATTCCAGTGGCCGCCGAAATTGACACCCGCGCGCTGGTGCGCCATCTGCGCAGCCGGGGCGTGATGCGGGGAGTGCTCTCGGCGGGCGGCGGCAATCCGAGCGGGCTGGTGGAACGCGCGCGCAAGGCGCCCTCGATGGCCGGCCTCGATCTGGCCACGCGGGTGAGCACCGCGGCCAGCTACCAGTGGGACAAGCCGGTGGAAGCGGTGTCGAAGACCGACCGCATCGCTCCGCCGCGCGATCCATGGTGCCACGTGGTGGCCTGCGATTTCGGAATCAAGCGGAACATCCTGCGGCGCCTGTGCCACGTGGGCGCGCGCGTCACCGTGGTTCCCGCGGGCGCCACCGCGGAGGACATCCTGGCGCTAAAGCCCGACGGCGTGTTCCTGTCCAACGGTCCCGGCGACCCGGAGCCGCTGCAGTTCCAGGCCGCGCAGGTGCGCAAGCTGATCGGCAAAACGCCCATCTTCGGCATTTGCCTGGGCCAGCAGATTCTGGGTCTGGCGTTCGGCGGCAAGACATACAAGCTGAAGTTCGGCCACCGCGGCGCCAATCATCCGGTGCTCAACAAGGTGACCAATCGCGTGGAGATCACCTCGCACAATCACGGCTTCGCGGTGGACCCCGATTCGCTCAACCAGAGCGAGATCGAGCTGACCCACATCAACCTCAACGACCAGACGCTGGAAGGCTTTCGGCACCGCAACTATCCGGTGTTTTCGGTGCAGTATCATCCCGAGGCGTCGCCCGGCCCGCACGACTCGCACTATCTGTTCGACGATTTCATGAAGCTGATTGGAGAGGCGAGGGGAACGCGGCTGTCGCCGCGTGTCCTCCCGGAGGGCCGCCGCTGATGCCGCGCCGCAACGACCTGCACAGAATTCTGATCGTGGGTTCGGGGCCCATCGTCATCGGCCAGGCCTGCGAGTTCGACTATTCCGGCGCGCAGGCCTGCAAGGCGTTGCGCAGCGACGGCTACGAGGTGGTGCTGATCAATTCCAACCCGGCCACCATCATGACCGACCCGGACCTGGCCGACCGCACATACGTGGAGCCGCTCAACGTCGAATTCGCCGAAGAGGTGATCCGGCGCGAGCGCCCCAACGCCCTGCTCTCCACCGTGGGCGGGCAGACCGGGCTGAATCTCTCGGTGGCGCTGGCCGACGCCGGTGTGCTCGACAAGTACGGCGTGGAGCTGATCGGGGCGCGGATCGAATCCATCAAGAAGGCCGAGGATCGGCTCCTGTTCAAGGACGCCATGCACAGGATCGGCCTCGACATGCCGCAGTCGCAGCTTGTCAACAGCGTCGAGGCGGGCCTGAAGTTCACCGCGAAGATCGGCTTCCCGGCCATCCTGCGGCCCAGTTTCACGCTGGGCGGCACCGGCGGCGGCATCGCCTACAACCGCGAGGACCTGGTGGAGATTCTGGAGAAGGGGCTGGATCTCTCGCCGGTGCACGAGGTGCTGATGGAGGAGAGCGTCATCGGCTGGAAGGAGTTCGAGCTGGAGGTGATGCGCGATCTGGCCGACAACGCCATCATCGTCTGCTCCATCGAAAACTTCGACGCCATGGGCGTGCACACCGGCGACTCCATCACCGTGGCGCCGGCGCAAACGCTGACCGACCGCGAATACCAGATGATGCGGGACGCCGCGCTGGCCTGCCTGCGCGAGATCGGCGTGGATACCGGCGGGTCGAATGTGCAGTTCGCCATCAACCCGGAAAACGGGCGCATGGTGATCGTGGAGATGAACCCGCGGGTGTCGCGCAGCTCGGCGCTGGCTTCCAAGGCCACCGGGTTCCCCATCGCCAAGATCGCGGCGAAGCTGGCCGTGGGGTATCGGCTGGACGAGATCCGCAACGACATAACGCGCCTGACGCCGGCCTGTTTCGAGCCCACCATCGACTACGTGGTGGTGAAGATTCCGCGCTGGCAGTTCGAGAAGTTTCCTGGCGCCGAGCCGGTGCTGGGCACGCAGATGAAGTCGGTGGGCGAGGTAATGTCCATCGGCCGCACCTTCAAACAGGCGCTGGCCAAGGGCATGCGCAGCCTCGAAACCGGCAAAACAGCCGCGACGGCCTTCGAGGACCGGCTCATCCGCGCGCGGCTGACCACGCCGAATCCGGAGCGTCTGGGCTACATCCGTCATGCCATGACGCGCGGCTGGACGCTGGAGCAGATCCAGGAGGCCACCTTCATCGACCCGTGGTTCCTGCGGCAGGTTCGCGAGGCCATCGATCTCGAAGGACAACTGGCCGGCTGCTCGCTGGAGACGGTGACGAGGGAGCAATTCGTGGCGGCCAAGCGCGACGGCGTCTCCGATACCGCGCTCGGGCGGATGTGGAGCGCGGATTCGCTGGACGTGCGCAAAAGGCGCCTCGATATGGGCGTCCGGGCGGTGTTCAATCGCGTGGACACCTGCGCCGCCGAGTTCGAGAGCTTCACGCCTTATCTGTATTCGAGCTATGAATCGGAAGACGAATCCAACGCCGCGGCGGCCACGCGGCCGAAGGTGATGATCCTGGGCAGCGGGCCCAACCGCATCGGCCAGGGCATCGAGTTCGACTACTGCTGCTGTCACGCCTCCTACGCATTGCAGGCGTTCGGCCGCGAGTCCATCATGGTCAACTGCAACCCGGAGACCGTGTCCACCGACTACGACACCAGCGACCGGCTCTACTTCGAGCCGCTCACGCTCGAAGAGGTGTTGAACATCGTGGACACGGAGAAACCCGCGGGCGTCATCGTGCAGTTCGGCGGGCAGACGCCGCTGAACCTGGCTCTGCCGCTGAAACGGGCCGGAGTTCCCATCATCGGCACCGACCCCGCCAATATTGACCTCGCCGAGGACCGCAAACTGTTCGGGCGCCTGCTGGACGACCTCGGCATTCCTTCACCCGAGAACGGCGCGGCCACCAGTGCGGAGCAGGCCTGCGCCATCGCCCGCGGGATCGGCTTCCCCGTGCTGGTGCGCCCCAGCTACGTGCTGGGCGGGCGCGCCATGGTGATCGCCTACGACGAAGACATGGTGCGGCAGTACATGAGGGAGGCGGTGAACTACTCGCAGGACCGGCCCGTGCTGATCGACCGTTTCCTCGAGGACGCTACCGAGGTGGACGTGGACGCGCTCTGCGACGGCGCCGACGTGCTGATCGCCGGCATCATGGAGCACATCGAGGAGGCGGGCGTACACTCGGGCGATAGTTCCTGCGTTCTGCCGCCGCACGCGCTTTCGGCGGACTCGCTGGCCACCATTCGCGATTACACCACGCGGCTGGCGAAGGCGCTGAACGTCATCGGTCTGATGAACGTGCAGTACGCCATCCAGAACGGGAACGTGTATGTGCTGGAGGTGAACCCGCGCGCCTCGCGCACCGTTCCCTACGTGAGCAAGGCCACGGGCGTCCCGCTGCCGAAGATCGCCGTGGGCCTGATGCTGGGCATGAAGCTGGCCGATTTCGCGGGGCTCACTGGCGGGGTTACGTCAGGGTGTCTCAGCGTGCCCATGTTTTTCGTGAAGTCGCCGGTTTTCCCGTTCAACAAGTTCCCCGGCGTGGATCCGGCGCTGGGGCCGGAGATGCGCTCCACCGGAGAAGTGATGGGCGTGGGCGAGAATTTCGGCGAGGCGTTTGCCAAGGCACAACTGAGCGCCGGGATGCCGCTGCCCGCCGAAGGCTGCGTGTTTATCAGCGTGAACGACCGCGATAAGCCCGCGGCGGCGGATCTGGCTCGCAGTTTTGCCGATCTCGGATTCCGCATCACCGCCACGCGCGGTACGGCAGCGTTGATCAAGGCGGCAGGCACCGAGTGCAAGACGGTGTTCAAGGTGAACGAAGGGCGGCCGAACGCGGTGGACCTGCTGAAGGCCGGCTCGCTCCACCTGGTGATCTACACCACCACGGGCGGGACGTCGTTCAGCGACGAGCAGGCCATCCGTCGCAGCGCCATCACCTACCGGATTCCCTGCATCACCACCATGAGCGGGGCGCGGGCGGCGGTACAGGCCATCGCCTCGCGCAAACGGGACCCGGTGCGGGTGTGGAACCTGCAGGAGATCCACGCGCAAAGGGAATAAAGGGAGTAGCGCGGCACCCATCGGCTACGGGCGATGGCTCTACTCCCTTTGCTCGGACGAGCGATGCTCCATGACGTGCATCGCCGCGTGCCGGTCCTTCACGTTCACGTGCTCGTCGATCCAGCGGCGCATGGTCTGCATCGTGTCATAGGTGATCGCCAGGTGCCCGATGCCCGCTTTTCGCCGGAGCTCCGCAAGCTCGTGTAACAGAGATTCGTGCTTTTGGCGATGCTCTTCCAGATCGGGGTAGCCGGTGGAAGCCAGCAGCGCTTCCTCCCGGGCAAAATACACCGGGTAGAATTCGTTCAGTTCGTCCAGGATGGCCACAACAACCTTGTCGCCCCGCCCTTGAATCATCGCCTCATGCAACCGGTCGAGCATTCTGAGGGCGGGCTCATGGTTGTTGTCCATCTCGGGACAGCCCACCGAATTCCTCCCCGGCCAGGAAAACACTCCCACGAGGATTCTTATCGGTAGATAATCCCGAATTCCGAGGATGAGAGCTGATCTATCAAGAGTGCCGGACCAGGCATTGGCCCGAACCTCTAGGTGGCCAGGACCGGCATCAAAGGCGCCCGGCGGGCGGCTCCCGCATTCAGGCGTGGAAGAGGCGGCGGGCCATGGCTTCGCGATCTCTCAGTCCCTCGCCCTCGAACTGAATGACGACCTGTTCCAACAGGTCCGGAATCTCCAGATGCTGGGGGCACTTGTCGAGGCAATCCAGACAGCGCGAGCATAGCGAAGCATAAGCCGGCTGGCCATGCAGCAGGCCGCCCGCCCGCAGCACGTAGAGGAAGCCGGTCTCCTGCGTTTTGCCGAAAGTGTGAAAAGCGTTGAAAAGTTCGAAACAGCCGGGGATATCCACGCCCGACGGGCACGGCTGGCAGTACCCGCATCCGGTGCAGCCGACCTTCATGATTTCGCGGTACTTCCGGGCCACCCTGCCCACAAGGTCGACCTCCGCGGCGGTTAGCGAGCCCGCACGCGCGTCGGCCGCGATCCCCAGGTTTTCTTCAACCTGCGCCTCATCGTTCATCCCCGACAAGACCACGGTCACCTCGGGGTGGTTCCAGACCCACCGCAGAGCCCACTCGGCAGGGGTCCGGCGCCGTTCGGCCTCCCGCCAAAGGTCGTCAATGGCCGGCGGCTGCGGGGAAACGGCCAGCGATCCGCCGCGCAGAGGCTCCATGACGATCACGCCGAGGCCCTTCGAGGCGGCGTAAGTCAGCCCTTCGGTGCCGGCCTGGTGCTCCTCGTCGAGGTAGTTATACTGAATCTGGCAGAATTTCCAGGGATAAGAATCGACAATGCGTTTGAAATCTTGGCGCATCCCGTGAAAGGAGAAACCGGTATTCCCGATCCGTCCGTCGGACGCAGCCCGGTCGAGAAACTCCGCGATCCCCAGTGCCGCGATCCTGTCCCAGGCATCGCCATTGAGCGAGTGGACCAGGTAGTAATCGATCCGCGACGTGGCAAGTTTCTGTAATTGCGCATCGAGAAAGCGGTCCATATCCGCGCGGTTCCGGACCATCCAGGCGGGCAGCTTGGTGGCGAGTTTCACACGCTCGCGGTATCCGCCGGCAAGGGCGCGGCCGACAAAGGGCTCGCTTTCGCCGCCATGATAGGGCCAGGCCGTGTCGATATAGTTCACTCCGTGGTCGATGGCGTGCCGGATCTGGCGGGTCGCCCGCTCTTCGTCGATCCGCCCATTCGCCTGCGCCAGGCGCATGCAACCGAATCCCAGAATCGACAACTCGTCGCCGGTCTTCGGCGGCTTCCGGTAGAGCATTAGTTTCTCCCTGCTTGAAGAGACCATTTTACCGCTCAAGCGCCGCGCCCATTGTTTTCGCGGCATTCCTGAGCCGATTTTGAGCGGAGCCTTTCGCTTATTTGCCGGGAACCGCTGCCCTGATGGCGTAGAGCGAGCCGCGTGCGCCGATGAAGAGGGTGCGGTGGCGGCTGCCACCAAAACAGAGACTCGTCGGCCGCTCGGGCACCTCCAGAACGCCCGTCTGCCGGCCGTCGCGGTTATAGACATATATCTGGCTTCCGGCGATATAGACATTGCCTGCCGTGTCGGAAACAACGGAGGTTCCACCGCGGTCCGCGAAGACGCGTGTGGTCAGCATTTCGCCGTCGCCGAGTTCCGCGATCCAGGTACGGGCGTCGTCTTCGGAGACAACGTAATGCCGGTCTCCCACAGCAAACGCGGCAAGCTGCGAGCTCTGCAAAAGAGGACGCCACGTTCCACCGGCCATAATCGCCACATTACTGCCCGGCGCGTAGAAGTAGCCGCGGTGTTCGGCGAGGAGTGCGCTGCGCCGTGCCGTGTTGCTGCCGGCGCGATACACGTACCCGCGGTGCTGAAGCATCCATTGCAGGTTGATCAGCTCGTTGTGAAGGCCCACGGGCAGCAGAAGAACGGTGCCTGGCGAGGGTGAGGCAGCCTCGCTGACGGGGCTGACCGCGCCGGTGTCTGTCTCGACGCGTGAGACTGACTTTTCGTAGTTGACGACCAGCAGGGTGGAAGGCGCAACAAAGCCCAGCACCATGGGAGATCCTTCCACTCTCGCCAGGACTTCCGCGACGTGGCGCGCCTCGTTATAGCGATAAATGGTGTGCAGTGCGGCATCGCTGAAGTAGATGACCCCGGCGTCATCCGCCGTCAGGCCCGCGGCATTGCTGAATCCGGTTGCGGCGCGCTCCAGCCTGGCATTCGGCGCGAACGCCGGCGGGAGGGGAAGCGGAGGGCCGGCCCGCAAGTCCGGCGTCAACTCAAAGCGAGTGAAGTCGTGTGCCCGCACGGCGACACCGCTGCCCTGGTCGAAGACGCTGTTGTCGAAGGCGAGGCGGGTCTGGCTGAAAACCTTCACGTTCGCGAAGATCACGTGGTTGGAGTTGTGCGCGAGCACAGCGTAGGGTTTCGGCATTATGTTGCGGGAGACGCGGTACATGTAGGTGTTGGCGAGGAGCAGATCGTGCGCCGACTCGAGTTCGAGGGCAACCGCGTCGGCGCCCTCGGGTTTCTCCTCTTCGGTCTGGAGATCGTAGATCCGCCAGTTTGCCGCGTGGTCCATGCGGACCTCATTGCTCATGTGATGCTCGCAGGAGAACTGGTAGATGACGCCAGGGGTGCTGGTGTTCTCCACCAGGAGGCCAGCCTTCGCAGTGCCGGCGTGCGACCAGATGCCCCGGAAGATCCCGCCGCCGCCATCATGAATCCAGAGGCTGGCATACTGCGCGTCGAGTTGCATGGGGGGGCGCGCCGGCGGGGGAGGCGGCACCGGCGCGGCGGGCGCGAGCAGGCGGACATATTCGCTGCGGCCGCGAATGAAACCCACATCCTCCAGCACGGAGTGGGGGCCCGCAAGCCATTCCACTCCGGCGGCGCGCGGATTGGCGTTCCCGGTAGAGATTCCGAAACCCGTCACGATATTGGTCCCTCCGCGCGGAGCGATCAGCAATGGTATGGCGGGGCCTGAGCCCTCGAAGTTGGGGTCGGAGTCGGCCAGCGTGAATTGCGTCGTAAAGGGATTCATTCCGACCAGGGTGGTGTCCGGGCGGAGGCGCAGCGAGCCGGTGAGCCGGTACATTCCGCTCGGGAAGAAGAGCGCTGAGTGCGTATCGACGGCGCGCTGGAGAGCGGCGGTGTCGTCCGTGCCGCCATCTCCTTTCACGCCGAGCGTGTGCACGTTTACCCAGGAACTCATAGGAGGGAGTGCAGGAATATCGATTTGCGCCGGGACGGGTTCCTGCCGCAGGCGGCGCTCGCGGTGGTGCAGCGAGACTCCCTTCTCGCGGCCGTCGGGACCGATCTCGAGCCCCATGGCGAAGTGTTCCTCGACGAAGAAGGCCGATGGGGCAGGGATGCCCTCGGCAAAGCGCGCGATGTGCGCGCAGGCGACGTTCTCCAGCGTGATCTGGGAGCGCAGGTTGCGTACGTCCCCGAGCTGAACAGCGGCGCGAGAGATGTGCCGCATTTGCAAATCACGGCCGTAGAGCTGCTCCACCTCGCCTTCCGGGATTTGAATCGCAACCGGGGTATCCGCAAAGCGATCGCGGATGAGGGTGAAGCCTGCCTCGTGCGTGCGAATGGCTGCCGTTCGCTGCCCACTGAAACTAGAATCCATCAGGAGGAACTGCCATGCCGGGGAGGTTTTTCCGGTTACAATGCCGAACTCTCCGCCATAAACGTGGATGTCGCTCGCCTGATTGCCCACGGCTTCGATCGCTGCTCGGGCGGAGCCGAGACGGAAGTCGGCGTGTGAGACAAATCCGTGCTGGGCCACGTTGAAGCGCACGGCCACGGCCGCCGGATTCCCATCGTTCAGCTCGAAGTCGATGTTGGTTACGGCGCTGTAGAACGTGAATTCGCTCGCATCGGCGATGGGTTGGCCCGCGGGCGTTCGCTCGTCGGTGAACCACAGCATGTAACCATCGGCGCCCTGCTGGAAGCCAGGGGTGCTTCGGCCGAGGATGAAGACGGGCCGCTTTACGCCGAAGCCCACGAGTCGAATGCCGGCCCAGACATAGACGGTGCTGCCGAGGCGATAGCGCCCTTCGGGAATGAAGACGACGCCGTGATGCGTCGTCTCCTGCACGCGATTGATGGCGTGTTGCAGCGCGCCGGAATCGTCTGCCACGCCGTCAGCGTGCACGCCGAAGTCTTCAGCAGTCAGGTAGGCGGCATGTGGATCTTCCGGCCGGGCCGTGTATACCGATTGCGCGAGCGAACTGATGCTACAGAAAGCTCGCAGCAAGAGGAAAGCCCCGATGCGCCCTGGAGGCAATGGTCGATCTCCTTACAATCTCCATGTTGCGGCATCAGGAGCGGAAGCGGGCGACAGCTCAGGGGATACACGCCTGCGGCCTTACGGAATGCCGGGCTGTGGACGTTAGTGAGGCCGGAACGGCTGTACGTTAGGCGAGCGGACATAGTACGATGAGGATCTTGACTCGCCGACTACACCTCTCTGTTCTGCTGGCCGCACTGGCGGCCCTGCTGGTATCGCGGCCCGCCGTGGCCGCTCCGCCTTCATCCGGCGCCGATGCTCACCGATTTATAGAAGACGTCAAGTTCCTGGCGTCCCCCGAACTCGAGGGCCGCGGCGCAGGCAGCGTGGGGCTGGAGCGTGCGGCCGCGTACATTGCCGAACGGTTTCGGTCTCTGGGATTGCGTCCGGCCGGCGATGCGGGCTCCTTTCTGCAGGCATTCACCGTGACCACCGACGCGAAAGCGGGTCCCGCGAATCATCTGATCGTGGTGGATCAAAACCGGGAGCGGACCCTGCGCATGGGCACGGATTTCACGCCCATCAGTTTTTCGTCGAACCGGTCGGTGAAAGGGCGGGTGATTTTCGCCGGCTATGGCATCACCGCCGACGAATTCCATTACGACGACTACGCGCACATCGACGTGAAAGACAGCATCGTTCTTGTGTTGCGCGACGAGCCGCCGTCTTTTCACACGGACAAGGCGCAAAAGGAGCAGGTCTGGACGCATCATGCCAACCTCATTGAGAAGGCGATCAACGCCCGGAATCATGGGGCGGCGGCCATTCTCTTCGTCAACCCCGAGTCACCGCAACAGCCGGAAGACACGTTGATCCGCTTCGGGAGCATCGCCGGACCGGAAGACGCGGGTATCGCGATCGGCCAGGTGACCAGGGCGGTTGCGGGTGAATGGCTGAGCGCAGGGAAATCGCTTTCCGCGTTGCAGACGCAAATTGACAAGGAGCCATCGCCGGCCTCCTTTGTGCTGCCCGAAGATGTCCATGTTTCCCTTCAGGTGGATGTTGAGCGGGAACATGCCACCGTTCACAATGTGGCAGGCTACCTGCCAGGCCAGACCAGCGAGTACGTGGTGCTGGGCGCTCACTTCGACCACCTCGGTTTCGGGAACGAGAGTTCACTGGCGCCGTCGCTGATCGGCCACGTGCATCCCGGCGCCGACGACAACGCATCCGGTACCTCCGGCTTGCTCGAGCTGGCGCGCCTGCTCTCCAGTGGGAGCGGGGAACGGAAGCGCGGCATCCTCTTCCTCGCGTTTTCCGGCGAAGAAATCGGCTTGCTCGGCTCCGCGCACTGGGTCAACAACCCGACGTTGCCGCTGGACGGGGCGATCGCGATGATCAACATGGACATGATCGGGCGCGTCTCGGGCTCGAAGCTGTACATTGGCGGCACGGGCACGGGTTCCACGTTCGAACCCATGCTGAAAAGGCTGACCGCCGGATACGATTTCAAGATCGATTTCTCAGCCGGAGGATACAGTTCGAGCGATCACACCTCATTTGTCAGCAAAGGGGTCCCCGTCCTGTTCTTTTTTTCAGGCCTCCACGCCGATTATCACAAGCCGAGCGACACCTGGGAGAAGATCGACGCGGTGAGTGCCGCGCGTGTAGTGGATCTGGTGTACGACGTCACGGTGGATCTGGATGCCGCTGCCGATCGTCCGAAATTCGTGAAGGTGGTAGAGCCCGCCGTACCGGGCGGCCGGCCGGGAAGCGGCTACGGCCCATACTTCGGCTCGATTCCGGATTTCGGTCCGGTGGAGACCGGCGTCCGATTCTCGGACGTGCGGCCGGGTTCGCCCGCCGAGAAAGCCGGCCTGCGGGGCGGCGACATTCTGATTCAGTTCGGGGACAAGCCCATCCGGAATCTCTACGACTTCACTTTCGCGCTGCGGAGCAGTAAGGTAGGCGATGTGGTGGAGGTGAAGGTGCTCCGCGACGGCAAGGAAATCACCGCGAAAGTAAAGCTCGAACAACGGCGCTGAGCGGCGCTCAGTCTTTCCAGTCCGCGACGAAGATGTTGAACTCGTAGTGCGACTTCGCGTTTTGTGTCGAGGTGAAGGCCAGCTCCCGGCCGTCCGGCGAGAATTCTGGGAAGGACGTGAATCCGCCGAACGACGTCACCTGCTGCAGATCGTTGCCATCGACGTTGATGGTGAACAGCTCGAACTCGCGGCTGTCGCATTTGTTCTTATTCGATGAGAAGACGATGCGCTGTCCATCGGGCGTGAACTGCGGGGCGAAGCTGGCGCATCCGAAGCTGGTGATTTGTTTCTCGCCGGAGCCGTCGGCGTTGGCGACGAACAGTTCCATTTTCATGGGCGCGGTGAGGTCGTTGGCCAGCAACTGCCGGTATCGCTCCAGCGCCGCGGCATCTTTCGGACGATACGCCCGCCAGACAAGCTTCTTCCCGTCCCGCGAGAATACCCCGCCGCCATCATAGCCGGGGGCCGTGGTGAGCCGCGTCTTCCCGGTGCCATCGAGCTTCATGGTCCACAGGTCGAGGTCGCCGGAAGCCTTCGATGTGTAGACGATCTTCCGATCCTTCCAGTTCACAGTGGCTTCCGCATCATAGCCAGGAGTGTCAGTGAGCCGGCGAACGATCTTCCCTTCATCGGTGGCCACGAAGATATCAAAGCCGGCATAGACCGCCCAGACGTACTCCTTCGAGTGGTCGGGACGCGGCGGGCACTCGGGCCCCGCGAGATGCGTGGAAGCGTACAGGATGTGCTTTCCATCGGGAAGGAAGTAAGAACAGGTGGTGACGCCCTGCCCGGTGGAGACGCGGTGCGGGTTGCTGCCATCGGCATTCATGATGTAGATCTGGTCGCACTTGGCGTCGTCGCGCGTGGACTGGAAGATAAGGCGCTTTCCATCCGGGGACCAGTACGATTCGGCGTTCTGCCCACCGAAGGTGAGTTGGCGGATATTTGAGAGGTGCGCCGGTTTTTGTGCGAGCAAACCGACGGCGAGCAGCGCGGCCACGATCAATGTCTTCACGATAATCAGCATGCCACAACCCGCAAGAGGCCAGATGCGCCGCTGAGGATGGGTCCGGACCCTGCGGATCGGAAAGTCAGCCACCGGACTCCCGCCGCCCGGCAATGTCCGTCGACCACGGCAAGGCCCAGGTGGACTGCCCCGATCGGGACCTTCGGCATCAGAAAGGACCATGCCGCCGCGCCGGCGTCAACCGCGTGGCGTTCAGCAGGGGCGTGGGGCCGGCGGACAAAAGCGATTTCAAGCCATGGAACCGAGCCTCTTTCCCGTGCTGCTGCGCGCCTGCCTGCTTACCAGTGGCCGCGCACCCGTGCAGGGGATCGCTAACCGGCTTCACTCTACTTCACGGTCACCGTAACCTGCGCCGTCGATCGTCCGTACTGGTTCGTTGCGTTCAGTGTATACGTGGTGGTTGCCGTGGGAGCCGTGGTCACGCTTCCCCCGCGCACCCCGCCGAGCTCGTCGATGAAGTCGTACGAATCGTTGCTGGTATCCCACGTGAGCGTCACCGGCGTGCCCGCGGCCACCGTCGAGGCCGACGCGGT
>JBEKPY010000127.1:0-17415 GCA_049520275.1 Bryobacteraceae bacterium
ACGCGGCGCCAGGCCGGCTTGAAAGCCGGCTGCGGGCAGGATTGCCCGCCCCACAAACTCAGAGAATCAACCACTTGCCAGACAGGCTCAAAAGTTAAGTGCCATTGGGCTCTCAGCCTGCGCGGGACTCCCAGTCCCCACGAGCCTTTGCCCATGCGGAGCTGAGAGCTCCGCATGGACTGAGTGTCCGCCCCACATCATGGGCAGTGGTCTACCCGGCAACCCGTCATTGTATTATGCGAGGCTCAATAATTCTGCCGATGGCGGTACACGACGCGCGTGGCGGCGGGCGCGTACTCGCCTGACGGCGCCCAAACGCGGCTGACGCCGCGTGTCCGTCCCGGGAGCGGGCTCACTTGATCACCAGAACGCTGCAGGGAGCGATACGAGTGAGGTTTTGCGATGTGCCACCCCAGATATGCTCGTAAATCCGTGAGTGGCCGGTGAAGCCTACAACCAGCAGATCGAAGCTGTTCTGCCGGGCGTATTCGACGATGGCCTTCACCTCGTGGCCGGCGACAATCGCGTGCCGCAGCTCGATGCCGCGGGAGAAAGCCTTTGCGCGGGCCTGTGCGCCCACTTCCTGAAAGTACGATTCTTCGGCTTCTTTCTCGTCGTCGAGCTCTCCGATGGTCTCGGCATATTTCGGCAGGTCTTCCTCCACGCCGATCATGCACAGATCGGCTTTCAACGTCACCGCCAGCTCGAGCGCGGCGTCCAGCGCCCGCAGTGCTCCGTCGGAGCCGTCATTGGCGATAAGAATTCGGTGGAACATGTGCGGTTTCGGTGGCCTCCCGCCGGACTCGAATCATCTCGACATCGGAAATCGCCATCACCCCGGTGGTCATCATTTGCTCGAAAACGGGGATGCAGGCGGTGAGTTTCTCGGCACTTTCCACGATGACCACGATGATGGGCTGGTCGCTGGCGGCCACGTGGCGCTCATGCATTTCGCCGGTTTCCCCGTACCCCTCCAGCCCGCGGAAGACCGTTGCGCCCGCCAAATTCATGTCGCGGCATTTGCGCACGATGGCCTCATGGAGCGGCTTGCCCTGATACCGGTCGCGCTCGGAAAAGTGCAGGCGCAGGATCTTAGCCGGCGTTCGTTCCCGCATGGGCATCCTCCTCAGGCCGGCAGCGAACCAGCCGGGTCATCTCCACATCCGATACCACCACCAGCCCGTCCTGCAGCATCGCCTCGATGGCCTCCGTGGCCTGGCCGACTTTCTCGCCGCTCTCCACCACCGAGATCATGATGGGAAGATCGCGACTCATATGGAAGAGACCCTGTTTGTGGGTGTGTCCCTTGAGCCCGTACCCGAGAATTCCCCGGTATACCGTCGCGCCGGAGATGTCCATCATGCGCAGCTTCTTCAGAATGGCGTCGTACAGGGGTTCGCCGTTCCAGCGGTCGGCCTCGCCCAGGAAGATCCTGATGAGCTTTGCGGGGCCGGACTTGCGTTCGTGCGGCAGCTTCGGTTCCGGCCTTCGTTCCTTCCGCGCCACCTTTACGATGGTGGTGTCCTGCACTTCGATGAGGCCGTCGCTGACCATGTCGTACAGGGTGGGGAGGATCTCGTCCACCTTCGCCGCCGCCTCCACGAACTCGATGACGATGGGCAGGTGATCGGCGAGCACCTCGATTCTCGGCGTGTGCAGGACGCGATGCGCGCCGAATCCCGACATGGCCCGCGTGGCCGTGGCGCCGGTCACGCCTTTGTGCATGAGAAACGTCATGATCGCGTCGTGCAGCGATCCGGCGTGATGAGGGGTGTCCTCATTCAGATAGATGGTGACCTTTTTCGCCGGTCCCTTCGATAGCATCGAGCCCTCCTTTCGCGCTATTGTCCTGTGGGGCGGGCAAATCCCGCCCTCAAACTCCCCGGCAGCAGATGCCGGGGCATAAAGAATGCGTTGGCGATGGCTGTCGGTATCACGGCGCTTCCGATCACCGTCGCCACCAGATGGGAATACTGCGCCGGAGTAATGATGTGATGGTTCAGCCCGAACAGAGCGGAGATGGTTCCGAACGTCAGACCGGTGGACATCATGAGCGAATAGTACATACCATCATGACCCAGATAATTGAAGGCGCGCACGGCCGGCACCAGCCCCACCATCTTGGAGATCATCTTCGCGAAGAAGAGCACCACGAAGACGACCGGCGCGGCAACCAGAGTGGGGACCGACACGAACGACCCGGCGCGAATGAAATAAAACGGCGTCAGCAGCCCGAATGTCACTGTGCGCAGGCGGCGAATGAGCTCGTGGTCCTTGCCCACGGTTCCGGCCAGAACCATGCCAATGATGTACGCGGGCAACACCGCCTCGCTTCCCGACCACACCGCGATGCCGCCCATCCCGAACAGAATGAACAACAGGTACTTGGCTTCGAGCTCCCAGACGCGCCCGCCGAAGCGACGGAAGAACCGGGGAGTGACAAACGGGAGGGCCGCAAAGACGATGACGCTGATGGCAATGAAGGCCAGCGTCTTCAATGTGAACGGCGAGAAGATCAGTCCAAGGGCGATCACCGTGCCCAGATCGTTCACAAAGCACGCGGCCAGAATGGCGTTCCCGAACTCGGTACGGTTGAAGCCCAGCTCCAGCATCACCGCGTATACAACCGCCACCGAGGTGGTGGACAGCGCGACGCCGCAGAGCCAGCTTGACACCCACGACCAGCTCAGCACGAAATGGGCGATGAGCGTCGCGCCAATAAAGGGACAGAAGAACCCGACCAGACCGACGACGAGCGCCTCCTTCCATTTGGATCGGAAGATCTGCGGGTCCAACTCGGCGCCGGCCAGAAAGGTCAGGACAATGGCCCCGGTCCCGGCCAGAAACGCGATCCAGGGGGCCCTGGCGCCGAGCCATTCCTGGCCCATGATCGAGCCGATGATCAACTGCGCCACGGTGCCGACGACGATCTCGGAGAGCGCCGTCGAGATGCGCAGCAGGTTGGCGAGCAGCACGGCAACCAGTGCCAGAAGAAGCCAGACTGCCGCAAGGAACCATACCTGTTCCATTTCGTCTCCAGATAACCTTCAGGGATTCACTGGCTCATCGAGCGACAGCTCCGCAGCCTCGATGCGGGCCAGGTCGGCGGCCATGCCGGGCGCGTCGGATTGCGCCCGCGACAACAGGTGCTCGATGGTCCCCATGAGGTCGTCAAGGCGCATGGCGGCCTGTTTCTCGATCCCGAAAAGCGCGGCGTTAATACTCTGCTCCCACTGCGACGTGACGCGCGAGAGGTTCTTGAATACCTCGAACGGCAGCTTGCGGTACAGCAGGTGGCGCCGCACCAGGCCCTGCACCAGCCACATGGGGATAATCCAGCTCAGCAGATCCCAGCTTCGATCGAACACCCGGCCGACCTTGACGTCCGGCGTGCGCGGCGGCTCGGCTTCGATCTCGATTTCGGTGATGCGCAGAGGCACGCCGAAGGCCGCGGCGGTGCGCTGGGAAAGGCGCGCCCGGAAGTCCTGCAGGGAGCGGACCAGTTGCCCTTTGACCTTATCGACGTACCCGGAAAACTCCCGCCGATGCGCTGCCGAGAGCTGGCCCAGAATGCGGTCCAGCGACCGCGAAAGCCAGTTCTCGAAGCATTCGATCACGTGCGCGAGATTCCGCGTCCAACCGGGGTATTCCAGTTCCAGAGCCGCTGTGAGTTCCTTCGTGATTCGCTCCTCTTGCGGATCGAACCGCTTCGAAACCATGTCGCGAGTTCCACCGGCGGCGTGTCTTGTCAGCAGCCTGAGCTGCGTTTTGAATTCGTCCATGGAGGCCTTTTCGCCGAGCACCATGGTTTTCAGAGCGCTCCGTTCGGTATCCAGCGCCTCGGCGGCTTTCAGAGCGAGCGCGAGGTAATCCCCGCACTCGCCAAGCAGCGCTGCGGTCTTGTGCCTCACCACCGCGCTGCGCTGTTCCTGAAATCTGCCCAGCACGTCGGTAATGATCATGTCCTCGACGGCCTGCCTGGTGTATTCATATTCGGGCCGGGCCGAGTATGGGTACACTGCCGGGGGGTCGTCGAAATTCCGGCGCAACTGGTACGCGACAAACGCGCGGACCTCATCCTGTTCCGGCGCGCTCAGCACGTCCAGCTTGGTCAGCAACACCGTGACGCGCGGCGTGAAATCGTACAGCTTACGGATGAGCGCGACGTCCTGTTGCGACAGCGGCGGATCCACGCCGATGGCCACCAGCGCCAGGCCGACGTTGGGAAGCCAGTTCAGGGACGATTCGGTATTGTGGGCGAAGACGCTGTCGAGTCCGGGCGTGTCGACAAATCGAATGCCGTTGTACTCGCGCAGCGAAGGGAGGTCCACAAGCACCGTCGCCACCTGCCTGGCGTTCTCCGGATTCTCCGCTTCCGCCACCCAGGGCCGGATCTGATCGACGGATATCTCCTCCTGGTGCCCGTCCAGAAAGCGAACCACGGCGCGCTCGCGTGGGCCGTAGCCGACTTCGGTGATCACCGAGGTCACCGGGGTGACGCCGGTGGGAACCAGGTCCCGGCCAATGAGGTTGTTGAGGAATGTGCTCTTGCCCGCCTTGAAGCGCCCGAAGACGGCGATCCGCAGCACCTGCTCGCTGGACAGCGTGCGGCAGGTGCGCAGCAGCGGCAGTATGGACGTCATTTCGTACCTGGCAGCGAGCCGCTCTACGAGATCGAAAACCGCGCTGGTCGAGTTGGTCACCGATGGCGCTCCCGGGGGGTTTGTTTCGGGATCGCCTGCAGGAGGGAAACGGCTCCTGGAGCGACCCCAGGAGTCATTGGCCGGCGGAACCGGCGTTCAGCGAACTCCACCGCTGTTTCCAGCATAGCCGCAAACGTTCCGGCCAGCAACGACACGGCGAAGACGTGGGGCAGGCGCCCAGGCTGCGGCGGCTCAGGACCGCCCGGAGAAAGTGTTGCTCTCCCGTCTCGAAGACCCAGGCCCCAGCCTTCAGCACCGTCCAGGCGGCCTGAGAGGCCGCCGCAGGCTGAGAGCCTCAATGGCACTTAACTTTTGAGCCTGTCTGGCAAGTGGTTGATTCTCTGAGTTTGTGGGGCGGGCAATCCTGCCCGCAGCCGGCTTTCAAGCCGGCTTGGCGCCGCGTGGAAACGCGGACATTCTGTTTTTAGATTTGCAGGCCCGTTCCAAAAGTTAAGTGCCATGGGCTGAGAGCCTGCCCCACCTGCGAGCCGGCGGTGTCCTGACGCATCGACGAGAAATGGCATAATTGCTCCAGACCGGGAGGCGGAATGCCGGAGTTTCAGCCAGCCACGCTGCTGCGCCTGCACATCTGCGAGCGCGACCTTTACAACGGCAGGGCGCTTCACGAATGCATTCTGGAGAAGTGCCGGGAGCTTCGCATGACGCGCATTTCCGCCGTTCGCGCACTGGAAGGGTATGGCGGACACTCCGGGATTCATCGTTCCCGGCCGGTCCACCGCAACCTTCCCGTGGTCATCACCATCATCGACACGCCCGACAGGATTGGACGGCTGCTTCCGGTTGTCGAGAAGATGATGGACACCGGAACGATCGCTACTTCGCCGGTGGAAATGCTGGTGGTGAGCCGCCGCCGGGAACCCGGGGAATGGTGAACAGCGCCGCGGCGCCGGCGAGCGTGAACAGCGCTCCATACAGGAATCCGGCCGGGAATGACACCCGGCTCCATAGGAAGCCGACGACAATGCTCGAAACGAGGTCGCCGGCGGAATTCGCGGCGGCCAGCGCGCCATACCCGACGCCGCGCTGTTCCCGCGGCAGGAGGTCGGCGGCCAGGGCGCGTTCCATGGCATCCACGATTCCGATGTAGATTCCGGCAAGGGCAAACAGGCACGAAAGAAGAACGAGGCTCGCGCTGCCGGAGAGAAATCCGAGGCACATGACGCCGAACAGGCCGTAACCGGCTGCGAGCAGTTTCCTCTTGTCCATGCGGTCGCCCAGCGCACCCGCCGGGTACGATACCGCCGCATACAGGACGTTGTGGAGGATGAACAGCGCAATGGCGATACGTCCCGCGCCCACCGGTCCATAGCCCGGCGTCAGGAGTTTCGCCACCCGCATCACCAGCAGGGTGTGCGCGAAGTTGCCCATGCCAAACACGCCCACCGCCGCCACGTAAACCCGAAACGGCCGCGGCAGGCTGCGCAGCGAGCCCCACATTCGCAGTGCGGGTTGTGGCGTGCGGGGGACCTCCCGAACCCAGAACAGCACGATCAGAACGGTGACCGCTCCCGGAAGGAACGCGATCGCGAAGATGTGACGCATGGGCAGCACACCCATGAGCGAGAACGCGATCGCCGGACCGATAATCGCCCCGAGCGTATCCATTGCGCCTTCGAAGCCGAATGCTCGGCCGTGCGCGGCGGGGGGAACGCTCTCCGACAACAGAGCGTTGCGAAGGGGGCCGCGCGCCCCACGGCCCATCCACGCCACCGCGCGAATCACCAGCATCTGCCACCAGGCCGTGACGAATGCGAACGTCCCCATCATGGCCGTCACCAGGTATGCGATTGCCAGAATCGGCTTTCGCCGGCCGACCCGATCGGAATACATGGACATCCAGAGCTTCAGGAGACCGGATGCGGCATCGGACACGCCTTCGATCACTCCCAGCGCCGCGGTGCTGGCGCCAAAGGTAGCGAGAAACACCGGGAGCATGGCCGTGATCAGCTCGTGCCCCATATCCGAAAAGAGGCTGAGCATCCCGATGGCAAGTACATTCCTCGTCAGCCAGCGCGTGGTTCGGGCAGACGCCGGGGAATCTGCGGGGTCTTCGTTGCTTCGCGGCGCGGGCATGGGGGTACGTGCTCGGTCTTTGTCTCAGTGTACCGGCCGTGACGATTGTTGACCCCGCTGCCTGGTCATCCGACAATCAGAGCGGGCGTTGGAGTTCGCCGTTAACCGCCCCGGTCCGGGGAAGATGACTCCTGAGGAGAGTAATCCGATGGCGGTTTTCGCGCGTGCCCGAGCAGGACATTGGCCGGTTAGCCGGATGCAGCCGGTAGACTCCCGCGAGTACATTGTGCCTTTCGGTATGGCCTCACGCGAGGAGGCGCCCCGCGATTTCGCTCCCGCTGACCTCCCGGATTTCCGCCGCGGCCTGTTTCTTCCACGCCGCGATCCCTATTGGCTCGGACGCATACCGTGTCCGCCGCGGGTTCTGTTACTCACGGATTCCACGCTGGCGATTGTGACTCACCCGAGCGATCCGACTGCGCCAGTTCACATAAGACTGCCCGCCATCAGTTCGCTGGAAACGGGGAACATGATGTTGCTCGGCTGGATGGAGATCGGCGCCGGCGGAGCCTGGCACAAAGTGGAGTACAACACCCGGTGCTCCGGACCGATCGACGATTTCCGGCGCGAGCTGCGGCGTTCCATTTTCGAACCCGTGCAACCGGGGTGCACCGAGGCGGTTCACTTCGGCGACGCATTCGACGACATCAAGTTCAGCCGGGCGGGCGCCTACGAACTCGACCAGGGAGAGAACGTCGCGGTGACATTCCTGAGCCTTCCACGGCGCCGGACCAGCAAGCACTGGCTGAAACTGCGCGAAGCCTGGCAGCCGGGCGATCTGGTCATCTGTACCGACCGGCGCTTCCTCTGGATCACGGACCGCTACAACGGCCGGTACGAGCGCTACGGCCGGGTGGTCCGTTCGCTGCGCCGCCGCGACATTCGAGCGGTATCGATGCGGCGCGAGGACCGTGGTGCGGCGCTCAGCATCCGGTCCGATGCCCATGAATGGACGATTGCCGTTGATGACGAGCTTGAAGCGGCAGCAACGGAGTTCGCGGGCGCCGCGCATGAGCCGCGGTAACCCCCTCCTGGCGGCGCGCGTATATCCACAGAGGTGCCCCGTGTTATTCCGACGCCTGCTTTTTGTACTTTCCCTTACTATTCTGCTACAGCAACTGGTGGCTGCACAGACGCTGGCCCAACCCCGCGTGCCGGAAGATCCGCTGGAGCTGGTTGCGGGCGAGGCGCAACCCGTTCAGAATGCCGACCAGCGGGCCGCCGCCGTCAATCTGCTCGCCCGCGCCCACGCGCTCTCCAACGTCCGCGCTCAGCCTTATCACCTGAAGACCACGCTTACCGTCACCGGCTCGTCGTCTTCCGACGGGGCCTGGACTCTCGAAGACATCTCGCCCTTCGGCGGTGTTTACCGCTGGGCTGTGCAGGGTCCCGCGTATTCGGTGGTCAACCTCTACACGGGCGGGATTCTTTACAGCAGCCAGCCGTCGGGGGGCATACCGCTTCGTCTGGCCCAGGCCCGCGCCGCCGTCTTCTTCAACTACAAGCTGGTTGGTCCCCACTCACTGGTCCGCACGGCCAGCGCCGCTCTGAACGGCGCCGGCCTGAGCTGCGTTCTGTTCGAGCCCAACTCGCGTGCGCAACCGTCGGCCGGCGGCCGTAGCTGGCGGGACTCGGAGTATTGTGTCGACGCGCACTCCGGTCTGTTGATTACTTGGTCGCCCGCGCCGGGCGTCTACGTTCTTTACGACTACTCCAACGCGATCACCTTTCACGGCAGGACGATTCCCGGCGGGTTCACCATCACGGAGGCGGGCCGCACCGTGGTGGCAGCCCGGGTGGAAAGCGTGACCAGTCCCGCCAGCCTGGACCCCGCTCTTTTCGACCCGTCCAGCCTGAGCCAGACGGGCGTCGGATCGCTCATGACGCAGGCATGGCACGTGCGCAGCTTTTCGGGGCGCGCGAACGCCAGCCCGAACGCCACCCTCCAGGAGGTGGTTGTGCACGGGATGCTGACCCCGGGCGGCGAGCTGACGGAGGCCGAAGTGGTGGCCAGCAGCAGCGCGAGCCTGAATCAGCAGGCGCTCGATCTGGCCACGAAGACGCAAAACTGGCACGGGGAAGACGACGCCCAGCCCGGCACGACGCCACAGGCGCACGAGCTCTTCTTCACCGTGCAGTTCGCGACGCCGGGGACATAATCGCCCGCCGCGTAAACCCCCGGCCGTGCAATCCCGTCTATACAGACGATGCAGCCAGTGGCCGCTTCCGGATTCCTGACCGCCACCTTTGAAAGCGCCGCCGGCGAGCTGGACGATTTCGACGCCGTAGTACGGCTGCACTGGCCGGCGGTGTTTCGCTTCGCCCTGGCATCGCTGCGGGACCGGGACGCCGCGCAGACGCTGACCCAGGATTGCTTTATGAACGCCTGGCGCGGGCGCGGGACGTTTCGCGGCGGGTCCACGGTGAAGACCTGGATCATGCGCATCGCCGTGAATCTGGTCCGCGACCACGGCCGCAACCGCCGCCTGCAATTCTGGAAGCGCACCGCGGCGCAAGCGCTGGACATTCAGGAGGCCGGCGCACGCATCGCGGACGAACAGATCTCCTCGGAGGCGCGGGTCCTGAGGAACGAACGCATTCGGGCGGTGTGGGGGGTCAGCGCCACGCTGCCGGAAAGGCAAAGGACGGTTCTCCTGCTGCGCTTCGTGGAGGACATGGAGCTGCTGGAGATCGCCGCGGCGATGGGCCTGAAGGAGGGGACCGTGAAAGTGCACCTGTTCCGCGCGCTGCAGGCCGTGCGGGAACGGCTGGGAGGCGCCGAATGAGCCGGCATCTGTCTTCCGCCGAGATTTCGGAGTGGGCCGCCGGTACGCGCACTCAGGAGCGCGAGCATCATCTGCACGAGTGCGCGGAATGCCGGGACGAGCTGACCCGGCTGCAGGGAGCGCTGTGGGAGTTTCGCGAATCGCTGCGGATCTGGAGCGCCGGACAGGGTGGGGAGGCGCCGCGGCCGGTGTGGCTGACCGAGGGCCCGCGCGGCGCTCACCGGCTGCGCTGGGCGCTGGTGGCCATGGCCATGGTTCTTCTCGCGGCCATCCCCATCTACCGGAACCGCGAGCGGCAGCGCCAGGCGGATGCCAGCCTCGAAGACGCGGTGCTGCTGGAGCAGATTGACGCCGGCGTGTCGCGGTCCGTCCCGGCGCCCATGGAACCGCTGACCAGTCTGGTGTCGTGGAGCTCCACCGGCTCCGCGGCCACCGCCAGGCAACCGCAACAAAAGAAGTAACAATTCACAGGGAGGAAGAACTACTATGAAACGCTGCACCAGGAAACTTGTATTCACACTGCTGCTGGCCGGCGCCGCCGCGCTGGCGCAACAGGGGCCGCCTCCGCCGCCCGATCC
Source organism: Bryobacteraceae bacterium (assembly GCA_049520275.1). Taxonomy (GTDB): domain Bacteria; phylum Acidobacteriota; class Terriglobia; order Bryobacterales; family Bryobacteraceae; genus CAWACP01. Next base: position 10,162 of record JBEKPY010000127.1, read on the forward strand.
GCCACCCCTGCCCGACGCCCCACCACCCTTCGGGCAGACCAGACGCCCGCCGATGGAACGCGCGTTCCACAACGGCGCGCCCGGCCGCTGGTGGAACAATCCGGAGATGGCGCGGAAGCTGGGGCTCAGCACGGACCAGCAGAAGAAGATGGACGACATCTTCCAGCAGAGCCGCCTGAAGCTGATCGACCTGAACGCCTCGCTGCAGAAAGAGGAGACCATCATGGAGCCGCTGATGGAAGCGGATCAGGCCGACGAAGCGAGGATCCTCGAGCAGATCGACAAGGTGGCCCAGGCCCGCGCCGAGCTGGAAAAAGCCAACGCCAGAATGCTGCTGGGGATCCGCCGCACGCTCACCCCGGACCAGTGGAAGAAGCTGCAGGCGGAAGGGCCGGGACCGGGATCTCATCGCGGCCATGACGGACCGGGTGGCGGCGTGCCGCAGGCGCCGCGACCCGACGGCGGGCGGTAGGGCCAGCGCGAGCCAGATTTCAGCAACCCGCTGGGCCTGCTGGGCGACTGCCACCGGCGCATCGAGCGCTTTCTGGGTGTGTTGCTCACTGTTTCCCGCGCGCGCCAGTGCGGCCCGCTCGCACCTGCCGAGGCAGTGTCGCTGCGGGCCGCACTCGACTATTTCCGCGACGCCGCTCCCCTGCAGACGACGGACGAGGAGGGCGCCGCCGGAGCCCTGGCTTCTCTGGACGCTCTGGAGGCCGATCACCAGCTCTCCGCGGCAGCCCACGCGGAGGTGGACGCGCTGGGGCGCGCATGGCTGGACGCCGGGTCCCTGGCGCCGGAATCCGTGCGGCGGATGGCGGACCTGCTGCGGCAACCCGCGGACACCTGCCGCAGCCACATCGGGGTCGAGGACACGGAGGTCTTTCCGGCCGCCGGCCGCGTGCTCAGCCCGGAGCAGATCGCCGCCGTAGGCCGGGAGATGGAAAACCGTCGCGTTCGGACGCGAACCGAGCGATGATATGGACGGAGGGCTTATGCGTGCCGACCACGTGGAACTTTCATGGGGACCGGACAAGAAGAAATGGCTGGTCCGGATCAGGATTGGTGAAGAAGTAATCCGCCGTCAGTGCAATGCGCCGCGCGACGCGGACGAACAGCGGCTTCGCTCGGCGGCGGAGCAGACCGTACGCGAAGAAGGCTACGAAGCCGATCCCGCGCAAATCAGCATCCTGCGCTGATGTGGGATGGGCAATCCTGCCCACAGGTTACTGGTGATCGATCCGGACCCGGTACGTTTTCAGGCCGCCAGCGACCAGTCCCTGCTGGTTTCCTTCGGCGGCGAGATCACGCCCGCCGCGCATGAGCGGGTGCGGCGGTTGTTGCGCCTGCTGGAATCGGAGCGCGTGCCGGCCATCGGCAACCTGCATCCCGCATACTGCTCCCTGCTCATCCGCTTCGACGCGCTGCAGGCGGGACACGACGAGATGGAGGCGATTCTGCGGTCATGTCTGGCGCGCATCGACGGCCTGCCGCTGCCCGAGCCCCGCGAGGTGGAGATCCCAGTCTGCTACGGCGGCGAGTTCGGCGCGGACCTTGCGGAACTGGCCGGCATGCACGGCATGACCCCGGACCAGGCTGCCGCCCTGCACGCTTCGGCAGCGTACACGGCTTACTTCCTCGGCTTCACTCCCGGCTTCGCGTACCTGGGCGGGTTGCCGGCGGAACTGGCCACGCCGCGCCTGGCCTCTCCACGGCGCACGGTGCCGGCGGGCAGCGTGGGAATCGCGGGGAACCAGACCGGCGTGTATCCGTTCGCCACGGCCGGCGGATGGAGGCTGATTGGACGCACCCCCGTCGCGCTGTTCCGCCCCGGCGAGCGCGAGATGAGCCTGCTCTCGATTGGAGATCGCGTACGCTTTCGGCCCATCCCGGCCGAGGAATTTGCCAAACGGGCCGAGTGGTGGCCGACATGAAAGCGGACCCCGAAGGCGCCCCGGCTTGCGCGCCCGCCAGGATGGGTTCCCTGTCACGCGCTCACACGCTCCGGGCGCGTGGTCACGGTCCGTTTTGCGCGAGTTCCTCCGGAGGACACGCGGCGCCAGCCGCGTTTTCACGGCGCCTGACGAGTACGCGGCTGTCGCCGCGTGTCCATGGAGTCCGCGCTACCGCTTCCGCCCTGGCCGCTACATGCCGGTGATTCGCGTGGAGTCGCCGGGCCTGTTCACCACCGTGCAGGACCTCGGGCGCCCGGGCTTCGGACCCATCGGGGTTTCGGCCTCGGGCGCGGCGGACCCCATCGCGCTGCGGCTCGGAAACCGGCTGGTGGACAACACGGAAGGAGCGGCGGCGCTGGAGATGACCCTGCTCGGCGGCGCGTTCCAGTTCCCGGAAGGGGCGAGGGCGGCGCTGACGGGCGCGGATTTCGGCGCCATGCGGGATGGCGCTCCGGCGCCGCTGTGGACAGCTCTTGACGTCCCGCCCGGCGGGTTGCTGCGGATCGGGCCCACACGCTCGGGCGCGCGCTGCTATCTCTCGGTGCACGGCGGGATTGTGGTGAAGCCGTTCCTGGGCAGCGCGTCCACCCACGTCCTGAGCGGACTCGGCGGCTTCGAAGGCAGAGCGCTCCGGAAGGGGGACATTCTCACCATCGGGCCCGCGACGGCGACCGCCTTTCGCGCACGAACCATCCCGTCCGGGGCTCTGGCGCGGCTGGCGCCCCGCCCGAGTTCCAGCAGGGTCCTGCGCGTCACCGAAGGGCCGCAGAGCGACTGGTTCCCCGAGGCGTCCCGGAGCATCTTCTACAGTAGTGGGTATCGGGTGACGGAAGAAGCCAACCGCATGGGACTTCGTCTGGTGGGGGCCGCGCTGGCGGTGCGCTCGGGCGGCCACATGATCACCGAAGGCGTGGCGCTGGGGGCCATTCAGGCGCCCCCGGGCGGCCAGCCAATCATTCTCTTCGTGGAGCAGCAGACCACCGGCGGCTATCCGAAGATCGCCAACGTGATCGCGGCCGATCTGGCCAGCGTGGGGCAGCTTCGTCCGCGCGACGAGGTGCGCTTCGAGCTGGTCGATCTGGCCACGGCGCGGGCCCTGTTGCGAGAGCAGGAGGAGGTGATTCGTGCGCTCGATTGACCTCAATTGCGACGTGGGCGAGATGCCCGAAGCCATCGCCGGCGGCGCCCAGGAAGCGCTGATGCCATGGTTCAGCTCGGTGAACATCGCCTGTGGCGGGCACGCCGGCGACGAGCGCTCCATGAAGACCACCATCGAGCAGGCGTTGCGCTGGAATCTGGCGGTGGGCGCGCACCCGGGTTACCCGGATCCCGCCAATTTCGGCCGCCTCGAATGGAACCTGCCGCCGGACATCCTGGCTGACGCCGTTTTCGAGCAGATTCTGAGGCTGGAGGAAGTGGCCGCCCGTTGCGGGGCGCGGATCACGCACGTAAAAGCGCACGGCGCACTCTACAATCAGGCGGCGCGACAGGCGGAAGTGGCCAGAGCAGTGGCTGCCGGCGTGGCCCTTTGGAGCCGCGACGTCGTGCTGTACGGTCTGGCCGGGTCGTCCGGGCTGGAGGTGTTCCGTGCGGCCGGCTTTGCCGTCGCCGCCGAGGCGTTCGCCGACCGGCGTTACGAGCCGGATGGCAGTTTGCGGTCGCGAAGGTACGAAGACGCGCTGATCCGCGATCCCGCGGAAGCCGCCCGCCAGGCGGTTCGCATCGCCGAACAAGGGACGGCTCAGACCATTTGCGTCCACGGCGATACGCCCGGTGCGCCCGAGATCGCCGCGGCGGTGGCGCGCGCCTTGCGGGAGGCCGGGATCGAGGTGAAACCAGTTTCTCGCAGCGAGACGTAGCGCTCGACGGCGCAGGTCGGAGATCGTTCCGTCGTCGAACTGGGCGATCTTCTGCTGGCGAGCGGCGGCATTGCGCTCGTCTCCGATGCCGGTCGCGTCGTCATCCAGGGTTCCCAGCCGTTCTGCGCCATGCCCGATGGGAACGACTGCGAAACCTGAGCTCGACCAGGTCAATTGACTGGTCCCATTCGCGCTGGACGGCATTGCCTCATCCCTGCGCTGTTGTAGTTGCCGGTAGCCGGACTCGGCCCTGAATGCCCCGACAAATGTGGCGTCGGCACTCAGCAGCCGGCCGACCAGCCTGACCGTCCGCTCACGTGCCCGAGGGTGGCCGTCAGCGTCCAACGACTCTCGTGGATGCTTATGGGCGGACGGGCTGCGGCTCCATAATACACCCGGCCGGAGAGGTTTGGGCAGCGGCGCTACGCGGCGGACGCAACCGGGGCTCCCAGCCCCATCAACGATTGCAGCGCACGATACTGCGGCTCGCCGCGGAGCACGTCGAAGTCCGGCCCGAGGAGCAGCAATGGCAGACAGCTCTCGCGCGCCAGAGCCGCCTGTGTCAGGCACGCAAAGGCGCGCTGGAAGTCGCCAAATCCGGCGTAGATGGACGCAAAGTTGACCGAAGGCGCGGCGGACTCGGGGAGGCGGCGGAGCAGATCCAGCGCCTCGTCGCGGCAGCCGGACTTCGCATAGCAATAACCGAGACATCCGTCGAACAGAAACCGCCCGCCCGGCAGATGCGATGCATTGGTGAAGTGCGCGATCGCTTCCGGCCACTTCTGCTGGGCCGCGCAGACGTGGCCGGGCCCCAGATGCGACCACGGGGAGTCAGGCTCCAGCAGCGCGATCAGACGGTAGCGGCGTAACGCTTCTTCATGTGCGCCTTCCAGCGCGTCAACCCACCCCTGCGCGAACTGCACGGCGAGTGACGCCGGGCTCAGCCGTCCGGCCTCATCGAGCTCACCCCGCGCACGCTCCGGATTGCCGCGGCAGGCGAACTGCAGCCCATACAACAGGCGCGAGCCCGGCCGGGCCGGATCGAGGCAGAGGGCGCGCTTGAACTCCTTCTCTCCGTCGGCCCATCTCCACTGGAAAAAGGACCGGACCGCAGCCAGCGCCAGATGCGATTCGGGAAGCGCGCCGTTCAGCTCGACGGCTTTCTGGGCGGCTTCGAGCGCGCGGGCGTGCGTGTCGGGAGCATCGCCACGGTCGAGGAGGCTGCTGGCCACCAGCGCCTCGGCCAGCCCCGCCCACGCCGCGGCATGACCCGGATCCGCCTCCACGGCCCGCGTGAAGCAGGCGATGCTGCCGGTGAATCCCTCCGGCTGGTGATTCCTGCACGAGTAGAGACCCTGCAGATACGACGTGAAACTCTCGCCGTTCTGGCTGGGGCGGGACCACTGGGACCCGCTTGCGGACCCGGCAATGGCGCGCCATATCGAACTGGCGGCCTGTTCGCAGATGGACAGATCCCCGCTGGTGCACTCGATCTGGCGGGACCACACCCAGGCGCGATCGGTGACGTCCATCAACTGCAGGAACAGGCGCGGCGGGCCATTGCCGGTCTCCACGCGCCCCTGAAGGATGTAGTCGGACGGGCCATCTGCCACCACGCGCAACGCCGGTTCCCCGATGAGGTGGTGGGTAAGACGCCGCCACAACTCCTCCGCGAATGCGGCATCGGCACCGGCGTCAACGAGCGCGGCCAGGGTGATGGACGGCCGCCAGGCTCGGTGCGGGTTGGTGACGGCGCTATTCGGCCGCGCAGCCGCAGTTGTCTCGAATAACGGAACGTAGCTGCCTTTGCGCATCCGGATGCGCAGCGCCGACTCCCCGCCATCGCCGGCGTAGTATTCGTCCAGTTTGGCGCGCAGGCGGCGTGCTTCCACGCGAACAATCGAATCCACACGGGGGTCGAAGGAATCCGGCCGGCCGAAGACCTCCAGCCCGATCGCGTACTCCTTCAGCCGGCGCTGCCGGCCGCCCAGGTACTCCTCCACGACGAACTGCAGGAATCGGCGAATGCGATGGGAATGCACAAAGGCGCGGCTGCGCAGGATGCGCTCGAGCTCCACGCGGATGGCGGGATCGGACTCGGGCGAAGCGGAAAAAACGGCAGAATCCGGCATCTGCCTGTGGGACATGCAGAAGGTCGCGTTCGTTACATTCTTAAACCACCAGGATTTTTCCGGCCCTCAGCCAGCCTGGCCGCGGGTGAGAATCTGCCCCAGCACGTCCTCGAGGTGATGGAGATAGTTGGCGGCCAGACGTTCCAGCGGAATGGGTTCGGCGATGCCAATCCGGCACGGCAGGTTCAGCTTCTCCTCCGGGATTTGCCGCAGAACGTGCACCAGCAGGCGATTGAGCACGGCCCAGAGATCGACGATATCCAGCCACGGAAGATCCGCATAGCACTGAAGGGCAACCCAGTTGTCCTCCGGGTACCCGGAGGCAACCAGCTTCGGCTCGGTCAGCGCGCGCGCGAACCACTGGTGATGCGCGGTGGCCCAGTCGATCAGATGGCCCAGCGCCTCCTTGCGCGACCAGGGCTTGCGCTTGAGGCACTGCTCGCCGGCGGCGGGAGAGAAAGCATCGAGATCCCCTTCCCGCTCCAGCAGGGCTTCAACGGCGGCAATCATCTCCGCCAGCGCCCGGCTGAGGGGCGCTTTGGGCGGCCGCGCCCCGGGCAGAAGGCTGCCAGCGGCCTGGCGGTAGCTGGCAAGGTCGATCCCATAAGGCTGAAGCGCGCTGGCCGCCGGGCCGGTCTCAAGGCGCAGCATGCCCAGAAGCAGGTAGCTTGCCTCGATGGTCCGGTCCCCCAGGCGCTCGGCCTCTTCCGCGGCGAGAACAACGGCTCGCCGCGCCGCGCCGCTGAGAGGAAGATCGACGGACGTGGCTACGGGAGAGTCGTAGTGGGGTGTAACCGTTTCAATTTGCTGGCGGATGGTCTCGGGAGCGCCTTCGGGCAGCAGCGAAATCAGGAGCTTGTCCTCCCGCAGCGAGGCCAGCAGCAGGTGCTCCACATCGATGAACGGCGCACCGTACTGGCTGGCTTCAAACCGGGCGAAGAAGATGACCCGGCGCGCCTGCTCGGTGTAACGCTCGAACATAATCGCGGGACCAGCTTTCACAGAGTAACAGAAGCGCAACGGCCGCGAGAATGCGCAAATGCGGCCGCCTGTCCGCGGAGTCCGGTGTATTCACCCGGCCTCGCGGGAGCGCGGCTGGCCGAGGCGTCCACTGAACTGGATGAAAACGGCTGGGAGCGGCGGGTGACCGAGACCGCGAGAGCGGGGCTGAGAGCCCCGCGCAGGCCGAGGGCCCAATGGCACTTAACTTTTGGAACGGGCCTGCAAATCCAAGAACAGAATGTGCGTATGATGGAGGATTCCTTTGTGGGGCGGCCAATCCTGGCCGCCGCCGCGTTTCCACGCGGCGCC
>JBEKPY010000128.1:0-12211 GCA_049520275.1 Bryobacteraceae bacterium
GCCAATGACGCCGTGGACGAAGTGCGGCGGGCGGAGTTCTTCCGGCAGGGAGTCAAAAAACGCGGACTGATCAAAGGCAGGCGATGGTTACTTCTGAGTCGATGGAAGAACCTGGTGAAACAGGACTGGTTTGTAGAGAAAGTCGCCAGGCCCAAAGTCCGCCGAAGACTCCCGGTCGTCCTGAGCCGCGAGGAAGTGACTGCGCTGCTCCAGTTTACTTGAGCGGGAGGCGAACTGGGTTGAACCACGCCGAAACGTGCGCGGTGCCCACCACTGTCTGCTTACAGCGCCACCGTCTGGGTGCCGTCCACTTTCTGGCCGCTCAGAAGCGCGGTGAACAGCGAGAAGTTGTAGCCCGGCTGCTGGAAGGTCAGCGTCCGTCCCAGCGCGGTGAGGATGAGCCGAAGCCGGAACAGCAGTCCCGCGAAGTAGCCGTCATGCTTGGCCACGAAGGCGGCTGCGCCTACGCCGCAATCCGACGCCAGCACCGCGCGCGCCGAGCCCGCGCGATCCGATTCGGGTTCGTCGGGATCGTGTCGAACGGCCTTCACCTGGGGCAGCACCGCGATCTTCTTCGCTCCGCGGCGGATCTGCCAGCACACCTCCGCGTCGGCCCATCTCTCGCCGAAGCGCTCGTCCAGATAGTTCAGGCCGCGCACGAAGTATTTCGTCACCATGAATGCCTCAAAGCGTGCGTACTCCACGGTGGCGATGTCCGCCGCCGCGTCCACAGCTTCGAGATCGAGGCCGCTGCCGCCGGCCCAAAAGCGATACAGCGCCGCGCGGGTGGGGAGACGGAAGAACACCGGCGCCTGGTTGCCGCCGGCGTCCACCACCAGCGGACACGCGGCGGCGAGCGTTTCCGGCTCGGCCTCCATCTTCGCCGCCAGCGTGCACACCACCGGCGGGGTTACCTCGACGTCCGGCGACAGAAAGAACAATAATTCGGCGTGGGCCGTTCGCGAGGCGATGTTCAACGCTTTCGTGCGTCCGAAATACTTCGGCAGGCGCAGAAAAGTCACTTCCGGAAACTCCTGCTCCACCTCGGGCGTGTCGTCCCACGATCCGTTGTCCATCACGATGATCTCGATGGAGGGGCGCTCGGCCGACGCCTCCAGCGCTTTGAGACACCGGCGCAACGCGGGCGCCCGGTTGTACGCGGAGACGATCACCGTCACTCGCGGTCCCGCCGGCGCCTCTTCCACCTGCTCCGGCTCGACCTGCGGGACAGACTCGGCCACCAGTACGCGGCCCGCCGGGGGCACCCGCTTCCGTTGTAGTGCCATTCAGAACCTCCCGGAACTCAGACGCTCACGCGCGCTCGTTCCAATGTTTGAATCAGCGCCGAGATGTCCTCCGGCGTGGTGCGGTAATTGGTGATGCAAGCCCGCAGTACCGTTTTCGACCCCGCCAGCACCGTGGTGGAGATCCATGCCTCGCCCGAACCTGTCACGCGCATGGCAATCCGGTGCGGATCGGCGCCGCCCGGATCGGTGAAACACACCACCGGCAGCGGCGATTCGTTCTCGATGCGCCAGCCGACGCGCGCCAGCATGTTGCGCAGCAGGTCGCCCATGGCCGTCTGGTGGCGCAGCGCGCGCGCGTATCCCTGCTCGCCGGCCACGGCCAACGAGAGGAAGACTTTCAGGCCGATGAACCGGCGTGACCATTGCATGGTGTGCTGGTGCGGGTCCACCACGTCGAGACCGGCCGCTTCGCGCGGCATGTAGGCGGTGTGGAGGCCGAACGTGCGGTCCAGGATGTCGCGATGGCGCGTCAGGTAGATGCCCGCGCCCATGGGCACGCTCAGCCATTTGTGCGCGTCAAAGGTAATGGAGTCGGCCTCTTCGATTCCTTCAAGCAGGGGACGCAGCTCCGGGACGAAGGCGGCCGCCCCGCCCCAGGCCGCATCCACGTGGAACCAGAGTCCGAAGCGGCGCGCGATGTGGCCGCAATGGCGCAGTGGATCGATGGCGCCGGCGTTGGTGGTGCCCGCGGTGGCTGCCACCAGGAAGGGCCGCGCGCCGGCGGAGCGGTCGGCTTCAATCGCCTGGGCGAGCGCGTCGGGCCGCATGCGCAGGGCGCGGTCCACCGCGATGTGGCGGACCGCGGACGTCCCCAGGCCGCAGACGTGCGCCGCTCTTGGAAAGGAATGATGACTCTCCCCCGAAACATAGAGCAGTGGCTGGCCGGCAATGGCCTGGGCGCCGCCTTCGGCATACTCCGGGAATGCCCGGGTCAGCGCGGTGAGCACGGCCGTGTGATTTGCCTCCATGCCCCCGGAACAGAACGCGCCATCGGTCTCCTCGTCACGGTAGCCGAACTTTGCCCCCAGCGCGCGGATGGTATGCTGCTCCATCTCCACGGCCAGCGGACTGTGGCTCCACGCGGCCAGTTGCGGATTGAAGGCGGCCACCAGCGTGTCGGCGGCGATACCCATGGTGGTGGGCGCCGGGTTGAACAGACCGAAATAGCGCGGGTGGGGCGTGTGGGTCTGATACTCGGAAAGCCCGCGGGTCACGAACGCGATGGCCTCTTCCGGCGCCACCGGCGCGGCAAAATCGAAGCGCGCCAGCGACTCGCGAATGCGCTCCACGTTGAGTTCCGGCGTCACCCGGCGGCTGGCTACTTCCTCCGTGTATTTCTCCAGCGCGCCGGCAAGCTGCGCCCACACCTTCCGGCGAACCTCGGGAGCCGGCAGCAGGGCGCTCCAGGGCTGCTCGCGCGCGGAATCGGACATAGGGGTCCCGGATGCGGGTGATCTCACCTTTGTATTGTGGCCAGAGTGTTCTCAGGCTGCAACGCCACAGCCAGCGGTTTCTCCGTCAGAAGGCGGGAAAACCCGGTTGGATCGCTGCCGGTTTCCACCCATTCGAGGACCGTCTTTTGCGGTCCGGTGCGGATTTCCACCGGCGCCAGGGCGCTGAAATCGTCGGGTACCCCACTCTGCTCCACGGTGCCGGTGACCCTGGTCCCGCGGACCGCGTATTTCAGCCGGAGAATTGGAATGCCCGTTCCGTACACCCAGGCATCGAAAAACGTCTCAAGCTGCGGGTCTTTGGAACCGTGCGGGAGATATTCGGCGGCCAGCTTGCGAAACTGGTCCGTGGTCAGTGTCTGAAAACGATAGCGGCGGCAAAGCTCGGCCAGAAACGCGCGGAAGCGGTCGTCGCCCAGGCGCACGCGCAGCATGTGAATAATCCAGGAGCCCTTCTCGTAGGTGATCACCCGCCAGGCGTCCGGAAACTGCGAGGAGGACAGCCGCAGCCCCCACGTGATGGGACCGGCCGACTCCACCTCACGGCCGTCGGGGGCCTTCACCGTGAGGTGCGAGCGGTAGTTCTCGAGAATCTTGTCCAGGGTCTCGTGGCCCTTCTTCTTCTCGAGGTACATGAGCGCGGAGTAATTGGCCAGAGCCTCCATCAGCCAGTCGTCCCGGGAGGTCGCCGGCGAGACCAGATTTCCCCACCACTGGTGCGCGGTTTCATGGGCGGCCATCAGCTCGGAATAGAAGATTTCGGCGTATTCGTCGGCGCGCGCCTCCTGCGGGCGCTGCGCGGGATTGAGATAGGCCAGCGTGGAAAGGTAGATCAGGCCGGGAAAGCCCTGCCCGAAGCTGGTGGGAATGGGCGACACGGTCAGCGAGCGCACCGGTGGGGGACCGTATTGCGAGGTCATGTACTCGAGCGCCGCGATAATCTCGTTGGCGATCGCCTCCATTCGCGGCGCTGTTTCGGTGATTCCCACCGGGTTCTCCTCGTCGGGCGTGTTGGCGCACACCTCGATGCGGAAACCGTCCCGGGAAACGCACTTGCGCTGGTATCGGCCAAGGTTGAAGCCGGCGAAGCGGATGGGCTCGCCGCTGCGAAACCGCAGCGTGCGGCGGTCGCCGTCGGTGCGCTTCTCGACGACGTCTCCGGTTGCCACCAGGTCGAGAGCTTTGGGGAAGTGGAAGGTGAGATCGAAGCGGGTGAGGTCCACCGGGGGGTGCGGATACCAGGTTCCGCGCGCGCCCACGAAGTACATCCCCTTGCCGGACTCGGTAATGACGTTGCCTTCGTGATGGAACTCGAATTCGTACATCTGGCCCGCCTTCAGGGGAACCGGCGGCACCACCAGGAACACCTCGTCGTTGCCGCTCCAGACGGGGCCGGCGCGCAAGGACGGTTTCTGGTACACCTCGGCCGCGACGCCGTCGATTTTCACTTCGCTTACGCGCATTTGGGCTGAGATCAGGAATGGGAGGGCGCGACCCGCCGTGGCGGCCGGGGTCACCTTTACCCGGGTCACCGCGTGCATGCCGAGGGTGTCGTCCAGGTCCGCTTCGATGCGGTAGTCCTCGGCGCGCAGCGGCGCCCACGCAGTGTTGCCGGCGCTGGCCCGCGCGGCGCGCCCGGCGAACGCGGTCCACGTGTCGAAAAACTTCTTCTGGTTGCGCTCGCTCACCTGACCGATGGTGACCTGTTCCGGGAGCGTGGGATCGTACAGGATGTCGAAACTGCCCAGCCTGGTGCCAGCCGTGGCCAGAAAGAAGAATCCCGGCGTTCCCGGCGAGAGCAGATCCTGCACCATACGGACGGTGAAGTTGTCGGAGAGGTCCCGCAAGGTCTGGTTCCACCTGGCCGCGAGCTGGCTGGCGATATTGGGATCGCGGCGGTATCCGCCGCGCTCGCGGGCGTCCTGCTCCACCAGCGTCTCCAGTTCCGCGCCGGTGTTGTCGCTGAAGACCATCAGGCCAACACGAAAGTGAGAGTCCAGATTGGGCGTCCCGGTAAACGACGCCAGCGACAACCGCTCGCCCCGGTCGGGCGGCATGACCACCACCTCGGCGTCTCCGGCGTCCACGTCGGCGCTGAACAGCGCGGCCGGCCGCACCCCGTTCACCTTCTTTGCCAGAATCAGAAAGCCGGAGGTGAGATAGACGCTGACGTCCTCCCTCGAAATGCGGAGGTCGTTGACGCGATAGCAGGCTTCCGGGTCGAGTTCGTTGTGCGCGAGCAGGACTCCCAGTTCGGCCGCAGTGACGGGCGCGGGAGGAGCTGTCTGGGCGCGCGCGGCGCAAGCGAGACAGACGAACAGAACAAAGGAGAACCAGCGGGGCACGACTCCCAGTGTATGCTGCTGGCGGCATCAGGTCGAGTTGTGCGGGTGCGCCGGGAACTCTGTGGACGTGCGGCGGCAGCGTCGAACCTGCGGGTGCCGCAAAAAACACGGCTCTCGTCGCGTGTCCCTTTCGCGCGGCGCGCCCTGGCGCCGCAAGAGCGCGGCTACCGCTATGTGTCCTTCGCGCACCCCAGGGTGAGGGCGCCGCGGCAGGCCTCGCCCAGAACACAGATCCGCACCGGCCAGGCGTTTTGCGGGTCCGGCGGCTCCCAGTGGATCTCATAGGCCGGGCCGTCCCAGGGGTTGCGCTCCTGTACGTCATACTGCAGCACGGGCATTCCGTGAGCGGTAAGGGCGAACGCGGTGGGCAACAGCCCGTGGAGCCTGGCGCCACCGCGATCCTCGACGCGCACGGTCAGGATGGGAGCGCCGGGGATGGTCTGCGGCAACGCGGTCACGTGGAGGCATTCGGCGTCGGGGTGACCCTCTCGCGCGGCCTTCAGGGCGGCCAGCGCACGAAAGACGTTCCTGCGCGCGTGCGGGTCTTTGTCCGTTACCATTTGCCCGAGAAGAGAGACGAAGCGCGCATCGCCGGTGCGGCCCATGATCCAGGCGCCGGTGGCGCGGCGGCGGGGATCCGGCGAGGTACCCAGCGCCGCGGCCAGTCCGATGCTCGCCGCATCGCCCAGACGGTACAGCCCCACGATGGCGTTTCCCGCAACCCGGTTGTCCGTATCCGCGATCGCGGCCAGGAAGATGGCGCGGGCGCCTTCCGTCGAATTGTCCCAGAGCGATTCCACGGCATTGGCGCGGACCCGGGGATCGGGGTCGCTTAACCGCTGGTCCACCCAGGCGTAACTCCTGCGCACTCGCCCAATCACCAGCGCCGCCTTCGACCGCACGTGGCGATTGGGATGGCGCAGCAGCGCCACGGCTACGGGAAGGGGCTGCCGGCCTTCCTGCAACGCGCCGATCAACTCGATGAGCCGGGCCACCAACGGGCTCAACCGGCTGTCGCCGGATCCGGAGGGTTCCTCGGGCAGTGCGCGCGCCAGCTTCGTGCAGAACAGCGGATCCAGGGCACCCAACTGCCGCGCGACTGCCGCGGCCTGCGCGACGGTCAACAGAGTCGGGTCCGACAGCAGGGGCACGGCGCAGCCGCTTGAGGTCAGCAACGTCAGCAGGTACTGGAATCCCATGGACGCGGAGGGCGCCCGCAGCAGCGGCAGGGCGCTTTCGAGGAAATTCTCGCAATTGCCATGGAACAGAGTCCGCATGGCCGTGCCGTAGGCCGCGGGATCGCTTTCGAAGCGTTTGACGAGGATCTCGAGAGAATCCATCCCTGCTCCTTATCGGCCGGGCGTGCCGGTGCTTGAAGGGGGGAACAGACTCAGTGGCATACCTTATTGCGTGTGCCGGAGCCCGTATGAAAGCCCTCCCAAAGTAAGCGGTTTCACGTGTGGTAATCCGAAACCACCGCCATTAGCATGGAGACTGGGATCAGCCTCCATGCGCTGCCTGTATTGTGGAGCGAGACTGCCGCTGTTGCGAGAGCTGCAGAATGGCGACTACTGCTCGGATGCTCACCGGGAGGCCTGGGAGCGCGCCCAGCACGAGTGCAGGTCGGTGGAGGAATCGAGGCCCGCGGGAACGACAAGGCGGCCGGTGCCCGGTTCGGGCAAGATTCGGTTGTATCCACTCCGTCACCTGGTGGTCATGGCCCCCGGGCCGCGCATGGTACAGGCCGGTGGCGCGCCCCGGCTGCAGCCCCAGGTCCGCTCCATCCGTTTCAAGGGCGAACCGGCGCCGTGGACCCTGCCCATTCCCCCGATGGCGCCGCGGGCATTCCCGAACTGGAGCCTTCGCCAGAGTGCCGGCAAAGCGCTGATCCTCCTGTTGCTGGCGGGCTTTCTGTTCATGCTGCGGTGGGGCATGCCGGATTTGAGCGTCTCCGCCCCCAGACTGGGTGGCACGTTCGACAAGAGCTGGGCGGACCTGCGGCGGAGCCTGCTCGCGCGAGCGGCGGTGGACCTGAACGACGATTTTCGCGCGGGTCTGGACGATTGGGAGACGCGTCCCGGGGCCCCGGGCTGGACTTACGACGGGTCCGGCTTCGCCAGACCTCTGCATCTGGCGCTGTACCGGCCCAGCCTGGATCTGACCGATTACCGGATGGAGTTCCTCGGCCAGCTCGAAAAGAAGGGGATGGGATGGGCGGTGCGGGCGGCCGATCCGGACAATTACGAAGCGGTTCGGCTGGTGGTGACAAAGCCCGGACCGCTGCCGCTGGTGAACCTGGTCCACTACTCGGTCATTGGCGGCAAGCAGGTGGACCGCGTGGAGAAACCGCTGCCGCTGACCATCCGGACGGACATGATGTTCCGCGCCCGCATGGACGTCGAGGGAGACGATTTCACCCTAATCATCCAGGGGCAGATTGTCGATTTCTGGAGTGATGGCCAGCTCAAGCGCGGCGGGGTCGGATTCTTCTGTCAGAAGGGCGAAGTGGCGCGTCTGCGCTGGGTGGAGGTTTCCCATCACTACGACATGCTGGGCAGGCTGTGCGCTTACCTGACGCCATACGGGATGAGTAGCGCCAACGGGGGCTGGAGCAGATGAAAGAGAACGGAAACGGAAATACGGGGAGGAGCCGCACCGGTTCGGGAGCGCTGGCGAAATCGGTTTCCCTGCATCTGGAAGGCAAGCGCAAAGAGGCGCTGGACGTGCTGAGGGAAGCGATGGCCGCGGGCGAGTCCTCGGCCGAGGTGTGCGCGGCCGCGGCACTGATTGAGTACGAACTGGGGCTTTTCGAGGAAGCGGCGTTGAGCTACGAAAAGCTGCTGACGCTGGAACCGGGACATCCCAATGCGTACTTCAACGCCGCCATCTGCTTTGAACGCACCGGGCAGTGGCGGGAAGCGGCAGCCTATTTCCGGAGAGCGGCCGAGATCGACCCTTCGCGCCTGGATGCGCGGGTGGGCGCCGGCATCTGTCTGTTGCACCTGGAGCAGACGGAGGCGGCGCTGAACGAATTCGATGGGGTTCTGGCCATCGAGCCGGGCCACCCCACGGCCCTGTTCGGCAAGGGCGTGGCCGCGCAGAAGCTGGGCCGGCAGGACGAGGCGATGGCGGTGTACCAGGCCGTCCTCGAGCGCAAGCCCGGTTCGGAGGAGTGCCTCGGCAATCTGATCGCGCTGGCGCTGTCGAAGAACGACTACGCCGCGGTGCAGGAATACTCGGAGCGTCTGCTGACGGCCAGCCCTTCGTCGCCCGCGGCGCTGGAAGGCCTGGCAGCCTGTGCGTTCGCCCGGGAAGATTACGAAGCCGCCGCCAGGCTCTCCACAAAGCTGACCGAAGCGCTGCCCGACAAGTTCGAGAACTGGTTCAATCTGGGCGTGGCGCGTCAGAAGCTGGGGCGGCTGAGCGAAGCCGCGGTGGCCTACCGGGAGGCGACGCGCATCCGGCCGGAGGCGCGCGAAGCCTGGGTGAATCTGGGCGTGGCCTGCCAGTCGGCCAACGATCTGCGCGAAGCGCGAGCCGCATACGAACAGGCACTGCAGATTTCACCGGATCTGACGGACGTGCTGTTCAACATGGCCTCCGTGGTGGAGCAGGAAGGGTCAAAGGACCAGGCCGAGCAGCTTTACGCGCGGCTGCTGCAGAAGAATCCGGACATGCCCGAGGCGTGGTTCCGGCTGGGCTACCTGAAGCTCGAGAAAGCCGACTATCAGACCGCCGTGGACGCCTTCCAGGGCTGCGTGGACCGGAGAAACCACTGGCCCGAGGCGTGGGTGAATCTGGGGCTGGCCTGCTGGAACGTGGGAGAGCTCGATCGCGCCACCGAGGCGTTCCGAATGGTGCTCGAACAGGACCCCAATCCCGTGGACGCTCTGCGCGGGCTGGCCGCCATCGCCGTGGAACGCGAGAACTACGACGATGCGCTCGACTACCAGGCCAAACTGATCGAGGCGGGCGAGCGCTCGCCCGAGCTCTTCTACAACACCGGTCTGCTGCTGCAGAAATCGGGCCAGGTGGACGACGCCATCCGGCTGTACAAGGAAGCGCTGGAGGAGAAGCCCGAGTTTGCCGAAGCGCTGCTCAATCTGGGACACGCCATGAAAGAGAAGGGCCAGCCGGACGAGGCCCGCGGCTACTGGAAGCGTGCGCTCGCGGCCAAGCCGGAGCTCGGCGACGGATACTTCGACCGGGCGGCACGGTAGCTGCCGGCGGTCCGCTCGGAAACAGAAGACGGAGCGGAAAGGCGCTGCGCTCTCCACAACCCAGCTTTCCACCCTCCGGCGCAGCTTTGGCCGATGAAAAGTCGGCCGCGAGATGAAATCGTGCCCACTGAGGTAAGATGACTCTGCCCTATGACAAAGCTCTGTCTCTTCCTCGCGGGCGCGCTGGCGCTGGCCGCGGCGCCCTCCATCACCGTGGAGCCGGACTCGGCCGGCGTCGTGATGCGCAGTGCCGGCGAGACGCTGCGGCTCCTGGTCTGCGGGCCAACGCTGATTCACATCGTAGCCGGTCCGGGCGACGCCCGCGCGGCATCTCCGGCCGAGCCCTGGATAGTCGCACCCTGCAAGCCCGATCCCTTCGATTTCACTCGCGATGACAAGCGGGCGAAGGTCTCGACCGCCGGTCTGCGCATCCTGCTAAGCCTCGAAGATGGCAGACTCACTTTTCAGGACGCCGCGGGCAACACGCTGGAAACGGAATCGGACCGCGAGCCACGCCGCTATGAACGCGCGCAGGTGAACGGCGAGAATCTCTACCGCGTGAGCGAGCGGTTCTTGCTCGACGCGCACCAGGGGTTGTACGGGCTTGGCCAGCACCAGAACGGCGCGTTCAACTACCGCGGCACGGTGGTGGAACTGGCCCAGGCGAACACGGACGTCGCGGTGCCGCTGCTGATCTCTTCCAACGGATCGGGCATCCTCTGGAACACGGCATCCCGATCCTGGTTCGACAACCGCTTCGCCACCGAGTTGAAGCTCACCGCCGACGCCGCCGACGCCATCGACTACTATTTCATCTACGGTCCGGAAATCGACTCGGTGATTCATCAATACCGCGAACTCACCGGCCACGCGCCGCTGTTCGGCAAGTGGGCCTACGGGTTCTTCCAATCGAAAGACCGCTACAAATCCGCGCAGGAGCTGCTCGACGTGGCCGGCCGGTACCGCGCCGAACACGTGCCCCTCGACGTCATGGTGCAGGACTGGTTCTGGTGGAAGCATCAGGGCGACACCGGGTACACCGACGAGTACCTCAAGCCTCACCCCGACGTCCCCGGCGCGCTACGGGCGCTGCACGACGAGCACGTCCATGCCATCATTTCCGTCTGGGCGATGATGGACCCGAAGTCCGCCAACCTGCAGGAGTTCGCGCGCAGGAACCTCATCATCCCGGGCACGTTCGATTACGACGCCACGAACCCAGCCGCCCGTGACGCGTTCTGGAATCTGCTGGTCGCGCCGATTCTCGCGCAAGGGTGGGACGGTTTCTGGCTGGACAGTTCCGAGCCGGAGATCCTCAACGGACGCAGCGACGCCGTGCTGTTCGACAAGCCGCTCTACATCGGCAACGGCGCGCGCTACACCAACGTGTTTCCGCTGCTGCACACCGGCGGCGTGTACGACCACTGGCGGCAGAGCGGGAACGAGAAGCGCGTCTTCATCCTGACGCGCTCGGCCTTCCTGGGGCAGCAGAGGAACGCAACCGTGGTCTGGTCCGGCGACGTCTACGGCACCTTCATGACCTTCGCCCGGCAGATTCCCGCCGGGCTCAACTTCGCCCTCTCCGGCATTCCTTACTGGACCACCGATATCGCCGGCTACGGCTGGCCGTGGGAACGCGACGCGCGCGACCCGTCGTATCAGGAGCTGTATGCGCGCTGGTACGAGTTCGGCGTCTTCTGCCCGATCTTCCGCACGCACGGACACCGCGCCAACGACACCAACGAGGTTTTCTCCTACGGGCGGGTGACGCCCATCCTTGTTCAATACGACAAGCTGCGCTACCGGCTGCTGCCGTACATCTACTCGCTGGCGTGGCGCGTCACCAGCGAGGACTACACCATCCAGCGTCCGCTCGTCATGGACTGGCGCAACGATCCGAAGGTGGCTTCCATCGGCGATCAGTTCATGTTCGGTCCGGCGATGCTGGTGAATCCGGTGACCGAGGAGGGCGCCACCAGCCGCTGGCTGTACCTGCCGCCCGCGAATGCCTGGTACGATTTCTGGTCGGGAGACAAACTCGCGGGAGGCCGGCGCATTGAGGCGCAGGCGCCGCTCGATCGCATCCCACTGTATGTTCGCGCGGGCGCGATCCTGCCGCTCGGGCCCGAGGTAGAGTACGCGGACCAGCCGACGAGTGCACCGATCGAGCTGCGCGTCTACCGCGGCGCCGATGGGAGCTTTACGCTCTACGAGGATCAGGGCGACACCTACGCATACGAGAGAGGCACGCACGCCATCATTCCCATTCGCTGGGACGACAAATCCGGCACGCTGACCATCGCCGCGCGCCAGGGGGCGTACCCGGGCATGCCGGGCGAGAGAGCTTTCCGCGTGGTGGTGGTGGATGGGACCAGGGAGTGTAAGGCGAGAGACGTGCGGTACAGCGGGCAGGAACTCAGTGTGAATCTGAAATAGAAGCGCCGCGATCTTGCGGACGTGGGCCCTCGCACTTACAAGAGGCCGGATTAGTAGTAGTAGATGTCCGAGCCACAGTCCCGGCAGGTACTGCCTTCTCCCAGCGCCCATGCGGTTGTCACGAGTCGGGTTGTCCTCCGTTCCGCGTCACGCCTCATAAGGGGGATCAAGCTCCGGTGGCAGAACCTGCGATCCCTTTCTGCTGAGCGATGGAAGACTGCACGAGGTTGGCAAAGGCGTCCACCTTCGCCGTGTCAAGTATAGTGGTCCTTAGATTCTTACGGCTTGAATCGTGAACAGAAAGAGTTCAACAAACCTCAAGCAGCCTCTAGCAGTTGGATGACGTTGCGGATGGATGCGTCGGCCTTGTGATACGCGGCCTCCAGTTTACTCGTGGGCCCGGCGCCGCTGTTGGGTTGGTGATGAAAGAGGCTGTTTGCAAGGGGACCGCA
>JBEKPY010000129.1:0-12135 GCA_049520275.1 Bryobacteraceae bacterium
GCGTCACGATTTTCGAGCGAGTGCCCATTCTACAGGCACTTCAGCTACCGGATAACCAAAACAAATACGGCTCATTTTATAACCAATTGAATCTCTTCGACTTATAGCCGGACAGCAGTGATCCGATACCAAAGCCATGGGACTACGTCTTCGGGAAGCGTATCCCGTACTGGATCATAGTTCATCTTCAGAATGGGCAGAAAATTGGCGGCCGTTTTGATGTCGAATCGTTCGCGTCCTCCTATCCCGCGGACGAGCAGATCTACCTTGAGGCAGTCTGGGTCCTCGATGAGCGGGGCCGTTTTCTAAATCCGGTTGACCGTTCACGAGGGATCATTATCATGAAAGACGAGATCCGCGCCGTGGAGTTCTTCGAGTCGAATGGATGGAGGAGTTACGCGATGCCTCGAAACAGCACCCCTACACCCGCCCCAAGCGTGGATAGAGGCTATCAACCTCTTCGTGAAGGGTATCAGCCGACGCAGGCCTTGAGTAGCACGCCTCCGCAGGGAGGTTCCGGCCTTCCGGACCCCGCGATGGCGACGCCCGCTCCTGCAGCACCCTCCGTGTCCACTTCAACGCCGTCAGGTAGTCAGCCGGTCCGGGACTGACGCCCAATCGACCGCGCCGCATCGTCGGCCACGATTATCCTTCGTCCTGAACTCGGTGCCCCTCCTCCCCCCAATTCCCCGGTACCCACCCCTCCCCTCACTGCATCCAATCAAACAGGGCCGCCGTGCCGATATACTGTATGGATGTTCTGCGCGGACGGTCCCGCCCCGAAGCGTGCCATTCTGAGGATGTGCCCCCATGGTTAAGCGAGTCGCCGCGCTCCTGTACGCGGTATCGTGGTTCGTTGCCGCCGGAAACCCGGCTCCCGCCCCCGCCGCGCCCGTTCGGCCCGGCATCGGCAAACCCCGCATCATGAAGGAAGCCGAGGTGCGCCCAGGCATGAAGGGCGTCGCTTGGACGGTCTTCTCCGGAACCGAGCCGGAAGCGGTCCCCATCGAGATTCTGGGCATCGAAAAGAACCTCTGGGGCCCTCGCCAGGACGTCATCCTGGCGAAGATGGGGGGCCAGGCCACGCGCACCAACGTCGCCGGAGGCATGAGCGGCAGCCCGGTGTACATTGACGGGAAACTGGTGGGCGCGGTGGCCCTGCGGCTCAGCATTTTCTCGCCGGACGCCATCTGCGGCATCACCCCCATCGAGCTCATGCTCGAGGTGAACGAACTCGACGACTCCCGCCCCGCCGAAGCGCGCACCCCCGACAAGCCGAACCGCGAACGCGCCACCGTGTCCGCCGGCGCGATCCCGCAAGCCGCGCTCGCGTCAGCCGCGCTTGCGCCGATGGTGCCCATCGAAACCCCGCTGGCCTTCGCCGGATTCAGCGCGGCCGCTCTGGAGCAGTTCGGACCCATGTTCCAGCAGGCCGGGCTCACCACCGTGGCTGGCGGCGGCGCTTCCAGCACGCTGCGCGACGCCAAACCTGCGCCCGGCTGGAAGACGTCGCTCAAACCGGGCGACGCGGTCTCGGCCGTGCTCGTCTCCGGCGACATGAGCATTTCCGGCATGTGCACCGTTACATATAATGACGGCCAGCACGTGCTCGCCTGCGGCCATTCCATCTTCAACCTCGGCCCGGTGGACATGCCCATGGCCAAAAGCGAGGTGGTCACCACGCTCGCTTCCGCCTTCCAGCCCAACAAAATAGGTAACGCCACCGAAATCGCCGGCGCCCTCCGGCAGGACCGCCATAGCGCCATCATGGGCGAGCTCGGCGTCCCCGCCGCGATGGTGCCCGTCGACCTGAAGGTCCGCTCCTTCGACGAGAACAACGCCATCCGGACGGAAAAGGACCTGAAGTTCTCCGTCTTCGTCCAGCAGAAGTGGACGCCTTATCTAATGATGGTGACGCTGTTCAACGCCGTCTCCAGCCTCAACGAATACGCCGACGAGGCCACGTACCGGCTCAGCGGCCAGGTGCAACTGGAGGGCGAGGCGAACGTCAACCTCACCACCATGCTGGCCCCCAGCGAGATGCCCGTTCCCGCGCCCATGCAATTGGCCGGATGGTGGGGCGAGAAGTTCAACCGCCTCTTTCTGAACCCGGTGCAGATGCCCAGGCTGCGCAGCGTGAAGGTCACGCTCGACCTGCTGCCGGACCGGCGCATCGCGGAAATCCAGAACGCCTGGGTGCCCAACAGCGAAGTGGAACCCGGCTCGGATGTGCCCGTGAAGGTTTTCGTGCAGCCGTATCGGGGCGAACGCATCGAACGGGAGTTCACCGTGAAGATCCCGGCGAACCTCGCTCGCGGGCCGCACACTATCCTGTTCAGCGATGCCGACACCCTGAATCGCATGCAGAGCGGCGCGGCCATATCCGAACACATGGACATCCCGCAGACCGTCTCGCTGATCAATCAGGAACGGCGGAACGACCGCTTGTATGTCTCCCTGCTCGAAGCCGGCCCCACCGTGTTCTACGAGGACAAGACCATGCCCAGCCTGCCGCCGTCGGTGATGAACGTGATGCAGACTGGCCGCACCGCCAGCCGGCGGCTGGTGAGTTCCGCCGAGAACCTGGTGGAGCAGGGCAGCATCCCATTCGATCTCGTTGTGGAAGGCAGTTACGCTCTCCGCATTCAGGTGAAATAGCCCTCTGATGAAAACCCTTCCCGCTGTTCCCGCCGCCGTGGCGCTGGCGCTGGCCTTGTCCCTGCAATGTCTTGCGGTGGAAACGAAATACTGGCAGGAAGACGGCCAGGCCGACTTCGAGAAAGGCACCCTCAAGAGCGTGTCCCTGCGCAGCGACGGCCGCCTGTCGCTGGCGCCCGAAGTCACCGAGGTCTACGACACCTCCGTCCCCTATTTGTGGGCCATCGCCCGCGATTCCAAAGGCAATCTCTACACCGGCGGCAGCAGCTCGGGAGGCGACACCGCGAAGTTGTTTGTCATCGCGCCCGGCGGCAAGTCCCGCGTGCTGGCCGCGGTCGAAGGGCTGGAGATTCACGCCATCGCCCTCAACCGCCGCGACGAGGTCTTCGTTGCCACCAATCCCGATGGCAAGGTCTACCGGATCGGGCGCGACGGCAAGCCCCAGGAGTTCTTTAACCCCCACACCCGCTACATATGGGCCATGGCCTTCGACAGTCACGGCAATCTCTACGTGGCCACCGGGGATGACGGCCAGGTGTTTCGCGTCGGCCCGGATGGGAAAAGTGCGAAGTTCTTCAACACTCAGGACACCCACGCCCGCTCGCTGGCTATTGACCGCGATGATAACATCCTCATAGGAACCGATCCTTCCGGGTTGATTCTACGGGTCTCGCCAGCCGGAATTGGGTTCGTTTTGTACCAGGCCGCGCGAAAGGAGATCACAGCCCTGGCAGTTTCTTCCAGCGGCGCCATTTATGCCGCTGGAAATGGCACGAGGGCGCCGACAGTACCTGTTGCTCCGCCTCCCGCGCCCGCCCCGCCACCACCCGCCATCGGCCAGGTACCCGTGAAGATGGCGACTCCGGCGCCTCCCAACCTGCCTCTGGGTCCGCCCACGCTGGCCGGGGGCTCGGATGTGTATCGCATCGACGCGGATGGCTCGCCGCACCGCGTGTGGACCAACGCCCAGGCTCTCGTGTACACCATCGCCTTTGATTCCAACGGGTTGCCGCTGCTGGGCACGGGCAACTCCGGTCGTGTCTATCGCCTGGACAGCGACGTCCTGAGCACCATTCTGTTGGATGTCCCGCCCACCCAGATCACGGCATTCGCGCCCGGTTCCGGCGGCACGCTCTACGCCGCAACTGGCAATATTGGAAAGGTTTACCGCATCGGACCGGGCCCGGCGAAATCCGGCACGTACGAAAGCGATGTCTTTGACGCGGTTCAGTTCTCGCGCTGGGGCCGGTTCTCCATCGGGGAGGCCACGGCGGGCGTGACCGTCTCCACTCGCAGCGGCAACGTGAATCGCACCCAGAACAACTGGAGCCCGTGGGCTTCGGTCGCCCTCGAACCTGATCCGGGTTGCGCCTCGTGCAGCGGCGGCAAGGTGACGTCGCCCGCCGCGCGGTTCGTTCAGTATCGGCTGGAATTCACGCCATCCGGCAGCGTTCTGCCCGCCCTGTCGGAAGCCGACCTGGCCTGGCTGCCCCGGAACGTAGCGCCCACGCTGGAGGAAATCGAGATCGCGCCGGCCAATTACCGCTTCCCCGTTCCTGTCGCCCCTCCGCCGTCGTCACCGTCGCCGGCAACGCTCTCGCTCCCCGCGCTGGGCGTGCACCACCAGGCGTCGGTGCCTCCGGTGGTTGAGCCCGCCAGCACGGCCCAGACCCTGACCTACAGCAAGGGAACCATTGGCGCGCGCTGGGCCGCCACCGACGAAAACGGCGACCCGCTCGTCTACCGCGTGGAAATTCGCGGTCTGGGGGAACCGAACTGGCTGCCGCTCAAGGACAAAGTGCGCGAGAAGTACATCGACATCGACAGTACGGCCTTCCCCGACGGCGAGTACGAGCTGCGGGTCACCGCTTCGGACGAACCGGGCAATCCCGAGGGCGAGGCGCTCACCGCCACGCTGGTGAGCGACCCGTTTCTGATCGACAATACGCCGCCGGTGATCGGCGGTCTCACCGCCACGCGGTCGGCATCCGGCGTGCGCGTCCGCTGGCACGCCCAGGACGCCAGGAGTAATATTACCCGGGCAGAATACTCCATCAACGGCGGCGAGTGGAAACTGGTGGCGCCGGTTGGCGGGCTTTCGGATTCGCTCGAAGAGGACTACGATGTGACCATCCCGGCGGCCGCCGCAGATGGCGCGATGATTGCCGTCCGGGTTACCGACGATTTCGACAATTCGAGCGTCGGGCGCGTCTACGCGAAGCCCTGAGCTATTTCTTCTCTTTTCCGGGGTTTTTCCGCGTTTTGATCACCACCGGGGTGCCCGCGAAACCAAAACGCTTGCGGAGCTGGTTCACCAGGTACCGCTCGGTCGAAAAATGGATGGCGGCGGGGCGCGAGGTGAACACCACGAACGTGGGTGGGCGGACCCCGGCCTGGGTCATGTAGCGGACTTTGAAGTCGGAGTCCAGCTCGAGACTCGCGACGAAGCGGTTCAACTCGCCGGTGCCGATGCGCTTCGAAGCCGATTCGAAGCAGTCGCGGATCATGCGGAAGAGCTTCCCCACACCATTGCCGTCTTTCGCGGAAATGAACGCCACTTCGGCATATTCCAGGAACTTGAACTCCTCGCGGATGCGCCGCGTGTACTCGTTCTGGTCGCGCAGCGTCGTGATATCCCACTTATTCACGCAAATGATGAGGGCGCGGCCTTCCTCGTGCGCGTAGCCGGCGATGGTGGCGTCCAGCGCCACCAGGCCCTCGCTGGCGTCCACCACCAGCACCACCACGTTGGCCATGCGGATGTTGCGGCGGGCCATCACCACGCTGAGCTTTTCGGCCATCAGCTTCGTCTTGCCCTTGCGGCGAATGCCGGCCGTATCCACGAACACGTAGTCGATGCCGTCGCGGCGAATGGTTTCGTCCACGGAATCGCGTGTGGTCCCGGCGACCGGCGACACAATGGCGCGCTCGGCGCCGGCCAGAGCGTTTAATAGCGTCGATTTCCCTACGTTCGGCCTTCCAATAATCGACACTTTGATCCTGCTTTCGCGCGGGCTTTCTTCCGCCGGCTCGGCCACCGGGAAACCGGCGGTCACATGATCGAGCAGATCGTCGAGCCCCAGCCGGTGCTCGGACGACACGGGCAGGACATCCCGGAAGCCGAGCGAATAGAACTCGCCCACCAGATCCTCGCGGCGCTGGGTGTCGATCTTGTTCACCACCAAGGTGACCGGTTTTCCGAGATGCCGCAGAATGCCGGCCAGGTCGCGATCGGCCGAGGTGATCTCGGTGCGCCCGTCAATCAGGAAGATGATGTGGGCGGCGCGGTCGAGCGCGAAGCGGGCCTGCTTGAGGACCTCGGTGGGGATCATCTCGGCGTCGTTGGGGATGATGCCGCCGGTATCGATCAGCTCGAACCGCCGGCCGCGGTAGGTCGCCTCCCCGTGAATGCGATCGCGCGTAATGCCGGGCTCGTCGCCGACAATGGACCGCCGTTGGCCCAGGATGGCGTTGAACAACGTGGATTTTCCGACGTTGGGCCGCCCGACAATCACCACTACGGGCAACGCGGCGGGCGGATTCGACTCTTCCGGCATGCATGCTTAGGATAGCGGATGCGGGTTAAACGCGCCGCGAGCAATACCGTTCGCACGCAGGTGACGGTGGAGCAGGGGAAGCACACCCATCTGGTGGCGCAGGTGCGCGTGTGGCCCGGAATGCGTTGACCACCCACTGCTGGCAACGCGACGGGCGGAGTCGACTCTTCCAGCATGCAAGCATAGGATGACGAATGCGACATCTTCCTATTGTTCTTTTCTTTCTGGCCACGGCGTTGTGGGGCCAGCCGCGTCAGGTGGCGATCACGTTCGACGACCTGCCACGAGGCGGCGACTCGGGCGCGCGCGATCTCGTGTCGGTGCAGGCCATGACGTCGAAGCTGCTCGCGCCGTTGCGCGGCATTCCGGTGATCGGATTCGTCAACGCCGGCCACGCGGGCGAAATGGGCGACGCGGGCCTGCAGGCCATTCTGCGCGTCTGGCTCGACCACGGCGCCGAGCTGGGCAATCACACGTATTCGCATCCGGATCTCAACAGGATTCCGCTCGAGGAGTACACGGCGGACATCGTTCGCGGGGAAGCGGCGATCATCAAAGCGACGGGGTACCGGCCGCGGTACTTTCGTCATCCCTTCCTGCACGCGGGTGCCGATGCCGTGACGAAGCACGGCCTGGAGAGGTTTCTGGCGGAGCGCGGCTACCAGGTGGCGCCCGTCACGCTGGACGATTCCGACTGGATGTTCGCCTTCGTTTACGTCAACGCCATGAAGGACGACCCGGCGCTGGCGGCGCGTGCGCGGGACGCTTATGTTCCCTACATGGAGTCGATCTTCGCGTTCTTCGAAGCGCGATCCATCGAGGTGGTGGGCCGGGAGTTTCCGCAGGTGCTGCTGCTGCACGCCAGCCAGTTGAACGCGGATACGATACCCGCGCTGCTGGACATGATGCGCAGGCGCGGATACCGGTTCGTGTCGCTGGAGGAGGCGCTGCGCGACGACGCGTACCGGCTCCCGGACGAGTATTTCGGGACGGGCGGGTTTTCGTGGATTCATCGATGGTCCAAAACGAAGGGCATGCCGCCGAAGGGCGAGCCGAACGAGCCGGAGTGGATTAACGCGGAGTACACGCGGCGGCAGAAGCGGTAGGTGGGCGGAGGGCTGCGCGGGCTGGGGCCTGACTGGGGCTTGGCCCATGAGCCTGCGGCCTTACTCAAATCCTCGTGGTGCAGGCGGTCCTGCCTGTCGCGTCGAGACCCAGGTCGATGCCCTGCCGGGTTGCCGATTCTCACGCCACAGGGAACAGTCGCAGGGACACAACGGTCAACGAGGACCTTCGGTCGCTACCAGCGTTGATTCAAATGAACAGGGAACAACGTTCGCTCCTCGTCTGCTCCAGGATCTTCTTCGGTGCAACCGGTCCACGGACGATCGCTCACACCGGTCATCGAGAACCGGTACGGCGGAAGCCAGCGCACGAGGAAGTACAGGTGTTTCTTGTCCACCATGGTGTTTCCATCCAAATCCATCCAAACCAGGCCAACCTGCCAATGCTCCGGCCGCTTCTCGCAGTACATGGTAGCCGTGTATTCCCCGCCCTCGAAATTCTCCTTCCTGTGCATCCGCGACAGGGACGATGCGCTCACCCCCGCGCTCGTCCACTGCGAGCTGACGGCCCAGTCGGTATGCATCCATTCATCCGCGAAGTCGCGCGGAGTGAGCGCGAGCGGCGCTTCCCGTTCCAACTTCCCGCCCCTGAGCACGTAATGCCGTATCACCGGGCGGACCAGGAAGTCTGTGTACGTTGTGTGGGTCGGGTACTCGATGAGCACATCCTGCGGGTTGACGACTCCGTCTACCCAGGAGCCGAGAAACGCTTCCTCGCCTCCGTCGAGCAGCAGCTTTTCCTCGGGCCGGTCGATTCGGAGTTGCCACACGCGGTAGTACACGTTGTGCCAGTTGGATTCGCAATACGCCGGATCCCTGGCGAGCACCAACAGCAGGCGCACATTCGGGTCGGCGCCCTTGTTGAGGTAGTCCTGCCACGAGAGCAGGATGCCAAGGAAGTTCAATGGAACGTACCTGGCCGCAACGTAGTCGTTCGTCTCGCTTTGCCAGAAGCGCCTCCAGCGACCGTTGATGAAGGAGTATGCGTAAGCCGACTCATCGAAGCCGCAGTCAATCCCAACAGCCGTGGTTATAAAGAATGCCTCCCCGAAATCCAGCCTTATGTTGCCGAGATAGCCTGGTCGCCCGCGATCCGGGCAGCCCTTCTCGCGGGGCACGGCATCCCAGTCGCATGAGAGCTTTGCGCTGCGGATCTCCGCGTTCAGCTCACGTGCAAATGCCTGGACCTCGTCTTCATTGCGGAATTCGTGCAGCCGGCTCTCGATCCAATCCCGTAACTTGTGCTTGACGTCGGTGAGCACCGGCGTCGCGCCACGCGGACCATGAACGTCAAACGGCTTCGCCCGCATCGGCGCGAGCAAGGTGCGGATCTCCACGAGCGCGGCGCTTTCGGCCGCCATCGAAACCGAGCCCGCGAACAGCATCCCAGGCAACAGCCACGCCACTCGCCTGAACATGCCTCAATAATACGGCTGCTTGCCGGCGCGCGGCTTTGAAAGACTTCAACCGAGCGCCTCGCTGGAGCCCGCATCCTCCGGCGAAGGTTCACAGGCTGACTCGTTTCGGCAAGTCGCCGTGTATTCGACGATTCCACCCGGTCGCATGACGGCTGACCCGCCGATTTGCGGCAGTCGAGGTGGGCCGGAAGTCGCATTGTGGGGGTTCACGGGCACCGAGCCGGTTCTGTCGCGCATGGGAACATGGAAGTACTACATGAAATCGAAGAAGCAGAACCAGACCATCCGCAACATCGCCATCATCGCGCACGTCGACCACGGGAAAACCACGCTGGTGGACGCCATGCTGCACCAGAGCGGCATCTTTCGCAGCAACGAACTGGTGGCCGACCGCGTGATGGACTCGAACGTTCTGGAACGCGAGCGCGGCATCACCATCCTCGCCAAGACCACCGGCATTCACTACCATGGCCTGAAGATCAACATCGTCGACACGCCCGGCCACAGCGATTTCGGCGGCGAAGTGGAACGCGCGTTGAAGGTGGTGGACGGCGTCATGCTGCTGGTGGACGCCAGCGAAGGGCCCCTGCCGCAGACCCGCTACGTGCTGGTGAAGGCGCTGGAAGCGCGGCTCCCGCCCATCGTGGTGATCAACAAAATCGACCGCCCGGACGCGCGCATCCCGGAAGTGCTGAACGAGATCTACGACCTGTTCATCGATCTCGACGCCGCGGAGGACCAGCTCGATTTTCCCATCATTTATACGAACGCCAGGGCGGGCATCGCCAAACGCACGCTCGCGGACGATTCCACCGACCTCCGCCCGCTGTTCGACGCGATCATCGAGCACATCCCGCCGCCGGCCGGCGACCCCGACGCGGTGCTGCAGATTCTGGTCGCCAACCTCGACTACAGCGATTACCTCGGCCGGCTGGCCATCGGCCGCGTCTTCAACGGCGTGCTGAAGCACGGCGACGAGGTCGCCATCGCGAAGGTGGACGGCTCCTTTCACACCACGAAGATCACCCGGATGTATTCGTTCGAGGGGCTGAAGCGCGTCGACGAAACGGTGGGCCGTCCCGGCGACATTCTGGCCATTGCCGGCGTGGAAGGCATCACCATCGGCGACACGGTGACCGCCGTCGAGAACCCGAATCCGCTGCCGCGCGTGCAGATCGACGAGCCGACCATCGCCATGACCTTCACGGTTAATACTTCGCCCTTTGCGGGGCGCGAAGGCCAGTTCGTCACCTCGCGCAACCTGCGCGACCGCCTGGACAAAGAGCTGCTCACCAACGTTTCCATCCGCGTGGAAGAGGCCGGCGGGCCCGACGCATTCAAGGTGATGGGCCGCGGCGAATTGCAACTGGCCATCCTGATCGAGATGATGCGCCGCGAGGGCTACGAGCTGGCCGTGGGCATGCCGGAGATCCTGACCAGAAACGTCAACGGCAAGCTGATGGAGCCGCTGGAGCTGCTGGTGGTGGATTGCCCGGAGAAGTTCGTGGGCGTGGTGATCGAGAAACTCGGGGCGCGCAAGGGCAAGATGACGAAGATGGTGAACCACGGCTCGGGCCGCGTGCGCCTGGAGTTTCACGTGCCGTCGCGCGGGTTGATCGGGCTGCGCAGCGAGCTGCTCACCGACACCCGCGGCACCGCCATCATGAACTCGCTGTATCACAGCCATATCGAATGGCAGGGCGACATCCCCAGGCGGCCCACCGGCAGCCTGGTGGCCGACCGTCCCGGAAAAGCGACCGGCTACGCCATTTTCAATCTGCAGGAGCGCGGGGAGATCTTCCTGGCGCCGGGCACGGAGGTCTACGAGGGCATGGTGATCGGCGAGAACTCGCGCGAGAGGGACCTGACCGTGAACATCGTGAAGGAGAAGAAGCTCACCAACATGCGCGCGTCGACCTCCGACGACGCGATCCGGCTGGTGCCGCCGCGGATTCTGAACCTCGAACAGGCCATCGAATTCATCCGCGACGACGAGTACGTGGAGGTGACGCCGCAGTCCATTCGGCTGCGCAAGAAGGTGCTGAAGGCGAACCAGCGGTGAGGTAAGCTAAGGGGCGACATGCCTGGGGCAAAGCTCGACGAGATCCGGATTGTGGGGTATCGCTGCTTCGGCGATTTCCGGGCGCGGCTGGGTTCGCTGGAGGTCATCGTCGGGGCGAATGGAAGCGGCAAGACGAGCTTGTTCGAGTTTCTGCGGTTCCTGCGGGACGCCGTTCACGATGAGGTTCCGCCGGAGATAGTGCCAGGCTCGGTTGGCCGCGACATCTTCCACCGTCCCGGACGGGACCATCTGGCGTGGGAGCTGGGAATCGCCGATCTGGTGCTGTATCGAGGCGGCATAACAGGACCTCTCGGACGCGTCTCGATTTCCCAAGAGTTGCTGCGAGCAGGGCCGGAATCACGGCCGGTTTTTCATCGCTCATCCGATACGCCCGAGATGAAGCGATTCGTAGCGCTCTACCCCATGCGCCTCGCTCTGAGCCGGTATGAACACGACGCCGCCGCTTCTTTGATCATCGCTCTGCTCAACCAGACCGGGTTCTATGATTCTTATGTCCTGGCATCCGAGAAGGTCCGGCGTTCCGCTGTAGTTGAACAGAATCCGACGTTGAGAGAAGACTGCTCCAATCTGAGTGCAGTCTTGCTGGACCTCTTGACGAGACATCCCGAGTCGTTCGAAGCGATCCAGCGAACCCTGAGTCTTTTGATACCGGGATTTCGCCGTTTGAATGTGCAGGCGCGCGGAGGGCCGGGCGAAGTGCTCGCTTTCGTGGATATCGGAGATGTTCTTCTCACGGTCGCGGATCTTTCCGACGGCCAGCTACGTCTGCTCTGTTGGACAACGCTATGTCATCTACCGGAGCCCCGCGCATTGCTGTGCATTGACGAACCAGATGTAGGGCTGCATCCGCGCGTATTGCCCTTGCTCGCCGCGATGTTCAAGCGCGCCTCCGAGCGGACCCAGATCCTCCTCGCCACGCACAATTCGTTCTTCCTTCGCCAGTTCGATCTGGCCGACATCGCCGTCATGCGCCTGGAAAACGGCGAGGCGAAGTTCATCAAGCCCGCGGATTCAGCGGTACTCAAAGCCAGTCTCGAGGACTTCGGCAGCGACGAGATCGAGCGCCTGCATCAGACCGAGGAACTGGAACAGCTCCCGTGAAAGCCGTGGTTTACGTTGAAGGCCCAGCGGACAAGATCGGCCTCGACGTGCTTCTGCAACCCCTGATCACCTCTAAGGGCCTGTTAGGAAATAACATTTCCAATTGAGAATGTTTTGGGCTATGCTGGTGAGGTGGGAAACCTCACTGGAGTCGAGCAACGCTTCTCCGCGGTGCGGGACCTTCTGGACGAACG
>JBEKPY010000130.1:0-19969 GCA_049520275.1 Bryobacteraceae bacterium
TGATTCTCTGAGTTTGTGGGGCGGGCAATCCTGCCCGCAGCCGGCTTTCAAGCCGGCCTGGCGCCGCGTGGAAACGCGGCGGCGGCCAGGATTGGCCGCCCCACAAAGGAATCCTCCATCATGCGCACATTCTGTTCTTAGATTTGCAGGCCCGTTCCAAAAGTTAAGTGCCATTGGGCCCTCGGCCTGCGCGGGGCTCTCAGCCCCGCCCACCGTTTTCATCCAGTTCGGTGTCCGCCTCGGCCATGTCCAACACGCGGCGCCCGTCCATCCCCCGCAGGGCGCGCCGCCTCAGAACCAGTATGTCCCGGTGACCGATGCAAGCGTGGTTTGCAGCCGGAACCTCGCACCAGCCGAGCATATCGAGTAGCGGTGGACATCGAACCGGTCCGTCGCCCCGAACCTGTTGTAGCCCCCGTAAAACGAGAAAGCCACCCGATACCCAGCACTGGCCGCCGCCGCCCGCGTGACCGCAGAGAAGCTCTCCGCGTGGCCAACCGGGTAGGACAGGGCTTGTGCCGGAGTTCCCAGACGTTCCTCGATTATCCGTTTGGAAGTGACTAACTCCTCCATCTGCCGTTCCGGAGACAGTTTCGCCAGGATTTCGTGACTGTGCGCATGGGAACCGATCGCCATACCTCCCCGCAGCATGGCCGCCGCCTCATCCCAGTTCACAAAGCAGCGCTCGGAATCGCCGGGACGTGCCGCGCCGCACGCCTCCTCCAGCATCGCCAGGAAGCGCTCCGCGTCTTCCATGGCCGCCGACTTGTACATCCAGAGCACCCGCTCGATCACGCGATCGATTCCATCGCGGTCGATGTCGAACTGCTGCCGCGAGGGGTAACTCAGTTCAAACCACCGGTTGCGGCCGCGCTTGATCACCGCGGCGATCGCGTCCCACCACGTAATGCGATTGGTGCCCACAAACGACGTCGGCAGGAAGAACACTGCCTGCACGCCATGAGCGGACAGGATCGGGAAAGCCGTGTTGTAGTTATCCAGATAGCCATCGTCGAAGGTCAACAGAACAACCGTTCCTCGTGGACCTTGCGCCGCTTCCACCATCTCCATCGCCTCTCCCAGCGTGGCCAGATGGAAGTGGCGTTTCAGGAAACGGACCTGATCGTCCAGCCCCGCGGCCGTTGCCGAGAACACTCCCGGGTCATACGGGCAGTCTTCCCGATCGCCGACGCGATGATAATTCAGCACCAGCAAACCGCGTTTCGCCGGCAGCAGTCCCAGCAGACTGGTAAGTCCGGAGTATCTTGCGCCGATTGCGACTAAGTCACGCTTCGAGCGGTTCATGTTCGGACCGGCCTCAATGGTTGGCTACGTACTGATAGATGGTCCAGGAGTCGAAGGAAGCCAGCGGCCGCCAGCAGGAGGGCGAGCTTACCAGCGCTTCCTGCATCTGCTGTTCGTGCGGCCTTTGCGAGGCGGGGGGTATGGCATGCCAGACCAGCAGGTCCACGGGATCGGCGCGAAGCTCGTCCATGAGTGCGCCGGCGGAAGCAAACCGTTGCTCGTAGTGGCCGCCGAACCAGTCCAGGCTGGCGAATCTCTTGCTCGGGCGGCGGAGCCAGTAGCTGGGACGATGGGGATCCTGAGCGGCAAACTCGGCGATTACCGGCCCTTCCATGTCCGGGGCCACCAGAATCCGTTTACCCGTCCACGCCGGCTGCTCGGTAATGGTGCGCACAACCGAGCGGATAGGACTGTACGCAGCGCGGCGGAAACGCAAAGCCTGCAAGCCGCAGACCCCCACTGCTGCCAGCACGATAAAAACCGGGACGGCTTTGGCCCACGATGCGCCCCGGCGCGTTCCGGCGTCGACAAGCGTCCACCATCCCATGAAGGACAAGGCCAACAGCGCCGCGGCCACGGGCTGCAGATAACGGCGTTCCGCTCCAACCGGCGAAACCACCAGAAAACCAATCAGCAAAACTGCGTAAAGAAGGATGATAGTCGCGTCCACACGCCAGGCGCGCGGGCGCGCCATCAGGGCAATCAGCCCGAGAATCACGAATACCAGGGATATAGGCGGGAAAATAAGAAAGGACTCCCGAGCAAAGGTAAAAACACGCTCCACCAGCGTGCCCTCGCCCTGTTCCGGGAGGCCGGTGGTCGCCAGATGCGCGGTCCAGAGAACCCATGGCGCCACCAGGCATCCGGCCAGCGCGAATTGCAGCCAGAAACTGCGGGATCGCAGCAGCTCGAAACGGCGCAGCGCCAGCAGCGCCGCGAGCGGCAGCAGGCAGACGTATAGCCCACTATACTTCGTAAGCACTGTCGCGGCGGCGAATGCGGCAAAACCGGCGGCGGCCGGCCAGCCGGGGCGCTCGAAATACCGAATCGCGAACACCGCCGCGGCCAGCGAGAAGAGCAACACCATCTGATCCACCATGACCGCGCAGAACCAGAGCTGCACTTCGGGAAGGGTGAGAAACATCAGTCCGGCGCAGAAACCCGCCGCCTGCCCGGCGCGGCGGCGGACCAGAATACAGATCAGCCATGCGCAACCGGAAGCGACGGCGGCCACCAGCAGCAGAGCCTGCAGCCGGCCAACGCCAGCAATCAGAAACCACGTGCCCATGAGAATGTAATAAAGCGGCGGCCAGTAGCCGACGGCGAAAAACGGATAGTGATCGTAATACTGCTTCGCGAAACTCAGTGGGCTCTGCTTCAGTCCATGGGCCACGTAATCGCGCACCATGACGCTGCTCACAAAGTGCGATGGTTCGTCGGGATAGGTGACAAAGGCGGCATTCCAGGCTCCGGTCGCCCATTGAATGCCCGAACTAAGCAACAGATATACGATCAGAGGCCAGAACCGCAACGGCATCGTGGTCTTCGCAACGGCGTCGTTCATGGAAACGGCTGAGTGCTCGCCGCTCTCCCGCCGCTCGTCTGCTGCCTTTGCGATCTGCGGAGGAAACCAGCGGCCCGAGGCGCATCGAGCCTCTCAGTAGCCTTGCTGGAAAGCCGCAATGGGAGGCGGTTCACAATCATAGTCACTGTATCACATGCACTGGCACCGAGCCTCTGAAGACCGGCGCACCGGGCGGACGCCGCGCTTCCGTGCACACACGGCGACCGCTGCCGCGCGCGGGCCCGAAACCTGCGCCACACTGGAGTCATGGGCAGGATTCGCGTCCTCTCGGACGCGGTGGCAAACAAGATCGCCGCCGGCGAAGTCGTCGAGCGGCCGGCCTCCGTCGTAAAAGAGCTGCTGGAAAACTCGCTCGACGCCGGCGCCACCGAGCTGCGTATCGACGTCGAAGCCGGCGGCCGCCAGCTCATCCGCGTCACCGACAACGGCAGCGGCATGCTGCGCGACGACGCGCTGCTGGCATTCGAACGGCACGCCACCAGCAAGCTGAGCGACGTGAAGGATCTGCTGGCCATCGCCACGCTTGGCTTCCGCGGCGAGGCCCTGCCCTCCATCGCGTCCGTGTCGCGGCTTGTGCTGGAGACCCGCTCCGCCGACGAATCCGCCGGCACGCGCGTGGAAATCGCCGGCGGCAAGCTGCTCAAGTGCGACGAATTCACCACCCCGCGCGGCGCCGCCATCACCGTGCGCGATCTGTTCTTCAACGTCCCCGCGCGTAAGAAGTTCCTGCGCTCGGAGCAGACCGAACTCGCGCACATCGCCTCGCTGGTCACCCACTACAGCCTCGCCCATCCCGACAAGGCCTTCGAGTTGCGCAACGGCCCCAACTCGCTGCTCGACGTGACCCCGGTGGAGACGCTGCGCGAGCGCGTCTACCAGGTGTTTGGCGGCAAGGTCCTGGACGATCTCATCGACCTCGGGGCGGTGGAGCGCGAGCTGGACGTCATGGAAGGCGACGAGCCCTCCTCGCGCGTCTTCCTGGTGCGCGGCTTCGTCTCCGCCCCGCAGGTGCAGAAGCTGAATCGCAATTCCATCTTCCTGTTCGTCAACGGCCGCC
Source organism: Bryobacteraceae bacterium (assembly GCA_049520275.1). Lineage (GTDB taxonomy): Bacteria > Acidobacteriota > Terriglobia > Bryobacterales > Bryobacteraceae > CAWACP01. The sequence continues at coordinate 3,948 of JBEKPY010000130.1, forward strand.
TGATTCGCGACAAGCTGCTGCTGCACGCGCTCTCCTCGGCCTATCACAACCTCATGCCGCCGGCCTGCTACCCGTTCGCGCTCCTCTTCCTCGACTGCGATTGCGAGGAGGTGGACGTCAACGTGCACCCGTCGAAGACCGAGGTGCGTTTCCGCCACGGCACCTTCGTGCACGATTTCGTGCGTGACGCCATTCGCGAGCGCCTGGTCACCGTGCGGCCGGCCGCCAGCCTGTCGCCGGCCCGGGCGCCGCAAGCCGTCGCCGATCTGCCATTCTCCGATTTCACCCAGCGCATCGAGAACCAGCAGTTCGAACCCGTGCCCGACCCGCTTGCGCCAACCGAGCACATTGAAGACCTGCCAATCTTTACGCTGGCCCCGTCGTCCGCCCCGGAGCAGCGCTTCGACTTTCAGGATGAGGGACCCTCCGCCCACCTGCCCGTGCCGGAAACGCACGCGGGCCTGCCCGCCGGGGTGGAATACACCGAGGTCCCGCAGAGCCTGGCCTCGCTGCCCGAGCTGCGCCCGCTCGGCCAGATCCACGACAGCTTCATCGTGGCCGCCGGGCGCGACGGCCTGTGGATCATAGACCAGCATGTGGCGCACGAGCGCATCCTCTTTGAGAAGGTGCTGCGCGAGCAGTCCCGCGGGACAGTGGAAGCGCAGCAACTGCTCATGCCCATCCTGATCGAGCTGACCCCGGCGCAGCAAATCGAATACGCGCGCATCGCCGATGAGCTGGCCCGCACCGGGTTCGAAACCGAGCCGTTCGGCACGCGCACCATCGCCGTGAAGGCCGCGCCGGCGGATGTGGGCGCGGGCGACGTGGAGAAGATCATCCAGGAGATCCTGGAGATCGCCGAGACGGAGCTGCGAAAAGCGTCGGTGGGCGATCTGCGGCGCGGTATGGCCGCGTCCATCGCGTGCCGGGCGGCCATCAAGGTGAACATGAGGCTGGATCAGACGAAAATGCAGTGGCTGCTCAAGGCGCTGGCCGATACCCAATGCCCGATGAGCTGCCCGCACGGCCGGCCCATCGCGCTCCGTTACTCCACGCGCGAGATCCTCCGCAGCTTTCACCGGATCTGAGCGCCCCGGGACACGCGGCGACGAGCCGCGTTGCAGATTTTGCATCCTCCACCCCACCCCGCGGCGTAATATCGGACAGAAGCGGTAAACGGGAGGCGTTCTGGCCAGCGTGACAATCGAGTTCGTAGGGGCGCTGCTGGACCGGTCGGTTCAGGGCGACACCTCCGCCTTCGCGGGCATTATCCGGGCGAACCAGTCCATGGTGTACAGCGTGGCGTGGTCGTTTCTGCGGGACGCCGGGCTGGCCGAAGAGCTGGCTCAGGACGTTTTTCTGGAGTTGTACCGGAACCTGCGGCAGATCGAATCCGGGGCGCACCTGGTTTCGTGGCTCCGCCGGGTCACTGTGAACCGCTGTATCGACCGCGTGCGCAAGCGTAAGCGGGAGGCGCTGACATCTCTGGAAGACGCGCCGGAACCGGCGACACCGGCCTCGCGCGCCGATCCGATGGCCTCGGAACGTTTGCGCCGCCTGATCGCGTCGCTGCCCGAAACGCAGCGGGCCATCGTGATCCTGCGGTATCAGGAAGACATGGACCCCACCGAAATTGCGGCGGTCCTCGAGATGCCGGTGAATACGGTGAAGAGCAAATTGCACCGCGCGCTGGCTTTATTGCGCGGGAAATTGGAACGGGAATCATGAACGAGTTTGAGGATCGGCTTCGGGAAGCGCTGCAAAGAAGGGAACCGCCGTCCGGGTTCGCCGAACGGGTGATCGCGCGGGTGCCGCCGCAGCGCGCGCCGGTGTGGACGCGGTGGCGCCCGCTGGTGGCGATTGCGGCGGTGCTGCTGGTGATGTTCTCGGCGGCGCTGTTCGAATGGCATCGTCAGGTGGAGCGTGCGGATCGAGCCGAGGCGGCCAACCGCCAGTTGATGTACGCGCTGCGCCTCGCGGCCGAGAAGATCGAGCGGGTGCAGCAGCGGGTTCAGAATTCGTCGGCCGTTGTGAAGGTCGACCGGGATGATGTAAAGGGGACACTATGAAAACAAATTGGAAGGTGGGGGCAATCATTTTAGCCGCCGTAACGGGGACGGCGTGGGGGCAGATGCTCGATCTGTCCGGCCTCGACAAACTGGAGGCGAAGGCGAAGGAGGTCAACAACGTCACGCTGGATCAGAACCTGCTCAAGCTGGCAGGGGGATTCCTGAACGGCAAGGACAAAGACCAGCAGGCCGTGAAGACGCTTGTGGACGGGCTGAGAGGCGTCTACGTGCGGAACTTCGAGTTCTCGTCGAAGGACCAGTACTCGATGTCGGACGTAGAACCGATCCGCGCGCAGATTCGCGCGCGCGGCTGGTCGAGGATCGTCGAGTCCAAACAGAAGAACGACGATGGAACCGTCAGCGAAATCGACGAGGTCTACCTCAACACCGGCGCGGGGGGCGGACTGGCCATCATCAGCGCCGAGCCGAAAGAGCTGAGCGTGGTTTATATCGACGGCGTCCTGAAGGTGGAAGATCTTCAGAAGCTGCACGGCCTGGGTGTTCCCAACATCGACATCGAGGGCGACGGCAAGGATCACCCCGCGAAGGACAAGAAGTAATCTGGTCGCGACCTGCCCGCGGCGATCCGATTGGCGCCGCGGGCCTTCCTCACAACCGCCGCTCGCACTCGGCATTGAACTCGCAGCCGAGCAGAGCGATCACCGCCAGCAGATACATCCACACCAGCAGCACGATGCCCGCGGCGACGCTTCCGTACAGTACGTTGTAGTTGGCCAGATGGCCTACGTACCAGCCGTTAATCTCGACGTCCTGAGCGTAGCCGCGAAGAACATCCTCAATGGGCTTTTTGCTCATTGGGAACCGGGCTCCCGCAATCACTTCCTTCAGGACCAGCTGGTCGCTGAAACTCACGAAGTACTGGCCCGTCTCTTTGTCCAACTCCTCCCTTGAGCTGTGAACACGGATTTCTTCCTCGTAGCACCACCCTCCATACTTCGTCCAGTACAACTGCTCGATGATTCCCGTCTTCTCCGTATCCGAAACCTCGCTCAGATCTCCCGTTAAGCGGATGTTCCCAACGTATTCCACCTTCCTCGCCTTGTCGTCGGGAACCTCAAAGCCCAGGCAGATTCCCTTGTGTCTGTCAGCGTAGTGGCTCCACATGAGAATGTTGTTCCAGGATCGGCTGAAACACAGGACAGCGTATTGCTCGACGCTGGCCCGCTTGGTATTGTCCAACACCCACTGCGACGGCGCGTGATTCGAACGGACACACTCGAACTCGTACGGGTCATTCATGTCATCGATCTTCGAGAGTTTGAGTCGGCGCCTCCTCATGTCGTCCAATGCCCACTTGGTTTCAAGATAGTGGTAAACTCGCACTCCATCTCCTTTCGCTTGCCCAGCGTGGGCGGCGGAGCCTACACTGCACGACTCACTTGGGGATCCAGCCACGCGAACGCATTATCTGATCGGCGCGTTCCATCACAGCTTGCAGCTTCCCCTCGCCGGCTGGCAAGTCGTCCAGCTCCTCAGAAGCCTGTTGGATAGCGGCAAGGTGCGCGATCTTCGGATCACGCACAGCACGCTTAACCGCGGAAGGGACCAGACAGGTCAGGCCATAGACCCCTACGACAGGGAAGCACCCCCACCAAGCGATGGCAAACATCGACCAGAAGAACGTTGCGAGGAGGCCTACGAACCCGAGCAGATATAGGGCGGAAGCCCACACAGGCACAGGCGCTAATGTTCTTTGCAGGATTTGGTTGGTCAGCAGTCGGACTAAGATCGTGATCACGGCAAAGAGGACAGCCCACATCCACGGTGCGTACGTACTCATTCTGCCCTCTCTCTGAAAGGGCCAAGACGCTCTAGAATTTGTCTGGATTGGACGCGCACCCAGATTCGCAGCAGCGGCGACCGAGCCCCCAATATGATACTCCAAGCGCAGCGTTGTGGTGGACAACTTCGGCAAGGAAGAGCATGACAACCATGTAGAGTGCGGACCATTACAAGTAATCACAACCGCCGCTCGCACTCGGCGTTGAACTCGCAGCCGAGCAGAGCGATCACCGCCAGCAGATACATCCACACCAGCAGCACGATGCCCGCGGCGACGCTTCCGTACAGTACGTTGTAGTTGGCCAGATGGCCTACGTACCAGCCGCACCGTGGCCAGGAACGCGCCCGGCCAGACGTCGCGCATCCTCTTCGCGGGGCGATTCGGTCCGAAGTGGTACAGCAGCGCGGTGACCAGCACGGTGGCGCCCAGCGCGATGAAGTAGCGAAACGTGCGGCTCAGCGCCACCACCCACCACTGGAACTGCTCGCCCTGGGGAACCAGGTGCAGCCACCCGCTGATGGCGCGCTCCGAGCGGGCGCCGAACAGCATCAGGCTGGAAGCGCCCAGCGCCGGAATGGCCGCGGCAAACACCAGCAGCGCGGCCACCCCGCGTTGTTTCAGGAACGGCCGCCCACCCGGCAGCTTGTACACCGCCTGGAACCCTTCCATCAGGCTCATGATCGCGCCGGTGGCCGCCCAGATGGAGAGGACGGTTCCGGCGATGAGCAGCCACACCGGGCGCTGGCCGCGTACGGAGAAGACGAACCGCACCAGCGTCCGCGACCCCGGCGGCGCCAGCTCGCCCAGGAACCGCGAGATGACGTCCGATACCGACTCGGCCTGGACCTGCGCCAGAATCGCCGTCAGCGAGGTCATGGCCGGGAAAAACGCCAGCAGTGCGGAGTAGGCCGCACCCTTGGCAATGCCGAAGCAGCCGTCGTCGAACGCGGCGACGAAGGTGCGCTTCAGCAGGTTGAGGAACCGCACCCAGGCTCCCGCCGGAACCACCACGACATCGGGAGATAGTGGGACCACTGCTGAACAGATTAGCGTAAACCTCCGTGGGCAGGCGGCGCCAAACGCGGCTGCCGCCACGTGTTGGACATCGCCGAGGCGGCCACCGAACCGGATGAAAACGGCCGGGAGGGGCGAGTGACCGAGGGTGCGAGAGCGGGGCTGAGAGCCCCGCGCAGGCTTGACCACGGACGAAAGACAAACGCCAGCCATATCCGCTGATAAGCAAAGCCACCGGCGGGGCCGGAATGAGCGGGTCTGTGACACTGGCTCCAACCGACCAGCGATCTGTTCGAGCCGCAGCTTTTCTGGGCGTGGCCGATGTTGAAAATAAAGGACTTTCGAAAGTGTCACAGACTAGGAGACCACTGCCGCTTCGCCCCTGGTCCGGCCTGCCCCACGACGACGGGGCTGCTTCCAGGGGACGAGCGTTTCCGAGGGTGCCCTGGCACTTTCAGCCAGTGAGTAGCGCCTCCAGCTCCGCCCAGCGCTGGTACAAGCGGTCCACCTGGAGCTGGGCCGCCTGCAGCGCCTCGTAACGCGACGTCATGAGGCGAGCGTCGGCGCTGCCCTCCGGGTTCTGCATTTCCTCGTGCGCGCGCCGCAGCCCCTCTTCCGCTTCGAGGATGCGCGGCTCCATCTGTTCCCACTCGCGGCTCTCGTGGTACGACAGCTTCTTCTTCGGCGCGGATTTCGCGGCGGGGGGCGGCGCCGGCTCGCGCTCGCGGCGGCGGACGCCGGCCATCTCCTGTTCCCACTGCGCGCACTCGGCGTAGAGGGCGGCGCCACCCGCGCCATCGAGCCCCACGATGGTGGTGGAGACGCGGTCCAGCAGATAGCGGTCGTGCGTGACCAGCGCGATGGCGCCGGGGAATTCGAGCAGGCTGTCCTCCAGCACCTCCAGCGTGGGGATGTCCAGATTGTTGGTGGGCTCGTCGAGCAGCAGCACGTCGGCGGGCTCCAGCATCATGCGCGCGATCAGCACCCGCGCCTGCTCTCCGCCGGAGAGGCGGCCCACCGGCAGCTCGAGCTGCTCGTTGTGGAACAGGAAGCGGCTGGCCCAGCCGGCCACGTGAATGGGGCGTCCGCGATACATCACCGAATCGCCTTCGGGCGCCAGCGCGCGGCGGAGCGTGGCGGCGGGGTCCAGCTTCTCGCGGGCCTGATCGAAATAGACAATGCGGATGTTCTCGGCGCGGGCCACTTCGCCGTCATCCGGCTGGCGCTCGCCGGTGAGCAGTTGCAGCAGCGTGGTTTTGCCGCTGCCATTGGGTCCCAGCAGGCCCAGTCGCGCGCCCGGCGAAAGCACGAACGACAAATCGCAAAACAGCGCTCTGCCGCCCAGCGCCTTGCTGACATGGCGAGCCTCGATGAGCCGTTTGGTGCGCCGGTCCGTGGCGGTAAAATCGATGCGCGCGCTACGGGTGGCCGCGCGTGCGTTCAGGTCGTCCAGCTCGTCGATGAGCCGTCCGGCCTCGTCGATACGGGCTTTGGATTTCGTGGTGCGGGCCTTCGCCCCGCGCCGCAGCCACTCGATCTCGCGGCGGACCTTGTTCTCCAGCGCCTCCTGGCGGCGCGCCTGCGCTTCCAGGAACTCCTCCTTCTTCATCAGAAAATCGCTGTAGTTGCCGGGGGCGCGGAACAGGCCGCCGGGGTAGACGCGGTCGAGCTCCATCATCACGGTGGCGGTGTTCTCCAGAAAGTAGCGGTCGTGGCTGATGGTGAGCGAGGCAAACTCGGCGGACCGCAGCAGCTTTTCCAGCCAGAGGATACCTTCGAGGTCGAGATGGTTGGTGGGCTCGTCGAGCAGCAGCAGGCCGGGCTGTTTGACCAGCTCCAGCGCGATGGCCAGCCTCTTCTTCCAGCCGCCGGAGAGCGTGCCCGCGCGGACGCCGGCGCTGGCGAACCCGGCGCGGCCCAGGGTCTGGCTGATGCGCGCGGCCCGTTCGGCTTCGTCAAGATGATCGGCAAGCGGGACGGCGCGAATGAGCTCGCCGATGGTGGCCTCGGGCGGGAACGCGGAATCCTGCTCGACGTAGCCGATGCGCAGCAGCTTGCGCGGCGCCACCACGCCGGAGTCGGGCGGGACGATGCCGGCGAGGATCTGCAGCAGGGTGGATTTGCCGGAGCCGTTGGGGCCGACCAGGCCGATGCGGTCGCCCTCGAAGATGCCGATGGAGAGGTTGTCGAACAGCGCGCGCGAGTCCCATGATTTGGCGACGCTCTGGCAACCGAGGAGAAGGGACATGGGCTCCTTCGATGATAGCGATGTGGCGAGATTGCTCAAGACACACGGGGTTGCGCGGAATAGGCTTCGTTTTGTCAAAAGGGCTGGCGCCTGGGGAAGATCCAACTGGCGGGGGTTTAATGCAAACTCGGGGGCGAGCGGGGAATTGGCTTCGTTTTGTCGTACGCGATCAGCGGTGGCCCGGGCTTTCCGTTTGCGTGTTGCCGGAGGTGGCTGCGCGGTGGTGGACATGGCGCCCTGACGGTAGCACGAGGTGGGCGTGACGTCCGGGGGCGATGCGTGGAATTGGCTGTGGAATGTAGCGTTTGGACTGCCTGGGTTGTTGCGAACGCGTCCGCGGAGAAGATGGGTGGCGACGGGGGCCGGCGCGGCCGAGACCGCGAGATTTGACGGGAGTGCCCGGCTGCCGCTACGCTGAAGAGGTGCGGGCGCTGTCCGGGCGCCCAGTTTTCGCGATCTCCCAGCCGTCCCCATCGTCTAGCCCGGCCTAGGACACCGCCCTTTCACGGCGATAACGCGGGTTCGAATCCCGCTGGGGACGCCATTCAGATTCAATAGGTTAGCGACGTCGTTTTCCAGCCCGTTCAAAAGTGGTCACGCTATGGTGACTTAACGGAGCCCAGTGTGCGGCACTTTGCAGAGCCGTGTCGGCATGCAGACCGTCTGTTCACTGTGGGACACTTTCGCCCTCGTCTACACAATCTGTCGAGTTCTTCGGGCGGGGACCGATCAGTAACTGTGGGTGCTCAACGGCAGGCTGGGGGACGGATGCCGCCTCCGGGCTGGACAATGAATGAATGACGGGTTTGGATATGGAATGATATCATCGAACAGACGAGATGGCCCTGCCCGGCCGGAAGTCGTACACAGGGTGGTAACCCAAGAAACAGGCTCACGCTTTCAGAACAGCCTTATACGAACTCTTTTGGGAGTCGCGGGATTCACATGCTGAAGCAGATTCTTGAGGCTGCACGTCTTGATGAGGATTATTGCGCGAGGCTTCTCGGAGTTCCGCCGTCGGAATTCCGCGAGTGGCTCGACGGCAAGAGTCCGCTGCCGCGATTCATCCTCTCGGAGCTGTCCGCCATTCTTGGCCACCCAACCGACAAGCTAGTCGAGCCGCCACGAAAAGGTCGATTGGACGATTCGGCCTTGGCTCCGGCAGTTTGGTATAAGCTCCGTGAGCCGCGGCTGAAGCCTGAAGATCGCGCCTTCGTGGCCTTGGTAAGGAAGCTCGGCTTTTACATGGATCAGTTGCAGACGGTTCGCCAGAACGCGAGCCGTCAATTCGAGCTACTGTTTGCCACGATCCGGCGGTCCGTTGACAGTTCCGCTCCGCCTACCGTCCAAGGGCGTCAGGCTGCCGCGGAGTTTCGGAAACAGACCGGGCTGTCAAAGGGGCAGACAGGCATCGGAGAGGACATTCGTCGTTCAATAAGAAATCTTGGGTTCATCCTCATCGAAAGCCCGCTGCCGCATTCTCAGCTTGAGGGTTGCTGCATGCGCGTTGGCCGAGACGGACGAGATGTGCCTTGCGTCTTCGCGAACACGTACGGTTCGACTTGGTTTCGGCGCAACGTTGTGATCATGCATGAATTGGGACATGCCGTCTTCGATCTTGGCTCATCTCCAGTGACTGTCGACTACCTTGACGGAGCCGGGAATGATGAGTTCACTGAAGTAAGAGCACAAGCATTTGCGAGAGACGCCCTCGTTCCCGCTTCGGTCCTGAGTCACGCCACAAATAAGTGGGGGATTCATTGGAATTCAATGACGCCAGTGACAATCGCTCAGCTAATGGCGTCGACGCACGTCGAACAGAGGACGCTGCTGGAAGCCGCTTGCGAGTATGGTTACTTCCCACAGGATAAGCTCGAAGACCATCAGAAACTGAATTGCTCTAGCGAGCTTGCTGCGTTGAGCGACCACGCTCTAACAACAGAAGCGTACCTGCGACGTCAACCGAGTATCCCTCTTTGGATTGCTCAAAACCGCAACACCGCTCTCGGAGGGAGAAGTTTGCGCCTTCCCGCCGGTTATGTGGAGCAAGTGATTCTGGCATTCAATGACGGAGAGATTTCGAGGGGGAAGGCGGCAGAGATGCTCCTCATGGACCGAAGTACCATGGAGGAACGTTTCGGCGGCCTGCTGACCATGGCGGAATAGGCCATGGGTCCAATTGGCGGCCCGACACTCATTCTGATTGACACCTCCGCGCTCCTGCCGCTCATGTACTGCGGACACGGCCAATTGCTCCGATCAATCAAGTCCCGCTACGGCGTACAGTTCGGAGTCGTCCAAGCCGTAAAGAGCGAAACTCAGAACCACCTAAGTCCGCCCCATAAGTTCGCCGGTCGCCAAGAATCCCTGAGAAAGGCAATCAGCAACAAGACCTTGGCCGTTATTGACGAGGCATATCTCAAATCCAAGTTCGACCGCATTGGGGAGTCATTATCTCGCCAGTGCGACGAGGAGGGAGAGAGACTTTTTTACGCAGGTCTTGATCGAGGAGAAGCCTACACGTATGCGGCAAGTTTGACGCTCTCATGCCCTGTCGTGAACGAGGATGCCTCGGCGTTGAAACGGCTACTCCGGGAAGTGGCGCAGGTGCCGACTCCACACCTGCGGCTGTGGGACATTATCGTTTTTGGCCTCCAATCTGAACTACTTGCTCAAAAGCAATGCGATGATACGCGCAGTCAACTGCTGAAGCTCCACGAGCCGTTGCCACATTGCTTCCGTGACAGGTCTGTTAGGGACGGCCTGAGTGGCTTCTACTGTCGGCTCACCGATCCGACCATGCCGCAAATTGGCGCGGCGACGATTCAAGAGACCTTCGACGACTTCGGGCGACTCGAATTGACACCTATCAGCCAAGCGTTCAACACCTTACCTCCCGCGTAGCGCGGAACTCAGGGTTTCGCGGCCTCTGGCAGCGTGGTAGTTCCTTCGGCTCCGGGCGTCACGCCGCCAAAGACGGAATCCAGCTTCCCGACCGCCCCCGCCATTTACTGCGGCGAGAGGTGCGCGTACCGTTGCGTCATGCGCGGCCTCCGGCGGCCCAACAGTTGTCTGGCCGCATACAGGTCCACTTTCTTCATCGCAAGCCAGCTTGCCGCTATGTGTCTGAGCGAGTGAAAGGACGCATCCGCGATCCCGAGACCGGCGAAAAGCCTCCGCGTGGTGGTAGTGAGCGCCGCTCACGGCCAGTGACGCTTATGGTGACGATGTGGCGAGCAAGGGCCAGCAAGATGCGACGAAGCACTCCGAGACAGAATCAGTCCGATCCGGCTGAACACTATGGGCTTATGCGAGTTTCGACGAGGCAGTGCAAAACGGCGCAAACCCCATCGAACCCTCTTTCACGGCGATAACGCGGGTTCGAATCCCGCTGGGGACGCCATTCAGATTCAATAGGTTAGCGACATCGCTGGCCACCTCCCCAATCCGGTAAAGCTATGGCCTGCGACGACCCGATTCGAAGGACGGCGGCAGAATATACAATAAACGGGGCTGGGAGTCTGGACGTTCCGGACGGGGCGCCGGCCCTCTGAACCGGGTGACGACACATGCACAGCGAGGCGTCGACACAACGCATGCGCTTCCCGCCGTTACGCGCCGCCGGCCGTGGCAGCCTGTGGTCCGTTCTGCTGGCGCTGGTTTTTGCCGTGTCTCGCGTGATTTACTTTGCCGTAGGCGTGCGGCCCGACACCAAACCTATCGGCACCTATCTGCAGTACGTCGATCCGGTGCTGCTGAGGGAGCACCTGTGGCAGAGCCTGTTCTATCTGAGAGAACAACCCCCCGGGTTCAATCTGTACCTGGGGCTGGTGCTGAAGACGGCCGCGCATCCGGAAGCTGTGTTCTTCGTCATCCATTTGCTGATGGGCCTGGCGCTGGCCTTCGCCCTCATGGCGGTGATGATGCGCCTGGGAGTGGCAAACTGGCTGGCTTTCCTGCTGGCTGCGCTGGTCACGGCGAGCCCGATCACGGTGTTGTATGAGAATTGGGTCTTTTATGAGTACCCGGTGATGGTTTCCTTCACCGTGGCCGCGTGGGCCATGGAGCGCTACATTCGCGCGGCGAGGTTCCGCGACGCGCTGCTCTTCTTCGTCTCGTTGGCCGTCCTGACCAGCGTCCGGGGAGTGTACCACCTGAGCTGGTTTCTGCTGCTTGCATCCTGCCTGATATTTGTAACCTGGAAGCACTGGAAGAGAGGCCTGTGGGCTGCCGCCGTGCCGGCGCTGCTGATCGTCGCGATCTATGTCAAGAATTACGTCATGTTCGGCGACATGATTGCGGGACAAGTGTACAAGAAGATGAACTACGCGGACATGGTGCAGCAGCAGGCGCCTCCGGAAGCACTCGAGCGGCTGGAGCGGGAAGGCAGAATCAGCGGGATTCTGGGAATCCCGGCGGTCCAAACCATGACCTATCGCTACGCGAAGTTTGTGAAGCAACCAGCGCCGACGGGGATCCCGCTGCTCGACATGCCACGGAAGACCACTGGCGCCGACAACTGGAATTCGGCGTGGACGTCGAAGGTGGCGGATTTCTATTACCGCGACGCTCAAGTGGTCGCTCGCGAGTGCCCGGGACTGCTGTGGAAGCAGGTCCGCGCGAACCTGCGCACCTGCCTGCTGCCGGCAACCGACGTGTTTCCCTTCGATCACACGCCGGGCGCAAGGTGCTTGCGGCCCTTTCTGACCTCGTACGAGCAAATTACCGCTGGCCAGTTTTTCGAGGATCCCGATTCCGACGACGAACCGATTGCGTGGCTTAATGTTTTTCTGCTCCCGGCCTGCCTGGCTGGCGGCCTGGTCCTTGCGGCCGGCCTGTTTTCGCGACGTGCCGGGTGGACGGGCGAACAGCGTGCGCGATGCGCGACGATCCTGTTCCTGCTCTTCAACATTGCTTACAACTCGGCGACCACCATCCTGTTTGCTTCAGGCGACCACAACCGTTATCGCGAGGAGGTTGCTCCGCTCTACGTCATCCTCCTCGGGCTGCTGGTGAACGCCTCATGGATCAGTCTCCGCGCGTGGCGAGGCACGCTCTTGAGGGGTCGTAAACTTCGGGAGGATGTCACCCTGCCGCAGGTCCCGGACTGACAGGCTGCTGTTACAATTAGTAAGTTGATCGAAATTGCGGACATTCCGGCCGCCGGGCTCCTCGGCAAGGTGCTGGACCAGTTCGGCCGCGCCTTTGCCATTGCCACCAGCTTTCAGGACGAGGGCATGGTGCTGGTGGATATGGCGGTGCGCATATCGCCGGGCGTCCGCGTTCTCACCGTGGATACTGGCCGGCTGCCGGCGGCCACCCTCGATATGATTGGCATGGTGGAGCGTCATTACGGAATAGTGGTGGAGACGGTCCGCCCGGATGCGCGCGAGGTGGCGGCGATGACCTCGCGCTTCGGCCAGGATCTGTTTCGCGACGGCGCCGCGTTCCGCCGCCTCTGTTGCGAGGTGCGGAAGGTTCGTCCTCTCGATGCTGTGCCGGACGTGCGCGCGTGGGCCTTCGGCTTGCGGCGCGAGCAATCGGAATCCCGGCGCGACATCGCGCAGGTGGAAGAGGCGGGCGGGCGGCTCAGGCTGCATCCCCTGGCCGCCTGGAGCAAAGACGAGGTCGGCGACTACCTGCGCGAACACGGCGTGCCCCGGCATCCGCTCTACGCCGCCGGCTACGCGACCATCGGCTGCGACCCGTGTACGCGGGCCGCGCATCCGGGCGAAGACGAGCGCGCCGGGCGCTGGTGGTGGGAACAGGACACCGCCAGGGAGTGCGGCATCCACTTCTCTCCCGATGGCCAGGCCGAGCGCCAGCTCGACGTACTGCTCCGCGAGGTGCTGGCGGCCAGGTGAGCGCGGAACCGGGATTTACGTTGTGGTTCACCGGCCTTTCCGGCGCCGGCAAGAGCACCATATCGGCGATCATCCATCAGCGATTGCAGGCCGCCGGCCGAAAAGTGGAGTTGCTCGACGGCGACGTAGTGCGCACCCACCTGTCCAAAGGGCTGGGCTTCAGCCGGGAAGATCGCGATATTAACATCCGCCGCATCGGCTGGGTCTGCGAAGTGCTCTCGCGCAACGGCGTGGTGGCCATCGCGGCGGCCATCTCGCCGTATCGCGGCGTTCGCGAGGAGATCCGCGCGCGCATCCCCACCTTCGTGGAAGTGTTCGTCGACTGTCCGCTCGAGGTGGTGGCCGCGCGCGACGTGAAGGGCCTATACAGGAAGGCGCTGGCCGGAGAGATCCCGCAGTTCACCGGCGTGTCCGATCCCTACGAGCCGCCCCTCAACCCGGAAGTGCGCGTGGATTCCTCCACCGAGAGCCCGCAACAAAGCGCGGACCGGATCTGGGCGACACTGGAGAATCTGGGGCTCGTTGAAAAGCCCCGCCAGGCATGATCGATCTCCACTCGCACACCATCGAATCCGATGGCACATACACGCCGCGGGAGCTCGTCGAGGCGGCGTCGGGCGTCGGGCTCGAAGCCCTGGGCATTACCGATCACGACACCTTCTCCGGCTACGAGCAGGCGATGCCGGTGGCGCGCGAGCACGGGCTCGATCTGGTTTGCGGCATCGAGCTCAGCACCCGCGCTCCCCTCGGACGGGGCCGCAAGACGGTGCATCTGCTGGCGTACTTCCTCAACGGCGGTCCGTCCGCCGGTTTCAACGAATGGGTGGCCTCGCTGCTGGCGTCGCGCCGCGAGCGCAACATTCGGCTGATTCGCAGTCTGAATCAGCACGGCATCGAGATCAGCCTCGGGGAAGTGGAAACGCTGGGCCGCACGCTGACCGGGCGCCCGCACTTCGCGCGCGTGCTCATGAAGAAGGGATACGTGGGCAGCACCGAGGAAGCGTTCCGGCGCTATCTGGCCGAAAGCGCGCCCTCGTACGTGGAGCGCGACAGCCCGGCCATCGAGGATGCCATGCGCGAGGTGGCCGGAGGCGGCGGCGTTTCGGTGCTGGCCCACCCGGTCCGGCTGGGGTTTCGCCGGCCTGAGGACGAGGAGCGCTTCATCGCCGGGCTGAAGGAGAAAGGGCTGCGCGGCATCGAGGTCTGGCATTCGGACCACAACGCCGCGGACACGGCGCGCTACCTGGGCATCGCCGGGCGACTTAGTCTGCTGCGCACCGGCGGGACCGATTTCCACGGAGGCAACAAGCCCGGCCTCGCGCTGGGCACCGGCCGCGACGGCAACGTGCACGTCGGCCGCGAGGTGCTGGACGAGCTGCGCGCGGGCGCGATGGCGGTACGCTGATTGCGATTGCTATGGGTGGCGCGTGGTACATTTACTGGCAGGACGGAGCCCACTGGCTCGGCTACTTTGAGGAGTATCCGGACTACATGACCCAGGGCGAGAGCCTCGAAGATCTTCGGGAGCATCTGAAGGACCTCTATCGCGATCTGACCAGCGGCGAGATTCCGGGTGTGCGCCGGATGGCCGAACTGCCGGTGTAGTCCTGACCGCTTCATAGGGCCCCGCCGCACAGCGCAGCCGCCCCCCGGCGGAGGATCTGCGCCCGCTCCCTGCCGCGGAACCTGCCCTTTGTTCGCCGGTGAACTGGAGACGAGTTGAGTCCACGTTTGTGAGATGGCGGGCTCTGTGGTACCCATAGTAAATCTCGGGGATTTCGAAGTGGATTTGAATCACCGCTCGCCAGAGGACGCCACGTGCAGGTAATTCGGCTTCTGCTGCGCGAATCTCCGGAGGTGTGGAGACGCGCGTTGATCGTCGCGGCAATCGCCGGCGTCGCCAACGCGGCCATTCTGGGAATCATCAACCGCAGCGCTTCGCTGGCCTCGACCGATAGCGACCTGGCGGGTTTCCGGCTTCTCCTGCTGTTCGGGATGTGCATGCTGGCGTTTTTCGTGGGGAAGCGCTACGCCCTCATGCAGGCTTCCGTGACCGTGGAGGACCTGGTCAGGAACCGGCTGATCCGGGTCTCCAACAAGATCCGCCACACGGAGCTGGAACTGGTGGAGAATCTGGGGCACGGCGAGCTGTTCACCCGGCTCTGCCAGGATACGGCGCAGATTTCGCAGTCCGGACTGATGCTGGTGAACGCCGCGCAGCAGTCGCTGGTGCTGCTGTTTTGTCTGTGTTACATCGCGGTGCTCTCGCTCCCGGCATTCGCGGTGACGCTGGTCACCATGGCGGCCGGCGTCGTGGTCTACTTCCGCCATGTCGAGGGCGCGCAGGAGCTGCTGCTCCGGCTCAAGGAAAAGGAATCGCGTCTGGTGGACGCGCTGGATCACATGATCGACGGATTCAAGGAAATCCGATTGAACCGAAAGAAGAGCGACGCGGTATTCAGTGAGTTCACGGAGTTATCCGAAGGCGTTCGCTCGCTGAAGATCGACACCCAGATCATGTTTCTGGTTGACATCATGTTTTCGGACGTGGTTTTTTATTCGCTGCTGGCCGTCGTCGTTTTCCTGCTGCCGCGCTTCAACCACACCACGGGCGCCGCCGTGCTCATGACCACGGCGGCGATTCTGTTCATCATGGGCCCGTTGCAACTGGTGGTGCAGGCGGTGCCGGTGCTGCAGCGGGCCCAGGCGGCCATCGCCGACCTGACGGTTCTGGAAGAGAAGCTCGACCGCGCCGGCGCCAGCGGCGAGGGGCCTGCCGACGGCCGCTGGCGGGGTTTCCAAACGATCTCCATCGATTCCGTGGTTTTCGCCTACGCCTATCTCGAGGGCGTGAATGGCGCCTTATCGGTGGGGCCGCTGAGCACGCAGATCCGCCGCGGCGAGACTATTTTCATTGTGGGCGGCAACGGCAGCGGCAAGACCACCGCGCTCCAGCTGCTGACCGGGCTGTACTTCCCCCACAGCGGGGCCATTCTGGTGGATCGCGAGTTGCTGACGCGCGG
>JBEKPY010000131.1:0-11745 GCA_049520275.1 Bryobacteraceae bacterium
GTAAACTGGAGGCCGCGTATCACAAGGCCGACGCATCCATCCGCAACGTCATCCAACTGCTTGAGGCTGCTTGAGGTTTGTTGAACTCTTTCTGTTCACGATTCAAGCCGTAAGAATCTAAGTACTTGAAAACAAGGCGTTTTCGGGCATGCCGGAAACTGCCTTGGGCGCAGGGGGTCGGGCGTTCAAATCGCCCCGCCCCGACCAATGGAATCAGCAAGATACAGCCGTTTTCTCCAGCGCGGAGAAAACGGCTGTAGTCATCTTTGTAGCTTTGGCGTTCCTCAAGTTTCAACAAGGGCGCCAACAAGCTGACCACCACCACGGACAAGGACAGTCACGGCGATAACGCCGTCGGCACGCCGGTGGTTTTTGACGGGCTGGGGCGAAAGGTGGAGAACCGGCAATTCGTACCGGCCGCCCGGTGCGGCACAACCATCCCAGTATCAGATCCTCTCCAGCCATCAAGGCACGGCGGCGCCGAACTTTGACCGGTTGTTGACGGTCACAGCCACAACGCCGGTCACCAACATGATCGTTTCCACCACCACCTATGGGAACTACGACCTGCTGGGACGCGTGGGCAACAGCACGCAGACCACCTTCGGCACTCAGCGGAGAACCGGCTGAAGAGCAGCTACAATGGCGCGGGGGTAGCCATCACGGCGAACCCGCAATCGCTTCCCGCCGGCACTTACAACGGAACGGTGACGGTCAACTCGAATGCGGCGAACTCCCCCACCGTCATTCCGGTGGAACTGGATGTCATGGCCCAGGGGACGCCCCCGGCGGTCGACTGGCCGCGAATCCTGAACGTCGGAGATTACGCGGTGCAAGGATCTAACCTTAACGGGACGCTCGCGCCGGGGGACATCGTGGCGCTGTTCGGTGTCGGCCTGTTGGAAGGCGACCCGATAACAATCACCACCCTGCCTCTTCCGACGCACGCGGGGACGGGGAACACGCAAGTGCTGGTGAACGGCACGCCGGCGCCCATTTTCTACGCCAGCTACAGTCAGATCAACATTCAGATCCCGTTTGAGACCTCCACCGCCCAGGACGCGCAGATCCAGGTGGTGCGGAATGGCATGAAAAGCCCGATCGGGACCGTGCCCATGGCCGCACAGGCGCCGCAGATCCTCCTGTTCGGCTGTCCCTTTGCCGATGACTGCGGTTACGATTTCTATGCCATTGGGATCAACGCTGCCGATGGCAGTTTCCCCTTGCCGGCTGACGCACCGTTCCCGAATTGTCACCCCGCAAAGGCCGGCGACACTATCACGTTCTATGGCGTGGGCTTTGGCCAAACCACAAATCCCTCGAAGACCGGAGCCCCCGCTCCAGCCAGTCCCCTCCCGACCGTTGATCCAAATTACCAGTTTTGCTTCGGATATCAGCCTTCGGAACCCAGCGTCTGTATCCCGGCCTCATATTCGGGCGCGTCTCCGGGGTCCGTGGGCCTCTATCAGATCAATGTGACCATCCCGCCGGGTGTCGGCGGTGACACCGTCGACTTCTACATCACCAACGGCACGTTCTACAGCGACCCGGCGTACATGGCCATCCAGTGAGCGGACATCACCCCGCAGAGGTCGGCGACGTGATTACGTTCTACGGTGTGGGGTTCGGCCAGACCACGAACCCGCTGGCAACCGGGGTTGCCGCTCCGTCCAGCCCGCTGCCGACTATCGATCCCAGTTATCAGTTCTGTTTCGTCGACATTGGGCTTTGCACGCCGGCTTCGTACTCGGGCGCGTCCCCCGGCTCAGTCGGCCTGTATCAGATCGACGTCACGACTCCGGCAGGCGCTGAGACGGGCGACTCCGTTATGGTGTACATCACCAATGGTGAGTCGTCCAGCGACCCTGTGTGGATCGCGGTTCGGTGACCTGACCTGAGCACCTCTACCAGCACCACACCCATTACCACCGATTGCTGTGGCGTACACTGGGAAACATAAAAGCCTTCATCAAGAAGCAAGCCCCGCATTACCAGATGTAGTCTTTCGCGTCCTTGCGGCGTTCGTAGCTGTCGAGAACATGCACCACGCGGAGGCGCTTCAGTTTCGTGGGTGAGAGCGCGCCGAGCGGGATGTACATGATGTTGCGCCCGAGGTGCGCGGCGATGGAGCGGAAAATGGAGCGCGGCGGTTTCGGCCCCACATACACGACGTGGCGCTCCATGGAGTAATCGAGCGCGGCCAGCAACAGGCGCTCCGGTTTGCTGAGCGCGAAATCGTAGTCGGGATCGGACCAGACGTCGTACATGCGGCGCGGCGGAAGGGTCATCAGCAGGCCGCCATACTCGGCGCGTCCGATGCCCGGTCCGACAATGTGCTCGAACGGAAACGTGGAGAAGAAGGCCATGTCGGATTCGTTCTGGTGCTCGCCGAGCCAGGTGGTGAGATAGCGATAGCGGTCGTCGCGATCTTCGTCGAAGATCACGACCACGGCGCCCACGTTGCCGGCGATGCGGTCGAGTTTCCGCACATAGATCTTGCCAACGTGCCAGTTGCGGATGGTCTCGCGGATGTCGATGCCGTCGAGGATGGAGGTGGTGAACGGCTCGGTGCGCATGCGCTCTTCCGACACCATGCTCTTCGCCTTCTGCTTGAGGAAACGGCCGTAGTCCTCGATGACGATGTCCTCGAGCGGATAGGAACAGATGGCGTCGCCGGTGGTTTGCCGAGCCCACTCGCCGGCGGACCTCTCCTTCTTGCGCTTCTTGAGCCCGCGCGGGAGCAGGCGCTGCTTCATGCGCGGAAGGCGGCGGCGCAGGCGCAGCTTACGCGTGCTGAGCCAGATCTGCTCGCCGGAGAGATTGAGTGTCTCCAGCATCTCGCTGGAGTCTTTCTGCGCCGGGTAGCGGTTGGCCAGTTGCCACACTTCCCAGGCGTAGTTGTCGTCCACGACGGAGCGGGCGGCGACGGTGAGATCAAAGACGCTGGCTACGAGGTCGTTGCTGATTTGCGCGAGATTGCGCGTGTAGCGGGCCAGCATGCGGCGCTGCCAGTGCTCGATCCTGTCGCCGGTATTGGCCGCGTATTCCTTTTCGGCTTCGCGGAAAAGATCGAGTTGCGTGCGCGGCCGGTCGATGAGCGTGTCGGGCTCCATGGCGACGCGGAATCTCTCGTAGCGTTCCTGCAGGAACGGGTATTCGGTGGTGATCTCCACAAGGCAGTCCGGGTGCGGGTTGATGAGCCGCGGCTCGAAGGCATGGCGCTTGTAAGAGGGCGGGTCCTGCGGGCGCTCCATGGCGTCGAGAAGCGGGTCGAGCAGATTCAGCGAGACCACCACCAACACGTTGGCCAGCGGGTCCGTGCCTTGCAGCTTCCAGGCCATGGCGGCCGCGTGCGCGTCGATCTCTTCGGTGCGGGCAATGGGCCACAGCCGGTATGCCTCGATGTAGCGTTCGAGCCCGATGCGGCGGATGGCGTAGGTGTCCGGGTAGTTGTCGGGGACGTGCGGGCGCTCGGCCACGTCGGGCTCGAGGAACACGATTTCGGCGGAGGCGTCGATGCCCGTGCGCGCCGCCTCTGTGAAGGGATCGCAGGGCTCCACGGGCACGTAGATGGCGCGCTCGTCATCCAGAGCGTCCGGGTACACGATCACCGACATCTGCGGCATGCGGGCCAGCGCCTGGAGGTAGACGTCCTCGAGCGCGCCGGGCAGTTCTAGGGCCACCACACGGGGACGCTCGGCAAGGATCAGCCGACGCAGCTCGATGGCGAACTCGAGGCGGCCGGGCGCCACCGGGAAGTAGGTGAAGTTGCCGCGGCGGAGGCTGGCGGGATCAGAGGCGTGGGACATACCGCAGCGCCTCGTCGCCGAGCGTCTCGATAATGGCGACGCGCAGCAGCGGGTCGATGCCGCCGCGCCCGTCGTTCATGCTGTGCATCTTCATGGCGAAGCGGCCGATGTTGATGCCGTCGCGCACGGTGTAGCGCTCGTCGGCGGCGTGGGCCTGCTGCAGAAAATCGGTGACGTAATTCAGGATATGTTCGTCGCCGAAGGGCAGATTTTCGCGCAGGATGGCGTATTCTTCGTGGCGCTCGGGAAAATCGATGGTGATCATCGGCTGCAGGCGCGAGTGGATGTACTCGGGGAGATCGAAGGTGGAGGCGTCGTCGTTCATGGTGGCCACCAGGCGGAACAGCGGGTGGGCCTTGATCTTGATGCCGGCGACGATGGATTCCACGTAGCGGCGATTGTCCAGCAGCGGCGCCAGCGACGCCCAGCTTTTCTCGCTCATGCGGTTGCCTTCGTCGACCACGACGATGCCGCCGCGAATCATGGCCGTCACCAGCGGGGAGGCGACATAGCGCAGTTTCTTTTCGCCTTCGATGACCGGGGTGACGAGGAGGTCTTCGGGGCGGGTGTCGACGGTGGCCTGAAGGATGTAGACGTCGCGGCCGAGGCGTTTGGCGGCGGTGTAGGCGAGGGTGGTCTTGCCGACGCCAGGCTTGCCGAGGATGCGCGGGTTCATGGGCAGGTCCTGGGCGTCCAGCACCAGCCAGGCGGCGAGGAGCTGGCGCATGACATCTTCCTGGCCCACCCAGGTGACGTTCAGTTCGTCGGGGTGGGCGAGGTGCAACTGCACGCCATCGATGTCAACGACCATACGTATCAGGATATAGGAATGCGGGGGGCGAGGGTGGGGCAAGGAGGAGCGTCGTAATCCGGCTGGGCGCATTGACTCCGCGCCCCGCCACTGGCTGGCGCGAGGGGTTTCTCGCTAACAGACGAGTGCTATACTCTCCAGCGTGTGGAGCAATGGAAACTCACTTCACAAAGGCTCGAGTACCTCGGGACATACGCAGGCTTCTCGCTTTTGACCGCAAAGTGTTCCTAGCATCCGATCTGTTCTCAGCCGAGGACTGGCGGGAGTACGAAGCCTTTTGGATGACCATTGACGGGACCACGGTGGGCTGCTGTGCGTTTCAAGGGCACGTGGACTTTCAGGAGGACCTCTGCGAGGATGATGGCGTGCCACCCATGGAAGGCTCCCTGTACATCAGCAGCACTGGCATTTACGGAACGCCGGAATGATCGCCCTGAACGGGGAGTTCGGGTTCCGGGTTCTTCGAACTACACCCCGATATTACTCTGGCCCGACGGATGCCACCGTGGTAATGGAACTTCGGCTTGGAGTTCGACGGAAGCCTGGGCGAAAACGGAACCCTCGCTAGCAATATGGAAGACCAATCAAAGCCCGATTGCAGCCGATCCCGCGCCGAAAGCTTAGGTGACCTTGTCACCGAACCAATCGAAGCAATCTCCGACATAGCGGGTTTTGTCCGGTCTGTGCGGGATTTTTCAAGGGAGTGGCAGGAGGAAGACCGGCGTGATAACGAGAATGGCGAAGAACCAATCGTGGGGGCCGAAAGAATCGTAGGGCGGGTGTGGTTTAGAGGACATCGAGACTGCAAACGCAGTCTACAGCCCGGCTTGTACCGGCCTGAGGCGATAGGCCCACTCCGCGAGCAAGGGCCGAGTCAGAAGGATGCGAACGCATTCGGCGCGTTAATGGACCTAGAACACGAGCTACGAATCGATTTCATGAGCTATGGGCACCTTCTGAATCCCGCAGGCCACGCAAGAACGCAGATCGATTGGTATTTTCTGATGCAGCACCACGGCGTCCCCACACGCCTGCTTGATTGGACAACCAGCGCACTAGCAGCGCTGTTTTTTGCCCTTGAGGCTTATCAAAGGAAGGTGCGAGAGCGAGGGTGCAACCACGGCAAGGCCGCAGATTCGAATCAGAGCAGGGTGGAGGACAAGGGGAGCGACAGCCGTGTAGCAGTCTGGATGATCGATGCATATTGGTTAGCAGATCGCCTTTCCGATGACTGGCGCGCACCGTTGCTGCCGTGGTCGGAAGAAGCGTCGCAATACTTACCACAGCTGGAACAACTGCTTGAAAACCGCAACAAGTCGATAAGGCTCGTGCCGGACAAGGCGATGCCAATCGAGCCGCCGGCTATGCACCCACGTGTAGCCGCCCAAGAAGGCAGGTTCATCATTTTTGGTCGAGAGGAAGACCTCCTGCTACAGAAGATCCGGCGGAAACGCGACGATAACCGCGTTCTCGAACAACCCAGAATCAAGCACATTCCGTTCCCGGTTGGAGAAAACGTCGACGCCCTGTTTGAGGAGCTTGCGCACCTCGGAATTTCAAGAAGGACGCTGTTTCCAGATCTGGATGGACTCGCGGGATTTGTTCGCTGGAAGCACTTTTCGCTGAGCCAGCGACTATGATTTCGAGTCTATCGGCTCTACGAAGAAGGATGAACGCCATGAATCACGAACCCGTTCCGAGTTTCGCCAGCGAGGAAGAGGAAGCGACCTGGTGGGATGCTCACCCCGAAGTTCTCACTGAGCGTTTCCGGATCGCCGCACCGGAGGGTCGCGTGCTCCGTTTGAGTCAGACCAACTTGCCCGGCTCGTCGAAGACCGTCACGATTCGCAGCACCGGTGAAGCCCTTGACGCTGAAGAGAAGCGGCTCGCCGGTTAAGCTTCCGGTGCTTTGCTGATTCGGATATCATCATGAAATGATCCAACCAAAGGATCTGGTGACCGTCATAGTGATCGGGAGCGCGCTCATTGCGCTTGGCATGATTCCGGGTCTGTTTGCCGTAGTCGAGGACGCGGTGCGGAGTGTGTCCGACTCGCTCTATTTCCGATTCCCGGGCAGGGCGCTGCATTGGGCTGATTACAGGAATCTCCCCAGACCGCTTTGGCTGAGTGCGCTGGGACTGACGCTGATCCTGCTCAGCCTTGTCGCGTACGCCGCGGGCTGACGCCACTCTGCTACCCTATCCTCATCGGGAGCGAGCACGCTGGCGCTTCCGGTATCCCTCGCGTAACTGGCGATTCAGGTGGGCCACCACCGGGGAGCGCGGGGTAGTCACACGCCGATCGCCTGGGCACCCATTCGGATGTCCGGCGAATTGCGTCGAAAGGACTGCCCATGAACCGTTACCGCGAGGCGCTCGCTGAATTCGATCCCGAAGTTTTCGGGGCCATCGCTGGCGAGGAAGTGCGCCAGCAGCATGGCATCGAGATGATTCCTTCCGAAAACTACACGTATCCCGAGGTGCTGGCCGCGCTCGGGTCCGTGCTCACCAACAAATACTCGGAAGGCTACCCCGGCCGCCGCTACTATGGCGGACAGACGTACACCGACCGCATCGAGAATCTGGCGCGCGAGCGGGCCTGCCGTCTGTTTCGCGCCGAACACGCCAACGTGCAGCCGCTCTCCGGCTCGCCCATGAATCAGGCCGCGTACCTGGCGTATCTGAAGCCGGGCGACACCATCCTCGGCATGGACCTCTCGCACGGCGGCCACCTCACCCACGGCGCGCCGGTCTCGCACATGGGGCAGATCTTCCACTTCGTCCGCTACAAGACGCAGCCGGACCGCCAGGGCGCCATCGACTTCGATGCGGTCATGCGCGTGGCCAAAGAGACCCGGCCGAAGATCGTTCTTTGCGGGTACACGTCGTACCCGCGCGAGTACGATTACCGGGCCTTCCGCGCGGTGGCGGACGAGGTGGGTGCGCTGGCCATGGCCGATGTGTCGCACGTGGCCGGGCTGATCGCGGCTGACGTGCTGCCCAATCCGCTCGACGCCGGCTTCGACATCGTCACCACCACCACGCACAAGAGCCTGCGCGGGCCGCGGGGCGGTGTGATTCTGTGCCGGAAGGATCAGGCGAAGACCATTGACCAGTCGGTGTTCCCGGGTCTGCAGGGCGGCCCGCACATGAACGTCATCGCGGCCAAGGCCATCACCTTCCGCAAGGCTGCCGAGCCGGCGTTTCGCACGTACGCCGAGCAGATTCTCCGCAACGCCCGAACGCTGGCCGCCGCGCTGCTGGAGCACGGAGTGGTGCTGGTGACCGGCGGCACCGACAACCACATGCTGGTGATCGACACGGTCACCAGCTTCGGCATGGACGGCAGGCAGGCCGAGGAAGCGCTGGATTCGATCGGGATCACCACGAACAAACAGGTCATCCCGGACGATCCGCGTCCACCGCTGCGGCCGAGCGGCATCCGGGTGGGCACGCCGGCCTGCACCACGCGGGGCATGGTGGAGGAAGACATGCGCCGCATCGCCGGCTGGATGGTGGAAGCCCTGCGCAACCGGCAGGACACCGCGCGGCTGACACAGCTTTCAAGCGAAGTGCGGGAGTACTGCGCCGGGTTCCCGGTGCCGGGTCTCAGTGCAGTGACCAGACCTTGAGCTGGTTGGTCACGTCATCGACTGCGGCGAGGGTCAGGCACCCTCCCGATTCCTGCAGGGCGATACCGAATGCGCCGCCGGGAGCGGACGCATCCACCGGGAGTTCGGCGACGAAGTGCCCCGAGGGCGTGAACTCCACCATTTCGCTGACCTGCACGTTTTCAGGGTCGGGATTGATAGCGTCCCCGTTGGTGGTCAGGAGGTGGCCATTGGGGGCGAGCACCAGACCCAGCGGTCCGCGCAGGTGAGCGGTGTCGGTGTAGACCACGGCGCCGGTTCGCTGGTCGTGCATGGTGTGCGCAGCATCGAAGATGGCGTAGATGGCGTTGTCGCCAGTGGAGGCGACATAGAGAAGGCCGGTGTTCTCGTCGAAAGCGAGGCCGGTGGGTCCGATAGCCAGCGCCGCCGGATCGCCACGATGGGCGTAGCCGAAGGCGATCCGGGTCATGCGCGAACCTGGGAGTGTCCGCCGAAGGTCTGCACGTCGAGCCGGGTCACCGTGCCGCTCAGAACGTCGAACTGGTCAGAGTGGTGACAACCTTGCTGTGGCTAACCAACACCAGCAGCGATCCCTGCTTGATGGTGTCCAGGACAAAGCCGGCGCGAAGAACAGCGTCTGGGACTCGTCGGGGTGAATCGAGACGATAGTGGCGCCAGTGCCTTGCAGGTTCCCGCTGTCGTTGAAATGGGAACGGAGCGGGCCTCCGCCAGGAAAGCTCTCGGGGACGAGCGCAACGCCGTACGGGTTCACATCGCCATTTCCCGCGATGGTGTGGCGACGAGTGGCCTGGTCGCGGCCACCTCGGCGAGAACGGACTCTTCGTGGCCATCGATGGCGATCAGCGCAGGCGAAAGCGATGCGGCCAGGATCATAGCCGCCGCCGGCAGAATCGTTTGCTCGCTCATTCAGATTCCAAATGCCTCCTTTCGAAAGGTAGGGAGAGCGGGACGGAGGTTGGCCTATGGTTGTAAGGCCGCCGTGAATTGGCGTTTGCGGTTCGAAAGTCGCGGCTAACCGGCCGCCAGCGTCTCAGGCATGCTGGAGGTGCCTGGGGCCTGACGGATGCCTTTGCCAATCATCGCGGCCAGGTGGTCCGCGGTGTTCTTCATGGTCATGGCCGAGGCGGAGAGTTCCTGGCTGGCCGCAGCGCTTTCCTCCGCGGTGGCCGCCGTACTGCTCGTGACCTGCTCGATCTCGGTCATCGCTCTGGCGATCTGCTCGATGCCCCGGCTTTGCTCCTCGCCACCCAGACTGACCTCGTCAATCTGCGATTTCGCCCGCGCAGCCTCGTCGCTGATGCCGCGGATCGCGGCGGCGGCCGCCTCGGCCCGGGTCCCGCCTTGTCTGGACTTCGCGGTCAGTTCTTCGATCAGGTCCGAAGTATCCCGGGCGGCCTCGGCGGAGCGCCGGGCAAGCTGGCGGACTTCATCGGCCACTACGGCAAAACCGGCGCCCGCCGCGCCGGAGCGTGCGGCTTCGACGGCGGCGTTCAATGCCAGCAGGTTGGTCTGGAACGCGATTTCATCGATCAGCTTCACGATCCTGGAGGTTTTCTCGCCGCAGGCGTTGATCTCCTGCATGGAAACCCGCATTTCGGCCAGCGCGTGTTCCGCGTCGCCGATTCGGGCCACCGCGGACGTGACGATTTCCGCCGTCAGCCGCGCGTTTCTGACGTTGGAGGCGGTGGTGGCTTTGAGTTCTTCGGTGGAAGCCGCAGTCTCCTCAACGCTCGCCGCCTGCTCGACAGTGCCCTGCGAAAGAGACTGGCCGGCGTTTGCTACCTGGCCGGCGGCTGCCGCCACCTCCCTGGCTCCCAGAGCGAACGTGGAGGCCATGACACGGAGTTGGCTGCAGGTGCGCTGTACCAGCACCTGTCCAATTCCGCCCGCCAGCACCGCCAGCGCCACCATCAGGCAGACGATCCAGAAGCTCCGCGTCACCAGCGCACTGGCTTGCCGGGCCGACACCGCCAGCAAAGCCCGCTGTTGTTCGCCCAATTGGATGCTTGCCTGGTCGATCTGGTCGGAGAGGGGCGCCATCTGGTCCCGGATGATCCCATGGGCCTCCTCATAGTTCTGTTCGGCTTTCCGCGCGTATTCGCCGAACAGAGGCAGCCAGGCGGCGATTCCCGAATCCACTCCCTCGAGAGCTTTCCGGCTGCGCTCATCGGCCATCAATGAACGCAGATGGCTGACGTGTTCCCTGACAATCCCGGCGGCCGCTTCCATAGTGCGCACGTTCGACTCCGCGCTTTCGGCGACGTGACACGCCGGGCAGGTTAGCTCGCGCCCATCGGCCGCGCGGTTCCCCAGAACGCTGGTGACCACGTGCGAGAGCTGCACCATTTTGACCTGGGCGTTCATGTCCCGTAGCCCAACGCGCATCGCGCCTACCAGTTCCATCTTCCTGGCGGTGGAGTTCACCGCTTCATCCAGAGATGAACCGAGGTTACGAATGGCTCTCAGCGAGGAATAGCCCAATATCAGGACCATGCCGAGTATGACAAGGAAGGCGAGGTTCAGCCGGGTGCCTATGGTGAGCCGCGATATCATTCTTCTCTCCATATCGGGTGGAAACAGCGCTGGCTTTATTCGGATGAGGCAAAAAAACACAAGTTCTGGTCAGGTTGTTGCAATTCGCAACACCCAAGGTTGTTCACTGTGGGGTTTCAGAGCGTTGGCTCGCATCCATTACCTTCCGTTACCGAAGCTTTACCCATTGTGACCAACTTCCGGCGCGGCGGGGTGTTCGTATAAGCAGGAGATCGACACACACCCATGAAACACAAGCTTCTTGCAGTAGCCGGCGCCACGGTTCTGGCGGCCGGATTGTTGTTCGCGCAGACCGGGAGCACCCCGGCGCCGAATCCGCCAGCCACCGCCCATGGCCAGGGCTTTCACCGGCGGCCCATGTTCGCCCGCCTGGCCAGGAACCTGAATCTCAGCGACGCCCAGCGGCAGCAGGCGAAGAGCATCTTCCAGGACCTGCGGACGCAGGCCAAGCCGATTCGCACCCAGTTGCAGCAAGGGAGGCTGGCGCTGGTGAACGCGGCGGTGGCGGGCAAGTCGGCGGACGAACTGAATCAGTTGGCCCAGACCGTGGCGCCGCAGTTCGCCCAGCTTGCCGCGTTGCGCGCTCAGGCGCTCGGGAAGCTCTACGCCATCCTGACGCCGGCGCAGCAACAGCAATTCCAGACCATGCAGGCCAAACTGGCCTCGCATGCGAGCGGCCAGACGGCGAACTAGCGCGGGCACAAGTGGGGCGCAAGCCGAAGCGGTGCTGATTTGGCCGCCCCGCTTCTTTTCGACGGCAGGCGACGTGCATCGAAACAACGCCGTAGTGCGTGCAAACATTTCGAGCACTTCAAGCGTCTAAGCGACCGTCAGGAAATAACATTGCCGGAATTGCAGTGTTTGGGCCGGAGAGTGTAGTTCCACTCTCCGTGGAATTTGTGGCGGTGCAGGTTGAGTTCGGCCATTTGTTTGTCCGAGAC
>JBEKPY010000132.1:0-11339 GCA_049520275.1 Bryobacteraceae bacterium
GGGGCGCGCACGTACGCAACGTCGTCCAAAGTGGCGACCAATGCCGATCAGCTTTCGGGCCGCATCGATCATCAGCTTACGTCGCAGGACAAGCTGTTTGCGCGGTTCACCTGGGATAACCTGACGGGACCGACCACGAACCCCGACCAGACGGCCATCGATCCGGCGTTCGGCGTCACCTACATCGATCACCAGCGAAATGCGGCGCTGACGTGGACACGAACGCCATCGGCCAGTTTCACGTCCGCATCGTCGCTGAGCTTTACGCGCACGACGCCGCACTTTCCGACGCCGGACCACACGGATCCTTCAATCGTATTCGGCGACGGATTGTACGAGGCGTTCGACGCGGCCGGCGGATCGGTGACCGCATCGCTGGGCAATCTCTTCATGGGGCAGCAGAATTTCGCGTGGACGCGAGGGAAACACTCGTTCAAGTTCGGCGGTGAGTTTCGGGCGAACCGCGACACGACATATTTCGGAACCAATACCAACGGGCAGTACGTATTCGGCGGCGGCGCGGCTTTCGCGACGAGTGCGATCACATCGGCGAGTGGAGCGCACAACATCGCGCCCGGCCAGCAACTGCCCGACACGCTGAGCGCGTTCCTTGAGGGCAGTGCGTTTTCCTACACCGTGGCTGTGGCGCCACCGCAGTTCCCACAGGGCGACCAGATCGGCGTGGCGGCAATATCGCGCTACGACACGAACCTCTACGCGCAGGACACATGGAAGATTTCGTCGCGGCTGGTGCTGGATTACGGCTTGCGGTACGAACTCTACTCGCCCATCACGGAGCGGGCGCACCGCACCGCCGGCCTCGATTTCATCAACGGACCGTCCGGACCCGAACAACTCTACATCATCGACCCGGAGCCCACCTTCGGCTGGCGTGGCAACAACTGGGGACCGCGCGTTCAGCTTAGCTGGCAGGCGGCGAAGGATTTCTGGATCCACGCGGGCGGCGCATTGACAACGATTCCGCCCAATATCTGGCAGGATAATCTGCTCACTGGCGCGGCGCCTTATGTCGACTATCCGCGCATCACGGCGGCTCCGGGCGCGCCGCTGCCGATTGGAACGATGATCACGCCCGCGGACCTTCCTGGTGTGTTTACACCAAACGGGGTTAATATTCTCGCGTCCGGCAGTTCGCAGACCGTCCCCCCCAACACGGTCTGGGACGTGAACCGCTTCGACCAGGCGCTGGCGTCCCTTTCGCCGAGCCACCTGATCAGCCCGCTGAATGCGGCGGCCATCGCGCAAGACTTCCATAACGCGTATCTCGGAACCTGGACACTGAGTCTGGAACGTTCGTTTCACGGTTTGAGCATGAACGCGGGATACGTGGGCACGGCAGGCATCGATCTACCGGCCCTTGAATTCCCTAACGCTTACCCCGGCGCTACGGCAGCGTTTGCGCCCTATACGCAATTCAACGCAGCGGGGCAGATCACGGGCGGCTTCGGAACGGACATGCTCATGACGAACCGCTCTCACTCCACCTATAACGCGCTGCAGTCGTCGGTGCAGGGCTCGCTCGGAAAGAGCGGTCCTCAGATTCAGCTCAGTTTCGCCTGGTCGAAATCGCTCGACGACACCAGCAGCACGGTGGGGCCGGGGATTGGCGGCACGTCCGGCGCGACTGCGCTCGCGTTTCCGCAGAATCCGTTCAACACCAGCGCCGACAAGGGACCATCCAACTTCGACGTGAGCAGGGCCTTCACCGCGACGGTGGTGCAGGATCTGCATGCGGAGCGCGCGCCGGGGCTCAGCCTGCTCGGCCCGAAACTGACCGGTGGTTGGCAACTGCTGAGCATTTCGACGCTCACCAGCGGGCTGCCGTTCACAGTCTATTCGGGAGTGCAGCAGACCGGAGCGGGTTCGCTGGGGGCAGATCGGCCGGATCAGATCGGCACGCCGGATTTGTCCACCGGCCGGTCGATTCAGGAAGATTACTTCGGTCTGGGCGCGGCGAACGCCTCGTACTTCGTGATTCCGATCAACGTGCCGGGAGGGACCGGACCGAACAGTGGAGTGTTCGGCACCCTGGGGCGGAACACGTTTCGCGGGCCGGCCCTCTACGACTTCGATTTCGCGCTGATCAAGGACACGACGTGGGAAGCGGGTCCGTCGCACCGATCGATGAACCTGCAATTCCGGGCTGAGTTTTTCAATTTGTTCAATATCGTGGACTTCGGGCTGCCGTCGAACATCCTGACCGGATCGGGCTTCGGCATTATCAGCCGTACAGCGAACAACTCGCGACAAATCCAGTTCTCGCTGAAGGCGATGTTCTGAGGCTGGCGGGCTGTAATTGGGTAGTCGCTTCGGACGGGTCGCGGCCCGAAGCTTCTCGTTCGGCTCAGACGGCCGAAGCATGTGCTCTGAACCTACCCAGGGTGTACCCTCGAATCAATCGATTTGAGAGCTCAATTGGGCCGCGAAAGTGAGGGGCCTGGATCTCAGTCTGAACCACTCCGTGCCACGAACGCATTGCGCGAGATCCTTCTCGGGCGTACAGATAACTGGTGCGAACAGCCCATGTCACCAGCAATCTGGCTCGCGGTCGCGACGTAGCGTTCCGGTCAGAATCGGCTGCCTCCCGAGCCCGCCGCCATCCGGAACCTGGGATCGCGCGCGGAGGACCTTGATCGCGCGAGGTGCGTGCCGGAAGCGAAGATTCGCTGGTGCTGGTTGTCGGGCGCGCGCGCGTTCCGTAATGCAAAAACACTACTGACCTGACCGCCCCCACCGGCTACAATTGATCCAATTGTCGCTGCTGGAGGGCAGCGGATCAGGGGAGCGATGCTGCGAAAACTTACTGCGGTTCTATTTCTTTTTCTGCTGCTCAACACGGCGTACATCACTGCCTTTGCCACGCCCAGCATCTTCTACATGGCCAACGTGGTGCTCCATGTGTTCGTGGGGTTCGCGCTGTTCGTCGCTTTTCTGTTCCTGATGGCGAAGGATCGCGGCCGGTTGCGTTACACCATGCCCGCCGCCGCCCTGTTCACCGTCGCCACCATCGCCGCCGCTTATCTCACCGCGTTCGGGGACACGCGGCCCCACCGCTGGGTGCTCTACGCGCACGTGGTCAGCGCGGTCGCCGGCGTCCTGCTGCTGTTTCCCTATGTGCTGGCGAACTCGCGCACCGGCGGCGGCGGATGGATGCGCTTCCGGAAAGCGTTCGTGGCGCTGGTCATCTTCCTCTTCGTGTTTCCCGCTGCGGCGCACCTCTACCAGAAGAAGTTCCCGCCCGCCGACGATTTCATCGGCCGTCCGCTCACCGCGCCGCTGGCCATGACCGGCGAAGGGGCGGGGCCGGCGTCGCCCTTCTGGCCTTCTTCCTCGCGCACGAACACCGGCCGCATCATTCCTTCCAATTTCTTCATGGATTCGGACCAATGCGGCGAATGCCACAAGGACATTTATCGCCAGTGGAAGAGCTCCATGCACCATTTTGCGTCCTTCAACAATCAGTATTACCGGAAATCCATCGAATATATGCAGGACGTCCAGGGCACAACGAAGGGCAGCAAGTGGTGCGCCGGCTGTCACGATCACGCAGTCTTCTTCAACGGCCGCTTCGACCGGCCCATCAAAGAGCAGATCGACGCGCCGGAGGCGCAGAACGGGCTCGGCTGCATGTCCTGCCACGCCATCACCGCGCTGCACAGCACCATGGGGAACGCCGACTTCACCGTCACCTACCCGCCGCTGCACGAGCTGGCCTCCAGCACGAATCCGTTGCTCCACGCCACGGACAAGTTCCTGACCTACCTCGATCCCGAACCGCACCGCCGCACCTTCCTCAAGCCGTTCATGAAGCACAACGCGGAGTTCTGCTCGGCCTGCCACAAAGTGCACCTCGACGTGCCGGTGAATAACTACCGCTGGGTCCGCGGCTTCAACGACTACGACAACTGGCAGGCCAGCGGAGTCTCCGGCCAGGGCGCGCGTTCGTTCTACTATCCGCCGAAGTCGCTGGTGTGCGCCGATTGCCACATGCCGCTGGTTCCGTCCTCCGACCCCGGCAATATTAACGGCATGGTGCACTCCCACCGCTTCCCCGCCGCCAACACCGCCGTCGCTTACGTGAACAAGGACGCGGAGCAGCTCAAAGCCGAGCAGGACTTCCTGAAGTCGGGCTTCATCACCGTGGATATCTTCGCCGCGTCACCCGTGGATCCGCACACCGGCGAACTGCAGATGCGCCGGCGCGCCTCCGACACGCCGAAGCTGAACTCCACGTTCGGCGTGGGTGAGGAAAGCGAGCAGACCGGCGAGACTTTTATCCGCGAGGTGGGCAAAATATCCGCGCCCATTAACAAAGCGAATGCGGTATTTCAGCCCGGTTCCACCGTGCGCGTCGATACGGTGGTGCGCACCCGCGCCATCGGCCACTTCTTTCCCGGCGGCACCGTTGACGCCTTCGACATCTGGCTCGAAATGGAGGGCCGCGACGCCGCCGGGCGGGCCATCTTCTGGAGCGGTTTTGTCGAGGACAATGGCCGCGGGCCCGTTGAGCCCGGAGCGCATTTCTACAAGTCCTACCAGCTCGATGAGGACGGCAACGCCATCAACAAGCGCAACGCATGGTCGCAGCGCAGCGTGCTCTACGTGCACCTGATTCCGCCGGGCGCGGCCGACGTGGTGCATTACCGCATTCACATTCCCGCTGGCGCCAGGGGTCCCATTACGCTGACGGCGCGCCTGAATTACCGCAAATTCTCGCATTATTTCAATCAATTCGCCTATGCGGGACAGCCGAAGCCCGGTCAGCCCGCCTCGCTGGTGAGCCGCAGTTTCGACAACCGCCAGTTCTCGTTCGATCCGGCCAACATCCCCGCCAACGTCTCCGGGCAATTCAGGGGCGAGATCCCCAGTATTCCAATCACCACCCTCGCCACGGCCACGGCGAAGTTGCAACTAGGCGACCAGCGCACCGAAACAAAATGGGAGCCCGTTGTTCGCAAGGGGGATCGCGAGCGCTGGAACGACTGGGGCATCGGAATGCTGTTGCAGGGCGATCTCAAGGGCGCCGAATATGCCTTTCGCAAGGTGACCGAGGCCGAGCCCGGTTACGCCGACGGCTGGCTCAACGTGGCCCGCGCGCTCATTCAGGAGGGCGAGACCGACGCGGCGAAACCGTTCGTCGAGAAGGCCATGGCCATCAACCCGCACCTGGGCCGCGTGTACTATTTCAAGGCGCTGGCGCAGAAGGCCGACGGCGATTATGACGGCGCCGTGCAGTCGCTCGGCGTCACCGCCTCTCTCTACCCGCGGGACCGCGTGGTGCAGGATCAGATCGGCCGCATCCTCTTTCTGAAGCGCCAGTACGCGCAGGCGATTAAGGCGTTCGAGGCCACGCTCGCGGTAGATCCCGAAGACCTGCAGGCGCACTACAACCTGATGCTCTGCTATCGCGGTCTCGGGGACCTCGCCGGAGTGGAGCGCGAGCAAACGCTGTTCCTGCGCTTCAAGGCGAACGAAGCGGCCCAGAGCATCACCCAGAAGCCGCGCATACTCAGCCCCGAGGACAACAACGAGCGCCAGCCCATCCACGACCACGAGAACGCGCTGCCTGATCGTGGGGCAGGCCCTCGGCCTGGGCGCCCTCTGGGCCGGGCCTCTCAGGCCGCCCGAAAGCGTAGAGACATTTCAGGAGCCGCCCCAGCCGAATGAAACTCCGTCCCGTTCTCACTGTCTTCGCCGCGCTGGGGTGCGCCGCGTTCCTGCTTCTCGCCGCTCCAACCGGCGTTGGTGTCCGCTTCACCGACGTCACCGCTGCGGCGGGCATCCACTTCGTCCACACCGCCGGCAAGAGCGGAAAGAAATATCTGCCCGAGACCATGGGCTCCGGCGTGGCCGTGCTGGACGTGGATGGAGACGGCTGGCCCGATCTGCTGTTCGTCAACAGCCACCCCTTCGGCCCGCACGCGAGGAAGACGCTGTGCGCGCTCTACCGCAACAATCATGACGGCACTTTCACGGATATTACCGCCGGGAGCGGTCTGGACGTGGAAATGTACGGTATGGGCGTGGCCGTGGCCGACTACGACAACGACGGGCGCGACGACGTGTACATCACCGCCATCGATGGCGACCACCTGTTCCACAACGAAGGAAACGGCAAGTTCCGCGACGTGACCAGGACCTCCGGCATCCGCAACGCCAACTTCGGCACGAGCGCGGCGTGGCTCGATTACGATCGCGACGGCAAGCCCGATCTCTTCGTCGCCAACTACGTGCAATGGACCGAGCAGGGCGATTTGTGGTGCTCCATGGACGGCTCCACCAA
This sequence comes from Bryobacteraceae bacterium, assembly GCA_049520275.1. Lineage (GTDB taxonomy): Bacteria > Acidobacteriota > Terriglobia > Bryobacterales > Bryobacteraceae > CAWACP01. The sequence goes on from JBEKPY010000132.1 coordinate 6,305, forward strand.
ATCCTACTGCACGCCGGAATCGTACAAGGGCACGTCCTCGAAGCTCTATCACAACCTCGGCAATGGCCGGTTCGAGGACGTCACCGAGAAGGCCGGCCTCGGCGACGCCACCAGCAAATCACTCGGCGTTGCGGTCTTCGACATGGACAACGACGGCTGGCCCGACCTGTTCATCTCCAACGATACGCAGCCGAACAAGCTCTATCACAATAATCGCAACGGCACGTTCAGCGAGGTGGCTGTTCCCGCCGGAGTGGCTTTCGGCGAGGACGGCGTGGCCCGCGGCGCCATGGGCGTGGACGCGGCCGACTACGATCGCTCCGGGCGATTCGATCTGCTGGTGGGCAACTTCTCCAACCAGATGCTCGGCCTCTATCACAACGAAGGCACGGGCCTGTTCGTCGACGAAGCTCCGCGCTCCGCCGTCGGCCGCGCCAGCCTGCTGAGCCTGACTTTCGGCGCGTTCTTCTTCGACTACGATCTGGACGGCTACCCCGACATCTTCGCCGCCAACGGACACATCGACGAAGAGATCGGCCGCGTGCAGCCGAAGATCCAGTTCCGCGAGCCGCCGCTGTTGTTCCACGATCTGGGCCGCGGCAGGTTCGAGGACGCCAGCAAACTGGTGGGACCCGATCTGCAGCGGCCGATGGTGGCGCGCGGCGCGGCCTACCTCGATTACGACCACGACGGCGATCTCGACATCGTCATCACCACCAACAACGGCCCGGCGCATCTGCTGCGCAACGACGGGGGCAATCGGAACCACTGGCTGACGCTGAAGCTGGTGGGAACGAAGTCGAACCGCAGCGCGCTGGGTGCGGTGGTCCGCGTGGAGAGCGCGTCCGGCGGGCAAATGCAAATGGTGCATAGCGGGTCGAGTTACTGCTCGCAGAGCGATCTGGCGCTGACGTTTGGCCTGGGACAGGACGACGTGGTGAAGTCCGTCGCGGTGTACTGGCCCAGCGGCCGTGTCGACAAGCTATACAATGTCAAAGCGAACCAGTTCAAAACCGTGACTGAGTCGCGGCCGTAAGTGAAGAGAATCGCCGCCATCACCGACGAATTCGCGCCCGATCTCGAAACCGCTCTCCCGGCCATGCGGGACTGCGGCATGACCGGCGCCGAACTGCGTACCATTCATGGCCGAAACATTGTCGACCTTTCGGACGCCGAGCTCGACACCGTCCGTGAAACGTGCCGCGCGAACGGCTTCGAGATCGTCTCCATCGCCTCGCCGCTGCTCAAGTGCGTGCTGCCGGGTGCGCCCGAACTCGACCGGCGTTTCCAGCACGACGTCTTTGCGTCGGCGCACACCTTCGCCGATCAGCCCGGCATCGCGCAGAGGGCCATGGCCGTGGCGCGGACATTGGGCGCGCGCATCGTTCGCGTCTTCTCCTACTGGCGAACCATTGAGCCGCCGAAATGTTTCGATGCCGTGGTTGCCGCGCTGAATGCCCTCGCCGCGGAGGCAGCCAGGCACAACCTCATTCTCGGGCTCGAAAACGAACACGCCTGTAATGTGGGCACGGCTTCGGAAGCTGCCGCCGTCCTCGATGCCGTGCGCCATCCGAGCCTCGGGCTTATCTGGGACCCGGCCAACGCACACGTCGCGGGCGAGCCCGCTTTCCCGGAAGGCTATGCAAAGCTGCCGAAGGACCGAATCGTTCACGTCCACGCCAAAGACTGGCGCTCCGACTGGTGTGCGCTGGGGGAAGGCGATATCGATTGGAACGGACAAATCGCCGCCCTGAAAGCGGACGGCTACACCGGGTGGATCAGCCTGGAGACGCACTGGGTCGGCCCCAACGGCGACAAACTCGAAGCCAGCCGGATCTGCGGGCGCACGCTCCGCTCCTTATTGGATTCGCAATAGGGACACGCGGCGTCAGGGACACGCGGCGTCAGCCGCGTTTGGGCGGTCCCGCGCCGGCTATTTCCGTTCCGCCGTAAGGGTCCACTGCAGCGGCAGCTTCTCGGGCTTGTAGCACATCCGGTCGTCACAGGCCTGATAGCGCAGGGCGCCGGCGATGCTCAGGCGGCCTTCATGCAGGGCACTGTCGGGGCCGATGATCACGTCGCGGACCAGGCGGAAGCGGCCTTCGTACACCGGCGCCTTTTCGTCGATGGCTTCCAGATAGAGGATGTGCGCCGCGGGCATTTCGGCGTCATGCGCCTGGTAGGCGGCCGATTCCTCCAGCGTCCATGCGATCGGGATGTAGCCTTGCGCGCCGGGCGCGTACACGTGCACCCCGGGCCGAAGGTTCACCTCCACCGCGAGGGTGATGCACTCGCCCGCGCGCACCACCGCGGTGCTGGCCGATGTCGCGATCTGCGCCTGGCGGCCGTTCACCTCCGCGCGCGCGGCCTCCGTTGCGTGCGTATGCGAAGAGCAAAAGGTCTGGGGGCGGGCCTCCACGGGGCGGGGAACTCCGGCGCCCACTCCGGCGCCCACTGCGGCGACTGACGCAGCCAGCAGAAGCGCGGCGGCGATGGCGATTCGCTGGCGCATATCAGGTGGCAATCACTCCGGCATGGCGGCTCAGCGCTTCAAGGATGCGTTCGCGGTGGCGCTCGCCGTACTGCGCCGCGGTCTCCAGCGCCAGCCCGTAGAAATACAGGCCGGAGACCGCGAAAACGGCGAGGACGCCAAAAAAATCAGCCTCGCTCTCCAAAGCGAACCGTGCCAGATACGCCAGCGCCACCGGCACACAGGCCACCGGAAACGCCACCAGCGCCATCCATTGCACGCGCGCGCCCTGCGTCTTGAACGGTTGCGCCATGCTCATGGGCCGCGGATTCCAGACCGAGGCCATGTTGCCCAGCGCCAGCAGAAACACGCACATCACCAGACAAACCGAGAAGGTCTCGGCGACACGGGCCGCTGTGACGGGCAGCCGAAACAGCAGGCACACCACGGTGATGATGGCCACCTCCGCCAGCGCAAAGAACAGCGCCGCCGCGTTCTTGGCCATGAACACCCGTTCCAGCTTCACCGGCGCCAGAAAGTAGATCTGCGTGGCGCCCCGGTCCGGCCCGAAACTATTGAAGAACAGCAGATCGGTGAGCAGCATTACGGCGTACGCGGAGACGATGGTCAGGAAATTCTTCGCGACAAACGAATCCGCGTGTCCGGCCGACCCCAGCGACATGGGCACCCAGATCAACAGGCCAAAGGTGAAGCCCATGACGAACACCACGCGGAAGCGCGAGGACCTTGTGAGCGCGCGAAGCTCCTTCTCCACCATGGCGGCCAGAGGATCGGCAAACAGACGCGCCGGCCAGGTGTAGAGAAGCGTAAAACGCTCCGGCCCGCGGCTGGCAACGCCCAGGGTGGCCGTGCTCTCCACCTCCACCCCGATGCTGCGCTCGAACTGGATTCGGCCGAAGATCCACGCCGCGCCAATCCATCCCAGCAGCACCAGCGGCGTCCACCAGTGCGCGCGTCCGCTGGCCATGGCGGTTGTCGCGTCCCATGGCAGAAAAGCGGTGGGCAGGACGGACAACGCGGCTCTGACCTTTCGCCCCGCGCCGGTGATCAGCAGCACCTGCGGCAGCGCGGCCACGGTGACCACCACGAACATGGCGATTTCGCGGACACGCCGCTTCGCGAACAGCCGCACCATCAGGTCGCGGATTCCCGCCGCCAGCAGCAGATTGAACAGGATAAACAGGACAAAGCCGAGAGACGACCACAGCGGCAGCCGGCGGTTGCACAGCGAACCGGCGATCGCGCCGGCGAGCACCATCAGAATCTCCACGCCGGTGGTCACCCGCAGCAGCACCTCCAGCCCGAACAGCGCGTCCCGCGGAACCGGATAGACCAGCAGCTTCCTCAGCTCCAGCGCGGAGCCCGTGGAGGCCATGATCACCGGCACAAACTGCCAGTAGACGAACATCAGGAACAGCGCCGGAGTCAACACCAGCGGGATAAACGACTCATGACCGGCCTCGGCCATCAGCATCGCCGCGCCAACCGCCAGCGTGGAGATTCCGCCATACCACAGCAGACCCACCAGCACCGTCACCGCGGCGTTGTCCTTGTTCATTCCGGGCAGGCGATTCCACGACGACCGCCACTGCGCCCACGCGATGGCGCGAATCTGGTTCCAGGCCGCCGGCCGGTTCATAACCAGTCCAGCGTCTCCGCCGCTCGCTCGGCGCCCACCACGCGCACGAAGGTGTCCTCCAGGCTCTCCGCGCCGGAGCGGAGCTCGGCCATGGTCCCCTGCAGCACCAGCCGGCCCTGGTTGATGATGGCCACGCGGTCGCACAGGCGCTCCACCACCTCCAGCACGTGCGAGGTGAGAAACACGGTGGCGCCGCGATGCACCTGCTCCGTCAGCAGCTCTTTCATCAGCCGCGCGCCCACCGCATCCACGCCTTCGAAGGGCTCGTCCATGAGGAACAGTTCGGGGCGATGGATGAGCGCCGCGGACATGGCCACGCGTTTGCGCATGCCTTTGGAATATTCGCCAATCAGCTTCCGGCCCGCGCCGTCGAGTTCGAACAGGGCCAGCAGCTCGCGGGCACGCTCGCGCGCCACCCCTCGGTCCAGCTTGTACATGCGGCCGACAAACTCGAGGAACTCACCGCCGGTAAGGCCGTCGAACAGCAGGGACTCGTCGGGAACCAGCCCGATCCGCCCCTTGATCTCCAGCGCGCTTTCGGGCATGGGCAGCCCCAGCAGCTCCATGGAGCCTTCCGTGGGCGCCGCAAGGCCCATGAGCATGCGAATGGTGGTGGTCTTTCCCGCCCCGTTCGGCCCCAGAAAGCCGAAAAAACTCCCCCGCGGAACCGTGAGGTCGAGCCCGTCCACCGCCGCCTTGTCGCCATACAGCTTGCGCAACTGGCTCACTCGGATGGCCGCTGACATCTGCTTTTCCAGCATATCGGATACTCGGAACAGGGTAGTGGGGCAGGCTCTCAGCCCAATGGCACTTAACTTTTGAGCCTGTCTGGCAAGTGGTTGATTCTCTGAGTTTGTGGGGCGGGCAATCCTGCCCGCAGCCGGCTTTCAAGCCGGCCTGGCGCC
>JBEKPY010000133.1:0-11213 GCA_049520275.1 Bryobacteraceae bacterium
ACGCGGCGGCGGCCAGGATTGGCCGCCCCACAAAGGAATCCTCCATCATACGCACATTCTGTTCTTGGATTTGCAGGCCCGTTCCAAAAGTTAAGTGCCATTGGGCCGAGGGCCTGCCCCACCAAAGCTGTCACCGTATTCTGCGAGACTCAGTAGGCTCACGCACTCTACCGCAAGCGCGGGAGCGGCATCGAGTCCGCTTACGCGTGAGCGAGCGTCTGGGATTGTGGATCTTACATTAAGATCGCCGGGTACTTTACATTGCAAAGTGCTTGCGCTATACTTGCCCTGACAGCCAAATGGGTACCGTTCGTCCGATTCGCCCGGAACCACAGCACGAGCCCGTCGGCCTGCACAGCCGGGCGATGGACAATCTCCGTTTCATCCGGGAGACCATGGAACGGGCCGGGGCCTTCACCGCGGTGCCGGGATGGGGTGGCTGCATCATCGGGGTCACCGCCATTGTCGCGGCCGTGCTGGCGGCCAGACAGCCGGGCACGGAAGGATGGCTCATCACCTGGCTCATGGAAGGGATGCTGGCTATCGGGATCGGCTCGGTTGCCGTGAAATTCAAGGCTGAAGCGTCCGACCAGCCGGTGCTGTCGGCGCCAGCCAGACGCTTCGCGCTGAGCTTCGCTCCGCCGCTGGTGGTGGGGGCGCTGCTGACCGTGGTGTTGTATCGCGCCGGTCTGGCGTCGGCCATTCCCGGGACATGGCTGCTGTTGTACGGGACGGGCGTGGTCACTGGGGGCGCGTACTCGGTGCGCGTGGTCCCGATGATGGGAATGTGCTTCATGCTGTTTGGCGCGGTGGCGTTGTTCTGTCCGCTGCCCGTTGCCAACATGCTGCTGGGGGCCGGTTTCGGCTGCCTGCATCTGGTGTTCGGCTTTATCATCGCCAGGCGCTTTGGTGGATAGAAGGAGGTTCGATGCCCAGAGGAAACACCGCGCGAAAAGAACTGGCTGAGCCGGCCAGGGGGCCGATGGCGGCCTCGGGCGCCGCCGTTCCGGATCTGGACCGCCTCATTCACGAGCGCATGCGGCTGGCCATTGTCAGCGCGCTGGCGGCCGGCCCGTCGCACTCGCTCACGTTCAGCGAGCTGAAATCGCTGTTGCAGACCACCGACGGCAACCTGAGCGTGCACGCACGCAAGCTGGAGGAGGCCGGCTACGTCTCCTGCACGAAGTCGTTCGAGGGGCGCGTTCCGAAGACGGAATACCGGCTCACGGCCACCGGACGGAAGGCTTTCGAAAAGTACATAGACCATATGGAAGCGCTCGTTCGGGCGATGCGGGAAAGATAGTGTCCCTTCTCGAAACCGCCGCGCGGCCACAGGACCCGGACCCCCGGCGCCTGCACGTAGCCATCATCATGGATGGCAACGGGAGGTGGGCGCGCCGCCGCGGGCTGCCGCGAATCGCCGGCCATCGCGCCGGCGCCGACGCGCTGAGGAGAGTGGTGGAAGCCGCGCCGCCGTTGGGAATAGGCGCCCTGACCATCTACGCATTCTCCTCGGACAACTGGAAACGCCCTCCCGAGGAAATCAACGCGCTCATGCGCATGTTCCGGAGCTATCTGCGGCGGGAGCAGGCGCACTGCGTCGAAAACGGCGTGAGGGTGAGCGTCATCGGCCGGCGCGACCGTCTGCCGCCGCTGCTGCTGCCGGCCATGGAAGAATGCGAGCAGGTTACCCGGCGCTGCCGTACTCTTCATCTGCGCATCGCCCTCGATTACTCCGCGCGCGACCGCATTGTCGAGGCGGCGCGCCGGTTCGATGCCCACGGCTCCCGCGAGGATTTCGCCAGTCTGCTCGGGGCGGAGGACGTGGACCTGCTGATCCGCACCGGGGGCGAACAACGCCTCAGCGACTTCCTGCTGTGGGAATGCGCTTATGCCGAGTTCGTCTTCACGCCCACCATGTGGCCCGATTTCGACGCCGCCACGATCAAGGACGCGCTGGCCGAATTCCACTCGCGCGAAAGGCGCTTCGGGGCCGTGCCGGTGATCTCCAGCGCGGGCCGAGGGTAGTCCGGGACACGCGACAGGGGCGCGTTACTTCGGAAGCGACAGGTTTTGCACCCGAACCGGCCGGTAGTGCGTCCATAGAATAGAAGTGTTGCGCTGGCTGCCGCTATAATGAGAATCAGGATTATCATGCCTTTACGCCGTCCCTCCCTTGTGCTGGTGCCTCTGTTCATCGGGCTCTGCTCGCTGGCGGGAGGTCTTCTGGGACCCGGCCTCACCCGGGTTTCCGCGGCCGCTCCCGAAGACGACGTGAAGAGCAGCATCAAGGCCTTCACGCAGGTGTACCAGGCGGTGGAGGAGAACTCCGCGGACAAGCCGTCCGCCGACCGGGCCATCTACAAGGGCGCGATTCCGGGCATGCTGCGGACCCTCGACCCGCACTCCAACTTCTTCGATCCCAAGGACTTCAATGCGCTCCGCGACGACCAGCGCGGGCACTATTTCGGCGTCGGCATGCAGGTGGGTCCGCGCAACGGCAAGACCATCGTGATCGCGCCGTTCGGCGGTTCGCCCGCCTACCGGGCCGGCCTGCGCCCCGGTGACGTCATCCTGGAAGTCAATGAGAAGCGCACGGACAATCTCACCACCTCCGAAATCGCCGACCTGCTGAAGGGTCCCAAAGGCACCAAGGTCACCGTGGTGGTGGCGCGCGACGGCGTGGACAAGCCGCTGACCTTCAACATTATTCGCGACGAGATCCCGCGCAACAGCGTGGAGGAAGCGTTCTGGCTGCGTCCGGGCATCGCCTATGTCGAAATCAACTCGTTCAACGAAACCACCAGCAAAGAGGTGGAGGAGGGGTTGAAGAAGCTGGGCGAATCGAACATCAAGGGTCTGATTCTCGACCTGCGCAACAATCCGGGGGGCCTGCTGAACGAAGGCGTCGCGGTGAGCGGGCATTTCCTGCGCAAAGGCGAAGTGGTGGTTTCGCACCGCGGCCGCGCCTCGGCGGAGAAGCCGTATCTGGCGCGCGGCAGCGCCCTGGGTGAGAACTATCCGATGGTGGTGCTGGTGAACGCGTACTCGGCCTCGGCCGCGGAGATTGTCGCCGGCGCTCTGCAGGATCACGACCGCGCCCTCATCGTGGGCGAGACGACGTTTGGCAAAGGCCTGGTGCAGACGGTGTATCCGCTGGAGGAGAACACCGGCCTGGCGCTGACTACCGCCCATTACTACACGCCCAGCAACCGCCTGATCCAGCGCGACTACTCGAACATCTCCTTCCTCGACTATTACTACGGCAAGCACACCGAGCAGAAGAACCCCCTCGACGTGAAGATGACCGACATCGGCCGGACCGTGTACGGCGGCGGCGGCATCACGCCCGACGAAAAGATACCGTCGCCCAAGTTCAACAAGTTCCAGGGCGAATTACTTCGGCATTACGCCTTCTTCAATTTCACGGCGAAGTATTTCGGAACCCACGATGCGACGCTGCCGAAAGGCTGGTCGCCCGATATCAACGTGGAAAACGATTTTCACGAGTTCGCGCTGAAGGAACAGATTCCGTTCACCGAAGCCGACTGGACCGAAAACCATGAGTGGATCCGCGATCAGTTGAAGCGCGAGATGTATGTGACCGCTTTCAGCTATGAAGAATCGCAGAAGGTGAGCGTGGAAACGGATCCCGAGGTGAACAAGGCCATCGGCTTTCTGCCCGAGGCGAAGGCGCTGCTGGATAAGTCGGAGAAGCTGATTGTGCAGCGCACGAATCAGGATCATTTCTGATTGTGACCGGGCCAAAGCAAAAAGGGGACATGAGCCGATCCACGGACCAGGTAGAGTGTCCCCCTTTTGCTTTGGCCCCTGACCCGGATTCCCGCCCGGAGCCGCAGATTACGGTTCTCGACGCCGGTGGCCAATACTGCCATTTGATCGCGCGGAAGGTTCGCGACCTGGGTGTCTACGCCGAGGTGCGGCCCAGCGAGACGCCCGCCGCGGAGCTTCGCGGGCGCCGGGGGATCATCATCTCCGGCGGTCCGGCCAGCGTCTACGAAGCCGGCAGTCCCACCATCGACCCGGAGATTCTGACCGCCGGACCCGCCGTGCTGGGCATCTGCTACGGGCTGCAGTTGATCGCGCACGCGCTGGGCGGTGCGGTGCGCAAGGGCGACAAGGGCGAGTACGGCCTGGCCCGGCTGCAGCCTCTGCGCGAGCATCGGCTTCTGGACGGGGTGAACGGCGGCGAATCGCAGGTCTGGATGAGTCACCGGGACCGGGTGGAAGCGGCTCCGGCCGGCTTCGACGTGCTGGCCTCCACCCAGACCTGCGCGATCGCGGCCATGGCGCACCGGGAACGGCCCATCGCCGCCGTGCAGTTTCATCCCGAAGTGGTGCATACGCAGCACGGGCGCGAGATTCTGACCAACTTCATCTTCGGCATGTGCGGCTGCGTGGAAGACTGGGACCCGAAGAACCGCATTCCGTTCATAGAGGCGGACATCCGCGAGCGGGCCGGCGATCGCAACGTGTTTTTCTTCGTCAGCGGCGGGGTGGATTCCACGGTTGCCTACAAGCTCTGCCTGCGGGCGCTGGGGCCCGAACGCGTGTATGGGATTTACGTGGACACCGGGCTGATGCGGGAAGGCGAGACCGAATACGTGCGCGCGTTGTTCGACAAGCTGGGCGCGACGGCGTTCCGCGTGGAGGACGCCTCGGCGTCGTTTCTGGAGCGGCTGGCCGGCCTCACCGAACCCGAGGACAAGCGCAAGGCCATTGGCGAGGAGTTCGTGGCGGTGCAGGACCGCGTGTTGCGCACCGAGCACTTTCTGGACGCGAACTGGGTGCTCGGCCAGGGCACCATTTATCCGGACACCATCGAATCGGGCGGCACCAGGAATGCCGATCTCATCAAGACGCACCACAACCGCGTGGCGGGCATCCAGCAGCTCATCGCCGCCGGCCGTTTGGTGGAGCCGCTGAGCTCGTTTTACAAGGACGAGGTGCGCGAGATCGGGCGCGAGCTGGGCATCGCCGAGGAATTCCTGAACCGGCACCCATTTCCCGGGCCGGGGCTGGCGATCCGCTGCCTTTGTTCCGCGGGGGAGCACAAGATCGCGGACCAGGGCGGCTGCTGGCTGGTTCCGGTGCGCACGGTGGGCGTGCAGGGCGATTCGCGCACTTACCGCGGCGTGCTGGCGTTCGAGGATCTGATCCCCGAGGACAAAGCCACGGAGCTGGTGAACCGTTCCGTCGAGGTGAACCGCGTGATCGGGCGGCTGGGCGCGCACGTCCCCATGTCGCTAATGCGGGTGACGAAGGGGCTGCTCACGCCCGAGCGGCTGGAGCGCCTGCGCAAGGCCGACGCCGCCGTCCGCGCGCTGACCCGCGAATCCGGGTTCGACCGGGAAGTGTGGCAACTGCCGGTGGTGCTGCTGCCGCTGGGGACGGGCGATCTGCCGGACTCGGTGGTGCTGCGGCCGATTCACTCGGTGGACGGGATGACCGCTCAGGTGGTAATCATGCCCCAGGAGCTGCGCCGCGAGATGACCAAACGCCTGCTGGCGATCGAAGGCGTGTGCGGCGTTTTCTACGACCTGACGCACAAGCCGCCGGGCACGATTGAGTGGGAGTAGGCGGGCGCGGTCCCCGTTAGCCAGGAATTCACGGAAAAACCGCCGCGGCCGACGCTATCATGGGGTGTCCGGGAGGACACCACCATAAATGAGCCAGGACCCTGCCATTCACCATGCCCAGCGAGGACACGAGCTGACACGGGTGATGCGCCCCATGTACGCGCGGCATTGGCTGCTGGGGCCGTCGCCACGCCACGCCATCCCCGAGGAAGGCATGCCGCCGAGCACCGCTTACCATCTGATCCACGACGAGCTGATCCTCGACGGCAGCTCGCGTTTCAATCTGGCCACCTTCTGCGGCACGTGGATGGAGCCGGAGGCGGGGCGTCTGATGTCCGAGACGTTCGACAAGAACATGATCGACAAGGACGAATACCCGCAGACGGCCGAGCTGGAGATGCGTTGCGTGCACATGCTGGCCGGTTTGTGGAATGCCCCCGATCCCGCCAATACGCTGGGCACGTCCACCATCGGATCGAGCGAGGCGTGCATGCTGGGCGGTCTGGCGCTGAAGTGGCACTGGCGCGAGAAGATGCGCAAGCTGGGGAAACCGGCGGATCGGCCGAACCTGGTGCTGGGCACCAACACGCAGGTGTGCTGGCACAAGTTCGTGCGCTACTGGGACGTGGAGGAGCGGCCTGTACCGCTCGAAGGCGACGAATTCGTCACCAATCCGGAGCGCGCCGCGGCGGCCTGCAACGAGAACACCATTGGCGTGGTGAGCGTGCTGGGCAGCACTTTCACCGGCGATTACGAGAATGTCGGCGCGCTGAGCGCCGCGCTCGACCAGTTGCAGGAGAGAACGGGCCTGGATATTCCCATCCACGTCGATGGCGCGAGCGGCGCCTTCGTGGCGCCCTTCCTGCAGCCCGAGCTTTTGTGGGATTTTCGGCTGCCGCGCGTGAAGTCCATCAACACGTCCGGGCACAAGTACGGGCTGGTCTATCCGGGCGTGGGCTGGGTGGTCTGGCGCGAGGCGGCGGATCTCCATCCCGATCTGATCTTCAACGTGGATTATCTGGGCGGCACCATGCCCACGCTGGCCATCAACTTCTCGCGGCCGGCCAGCCAGGTGGTGGCGCAGTATTACAACCTGATCCGGCTGGGCAGGTCAGGCTATCGGGCCATTCACCAGGCGTGTCGGGACGTGGCCGTTAACCTGGCCAGGCAGATTGGCGAGATGGGTCCGTTCGAGGTGCTCGGCGAGGGGCGCGACCTGCCGGTGTTCGCGTGGACTCTGAAGGACGCCACGCACTGGTCGCTGTACGATCTGGCGGACCGGCTGCGCGATCGCGGCTGGCAGGTGCCCGCCTACCGCATGCCCGCCAACCGGCAGGATATGGTGGTGCAACGCGTGGTGGTGCGCAACGGGTTCACCAACGATCTGGCCGGCATGCTGCTGCGGGATATCCGCCGGCACCTCGACTGGTTCGCCACGCAGCCCGGTCTCAAACCGACGGTGGACGGCGCAGGCTTCCATCACTGAGCGCAGGGCCGATTCGTCAGGGCTTTGCGCCCGCTCCGCCTACGATGTCTGGCACGAAGCAGCCGGTTTTGCGGCCCGGCTCCGGGTCCCAGACAATGGTGCGTCCCACGCTGGCGGCCGCCGCCTCAGCGGTCACTCGGGCATAGGGGAAGCAAAGTACGCGGACCGGTCCGGGCGCCCGGCGAGCCACCGCAATGAGCTGTTCGGTGGGCGCGGCGCGCTCCTGGAACTGGCGCCGCTTCTTCAGCCACAGCGTCCCCAGGCTTAGCGCGAACACGGCAATCACGCAGCAGGTCACACAGGTGCGCGACGTGGTCCGGCGCAGGACGTCATACCCGGCGGCGGCCAGCCAGGCAAGGCCCAGGCTGGCGAGGTAGGTCTGACGGCTGGGTACGCGCAGCATGTAGGTGAGGAAGCAGTAGGGCACTAACGCGATGGCCATCCACGCCAGACAGAATGCAGCCAGGCGCCGGTATTCGGCGGCGCGCCGCCACCCCAGCACGGCCAGGCTCACGAAACCGACGGGCAACAGCAGACGCCAGTAGCTGTTGGCGAGGACCAGCAGAAAGGGCGCATCCAGCGAAAAGCTGCCGTCGGTGAGGCGCGCGTTGTTCTGCGACGGCAGCAGGCTGGCGGCTATCACGACGCCGGCGAGCAGGGCGAACGGTATGAGTCCGACGATGCCGCGCGGTGTCATCCAGCGGCGCTCGAAAATCACCGGCAACACGAACAGGGCCGCGAAAACCACCGCGGATTCCTTCGACACCAGCGCACCGGCGAACAGCACCACGGCAAGAACATATCGCCACGACTTTCGCGTCTCCAGCCAGCGGACCCACAGCAGGAAGGCGCCCACGCCGAACACAAACGCCAGCAGCTCCATGGAGGCCGAAACCCACATAACCGCCTCCTGGTGGCCATCGTGGATGGCGAAGAAGACCGCGGCCGGCAGGGCCAGTCGCGATCCGGCCATGCGCCACGTGCCCAGCGCATACACCAGCCACGTGGCCACGATGTGCAGCGCCACGCTGGCCACGTAGAACGGCAGCGGATGGAAGCCGAAGAGCCGGAGGAGCGCGTAGCTGAGCTCGAACCAGGTGAAGCGAAAACGAAAGACGGGGTCGTGCGCGATGAGCGGCCAGCCGGACGGGGGTCCGTAGACGCCGGCCCGCGGAATCTGGTCGTAATCGTCGGCGATGAACGGCTGCGTGAACACCGGCCAGTACGCGACCACGCACAGGACCGCGAGCAAAGCCAGAGCCGCCAGGACCCTTCGCATTCAGTTCCGATTGTATACAGGCTCGCGCGGAGAAGCCGCAGCCGGTATAGTGGGATTTGGTTTCACTGCGGCTGCGCGCCGCAATCCCCGGGATGGCATCCAGGAAACAAATCAGCTACAAGGACGCCGGTGTCAATATCGATGAGGCCGACCGCGCCGTCAGCCTGATCAGGAAGCACGCGCGCGCGACCTTCACGCAGGGCGTGCTCACCGACATTGGATCGTTCGGCGCGGGATTTCAGATATCCGGCTTCAAACAGCCCGTGCTCATCAGCTCCGCCGACGGCGTGGGCACGAAGCTGAAGATCGCGTTTCTCGCCGGCCGCCACGACACCGTCGGCGAGGACCTTGTGAACCACTGTGTGAACGACATCGCCGTGCAGGGCGCCAGACCTCTGTTTTTTCTCGACTACTTCGCCGTGGGCCGCCTGCAGGCCGAGGTCGCCGGGCAGGTGATCGCCGGCGTGGCGCGGGGCTGCCGCCGCAACAATTGCGCGCTCATCGGCGGCGAGACGGCGGAAATGCCCGGCCTCTACGCGCCCGGCGAGTACGATCTGGCCGGTTTCATCGTGGGCGTGGTGGAACGCCGCGCCATGCTCACCGGCGGAACCATCCATGCCGGCGACGTGCTGCTGGGGCTTCCCTCCAACGGCCTGCACACCAACGGCTACTCGCTGGCGCGCAAGCTGCTGTTCGAAGTGGCCGGCTACCGGCCCGAACAGGCGCTGCCCTGGGACGCGAAGCTGACCGTCGCGGACGAGCTTCTCAAGGTGCACGCCAGCTACCTTCGTCCGATTCGCGCGCTGCTGGACGTGAACATTCTCAAAGGCGCCGCGCACATCACCGGCGGCGGCATCACCGACAATACGCCGCGGATTCTTCCCAAAGGGTTGGCCGCGCAGGTCCACGGCGGGAGCTGGCGCGTGCCCCCCATTTTCGATCTGCTGCGCGAGATCGGGGACGTTCCGCTGGACGATTTCCGCCGCACTTTTAATCTGGGGATCGGCATGATCCTGGTGGTCTCGAAGAGGAATCTGACGAAGGCCGCCGACATTCTGGATCGGCTGGATGAGAAATACTACGAGATTGGCGTGGTGGTGGAATCGCAACGCTCGCGCGTGATCTGGAAATGACACGGCTGGGCATACTGATCTCCGGGCGCGGGTCGAACTTCGAGGCCATTGCGTTCAATATCACGGCCGGGCGGCTGGATGCGCGTATTGCGGTGGTGATCTCCAACCGGGCCGACGCGCGCGGGCTGGAGAAGGCGCGGGCGCGCGGGATCCCCGCCGTGTGCATTCCTTCGAAAGGTGTGCCGCGCGAGGAGTACGATCGCCAGCTCGTCGCGGAATTGAAAGCGCGCGAGGTGGATCTGGTGTGCCTGGCCGGGTACATGCGGCTGCTGAGCCCGGTGTTCATCCGCGAGTTCCCCCTGCGCGTGCTCAATATCCACCCTTCGCTGCTGCCCTCGTTTCCTGGGCTGGATGCGCAGGAGCAGGCCCTCGAGCATGGCGTGAAGGTGAGCGGCTGCACGGTCCACTTCGTGGACGAGGATCTCGACGCCGGCCCCATCGTTCTGCAGGCCGCGGTGGGGGTGCTGGACGGCGACACGGCGGAAACGCTGGCGGCGCGCATTCTCCGGGAAGAGCATCGCATCTACAGCGAGGCTATCGCGCTGGTGGCGTCGGGCAGGTTTCGGGTGGAGGGGCGGCGGGTGGTGCGTGCCCTTTGACCGCGTGACCACCAGGGGCGCCCGGAGCCGGTTCATTGACCGCGCCGTGATGCACCTGGTCGGGGTTGAAGGCAAGCGGAATCTGCGCGCGCCTGAAAGCGGAAGCGCTGGCGAATGCGCAGCGCGACCTCGCGATCGCCGCCGACTGGTTCCCGCTCGAAGAGGAAGCATCGCGAATATCCGGGGAATCCCGCCAGGGCCGGAAACCGGTCCGATCCAAACTGAAATGACGTTCCCCCGAAGAGGCGACATCTATCTGATTGATTTCGATTCCAGCAGAGGCCACAAGACCCAGAAGCCCAGGCCAGCGGTCATCATCCAGAACGACGTCTCGAACCAGTACAGCCCCATTACCATCGTCGCCGCCATCAGTTCGCATTTCGCCGACCCGCCACGCCCCCGGCGAGGTCCTCGTGGGACCGGGCGGGAATACCGGATTGACCCAACCCTCCGCCGCGATCCTGAACCAGGTCCGCTCCATTGACCGCCAGCGCTTATTGCAGCGCATTGGCCGGGTAGACGGCGCGACCATGCAGCGCCTGGACGACGCACTGAAGATCAGCCTCGGGCTGGTTGAACTCTAGAGCGCCGCCAGCGCTTCGAGGACCTCTTCGGCGTGTCCCTCGATCTTCACCTTCGGGAAGATCCTGGCGACCTTTCCCGTTTTGTCGATCAGAAACGTGGTGCGTTCGATGCCCATGTACTTCCGGCCGTACATGCTCTTTTCCTTCCAGACGCCCCAGGCTTCCGCGGCCGCGTGCGCGGTGTCGGCCAGCAGGGTGAACGGCAGGTCGTACTTCGCCTTGAAGCTCGCCTGCGCCGGGCTTTTGTCCGGCGATACCCCCACGATCACGGTGTCGGCCTTCGTGAACTTCCTGGCGTTGTCACGGAAGGCGCAGGCCTCCTTTGTACAGCCGGAGGTGTTTGCCTTCGGGTAGAAATACAGGACCACGTTCTTACCGCGCAGGCGGGAAAGCTGGAACGGGGTTCCGCGATCGTCGGCAAGCTCGATTTCAGGGGCCGGATCGCCTTCGGCCGGAGGATGAGCGGCGGCTCTGCTGGGCATAAGTCTCAGATTATACCGGCTTGCGGCTGCCGAGGAACGGGCAGCCGCCG
>JBEKPY010000134.1:0-10945 GCA_049520275.1 Bryobacteraceae bacterium
TCAGACTGCTGATGCTTGCAAGAATAATGAACCCGGTAGCGCGCATCGTGCCTTCCTGTCGTGTCGAACGGGGCGGGCGGAGTGAAGTACGATGCACAGCGCGCCGGTACTCGGACACACACTATCCGTGGGGTTTGAAGGGGAAGTATATCACCGAACTGTAGCAGAGCCGGGGAGAATCGCATTCATGATCGCGCTGGAGCATCAGGCCCATCCCGCGGCCATAAGAATCCTCGGATTCAACGGGCCGTCCTCCGCGCCTACTGTGAATAGCGAAGGTCATCAGCTTCCCGGTTCATAAGAAGCCGGGAAGGTTCATGGCCTGCGGAGTGTACGCCTCATCAAGACGGCCAGGATGTCTTCAATCGTCTTCAACAGGCCGGGCCGTATCCCGCGCAACACATAGCACTCACGCATCGCGCTCTGCGCTCCCTATGCGATACTGACGCTCGTAAAAGGGAGAACGAACATGAACTACTCGCGGAGAGATGTGAGCCTGCTGCTTCCCCTGCTGGCGGCAGTGCGCGCCAGCGCGCAAACGAAGCAGCCCCAGGTAATGTCGACCTCAAAGATCTACCACGATCAACAAATCTCGTGGGAGGGCAACGACGAGAAAAAGGGTCGAGAGTTTTTCCTCGGCGCGACACATGGAGGCTTCAAGCTCGAAATGCACGAAACGTCCCTCGGCCCGGGTACGCTCACACACGCTCCCCACAAGCACCCGCACGAAGAGATCGTCATTCTGGCTGAAGGAACGCTGGAAGCATACTTCGACGAAAAGACGGAACAAGTGGAAGCCGGATCGGTGATCTGGCTAGCCTCGAACCAGATGCACAGCGTGCGCAACGCCGGCGCCATGCCCTGCCGTTACTACGTCATCGAGCTGCGCGGCGGCGAAGCCTGACCGCGGCCCTCACAGCAGCAGCCCCACCGCCGACACCACCGCCGGGAACATCGCCCACGACACCAGCAGCCCCTTCTGTATCAGCAGGCCCGCGATGAACGGCGCCACAATCTGCGACACCGCCATCAGCGATTGCGTCAGCCCCAGCACGGCCCCGGTCTCCGAACGCCCCGCCTTCTGCGTGATCAGACTGGTCAGCACCGGACGCAGCGAGCCCGCGCCAAAAGACTGCGTGGCGGCCACCAGCAACAGCCAGGGGATGGTCCAGGTGAACCCCAGCGCGGCATAGCTCGCCGCCGCTACCACCCAGGCGATGCGCACCATGCGCCGCTCCCCCAGCAGGTGCACCAGACGTCCCACCAGACCGCCCTGGAAAATGATCCCCACAAATCCCACGAACGCGTACACGTACCCGACCTCGCGCGTTCCAAACGGGTGGCCGTGCCACAAGAACCGCCGTTCGGCAAACAGCGCGAAGCCCGACATGAAGCCCGAGAACGCGGTCGTGAAGGCGAAGAATTGCCACAACAGCACGCCCAGCCCGGGCTGGCGGAAAAAGCGCACGTAATTGCCCCAGTCGAGGACGGCGAATCGGCGCGGGGTGCTCGCATCCCGCTCGGGCCGATGTCTCGGCAGCAGAAAATACGTGCACATAATGCTGGTGAACGAGAGGCCGGCGGCAACGTAAATCGGCACCGCGTAGCCGAACTGCGAGAGATACCCCGAAATTGCCGGCCCGATCAGAAACCCCAGGCCAAATGCGATGCCGATCACCGCGAACGACTTCGCCCGCTTCTCCGGCGTCGTGACATCGGAGATGTACGCCTGCGCCAGCGACAAATTGCCGGCGGTGAGCCCGTCGATGACCCTCGACAAAAACACCACCCACAGCGCCCACGCGTTCGCCAGGATCAGAAACCCGATGAAGGTGCCCACCTGGCTGATCAGCAGCAGCGGCCGCCGGCCCATGTGATCGGAGAAACGCCCCAGCATCGGCCCCGACACAAGCTGGCACAACGCGTAGGTGGAGATCAGGAGACCCACCACCCCCGGCGCGGCCCCGAAGTGCTCGGCATAGAACGGCAGCAGCGGGAGGATAATGGTGAGCCCGAGGACGTCCACCGCGACAATCAGAAAGATGGGAAGAAGAGGCGAGTTCCGCATAGGCGCAAAGGGCCCCGGCGGCGGGCCTCCACAGAGAAACTCCGAATCACCCGCCGCCGAGGCTCCGTTTTGCGCCGGTTCTACAGAAGCTACGATGGTAGCAAATGGCCGACCAGCTTTATCTCTCCTACTGGATCACCGGCTTCACCGAGCACAACATGCTGCGCTTCTACGAAAAGGCCCTGCGCCTGTTCCCGGTTTCCCGCCTCAACCGCAACGCCTCCACGCTGCGCATCACTCCCATCGCGGTCACCGAGCCCGCGGTTTTCGAGCAGGCGTTCGCACCGGGCTTCACGACAGAGGACGTAATCGCCGCGGCGCAGGCCTTCCGTCACGCCGACTGCTGCTATCAGTTCGACACCTCCTGGGATCTGTGGCAAAACGAGCGGGACTGGGCGCTTCAGCCGTCCCGGGTTTCGCTCGCCTGCTTTGGCCCCGAATTCGAGCGCGACCTCGGCGAGAACCTGCGCGTGGACTTCGGCGTGGACGCCAACTTCCTTCCCCGCACCGACGTCCCCACCGCCCTGGCCACGGCACAATCGAACATTCGCAGTCTGCTCAAATTCGTCCACGATCTCGATGACGCCCTGGGCGCGCCACGGCGCCAGCTCTGGACGGAATCGGGAGAGAGCTTCGCCGAGCGCCTGCAGCGTCTGCTTTCCGAGGAATCATGAAACTCTACCAAACCCGCACCGGCGCGATCGCCGAGCACAGTGGCCTTCACTACCCGATCGACGCCCCCTCCTGGGACGCCCTGATCACGCGCGACGACCTCGCCGACCATCTCAAGGAACGAGTCAGGGATCTCGCGCCCGCCGCCCCCGGCGCCCTGGACCAGCTTCTGGCGCCTATTGGAAGCCAGGAGGTCTGGGCGGCCGGGGTCACTTACCATCGCAGTCGCGCCGCGCGCATGGAGGAGGCAAAAGCCGCCGGCGGTGGCGATTTCTACGATCGCGTCTACGATGCCGAGCGGCCCGAGCTCTTTTTCAAAGCCACGCCGCATCGCGTGGCCGGCCCGGGCGAAGCTGTCGCCATCCGCGACGATTCGTCGTGGTCTGTACCCGAGCCCGAACTCACGCTGCTGGTCACACCCAGCGGCAACATCATCGGTTACACCGTGGGCAACGACATGAGCTCTCGCGACATCGAAGGCGAGAATCCGCTCTACCTGCCGCAGGCCAAGGTTTACGATCGCAGTTGCGCCCTCGGCCCCTGCATCCTTGTTTCGAGCGAGCCCCTCCCCGCTTCCACCGAAATCGCGCTGCACATCGTTCGAGACGGACAGACCGCGTTTGCCGGCTCGACGAAGCTCGAAGCGCTGAAGCGCGACCCGGCCTCTCTGGTCCACTATCTGTTTCGCCACAACAGCTTTCCGCACGGCTGCTTCCTGCTCACCGGAACCGGCATCGTGCCCCCCGATTCCTTCACCCTGCGTCGCGGCGACCAGATTCACATCACCATCGCCCCTATCGGCACGCTCACCAATCACGTCGGCTGAAAGGACACGTCTGGGCGCGCCAGACGCCCTGCGCGGAACAACGGCCGGTCTTGTCCTTGACGCGCCCCGCGTTTTCGCAACAGCCCGCCCGATAATCGAAGATGCTATACAAGTACTGGGATTCGCCATGGACTACACATACTCTGAAATCGCCGGGATGATCGATCATTCCCTGCTGAACCCGGCGCTGACTTCCGCGGAGCTCGAACAGGGCTGCCAGCTTGCTCTGGACTACGGCGTTGCCAGCGTGTGCATTCTGCCGTATTACCTGGCGCGTTGCGCGGAGATCCTGCGCGGCAGCGAGGTGAAGGCCAGCACGACTATCGGCTTCCCGCACGGCGGCCACACCACCGCCGTAAAGGTCGCCGAGGCGCAACGAGCGCTCGCCGATGGCGGCCAGGAACTGGACATGGTGGTGAACATCGGCGCCGTACGCAGCGGCAACTGGACGTATGTGCGCGACGACCTCGAGGCGGTGATCGCAGTCACGCATGCAGCGGGGCAAAAGGTCAAGGTGATCTTCGAGAACTCCTATCTGGACGACGCCGCGAAGATCCGGCTCTGCGAGATATCGAGCGAACTTGCGGCCGACTGGGTGAAGACTTCCACCGGTTACGGCCCGGGCGGCGCGACTCTCGAAGATCTCGCGCTTATGCGGAACCATGCGGCGCCCTCCGTTCAGGTGAAAGCCGCCGGGGGAGTGCGCGATCTGGACACGCTTCTGCGCGTGCGTGCACTCGGCGTCACGCGCTGCGGCGCCAGCCGCACCGCCGCCATGCTGGACGACTGCCGGCGGCGGCTCGGCCTGCCGGAGATTCCGCGCGCAAGTGCGGCTCCCGTGGCCACGGCCGGCTACTAATCGCATCCGATGAAGCCGCTGTTGGTTCTGCTCCTGAACGCCGCAATCGCGCAGCCTTCCACGCATCTCGCGGACGTACCGGATCCGCTGGTGGGAACCGATTCGAGCTTCGAGCTGTCCCACGGCAGCACGTACCCCGCGGTCTTCCTTCCGTTCGCCATGTCTAACTGGACCGCCCAGACCGGTGAGGGCGGCTGGCCCTATCAGTACCGTAAGGACAAGATCCGAGGCTTCCGGTCCACCCATAGGCCGTCGGCGTGGATGTCCGACTGGGGTTCTTTTTCGGTGATGCCGATGACCGGCGAGTTGCGCCTCGCGCCGGACCAGCGGGCCTCGAAGTTCCGCCATCGGGAGGAGGACGCGCGCGCCTATCGCTATCGCGTTCTGCTGGAAGATTACGGCATTCAGGCGGAGACGGCGCCCACGCGTCACGGCGGCATCCTGCGCTTCACGTTTCCGAAAGCGGAGCACGCATGGGTGGTCATCGATGACCGTCCGGGCGGCTCTGCCATTCACATCGATCCCGTAGCGAGAACGATCGGCGGAATCAATTCCAGCGCGCCGCGTTCCACCGCCGCGAACTTCAGGGTCTATTTCGTCGCCGTGTTCGATCGCGCATTCACCGTCCACGGCGTCTCGGACGACGCCGCGTGGGTTGGATTCGCGACGAAACAGGGCGAACGCATCACGGTGCGCGTGGGCACTTCGCTGATCGGCGCCGAGCAGGCCCGGCGCAACCTCGATCGGGAGATTCCGCAGCCGGACTTCGATCGGGTGGCCTCGGACGCCCGCGCGGAATGGGACCGCGAACTGGGCAGGATCGAGGTCGCGGGCGGTTCGGAGGCGGACCGCCGGACGTTCTACACGGCGCTGTATCACGCCTTCCAGATGCCCCGGATGCTGGCCGAAACCGATGCGAGCGGCGCGGCGGTTCACCGCAGCCCCTACGACGGCAAGGTGCACTCCGGTCCCATGTTCTCGGACACGGGTTTCTGGGATACGTTTCGCGCGGAGTTCCCGCTGCTGGCCCTCCTGCAGCCGGCCCGGGACGCCGAGATCATCCGCGCCATGTTGAACGCCTTCGACGAGGGCGGATGGATCCCCAGGTGGCCGAATCCGGCGGAAACCAACGTCATGATCGGCACGCACGCCGATTCCGTGATCGCCGACGCGTACGCCAAAGGCATTCGCGATTACGACGTCGACAAAGCATATCGGGCGCTGCACAAGGACGCCACGCAAACCGGAAGCGGCGCCTTCGAGGGGCGGGGCGGACTGGAGGACTATGTCCGTCTGGGATACGTGCCTGCGGATCATGGAGTGCCGGAATCGGTATCGCGAGCTCTGGAGTACGCCTATGACGACTTCTGCGTAGCCACGCTGGCGCGGGCGCTGGGGAAAGCGGACGACTACCGTACGTTCACCGCGCGCTCCCGGAATTACCGCAACGTCTTCGACCCGTCCGCCGGGTTCATGCGCGGCCGCACTGCGTCCGGGGCGTGGGTGCAGCCGTTCGATCCGCTCGACTGGGGCGGGGTGTTCACCGAAGGCAACGCCTGGCAATGGCTGTGGTCGGTGCAACAGGATGTGCCCGGGCTCATCGAGCTTCTGGGCGGGCGTGACGCGTTCATTCACAAACTCGACGCACTATTCCACATGACCTCCGATTTCAAGGTGGGCGGGTACGGAAAAGTGATCCACGAGATGACCGAGTCAAAGCTCGAGAACATGGGCCAGTACGCCCACATCAACGAGCCCGTGCACCACGTCATCTACCTTTACGACTATGTGGGTCAGCCGTGGAAAGCACAGAAGCTCGTCCGCGAGGTGATGGCCCGGCTCTACCAGCCCGGGCCCGACGGCTGGCTCGGGGACGAGGATACCGGCCAGATGTCGGCATGGTACGTCTTCAGTGCGCTGGGCCTTTATCCCGTGGTCCCAGGAAGGCCCATCTATGCGCTGGGGACGCCGCTGTTCACCCACGCGACGATCCACCTCGAGAATGGCAGGACATTGACCGTCGAGGCGGTGAGAGGTGCGCCGAATGATGTCTATGTCCAGTCGGTAACGTGGTGTGGCCGCGCGCTCGAGGGGCCATGGATCGAACATTCCGAGATCGCCAGCGGCGGCGATCTGCGATTCGTTCTGGGCCCGCGTCCCAACGAGAAATGGGGCGGCATGCGGGACTCCCCGTGAAAAGACAGGCCTATTGGGCGGCAGGATCGAGCACCCGTCGTGCTTTCCCCTCGTTCATCCACCGGTGAAGCACGGCGCGCATCTGCTCGGCGGACACGGGCTTGCTCAGATAGTCGTCCATGCCGGCGGCGAAACAACGATCGCGGTCGGCGGCGGCCGCATGAGCGGTCAGCGCCACGATGGGCAGCCGTGGCCAGCCGTGCTCTCTTTCCGCGCGGCGGATGGCGGAGGCGGCATCGTAGCCGTCCATTTCCGGCATCTGGCAGTCCATGAACACAATGTCGAACGGCAGCCGCGCGCACATGTCCACCGCTTCCGCGCCATCGCCCGCGGTCTCCACCGTGCACCCGAACTTCTCCATCATGCGGATGGCCAGCCGGCGGTTGACGGGGTTGTCCTCGGCCACCAGCACCCGGCAGGGGCTCTCCAGCAGCTCGGGAGCCAGTTCGCCCGGCGGCTCTGCCGCGCGGGAATGCCCGTCGGCGACGCTTAGCGGCAGTTCCACCCAGAACAGCGAGCCCTTATCCGGTCCGGTGCGCACGCCAACGCTGCCGCCCATCAACTCGGCGAGTTTCTTCGAGATGGCCAGCCCCAGTCCGGTGCCCCCATAACGGCGCGTGGTGGACGAATCCGCCTGAGTGAACTTGGTGAACAGGAGCGGCACTTTGCTCTCCGCAATGCCCGGCCCGCTGTCCTCCACCCCGATGCGCACCACCACGGCCTCGCCCGCGTGGCTGACCAGAGTTGTGGAAACCCGCACAAATCCCCGGTCGGTGAACTTGACCGCGTTGGCCAGGAAATTCGTGGCGATCTGCCGGATACGCTGCATATCGCCGGCCAGCATCTCCGGGATGCCGTCGTCGTGGACGAGCGTGAGATCGAGTCCCTTGCCATGCGCCTGCGGGCCCAGCAAGTCGACCACCTGCATCAGCGCTTGCCGCAGATCGAAAGGAGCCACCTCGACGTCGATCCGGCCCTCTTCGATTTTCGAGAAATCGAGAATGTCGTTGATCAGCGAGAGGAGGTGGTGCCCGGATGTCCGGACCGTCTCGGCGTACTCGCGCTGTTCGCTGTCGAGGGGCGTGGAGAGCAGCAGGCCGGTCATCCCGATAACCGCGTTCATCGGCGTGCGGATTTCGTGGCTCATGTTGGCCAGGAACTCGCTTTTCAGGCGGCTGGCTTCTTCGGCTCGCGCCTTCTCCACGGCCAGTTCCCGCGTGCGCGCCACCACCGCCGCCTCCAGTTCGCGCCGTTGCTGCAGGACCCTCTTCATGCGCCACTTCCATGCCTGAACGATAGCCAGCAGGATCAACACCATGGCCAGAATGCGCAACAGCGGATGCTGCCACCAGGGCGCGGCCACCTCGAAACGGAACAGGGCCGGCTCGGAAACCTCCCCGTCGCGGGTGACGAAGCATACCTCGAAGGTGTAGCCTCCCGGCGGCAGCAGGCTGAACTGGACCGAATGCTGGGGAGTGTCGATCCACTTCACGGCGGACCCATATTCGTCCAGATTGTGCAAGCGATAGCGAAACGCGACGCCGTCCTCGTGGGCGTAGTTCAGGTTGGCCAGATCGAACGCGATGGACCGGTCCGACCAGGGCAGGCGCGGCGCGGACTTGGCCGCCTCCCGGCTGGAGCCGCTGTACTCGGCGGCGACGATGGGACGTTTCAACTCCTCGCCGGGTCCCGGCCTCCGTTCCGGGTGCGGGAAGTAATGCGACAGCCCGCGGCTGGTGCTGATCCAGATGCTCCCGTCTCTGTCCAGAAAGAATCCGTTCATGTCCGTATCGTTCGCCACCAGTCCGTCCGCCTTGTTGAACGATCGCCACCGGCCTCCCTCGAAGATGCTGATCCCCGAATCGGTCCCCACCCACAGCGCTCCGTTCGAGGCCGTCCCGAGCAGGTAAACCCGGCCGGACATCAGGTCCCGTGGCGGCCAATACTGCGCTGTAGTTCCATCCGGGTGGATTGAGGTGAGACCCTCAATGGCCTGATAGGCCACCCAAACCGAATTGTCCGGAGTGACGGCGGCCACATAGACCGCGTCGCTGAGCAATCCGTCGCGGCGCTGGAACCGCCGCCAGGAGCCATGGTCATAGCGCAGAAGGCCCTTCAGAGCCGGGATCAGGATGCGGCCGGCGGAATCCATGACCGGCTGATAGAACCGCTCGCCCGCGTCCGTTCCGGGCGGATACAGACGCTCGAAGCGACGCTGGCGGGTATCAGGCACGGGGAAGCTGCGGAAAAGGCCTCCCTGCCCGGCCACCCACATCGTCCCGTCCCGTTCGCGGAATATGCCATCGATGAGGTCGATGTCCATGCCGTCCGCCGGCCCAAAATGCTTGATCCGCTTCAGGTTCTGGAACAGCGTCAGGCCGCCCGGCCGGCTGCCCACCCACACCCGGCCTTCCCTGCAGGACAGGACCGCGCGAATCTGCTCGTCGCCAGCCTCGGCCAGTCTGTTCCACTTGTTTCCGTCCGGCGGCAGAATGTCGACGCCGTGGTTCGTGCCGGCCCAGAGGTTCCCGTCGCCGTCACGAACCACCTCCCATAGTTCGTCGTTGCTCAGCCCCTCGGAACGGGTCCAGTTCTCCCACGTCCCTTCACCGACCCAGGCCGAGATGCCGTACCCCGCCTGGGCGATCCAGAGCAATCCCGAACGGTCCCGCAACGCAAAACTGATGGAACCATCCCCAAATCCCGCCGAGGACCCTAGCAGCCGCGTTCGCTCCGGCGTCGCGAAGGCCAGCCCCTCATTGGTCGGAACCATGACACCACCCCGCGGGTCGACTACGACGGCGCCCGCAGGCTCGGCCGCCATGGGCACGTCCACGGGCGCGAACCTCCGCTGGCCCGCCCGATTCACATACAATGCATGCGGGTTGCGCACCCAGAGGTTCCCGCTCGTATCGCTGGCGATGCTCTCCCACGACAATGCGGGAAGCCCCCAATCCCGGCCGACATGCGTCACCTGGCCGGCGCTGGCGCGGCAAAGATCGTTCTCGCAGCCGAACCAGATCGCATCGTGTGAGTCGACGGTCACTCCTACCGCCGGTGTGTGGGTGAGCCACTCAGACCGGAATCGCCGATAGCCGAGGCGCCGGATGCCGAGCAGGCCCTGGTCCGTGCCCGCGTACACCACGCTGTGAGAATCCGACGCGATTCTCCCGGTCTGCCGAATGCGCACCTGCGGAATACCGGGAACGGCTTCAAAACGGCCGTTTTCGAAGGTGGACAGGCCGTGGAATCCAATTACCCAAAGCGTGCCGTCCGCAGTCACCTGAAGTGCATCGATGTAGGCGTCAGGAAGGCCCGTCTCCGTCCCGAAGCGCCGGAACCATCCCCCTTCGTCCCGGTAGAGTCCGTTTTCCGTGCCCACCCACAGGAATCCGGTCCGGTCCTGGGCCAGGCAGTTCACCGCCAGATTATTCAGGCCGGCTTCCTGGCCGTAGTGGCGAAAGGCTTCTCGCTGGGCCTGAATTGTGCCGGCGGAAACCAGGAACATCAGGGCGAATGCCAACGAGCCCGTCCCGCATTCCCGGATTCCCGACGACATACACATCCATGCTCTTATCGGCCGATTCCGCATGGGCCTGCACACTCAGCGGGCGCTGACCGAAAAAGCATAGTTTCCCGAGCCGATTCGCACCACGTAACCGTCGGCTTCACGCTGCCCTTTGACGGGCCGGCCACCCTCGGTCACCCGGGCGGCCGGACCTGCCGGCAGGACCACCCGGGCCGTGGTATTGGCGGGAATGGTCACGTGCAACGACAATGGCTCCCCGGGGTTCCCCGTCCAGTCGCTGGCAATCCTGCCGTAGACCGAATCGTACTCCGCCCGTGCATGCGTCATGCGCTGGTCAGGGCGTGGCCGAATGACGATCTCGCGGAAGCCGGGCGCTTCCGGCGTTGTGTCGATCCCCGCCGCGTATCGGTACACCCATGCCACCACCGATCCGAACGCATAGTGGTTAAACGAGTTCATGGCCGGGTCCCCGGTGTCGCCATTCCATCGTTCCCACCACGTGGTGGCGCCTTTGGAAAGCATGTAGCCCCACGACGGGTAAGTCTCGTTCAGCAGCAGCCGGTAAGCCACATCGGTGTGGCCGTTGTCGGCCAGCGCGAACAACAAGTGAGGCGTCCCCAGAAACCCGGTGGTCAGGTGCCACTGATGCGCCTCAATGTCCTTCACCAGCTTGTCCGCCGCGGCCGCCGTCAGCGATTCGGGAACCAGCTTCATCTGCAGGGCCAGCACGTAGGAAGTCTGGGTGCCCGTGCCCACCTCGCCGTCGTCCTTGATGTACTCCTTCTGGAAGGCCGC
>JBEKPY010000135.1:0-10937 GCA_049520275.1 Bryobacteraceae bacterium
ATACGCACATTCTGTTCTTGGATTTGCAGGCCCGTTCCAAAAGTTAAGTGCCATTGGGCCGAGGGCCTGCCCCACAAGGCCGGACGACGGGGCTGCTTTCACAGGGCGAGCGTTTTCGAAGGTGTCCTGACAGTGAATCCAGCAAGTTCACCGAGTAACTAACCTCCGAATGGTCCTTCCAACCAGTTGGAGCATGCCGCCCGCACGCGCCATGGTGTTGTAAGGCGGGAGTGTCCAAAGCAGATCGAGGTTGTGTGCGGCGCGTCTGGCCATGCTCCGTTTCAGACGCGCCAGGCGGCGCTGCCAGCGCGCACGATTCCGCAGTGCGTCTCCGATGGCCGCCACCAGCTTGCCGGACGCCGGACAATCCACGGTTCCGGCGCGCGGGAGTCCCAATTCGTCCGCTAACGAGGCCATCTTCTGCCCGCGAATGATGCACACCGGAACGGTGCCGGCAAGAATGGACTCGACGGCGAAGTGGTATCTCTGGGCGACGGTGACGGCGGCAAAGCCGATGAGCGCGATCGCCTCGTCAGGCGAATAGTATTCAGGGGGAACGATCACCGACGGTTCCGACATGGCCCCCTGAATCTCGCGCGCCGCCGCGAAATCGAAGAAGTCTCCCGCGCGGCATTCGTTGCAAAAGAAAGCGATCTGGAATCCAAAGGCGCGTTTCGCGGCATCGAGCGCCGCGGCCAGTTCGCGTTTGACGATCGAGTCCCTCCAGATCATGTTCACCGGGTTGACAAGCAGCAGGCGCGCGCGCGCGTCGACGCCCAGTGCGGCCCAGACCTTCCCGGCCCATTCCCGGAGATTGCCTTCCGGCTGATGGAGCCAGGCCCAGTCGGCCCCGACCTTGATCCTGCCGTCATCGACTCCCATCGCCAGAAGCGCGTCCCGGCAGGCATGCGAGCGTACACTCCAACTGCGAATGGGCAGAAAGGAACGGCGGAATAACTGCAACGCTTCCGCACCGGTAAGTCGATCGACGCCCACGCCGAGCGCATCGACGGGCAGGGATCTCCGGTGAAAGTGATCAAGCCGCGGGGCGAGGAAATGAATTGGCCAGTCAAGTCCTTCGTTTTCGGCAACCGGCGTGTCACCGGCAAGGAGACCGGGGCAGTCCGCGCTGTCGTTCTCATTACCCGCATACACCACGGGAACGTATGCGTGGCGTTGCGGCCAGGGCTGGTGCGCCCGCGCGGATTCGGGCAGGAGAGCCACCGTGAGGTGAATGTCCAGGGGCAGCTTCCGCCAGAAAGCCCGCGCCATCAGGTCGTCGCCAATGTTGCCTGAACCAGCACCGTTGGCGATCTGGAAAGCGCGCACAATGGACACGCATGATCCTATCATGGTGGCTGTGGGCCACTACTTCTGGCGGCCCCAAAACGCGGCTGACGCCGCGTGCCCCAGTGTCAGCGCCGAAGCCGGGACAGGCCTTTACGAAGAGCACCGCCCCACTCCCCGGCGTAGCGCAGCGGCGCGGAGCGGTCTATCCAGAGCCCGACCGGAAAGCTGAGCGCGAACGATGGCAGCGAAGGCTGAGTGGGGACCGGAAACTGGCGGTTTCGCGCAATCAGCCACGAACAGTACGCGTATACCGAGCGGAAAGGCACATAACCGAAGTGCGTCTTCTGCACCCGGATGGCTTCCCGGAGCGTCGCGCCCCGCTGCCCCAGAGTCTTGTTCGCGCCGTGCATCCGGGAGGTGGCGAGATCGCGGTGGATGTGCCTGAACCGGGTGCAGGACGAAAGACGCACCCATAGGTCATAATCGAACGCCGAACTCAGCCGGCTGTTCAGAAAGCCGATGCGCTCGACGCTCGCCCGCCGGAAGAACGCCGCAGGCTGGCAGATGGCGCACTCCCGATCGAATTCTTCCACGGCCCTGGGAGAGGTTGGATACCGCCCGAGCACGGAGCCGGAAGCGTCCGTCCACAGACCTTCCCCGTATATGACTCCAGCCGCCGGGTGATCCCGAAAGGCCGCCACCACCGTTGTTATCGCATTCGGAAGGTACGTGTCGTCCGCGCTCAACCACGCGCACAGGTCGCCGGACGCGAGCCGCAGCCCTTTGTTTATGGCGTCGGCAGCGCCGTTGTCCGGCGAGACGTAGTACCGCAGTTCGGCTCCGTGGCGTTCCAGAATCCGGGGAGTCTCATCCGTCGAACCACCATCCATTACGATGTATTCGATGCGCGGATAGTCCTGGCTGAGGACGCTCTGGATGGTCTCCTCAAGGTAGTGGCCCATGTTCCAGGAGGGAGTAACCACGCTGACCAGAGGCATCTCGATGGGTTGGCCGGCCCCGGGCATGAAGGACTAGTGTCGCATGCTCCGCGGCGGCGGAGCTGCAAAGGTGCAAGGGTGTACCCGAACAGTTAAGGGTTACTACTGAGATAAGCGAGGTTCCGGGCCCGCATCGCTCATAAGGGCTTTGCCTGGAAGGCAGGGTACGCACCGGTTCGAAAACCGGGCGACCCATGTCTCCAGCGCCACCGGGCCCGGGGACTCGAATACCGACAACTCACTCCGATTCGAGTCCACCGCCAGATCGCCCCACAAGCCGACGACTGCCAGTCGACAACTTGCCCGGACGTTCCGCCGCCTCCGGACGGCGTATTCTCTCCCTGGCCGGACACACCAACCCTTACCGCCCGGTCACGGGAGGCACACTCGTTCATTCGACGCGCTATCGCGCCGCTACTGAACGTTACTTCCGCACTCTCATTCGGATCGCGCCGAGAAGCACCAGCCCGAGTCCGAGCAACCCAAACGTAGCCGGCTCCGGCACAGCCTGGGCAAAGCTAACCTCGACACCCTCCAACGTGGCTCCACCGGTCTGCGTAAAGGATGTGATCATGGTTTTCGCATCCGGGAAGCCCACAGCCTGGCCACTCAGAGACGCTGGACTGGCCCCGCTCACGAGAACCGGATTGGGCGTGCCGGCCGGGGTGTGTGAGAAACTACCGGCATCGGCATTCGGCGTCGGCGGCGTGAAAATCTGATCCAGCGTGGCCGTGATCACGCATTGCGGGCAGATGGTGGTGTCAACCGTGGTGGTGAAATCCAAACTAAGGCTCGACCAGGGCGTGGGATCGCTGAACTCGATCGCCACTCCGGCCGGAACCGGACCATTGCTGTTAAAATTCACCGTGACGGTCGAAGCCGCATCACTGCCTGCATACGTGAAGCCCGAGAAGATCTTGTCCGAGATCTCGCAGCCGGTAGCATCCGCCCCCCCAGCCAGGAGCAGGCTCAGTTGAACGTTCCCGTTTGTTCCCAGACTCGAACACTGCGGGACCGTTGCGGCATACGACGGTAGGATCGCCACGGATACGACCGCGACGAGCAGCATAATCAGTTTCTTCAAGTTGTCCCCCTCTTTGCATGAGAAGTTTGCCCTTCTCACGACACGTCCTAAATTGCCCCGGATACACAACTACCAGGGTCAATCAAATATACCCTTAGGTGCATCAGGAGTCAACTGAGAACTTGCGTGTTTTGGGGGCATCCGTACCGCCCCTTACGGGTATAGAAGCCCAGGCGAGGCCTTGTGGGCTAATTGCACGGCCGCCTCGTCGTCACCCCCTCAGCGTGGCCGGTTAGCAGCGCGTCCAGCCTGGTTACCGCGCTTACAGTCCGAGCTGGTTTCACGACATAGTGTAAGTACAATTACCGTTAGTCGGCAGCTCGAACCTTGGATGTCAGACAGGATGTCTGACAAGCCGTATGACTGCCATCCTGTGGTGTCGTTAGTGAAACCTGCACTTGAGGGAGGAGGCGGCTGGGCGAAGGACTGCTGCGGTCTGGATGGTCGCATCACCGGGAAGCCAGGCGCAGAACACCCGGTGGGTACCAGAACGAGGTGGTCTGGCACCTTAACCGCTCATTCCCCCGTTGCGCCGCCCAATGCTTCCGCGCTAATCTAACACTGCTACGCGCCGTTCGCTACGGGCGCTACAAGATCACCTCAACGCCCATTCGGGGTCGGGGCTGCCGTCCCTGAATGCGGCAAGGATATGAACATCATGCACACAGCTTACCGAGTCCCGGCCGCAATCCTGTTTGCGGTATTAACCAACCAGGCCGCTGTAACGGTGAAAACGCGGCCAGCGCCGGCAAGTCCGGCGACCCATTCCGGCCTGGCCAGCGTTAGGGCGGACTACGGGAAGCTGCCACTGGCGTTCGAACCGAACATGGGCCAGACGGACGGACAGGTGCGGTTTGTCGCGCGTGGCGGCGGGATGACCGTTTTCTTCACCGATACCGAAGCAGCCCTGGTCCTCAGCCGGGGCCGGCAGGGGGGTTCGGCGGGCGAAGCGCAGCAGGCGGTAGTGCGCATGAAGCTGGCGGGCGCGGACCGGCCGCGACAGGTCATCGGCGTGGACAAACAGCCGGGCATCAGCAATTACTTCATCGGCAGCGACCCCGCGAAGTGGCGCACGGACGTGCCGCACTACGGGCGCATCCAGTACGCAGGCGTGTACCCGGGCATCGACGTGGTGTGGTACGGGACCGAGCGGCAACTCGAGTACGACTTCGTGGTGGGGCCGGGGGCGGATCCGAAACAGATCCAGGTGGCCTGGGAGGGAGTGGAGTCGCTGAGGGTGGAGCCCGGCGGAGAGCTGGTGCTGCGGACGGCGTTGGGCGAGGTGCGGCAGCAGCAGCCGCGGGTCTACCAGCAGATCGGCGGAAAGCGCGTGGAGGTGGGGGCACGGTACGCCATGGTGGCGGGCAACCGGGTGAGCTTTGAACTGGCGCGCTACGACCGCAAGCGGGAGCTGCGCATCGACCCGGTGGTGCTGAACTACTCCACTTATTTGGGTGGGAGCGGTACGGACGGGGGCAGCGGGATCGCGGTGGACGGGGCTGGCTCGGCCTATATCACGGGGTTCACCGCGTCGACCAACTACCCCACCCAGTCGGCGGATCAGGCGACACTCCAGGGCGCCGACAACGTCTTCGTGACGAAGTTGTCTCCAGCGGGCAACAGTCTGGTCTACTCCACCTACCTGGGCGGAAGCGGGTATGACGAGAGCAATGGGATCGCGGTGGACGCGGCCGGCTCGGCCTACGTCACCGGGTACACGTCTTCGACCAACTTCCCCGTCCAGTCTCCGTACCAGGCGACAACCAAGGGCAATGGGGACGCCTTCGTAACGAAGCTGACGCCTGCGGGCAATGGGCTGGTCTACTCCACCTACCTGGGCGGAACCGGCATTGATGAGACCTGGGGGATCGCCGTGGACGCGGCGGGCTCGGCTTACGTCACGGGATACACCACTTCGAGCGACTTCCCCACCCATTCGCCGTTCCAGGCGACCTACCAGGGAACGCAAGACGCTTTCGTGACCAAACTGACGCCGGCCGGCAGCGCGCTGGTCTACTCCACCTACCTGGGCGGAAGCGCCTATAACTGGGGCAAGGCGATCGCGGTGGACGGGGCGGGCTCGGCCTACATCACCGGGCTGACCACGTCAGCCGACTTTCCCACGCAGTCGCCTTACCAGGCGACACGCAAGGGAAGTGAAAGCGCTTTCGTGACGAAACTGACGCCAGCGGGCAATGCCCCGGTCTACTCCACCTACGTGGGTGGAAGCGGTGGCGACTTTGGATCCGGGATCGCGGTGGACGGGGCCGGCTCGGCCTACGTCATAGGGACCACCAATTCCAGCGACTTTCCCACGCAGTCGCCGTACCAGGCGACATTGAAGGGGCAGGACAACGCGTTCGTGACGAAGCTGACGCCGGCGGGCGGCGCCCTGGTTTACTCCACGTACCTGGGTGGAAGCGGACAGGATCAGGGTCAGAAGATCGCGGTGGACGGGGCGGGCTCGGCTTACGTTACAGGGACCACCGGTTCGACCGACTTCCCCACCCAGTCTCCGTACCAGGCAGGCAACAACGGAGGCACCGACGCCTTCGTGGCGCAACTGACGCCGGCGGGCAGCGCGCTGGTCTTCTCCACTTACCTGGGTGGAAGCGGACTTGATCAGGGCCTGGGGATCGCGGTGGCCGCGCTGGGCTCGGCCGTCGTCACGGGGTCCACGGCTTCGGGCGACTTCCCCACACAGTCGGCGTACCAGGGGGCTTACCAGGGAGGAGCCGACGACGCTTTCGCGACCAGCTTGAGTTCGCCGGCGATGTTCAACGACGTGGCGTCAAGCGCCACTTTCTACGAAGCGGCGAACCTGATGTACGAGTTCGGAGTAACCACCGGCTGCGTGCAATCCACCGACCCTCTGAGCCGCCAGTACTGCCCGGATGACAACGTCACGCGGCAGGAGATGGCGGCGTTCATCGTTCGGGCGGTTACCGGAACCACCAATCCGGCCATCTACAATACAACTCCGTATTTCAACGATGTAACTGCCGCGAATAACAACTTCTTTCCGCACATTCAGAAGATGATGGAGCTGGGTATTACCACGGGCTGTTCGCAGAATCCCCCGCTGTTTTGCCCAACCGACACCATTCCGCGCTGGGAGATGGCGATATTCATGATCCGTGCGCGGCTGATGCTGCAGGGGGCCACTTTCACCACGTCCCAGACGCCGTACTTTGCCGACGTGCCGACGAACGTGGAGGGCAATGGGCAGCCGTTCCCGTTCATCCAGCGTGCCTATGAGGAGCACGTGACCAACGGTTGCGGGACCAATCCGCTGGTCTACTGTCCGGACGAGCTGGTGACGCGGGGGCAGATGGCGTCGTTCATCATGCGGGCGCTGTTCAATCAGACAACGATTCTGGGGCCGACGGCGCCGGTGGTGACGGGAGTGAGCCCGAACGCGGTGGCGGCGACCACAGGCAGTCAGATCGCGGTGACCATTACGGGCGCCAACACCAGCTTTCAAGCGGGTGACACGGTTACAGTGCCCAGCGGGATGCTGACGGTGAGCAACGTGGTGGTGAACTCGGCGACCTCGATCAGCGCGACTCTCACGGTGAACTCCACCGCGGTGGCCGGGCCACAGGCACTGGTGGTGACCAGCGGGGGCCAGAATCTTGTACTGCCGCTGGCAATAAAGGTCGGAAGTTACTGATTTAGCGTGTTCCCCCGGGGGAGCGGCCTTCTGAACCGGAGACCGCTCCCCGGAGCGTAAATGGCGCCCGCGTTGCTTCCGCAAGGCGAATGTGCCCACGCGGCCGCGAATGCGGGTTTCCTGGATCGGGTTTCCCCCATTGCCCCGCCGATGAGTTCCGCGATAATCTAGCATTGCACGCACAATTCTGCAAAAAACCGTGGACGTCCGGACATCAGGCGCTTCGGTAGCGGCGAGTTCGCTGTTGCCTGCCGGTTCGGCCGCAACCCCCGTCATGGCGCCTCAGGCGCTCTGGTGACGGTGGACCCGTGCCGTCGGAACCGGCCGGAGGCACGTGAGGTGTGGCTTCCCGCTGACCCAGGCGCCCTCCTGGCAAGGCGTTGCACCGGGGTCGCTCACATGTCTCAAAAGACTGAAGGCTCTGTGGTTTCCGGGCCGGGGATTGCTTGTGCCGCCGCTGGCTTCGTTTGCCGTCGCCGGAGCACCGCAGCGCCCGCTCGGGGTCGGGGCCGCCACCCCTAAAGAGGACAAGAAGATGAACATGATGCACATCGCCTACCGATTCCTGGCCGCGATCCTGTTTGCGGCGCTAACCAACCAGGCCGCCGTAACCGTGGCCAGGCGGCCAATGCCGGCGAGTCCGGTGAGGCACATCGGTCACGCCAGGGTGAATTCGGGTTATGGGAAGCTGCCGCTGGCCTTTGAACCCAACATGGGCCAGACGGATGCGCGGGTGCGCTTTCTGGCGCGCAGCGGCGGGATGACCGCATTCTTCACCGATACCGGAACTGCCATGGTGCTGAGCCGGAGCCGGCAAGCGAAAACGCCGGATGGGCCGGGGTGGCGGCGCGCTCCCGCAGGCGAAGTGGAGCAGGCGGTGGTGCGCATGAAACTGGAAGGCGCCGCCCAGGCGCGCCAGGTCAGCGGCGTGGACAAGCTGCCGGGCATCAGCAACTACTTCATTGGCAACGACCCGGCAAAGTGGCGCACGGACGTGCCCCACTACGGGCGCATTCAATACGAAGGCGTCTACCCGGGCGTAGACGTGGTGTGGTACGGCAACCAGCGCCGGCTGGAATACGACTTCGTGATTGGGCCGGGCGCCGACCCGAAGCAGATCCAGGTGGCCTGGGAGGGAGTGGAGTCGCTGAAGGTGGAACCAAACGGCGACCTGGTGCTACGCACGGCGCTGGGCGAAATGCGGCAGCAGAAGCCAAAGGTATACCAGGAAATCGCAGGGCGGCGCGTGGAAGTGGCAGCCCAGTACTCCGTCGTGGCGCGCAACCGGGTGGGCTTCCAACTGGCCCGCTACGACCGGCGGCGGGAACTGCGCATCGACCCGGTGGTGCTGCTGTACTCCACGTACCTGGGCGGAAGCAGCGATGATGTGGGCAACGGAATCGCGGTGGACGCGGCGGGCTCGGCCTACGTCACGGGATACACGATGTCGACCGACTTCCCCACACAGTCGGCGTACCAGGGGAAGAACCAGGGAGACTACGACGCCTTCGTGACGAAACTGACGCCGACGGGCGACGCACTGGTGTACTCCACTTACCTGGGTGGAAGCGGGCTCGACGAGAGCAACGGTATCGCGGTGGACGGGACCGGCGCTGCCTACATCGCGGGGGTCACTTTTTCGCCCGACTTTCCCACCCAGGCGGCTTATCAGTCGACCTTGCACGGGCCTTCCGACGCTTTCGTCGCGAAACTCTCGCCATCGGGCAGCGCGCTGGTCTACTCCACCTACCTGGGTGGAAGCGGCGGCGATCAGTGCAATGGAATCGCGGTGGACGGCCAAAGGGCGGCCTACGTCACGGGGTGGACCTGGTCGGCCAACTTCCCCACTGTGTCGGGGTATCAGATGAAACCGGGCTGGAGCGCTCATGGCACCAACGCTTTCGTGGCGAAACTGACACCGGCGGGCAGCGCGCTTACCTATTCCACCTATTTGGGCGGGAGCGGCACCGATTATGGCCAGGCGATCGCAGTGGACGGAGCGGGGTCGGCTTATGTCACGGGGTACGCCACTTCAACCAACTTCCCCACTGAGTCACCGTACCAGGCGAAATTCCAGGGCGGCGCTTCCGACGCTTTTGTCACGAAACTGACACCTGCGGGGACCGGCCTGGTTTACTCCACCTACCTGGGTGGGAGCGACCCGGATCAGGGCACCGGGATCGCGGTGGACGGGTCGGGCTCGGCCTACGTCACGGGGTGGACCGGTTCCGGCGACTTTCCAACCCAGTCACCATTCCAGGCGACGTTGAAGGGAAGCGACAATGTCTTCCTGACGAAACTGACGCCGGCGGGCACCAGCCTGGTATACTCCACCTACCTGGGTGGAAGCGGCGGCGATTTTGGCCTTGGGATCGCGCTGGACGGAGCGGGCGCGATCTACCTCACGGGTTTTACCAGTTCGACCGACTTCCCCACCCAGACGCCCTATGAGACGGAGTACCTGGGGAACGACGACGTTTTCGTGACCAAGATGACGCCCGCGGGCAACGCGCTGATCTACTCTACTTTCCTGGGGGGCAATGGCGTCGATCAGGCCAACGGGATCGCGGTGGACTCGGCCGACTCAGCCTACATCACGGGTTTCACCACGTCGAGCGGATTCCCCACCCAGTCTCCGTTACAGCCAGCGGACCTGGGAGGCGACGACGTTTTCGTGACCAAGATGAATGCCCCGACAATAGCGGAGTTCAACGACGTGCCGTCGAGCGCTACTTACTTTGAAGCGGCGAACCTGATGTTAGAGTACGGGGTGACCACCGGGTGCGTGGAATCCAACGACCCGGCAACGCGCAGCTACTGCCCGGACGACAACGTCACGCGGCAGGAGATGGCGGCGTTTATCGTACGGGCGGTTACCGGCACGGTGAATCCGGCTATTTACAACACAAAGCCCTATTTCGAGGATGTGCCGGCTTCAAATAGCTTCTTCCCGCACATTCAGAAGCTGATGGAGCTGGGCATCACGACGGGCTGCTCGCAGAGCCCGGCGCTGTTCTGCCCAACGGATACGATTCCGCGCTGGGAAATGGCCATATTTATGGTTCGTGCGCGGCTGATGCTGTTCGGGAACACCGACTTCTCCTACTCCATATACCCGTATTTTGCGGACGTGCCGACGAACGTGGAGGGCAACGGGCAGCCGTTCCCGTTCATCCAGCGGGCCTATGAGGAACACGTGACCAACGGCTGCGGGAGCAATCCCCTGGTCTACTGCCCGGATGAGCTGGTGACGCGGGGGCAGATGGCGTCGTTCATCATGCGGGGGCTGTTCGACGAGACCACGATTCTGGGCCCGACGGCGCCGCAGTTGACCGGAGTGATTCCGAACGCGGTGGCGGCGAAGCTGGGCAGTGCAATCACGGTGACCATCACGGCCGTCAACACGAGCTTCAAGAACAAGGACACGGTTACGGTGCCGAGCGGGATGCTGACAGTGAGCAACGTGCTGGTGAACTCGGCGGGTTCGATCACGGCGACGCTGACGGTGAATTCGACCGCGGTGGCCGGGCCGCAGGCGCTGATGGTGACCAGCGGAGGGCAGAATCTGACGCTGCCGCTGGCGATCAAGGTGGGGACTTACTGAGGTTTACGGGAATCTCGACATAATACTCTGGCTGAGTTTCGGCCTTTCAGGCGCACACCACAACGCGCGCGTTGTGCCGAAGGTGGTAATGCAGGCCGAAGGCTGGCTGGAACGCCTGCTCCGCAACGGCAGATGAACGGTGTGCAGTCTTTGTGGAGCTGGCTTTTGGCCCAATGGCACTTAACTTTTGAGCCTGTCTGGCAAGTGGTTGATTCTCTGAGTTTGTGGGGCGGGCAATCCTGCCCGCAGCCGGCTTTCAAGCCGGCCTGGCGCCGCGTGGAAACGCGG
>JBEKPY010000136.1:0-10467 GCA_049520275.1 Bryobacteraceae bacterium
TAGAGCTTGCTCGTCACCGAGCGCAGGCAGGCCTCGATGTCGCGCAGACTCTCCCGAAAGGTCAGTTGGGCAAAAGCGAGACAAAGAAACTGATCGAGGCAGGAAAAGCCGCGGAATTTGCAATTACCGTCGTACCGCGCGACACACTTCTGGAACTCGTAGGGCGGGATGTGATCCATCAACTGCGCGAAGACAAGACGACCGACGTGCATGCCTCATTGTCGGTTCGGTCTCCACGGGGGCTCTGGGAGCCGCCAAAGCGCCGGCGGGAGTTGAAATCGAAAAAACTCAAGACATCACTTATCCCCATGAGCACACGGGGGTTATCGCGCGCCTCGGAAGCGATAGCCGGACAGCAGTGGAAGGCTAGATAGTTGCCTGACACAACCTCCGGTTCAATGCTAAACACGAAAGAGTTCGCTTTCGTGTTAGCCGAGGAGGATCAGCCCGCATGCCCGTGCCCATCTCCCAGATGTGGACCGTCGCCAGCTACGTTCTGAAGCAGAAGCTCACCGGTCGCATGCGCTGTCCCTTCGTGCTCATGCTGGAGCCGCTGTTCCGCTGCAACCTGGCCTACGCCGGCTATGTCCTCCACGAACTGATGCGCCACCCGAAGCAGGCGCGAGGGACGGTGCGGGGAACGGGGATGGCTATGGGTAGCCCGTGAGGCGCGGTTGTCTGTCGCTCCGCGCCGTTGACCCTGATCGGACAACCTTGTTTGCGCTGAATCCATTCCGTGCCTTTGCGGCTAACGCGTACGACGTCGATTGGTGCGCCAACGCCCTTTGTTGTCGGGTCATCGATTTCGAGTTGAACAAGCTGGCGCGCAAAATCGGCGGAGTCTGTGATAGTTGGCCTCGTGGCGAGGAGGCGGTCGATTGCAGCCGCCACGCCCAGACGCCCGGCGAGAAACCCGGCCGGGCAGTCGGCCCCGGGGCATTTTTGACCCTTGCCCGGGACCACACTCATGCTTCCCTGGGAGTTGACCGAGACTGTGAAACTGTTCCCGACGACGTACGGTTCGCCATTCTGCATCCCGATGAGGACGATTCCCATGCCTCCTATATCTGGGTCAGTAAGATTCTTTAACTGATCCGGCCTCGCAAGCACCTCGGCGCGGAGCCGGGGGATCATGGCATCGACAATGGCCGTCATCTTTTCGGCAAAAGTTGGCTTGTCTCTGATTGCATCGAAAACGATGGCGGATGGATCGAACCTAGTCTTGGGATCACCAGCGATACCCGAGATCCCAATGAACTCATTTCCCACGCTATAGATCTTGCAGGCGTCGCGCGGAGTTTCGTTGCCATTCGCATCAATGAGCGTCTGTCTGCTATCGGCGGCCATCGACACATCGACTGGGGTCCGGACGACGACGATTGTTGTGCATTGAGCGGGTCCGAATCCGCAGAGAAGGAACGTGGCGATTCCAGCCAAGCGCATGGAGCCAACCTCCAAACAACCAGTATAGGCGAAAATAGGGCGAAAGCGAGGACACCCTAGTGGCCCTAGTGGCCCTAGTGGCCCTAGTGATGAGTCTGTTTCTGCAACGTTGACAGTATAGCCGGATCGATGCTAAAACACGAAAGAGAGTTCGCTTTCGCGTTAGCCAGGAGGACCGCCACCCATGCCCGTGCCCGTCTCCCAAATGTGGACCGTCGCCAGCTACGTCCTGAAGCAGAAGCTCACCGGCCGCAGGCGCTACCCCTTCGTCCTCATGCTGGAGCCGCTGTTCCGCTGCAACCTGGCCTGCGCCGGCTGCGGCAAGATTCAGTATCCCGGCCACATCCTCAAGATGGACCTCTCGCCCGAGGAGTGCTTCCGGGCGGTGGAGGAGTGCGGCGCGCCCATGGTCAGCATTCCCGGCGGCGAGCCCCTGTTGCACCCGCGCATCGGCGAAATCGTCGAGGGTCTGGTGGCCCGGAAGAAGTACATCTACCTCTGCACGAA
Organism: Bryobacteraceae bacterium; assembly: GCA_049520275.1. Lineage (GTDB taxonomy): Bacteria > Acidobacteriota > Terriglobia > Bryobacterales > Bryobacteraceae > CAWACP01. The sequence continues at coordinate 1,951 of JBEKPY010000136.1, forward strand.
CGCGCTGCTGCTGAAGCAGAAGATCTACCTGTTCCAGCCCAGCAAGTACCTCACCTTCTCGGTTCACGTGGACGGCCAGAGGGAGCACCACGATTTCTCGGTCTGCCTCGAAGGCGGCTTCGACAAGGCGGTGGAGGGCATCCGCGAGGCGGTGGCGCGCGGGTTCCGCGTCACCACCAACACCACGCTGTTCGACGGCACGGACCCGAAGAGCGTGCGCGCCTTCTTCGACGAGATGATGGAGCTGGGCGTGGAGGGCATGATGCTCTCGCCCGGCTATTCCTACGACAAGGCGCCCGATCAGCACAGTTTCCTGGGACGCGCGCGCACGCGGCGGCTGTTCCGCGCCATTCTGTCGAATCGCAAACCGGGCTGGCGCTTCAACCAGTCCATGCTGTTTCTGGAGTATTTGATGGGGCGCCGCCAATACGCCTGCACGCCGTGGGGCATGCCCACCTACAACGTGTTCGGCTGGCAGAAGCCCTGCTACCTGCTGCAGGACGGCTACGCGGACACCTTCGCGGAGCTGATGGAGGCCACCGAGTGGCATCGCTATGGCACGGAATCGGGCAACCCGAAGTGCGCTAATTGCATGGTGCACAGCGGCTACGAAGCCTCGGCCGTGGACGACACGTTCGGGTCGTTGAAGGGCTTCCTGGCGGCGGTGCGCGCGTCCTTGTTCACGAAGCACGCGGATGCGGCCGCCCTCGCCATGCTGGAGGAGCCGGTGCGCGCCCGGACGGATCTGGTGCAACTCCGCGCCGGGGTGAGCGCGTGAACCCCGAGGAGATCGAGGTCGCGCCTGGAAGCGCGCACGAGGCGCTGGAGGGGATGGTGTGGCATACCGCGTCGAAGGAGGAACTGCGCGCCGGCCTTGAGAAGGCGTTCGACTACCGCGGCGACGTCACCATCACGAAGAAGGACGGAACCACGGTGGAGGGCTACATCTTCGACCGGCGGGTGGGCCCCACGCTCTCCGATTCGTTCGTGCGGGTCATTCCGAGGACCCAGGGGCCAAAGAACCAGGGCGCGAAAGTCGCCATCGCCTGGTCCGAAATTGCCGGCCTCGCCTTCAGCGGACGCGACATGGCCGCCGGCAAAAGCTGGGAGGCGTGGTTGAAGAACTACGCCGAAAAGAAAGCCGCGGGCGAGAAGAATATCGGCCTGCAGCCGGAAGGGCTCGACTGAACGGCGCGCCATCCGTATACTGGGCTGTGACCAGGATTTCACTTACCGTTGCGCTGGCCAGTCTGTTTTCGCTCGCCCTTGCGCAGACGCCGCCCACTCCCCCGCCCGCCGAACCTTCGCCAGCAGAACAATGCCGCCAGCTCATCGATGCGGCGTTGCACGACAAGAACCCGGACACCCGCCTGCAGGCGGTGGTCGCACTCAGTCTTTCCGTCGCGAAACAGCCCTGGACCGGGATGGTGGCCGGCATGCTGGACGACAAGGACGTGCAGGTTCGCGTCGCCGTTGTCGCCACCCTGCTGGACCTCAGGGGCGCGGATGCCAACACAGCGCTGCACAAAGCGCTCGACGACGAAATTCCGGAGGTCAGCTTCGCGGCCGCTCGGGCGCTGTACGGCCTCAAAGATCCCGCGGGCAAGGAGGCCCTGTTGTCCGTCCTGGCCGGCGAGACGAAGACCTCGTCGGGTTTCGTCACCAGGCAGAAACGCGATGCCATCCGCATGCTGCACACGCCCCGAACCCTGTTTCTGTTCAGTCTGAGATTGGGGGCCGGCTTTGTCCCCGTACCCGGGCTTGGAATGGGCGTCTCGTCCATGGAGACGCTGCTCTTCGATCCCACCCTGTCCGGCCGCGCCAGTGCGGCGCTGCTTCTCGGCAGGGAAAAGGACGCGGGAACTCTGCAGGCGCTAAAGGATGCGTTGAGCGACAACACCTGGTCGGTTCGCGCCGCGGCGGTGCATTCCATCGCGCTGCGCAACGACCCGGCGCAGAAGTCCACGGTGTTCCCGCTGCTGCTGGACAAGAGTCAGGGCGTGCGGCTGCGCGCGGCCGTGACCTGGCTGCGGCTGGATTCCATCGGGCACGGGGCGAAGGCTCCGGCGCCGCACGCTCCGGCGCCCCCGAAGAAAGGCTAAGCTGGTGAAATCCGACGTGGGGCAGGCAATCCTGTCTGCCCACCCGCTTTCCTGCGGGTTTTCCCGCCGAACGGCGGCTGCAGCCAGGAGTGGCCGCCCGGCCCCACGTGACGGTGACCTCTCCCCCGGTTCAAAGAAAAGAGAAGATCGTCAGAGGCAGCGTTTCTGGTAACCTGGAGAGATAACCGGACGTAATAACACTATCCACGTGGCTCTCATTCGCGGAGGCATCCCGGCCAAACCCGTGCGTTACGGTCCCCCTTCGAGGAGAACCCTGTTTGTTCTTTTGCTGCTGTGTTTGGCCGTCTGGGCTCAGTCTACGGCGCTCACTTCGCAATCCGGGCCGCACCACCATTCTCCGGACCACTACTGCCCGCTATGTCACGTGGGGTTGCTGCCCTTCCTGCAACCTGCCGTTACATCCACGGTGACACCCGTTTTTCTGTTAGTCTGGCTCGCACCCACGCCGGATCTCGGTTCTGCCCATGAGGTGCTGGTGGCCGCCGGCTCCTCGAGGGCTCCTCCCGTCGCCTGACTCTTCGCAATTCCCTTTGGCGATCCCGCACTTCGAAAACCTGGCGCGGGCTCGTGTTGTTTCCATAACAGAATCAGGAGAAGAGTATGGCCATGCAGGCAGGATGGTCGCGCATTGGCATGCGGCAGTTCCAAACCGCGTGTACCCCCGCAGTTCTCTTAGCGGCGCTGGGCCTGTCCCAACTGGGTTGCGGAAAGTCAACGACGCCAGAAAGCACGCCCGCGAATGACGCCAGCTTGCAGCCCGTTTTCACCCTGCCGCCGGATCAACTGGCTCATTTGAAGATCACGCCGGTGGCCAGGGCATCCTGGGGAGTGGCCATCCACACCACCGGCACGGTGGATTGGGACCAAGATCATACCACGCAGGCCATCACCCAGGTGAACGGGCCGATCACCCGCATTCTTGTAGACGTGGGCACGGCCGTGCACAAAGACCAGCCTTTGCTCTACGTCTCCAGCCCAGACGTAGCCAACGCCATCGCCACGTATCGCAAGGCGCGAAACCGCGAGGTATTCAACAAACGAATCATCGACCGCACGAAGGAAATGGTGGACCGCGGGGCGGTGGCCATGAAGGACTATGAGAGCGCGGTGGCAGATTACAACGATGCCCTCACCGACGTTCAGAACAGCCTTCAGCCACTGCGAATCTTCGGCATCACCGGGGCCGAAATCGACCTGGCGGAGAAGCAGGGTTCTTCCATCAGCACTGAACTGGCCGTCCGGTCCCCTATCTCCGGCGCGATCGTGCAGAAACTCATCTCGCCCGGAATGCTGATTCAGGCGGGGCAGACGGTCTGTTTCCAGATCAGCGACGTTTCCACCGTCTGGGTGCAAGGGCACATCTTCGATCGCGACCTGCCGGCGGTCCGCAACGGCGACAGCGTGGAGGAATCGAATCCGTCCTTCAACCGGAGCTTCCACGGCACCGTATCCTACGTCGGTTCGTTCGTCGATCCAAACACCCGCACCACCTCTGTGCGCATCGTCACCGCCAACCCCGGCGGGCTTCTGAAGAAGGACATGTTCGTCGACGCGGTGATCCAGACAAACCGGCGGAACAATATTCTGGTGCTCCCGGTTTCGGCCGTGCTGCGCGACGACAAGAACGAGCCAATGGCCTACGTCCAGGTGGAGCCCGGTAAGTTCGCGCAGCGTTCCGTGACCATCGGGGCGCAACAGGACGGACTGGTGGAGATTGCCGGCGGATTGCGGGAAGGCGAAAACGTCGTTTCCGACGGCAGTCTCTTCCTCCAGTTCGCCAACGCTATTCGATAAAGGCGCAAAACGGCATGATCGCGAAACTTGTTTCCTTCGCCCTGCAGCAGCGGTTCCTCATCGTTACCGCCTCGCTGGCCCTCATGGTCTGGGGCGCGCTCTCTTTCCAGAAACTGCCGATTGACGCCTACCCGGATCTTTCGCCGCCCCACGTGGAAATCATCACCCAGTGGCCCGGCCACGCCGCCGAGGAAATCGAGCGTCTGGTCACCATTCCGCTGGAAATCGAAATGAACGGGATTCCGCGGCTGGAGGATCTTCGCTCCATATCGCTCTACGGCCTTTCCGCCATCGAGATGAATTTCGAGTACGGAGCGGACCCTTACTTCGTGCGCGAGCAGGCGTTCGAACGCATTCCCAACGCTTCCATGCCCGACGGCCTGCAGCCCGGCATCTCACCGCTGTTCAGCCCCAGCGGCCTCATCTACCGTTACGTCCTGCAGAGCCCCGACCGCTCGCCGCAGGACCTCAAGGTCCTGGAAGACTGGGTTCTGGAGCGCCACTATCGCTCCATTCAGGGGGTGGCCGACGACTCCGGTTTTGGCGGCACCACAATGCAGTACCAGGTGCTGCTCAATCCCAATAAACTGTTCGCGTACGGGGTCACGGTTCCGCAGGTTACCAACCAACTGGGCAGCAACAATGCAAACGCGGGCGGGGGATTTTATTCTCAGGGCGGGCAATTCTATTACATCCGCGGCCTGGGACTGGTGCGCGATACGGCGGACATCGGGAACATCGTCGTGCAGGAGAAGAATGGGATTCCCGTTTACATAAAGGACATCGCCCAGGTGGAAATCGGCCACGCGCCGCGGCTCGGCCAATTTGGATACAAGAAGCAGGATGACGCGGTGGAAGGGGTCATCCTGATGAGGGTCGGCGAACAGGCCCAGGTGATTCTGCGGCGCGTCGAAGCGATGACGAAAGAGCTCAACGAACACGTCCTGCCCCGCGACGTGAAAATCGTGCCGTATTACGACCGGCAGGATTTGATCGAAGAGACCATCAAGACCGTGGAGAACAACCTGCTGCTCGGCATGCTGCTGGTGCTGGTCATTCTTGGCCTCTTCCTGCTTAGTGCGCGGACGGCTTTGATCGTGGCGGTCACCATCCCGTTTGCGCTGATGTTCTCCTTCATCTGCCTGGACTGGAGGCATATTCCCGCGAATCTTCTCTCCATTGGCGCCATCGATTTCGGCATTATCGTGGATGGCGCCGTGGTGATGGTAGAGAACATCTTCCGCGAACTGGCGGCCCGCCATGGAGACGGCAACCACAACGTCATCGACGTCATCCGCGCCGCCGCCCGCGATGTGGAACGTCCCATTTTCTTCGCGATTGCCGTGATCATCGCCGGCTATCTGCCCATTTATGTGCTCTCCGGGGCCTCCGGCCGGCTCTTCCAGCCCATGGCGGACACCATGTCGTTCGCGTTGCTGGGTTCCCTGCTCTGCACTCTCACGCTGCTCCCCGTGCTGTGTTCCTATTTCCTGCGCAAGCGCGTACACGAGCCGCGAGCGCGCGTCTATGAGTGGGTTCGCGATCTCTATGGCCGCATGCTGGGCTGGTGCCTGCGCAACCGGCTGGTCACCGTGGCCGCAATTCTGGTGATTTTCTGCGCATCGCTGCTGCTGATTCCATTCATTGGCGGCGAATTCATGCCCCATTTGGATGAAGGCGCCATTTGGGTCCGCGCCACCACACCGTACACGATTTCCTTCGAAGAGGCGTCGAAACTTTCCCCGCAGATCCGCAACATTCTGTCGAGCTTCCCGCAGGTGACCACGGTGGCCAACGAACTGGGCCGCCCCGACGACGGCACCGATCCCACCGGCTTCTTTAATAACGAATTCTACGTGGGCCTGAAGCCCTACGGCGACAGCGCCTGGCGGGGCAGCATCCCGAACAAGGCCGCGCTGATCGCGGCCATCCAGAAGAAGTTTGCGGCCTTTCCCGGTATTATCTTCAATTACACGCAGCCGGCGGAAGACGCGGTGGACGAGGCCGAAACCGGTTTGAAAAGCCTTCTGGCCGTGAAGATCTTCGGGTCGGATCTGGCCACCCTGGAAGACAAGGCCAACCAGGCGAAGAGCATCCTTTCCAAAGTACCTGGTATCAAGGAGATCACCGTGGTGCGCGAACTGGGCCAGCCCAGCCTGACCATTACTCCCGACCGCGCCAAACTGGCTCGATACGGCCTCAATGTAAGCGACGTCAATACCCTGGTGGAGACCGCCATGGGCGGCGCCGCAGCCACCCAGGTGATCCAGGGGGAGCGCCAGTTCGACCTGGTCGTGCGCATGCAGGAGCCCTTCCGCAGCGATGAGAACGCTATCAAGAGCCTGCTCATCGCCACGCCCGACGGCCAGTATTTACCGCTCAGCCAGTTCTGCGACATCAAGGTGGAGAGCGGCGCGTCCTTCATTTATCGCGAGGCGAATTCGCGCTTCATCGGCGTGCAATTCAGCGTGGAAGGGCGGGATCTTGCGGGCGCCGTGGGCGAAGCCCGCCGGAAAGTGGGGGCGGCAGTCAAACTCCCGGTTGGCTACAAGTTCGATTGGGGCGGCGAATACAAGGAGTACCTGGCGTCCCTGCAGCAGATGAAGATCATTCTGCCCCTGACCGTGATCCTGATCCTGCTCATCCTTTTCGCGCTCTACGGAAACCTGAAGTTCCCGCTCATCATCCTGTTCAGCGTGGTGGTGACGGAGCCCGTGGGCGGCTTGCTGGCGCTACGAATCACCCATACTAATTTCAGCGTCTCGTCGATGCTGGGCTTCGTGGCGCTGATGGGTGTCGCCGTGCAAACCAGCGTGATTCTGTATTCGTTCATCAACAAGCTGCGTCTGGAGGGAATGGACATCCCGGCGGCCACGCTCGAAGCCTCCCTGCTGCGGCTGCGCCCCATTATGATGACCGCGCTGGTGGCCTGTCTCGGCCTGCTGCCCGCGGCCATGTCCACCGGAATCGGCAGCGACTCGCAAAAACCGTTTGCCATCGTGATCGTGGCCGGCCTCGCCTCCCGGCTTTTGCTGTCGATTTTCCTCTCGCCCGTTCTCTATGCGCTGACGGCGCGCGAAGGCGATACCTTGCAGGTTTGATGGAGTAACATGCGACGATCGATCCGGAATGTGCAAGTTCGTTTTTTGATGGGGGGTTGCCTTTGCCTGGGGGCCTTCGCACAGAGCCCGCTGACGTGGCAGCAGGTGAAGGACAAGTTCCAGAAGGACAACCCCAACCTGCGGGCGGGCCAACTCAACATCCAGGAATCCAAAGCGGAGGAAATCACCGCGTACCTGCGCCCGAACCCCGACTTCAACGCGGGCATCGATCAATTGACGCCTTTCACCAGTGGTCCCTTTCGCCCCCTGGTCGATAACCTGCCGGTGATCTCGTTCGACTATCTGCACGAGCGGCAGCACAAGCGCGAGCTTCGTCTGGAGAGCGCGCAGCAGGGAACCGCCATCGCCGAATCGCAGCAACTCGATCTGGAGCGGAACCTGCTTTTCAATTTGCGTAGCGCCTTTGTGCTGACCCTGCAGGCCAAGGCCCTGCTGGCCGATGCCAAAGAGAACCTGGCGTATTACGAGAAAGAGTTATCCATTGATCGCGACCGTTTCAAATCCGGCGATATCGCTCGGGTGGATCTGGACCGGCTGGTATTGCAGCGCGCACAGTACGAATCCGACTATCAGACCGCCATCGTCAACGCCCGGACCGCCAGGATCACCCTCCTGATGCTGCTGAACGACCGGACCCCGGTGGACAAGTTCGACGTCACCGGCCCCTTCGAATTCCAGGATCAGATCATGCCTTTGGAGGAGTTTCACGCCGCGGCCGTTGCAGCCAGGCCCGACTTGAAGGCAGCCCTGCAAGCCATCGAGAAGGCCCGGACCGACCACACCCTGGCGGTTGCCAATGGTTCCACGGATCCCACGTTTAGCGTGGACTTCGGGCGCAATCCACCGGTTCCGATCTACATTGGAGTTGGCATGAACATCCCGCTACGCATCTTTGACCGCAACCAGGGCGAAAAAGCGCGGACGGAAATCGACATTTCCCACGCCGAGCGCCAAAAGGATGCCGCCGAAGCCCAGGTTTTCAGCGATGTCGATTCCGCCTATTACACGCTGGTGAGTTCAGTGAATCTATTGCGTCCCTATAAGAGCTCGGACGGTTATCTGGAAACCGCAACGCGCATTCGCGATACCATGTCATTCGCCTACCAGAGGGGCCAGGCCGCGCTGGTCGACTACCTGGATGCCCAAAGAGACTACCGCGCCACGCAAGTGGCTTACATCAATCTGGTCGGATCCTACCTGACCGCCGCCGCCCAATTAAACATGGCCGCAGGCCGCGAGATCATCCAGTAGCGCTGACGTGACGGTTTCCTTATCCGCGGATGAGGTCGGCATTTCGTATTTCGCCTGTGGTCGGGGCGGCCGCCGGCTCTCAGCCGGCGGCCACACAGACTAAAGTCGGCTCTGAGCAGGAATCTGTAAGGAGCGCTGGTTTTGCAGGGCTTCTGAGAAGGGGCTGATTCCGGTAGACTCGGCAGGGTGAGGGAGAGCGACTTCACCAGGATTCTGGATTGGCCGGG
>JBEKPY010000137.1:0-10166 GCA_049520275.1 Bryobacteraceae bacterium
GCCGCCGCGTTTCCACGCGGCGCCAAGCCGGCTTGAAAGCCGGCTGCGGGCAGGATTGCCCGCCCCACAAACTCAGAGAATCAACCACTTGCCAGACAGGCTCAAAAGTTAAGTGCCATTGGAGAGCCTGCCCCACTTCGCATCGATACGCAGCCATCAGCTTCCCCCAACCGGCGGAAAGTGGGCGGCCGTGAGGCGCCGCCCGCTGGATCGCGGCTCGCGCCGCGTGTGGACATGACCGAGCGGGCGGCTGAGGGAGCCGCCGCGGGTCCCTGCCACGCTCAGAGGGCCAGGTTTCCCACCCGGATTGCACGTGCGTCCCCACCTACGGGCCGGGCGGTGCTGGACGGCGGCGGAGTTCCGAGAGATGATGGGACTAAGCCCGTCTCAAGCCGCGCCTCGCAAACCCAGGCGATCAGGGGTCCGCAACAACCGCATCCGGACTATTCCGGATAGAGAAACTGGATGCTGCCGGCAGCGGCCAGGACGCTTGTAGTCCGCGGGCGTGAGAGGGAAGAATCTTATGACAGCAAAAAGACTCGTTTACGGCCTCATGCTTGCCGCCTGCGTCCTATATGCGCAAAGCCAGCCGCCCGCCGCTGGAACCGCCGCCGCACCGCCTCAGGTGCACCTGAACGTCGTGGCGCTCGACAGCCACAATCAACCGGCCGGCGATTTGAACGCCGAAGACTTTCAGATATCCGATCAGGGGAAACCACAGCGCATTGTCTCTTTCCGCCGGGCCGAGGGCGCAGCGCCGCCCGGACCGCACGAGTTCTCGAACCAGGCCACCGGTGGCCGCACCATCGTCGTTCTCTTCGATCTGCTGAATCAGGCCCGGACGAACGGGCTGGACTCCGCCCACAAACTCGGCCGTGCCCTCGGGCAGTTCCCGTCGGGTGAGTCGCTGTATTTCTACATCCTGGGTCTGGACGGCAATCTCTTTCCGATCCACCCGATCCCCGAGTCTGGCGCCCCGTCCGCGGACGACAAGTCATGGACGCAGCAGGCCGACGCCCAGATCCAGACGGCCCTGAAGACGGTGAACAGAGCGCGGAAAGCGGGCATGACCCAGGAAGACTTCGTCAAGAAGACGTACGTGGCCCTGGAGACGCTGGCAAAGAGCCTGACGGCGTTTCGTGGCGCGAGGGACATCATCTGGGTTACCGACGGGGTGCCTCAGGTGTATGTGCCGGACAAGAACTGCTCGGGGGACTGGTTCGGCGATTGCGCCCTGTACGTGGCGCACCTGAGCGTAAGGCTCGCCGGGGCCAAAACCGCGGTGTACCCGCTCACTTACAACATGTCTCCCGACGCCAATTCCGCGCGCGATATGGAAAACTTCGCTTTCTCGACTGGCGCGCGGTTCTTTTCCGGGATCGACCTGGGCGACGTGATGACCCAGATCGCCAGCGACGCGAAGAGCGCCTACGCGATCGCGTACGAGCCTTCCGCGGACAACTGGGATTCGAAGTTCCACAAGATCAAGATCGCTTGCGATCGCAAGGGCCTGAAGATCCAGGCCAGGAATCGTTATTACGCGCTCGCCGCGCCGGAGCAGAAGGCGCCGGTGGCGATCGCCAAAGACGAGGACTCGGCTATCATCGCGGCTCTGGAGAGCCCCGTCGACGTTCCCGGCATCGGCCTGAACGTGGCCGTCTCTCCCGCCGCGGGGGGCAAGAAGGCGGTGCATTTTCAAATCCGCATCAATGCCGCCGACCTCCAGTTCACCGAACAGGCCGGCGCATTCGACGGTCAGATCGCCGTGCTGTTCGCCGACTACACCGCGAGCGGCCTGAAGGGCGTGCCCCTTCCCTCGGACTTCAATCTCCACCTGACGCCCGAACAGCGCGCGAGGGTGTTGAAGGACGGCCTGTCGTTTGGCGTGGACCATGCGGTGGACAGCAGCATCAAGGAAGTTCGCTTCGTGGTGGTCGATCACGCCAGCAATGCCTGGGGGTCGCTGAGCATTCCGGTGGCCGCGGTGGAAGTCCCCGCGCCGGCAGCCCCCCCGGCGCCTGCGGCGCACTGAGATTCGCGGATTTGTCGAAACGGCAGCGTCGCGGCTTGCGTCCGTGGCCGCGCTTAGCCTAACCTGGAATTAATGCGAAAGAAAGTTACGGTTGTCGGCGCTGGGAACGTAGGCGCCAACTGCGCTCTGCGAATCGCGGAGAAGGAGCTGGCGGATGTGGTTCTCGTCGATATTGTGGAGGGCGTCCCGCAGGGCAAAGCGCTCGACTTGCTCCAGTCCGGGCCGGTGCAGGGTTACGAGGTGAACCTCGCCGGAGCCAATACATATGAGGCTACCGGGAACTCCGATATCGTAGTCATTACCGCGGGTCTGGCGCGCAAACCAGGCATGAGCCGGGACGATCTCTTACTGGCCAATTATCAGGTGGTGAAGAGCGCCACCGAGCAGGCCGCCAAATACTCTCCTAACGCAATCCTAGTCCTTGTTACCAACCCGCTCGATGCCATGTGCTGGACCTCGCTGCAAGTCTCGCAGTTCCCCCGCCACCGCGTGGTGGGCATGGCGGGCGTGCTCGATACCGCCCGTTTCCGCACGTTTATCGCTCACGAGCTTGACGTGGCCATGGCCAACGTCACCGCCATGGTGCTGGGCGGGCACGGCGACACCATGGTGCCGATCGTGCGCCTGAGCAACGTTTCCGGCATTCCGCTTACCGAGCTGATGGACCCGCCCACGATAGAGCGCCTGGTGAACCGCGCCCGCAACGGCGGCGCCGAGATCGTCAAGTTCCTCAAGACCGGCAGTGCCTACTATGCGCCTTCGGCCGCCGCCATTGAAATGGTGGAATCGATTCTTCTCGATCAGAAAAGGGTGCTGCCGTGTTCGGCCTACCTGGACGGCGAGTACGGCTACAAGGACCTGTTCGTGGGAGTTCCAGTAAAGCTGGGCGCAGGCGGCGTGGAGAAGATCTACGAGCTGAGACTCGAGCCCGACGAGAAGGCCGCGCTGGACAAGAGCGCCGCCTCGGTGCAGGAACTGATCGACATCCTGAAGAAAAAGATGGCCGAAACGGCTCATTGAGCGCCGGGCCATCCGCGTGGGGAGCGCATGGAGCAGAAGCCGGCAATCGACCCGCGGCATGCCTGTTTCCGGCTACGGGTTGAAGTTTCGAAGATCCACCGCTGGGGCGTGTATGCGGCCGAGGCGATTCCGGCCAACCGGAAGGTAATCGAGTATACGGGGGAGAGGATCAGCCGGCGCGAGACCAAAAAGCGCAGCGAGCGGCCGTTCAACTACATCTTCACGCTCGATCCCTACTGGTCCATCGACGGCTCGGTGGGCGGCAGCGGGGCGGAGTTTATCAACCACTCCTGCGATCCCAACATCGTGGCGCGCATTGTAAGGGGTCACATTCTCTACTACAGCGGCCGCGCCATCCGGAAGGGCGAGGAGTTGACGGTGGATTACCGTTTCGAGAAGCACGTGGAGAAGGTGCCCTGCTCCTGCGGTTCCCCGCGCTGCCGGGGGACCATCAACCTGAAGTAGGTGTGGACCAACACGCGAAGCCAGCCGCGTTGTTCCGGTCACGGCAGGCGCACGTTGGCGGCTTCAAACGAGCGGCGAATATACGCGCGCGGTTCGTAGCGCAGGAAGAAGAACTCCGTCTCGGCGCCGGCCGAGTTGGTGTTCGCGGTGTCGGTGCCATTGGGCGACTGGTTGATCGATAGCGGGCTCAAACCGAAGTTCACCGGGAGAGGCGAATCCCAGAACGACAGCAATCGAATGGCTCTTCCCGGCAGGTCCCAGAAAGAGTCACTGGTGTTGAACGGCTCATGGAACGGTGCGCGGCAGTTGACGAACCAAACCCGCACGCGCCGGGGTCTCGAAACAGAGACAAAACACACGCCGCCACCGGGGACCGCCGTCGCGCGGTTCTCCGGCAGGCTGACCGCGCGGCGCGCGTTCAACATCAGATAGACATTTCCGCGAATGGTCACCGGGCTCCTCCGCGCGCGCTCATAAAAGCCGCGCTCGACTACCACGCGCTGCCACCACACGAATGCGCCGCCGGAGGCCGGATTCGTCTGGACGACGTCAGACTCGGAGGAGATCGCCGGCGTCCATCCGGTTGACCAGCGCGCGCCATCCCGGCCCTCGAACGTGAGCTGGAGAATCTCGGGCGCCACGGTCTCGCCAGGGGGGATGTTCATGGCGCGCAGTCCCAGGGCGCCAGCCCAGGAATCGGGAGTCACATCGGCGGCATTCAGGGTTACCGCCGTCGACGCGCCGCCGCCCACGCCGAACATGCGCGACTGAACCTCTGTGCCGAGCCGCCAGCCCAGGCTCGCCTGGGTAATGTACAGCAAAGCGAACAGGGCAGTGCCCGCGCCCACCGCGATCCACCTTTTCCGCGTGCCCCACTCGAGGAGCAGCATGAGCAACGCGGGAGCGGCCACCAGCAGCGTTCCCACAAAGCTGTCCGCCCACGCGAGCCCATTGGACCAGTAGACTCGGTGAAAGCCCTGTTCGACGAACGAATCCCCGAAGACCAGCATCAGACCGGCATAACCGGCGAGAAGTCCGAGAATAGTCAGCCCGAACTGCGCGAGCGTTCGCGTGAGCGATGCCAGAGCAAGCGGGGGCAGGATCAGAGCCGCGGCCAGAACAAGCTGCATCCAGAGGAACTGCGGCAGATACGCGAGCGGCTGGAACCCCCACACGGCGAGAATGGCGAAGCCTGCCAGAAGCAGCGGCACGTTCACGAACAGCGCGACGAATAGCGATTTGGCCGCCAGCAGGCTCCAGCGCGAGTATGGCCGGGTGATCCAGAACTGGCGATCGCCGATGAGCGACTCTTCATGGATGAGAAGCGAGATGACATACCACCAGCCGATGGGCAGAATCGCGCTGGCGAGCCGAAGATACCCGGACAAAGCGCCGTTCGTGTAAACATCGTTGCCGATCTGCGACCACGCGAACGCCGACGTGAGCGCGGCCAGCACGCAGATCTCATAGGCAAACCGCCGCGCGTCCTTGCGCAGAATGTGCAGAGCCTGAGTCATGGCTGAACCTCCGGCGGCAGGGGCGGGAGCTGGACCGTCGCCCGCAGATCCCGCCGGACCCATCCGAGCGGGTCCTCGCGAACGAAGGAGACGGTGCTGCCGGCGGCACATGAAAAGCTGTCCGTGAACACCGGGCTGAGCGCGAATTCGGCGGGCCACGGAGAGTACCAGATTGAAAGCAGCTCGTGGGTGGCCGCATCCGAACCGCGCACTGCGTCATACAGGCTTCGGAACGGTGACCTGCAGAAGACCACGTCGGCCTTGTCGACAGTGGAGATTGCGCAAAAGGCCCCCCCGGGAATGCGCGTGGCCCGGCCCGCCGGCAGCGGCAGGCGCGTCTGGTTTTGCAGCCTCAGATACATGGATGCCCGCAGGGTGACCGTCCTGCTCGCGACGCGGCGATAAAAGTCCCGCTCGAAAAAGAGAACGTGCCGGTAACTCATAGTGGAGTCGATTGGATAGCCGCCCATCCACCCCTGGGACCAGCGCACATTGCCCGGAGCCTCAATGCTCACGGCGATCGCGTCCGGAACAACGGCTTCGCTGAACGTAAATGGAATCTCCATTCGCAGCCACGGCTCACCGGCGCCCGATCCCCTGGCGAACGGCTGGCCGAGGGCCACCGAAACCGTGCGCGCCTCCGGCCGGCGGAACATCCAGGACTGCAGGGTGTAGCGAAACGTCACGGGGAACAAAATGGACACGGCGACGGCGAACACAATGGCGGAGAGGCCCGCGAAGATGGAAGCGCGCGTGCGGCGCATCGAGTACTGCCAGCGGACCACCAGGGCAGCTCCGGCACACAGAACAACCACAGCCGCAGCCGCGTTTGTCCAGGAGAATTGCAATACAACCAGACTCACACTCCCACCCGAACTCCGGCCCGCGACCGCAAAGTACAAACCCGCCGCCACGCACAAAAGAAAGAGCACGATCTGAGCGAGGCTGCGCGTCATCGTCGCCAGCGCAAAGGCCGGCGCCAGCAGAACCAGAGCCGCGGCGAGTTGCATCCACAGCAGCCTCGGGAAACCGCCCAAAGGCGAGAATCCCGTGGCGCCGAGAATCACCATCTGCGCCACCAGCAGCGGCGCGTTCACGAACGCGAGCACAAACAGCACCTTCGCCCCGAGAAGGTCTTTCCACGAATACGGGCGCGTGATCCAGAACTGGCGATCGCCAACGAGCGCCTCTTCGTGGATAAGCTGCGCGACCAGAAACCACCAGCCGGACACCAGCAGGACGCTGGTCAGATAAGCAAGGATCGTGGCGCGCGATAGCTCGGGCCCGTGGGGCGCATCGGCGGCAATGTGCGACCACGCGAACGTGGCCGTCAGCGCCCCGACAACACCCAGCTCATAGCGGAAGCAGCGGACATCTTTGCGAAACATGTGCAAGGCCTGCGTCATTGTGGCGCTCCCGCTTTCGCCACCGTGACGAAGATCGATCGCAGGGGCATGGGCGTGGCCGCGACATTGCGCGCGCCGGGGAACCGCTGGCGGATCTCGGCCATGGTGCGCTCGGCGTCGTAGCGGCTCTCGGTGAAGCGAATCACCGCGGCGGAGGACTCCGGCCGCAGCCAGTTCGCCGGCCAGTCCGCGGGCAGCGGCGGCGCGGCATCGAACGTGATCTCCATCTCGCGGAAGCGGTCCGACAACGCGCTCAGCTCTTCGGAAAACTGAATGCGGCCGTTGTCGAGATAGGCGACGTGGCTGGCGAAGGTCTCGATGTCCGCCAGATCGTGCGAGGAGATGAACACCGTGGTGTTCTCGCTGCGCTCCAGCAGGCCCTCGATGAACTCGTCGCGCGCCAGCGGGTCGAGGCCGGTGAACGGCTCGTCCAGCACCACCACCTCCGGCCGGTACGCCAGCGAAGAAGCGAGCGCGGCCTTCATGCGCATCCCCCGCGAGAGGTGCTTGAGCTTGCGGTCCCCGGGCAGGTTGAACTGCCGCACAAGCTGCGCGGCCAGCTCGCTGTCCCAGGCCGGATAGAACGGCCGCAGGTACGCGAGGAAATAATCCACCGTCATCCACTCGGGCAACTCCTGGTTTTCCGAAACGTAGCCGATACGCGTGAAATCGCGGCCGGCCAGTCGGCGCGATTCCATCCCCAGAATTTCCGCGCGGCCGGACGTGGGCCGCAGGATGTTCAAGAGGATCTTGATGGTGGTGGTTTTTCCGGCCCCGTTCGGGCCAATCAGGGCGAAGACGGCGCCCCGCGGCACCGCCAGATCAATGCCCTTCAGCACGGGCGTCCAGCGGAACTTCTTGGTGAGCCCGGTGATGCGGATCGGGTCGTCGCTCATTTCTTTCGAACTCCTTCGGCGGGCTCCAGCCTGGTCCAATGGGCGGTGAGCGCGCCCACCACGTCGTCCACCCTGAGGCCCAGTTTGCGCGCCGCCACCACCAGCCGTTCCAGCTCATCGTCCAGCAGCCGCGCTCGTTCGGCGGCGGTGGATCGGGCCGGCTGTGCCACCACCGTGCCGGTGCCCGGACGCACCTCCAGCAGTCCTTCGTCGATCAGGTGCGTGATCACCTTGTGCGCGGTGTTCGGGTTGATCTTGAGCGCCTTGCTCAGAGCGCGCACCGAGGGGAACGGATCGCCGGGCCGCATCTGGCCGCAGATGACGGCCTTCCTGGCCGCGTAGACCACCTGTTCGTACAGCGCCACGCCGGGCTGAAACGTCAGGCGGAAGGGTATCACACGTGTACTATGACAGATAGTACAGTAGAAGTCAAGGCCCCCCTACGCGAAACTGCCCGCCAGCTCCTCCAGCGTGGCCGCCGCCGTGCCCAGTTTGCCCACTACGATGCCGCTGGCCGCGTTGGCGATCTCGGCCGCTTCGGTGGGCGCGGCCCCGCCGCAGAGCGCCGCCGTGAGAACCGCGATGGCCGTATCGCCCGCGCCCGAAACATCGAAGACCTCTCGCGCGCGCGTGGGCGTGTGATACGGCGGCTTCCCGCGCTCGAACAGCATCATGCCTTCCTCGCCCAGGGTGAGCAGCAGCAGCTCCGCGTTCCACCGTTCCAGCAACTGGAGCCCCACCGCTTCCATCGCTTTGTCGTCGTCCTCGACGCCCGCCGCCCGCAACGCTTCCGCGCGGTTCGGTTTGATCGCCGTCACGTGCCGCCAGCGAACCGGATTCCCCGGATTCGGATCCACCGCCAGAATCCTGTGGTGCTTGCGCGTCAGATCGCAGAGCTGGTCGGCAACCTCCTGGGTGATGGCTCCCTTGCCGTAGTCGGCCACCACGATGGCATCCGCGGCGGACACCAGCGCTTCCATGCCCTCCATCCGTTGCGCCAGCGCCGCGCGCGGGCGCTCGCGGTCCACCCGCACAATCTGCTGATGCCGCGCGATGATGCGCGTCTTCACGATGGTCGCCCAGGCGGCGTCCCGGTGGACATTGGCAACGTCGACGCCGCTTTCGGCAAGCAGGCCGAGCAGCCGCTCCCCCGCCGCGTCGGCGCCCGTGCTGCCCGCCACGGCCACGCTCCGGGCGAACTCATGCAGATTGCGGGCGACGTTCGCCGCCCCGCCCGGAAACCACGACTCGCCCGTCACATGGACCACGGGCACGGGGGCCTCGGGCGAGATCCGGCTCACCTTCCCCCAGACGAATTCATCGAGCATCAGGTCGCCGACAACAACGAATCGTCTGGTTGCGGCGGCTTCGAAAATGGCACGGCAGCGCTGGCTGGTCACTCCTTCGATTATCGCGGGCGCCGGGGACACGCGGCGGCAGCCGCGTTGCGGACTGGTTCCCGCAAGAACGCGGCTGTCGCCGCGTGTCCATACATTGCGTGTACCATGGCATACAGCGAATGCACCACCCCTTTCGATCCTGCAGGCCGAAGCGATGGAAAACAAGCCCGGCGTGCACGGCCCGCGAATTGCACTCGCCATCACCGATATGCGACACCATGAGGACACAGTCAATCTGCAAGCTTTCGTCGACGCAGGCAAGACGAAGGGCGCTTCCGACGAATTCCTGGCCGCGCTGCTGATACGCCGCGGCTGGCCCGCCGACGATGTCTATGCGGCGCTGGGAGATTACTGGGAGCGGGCCACCGGCGTGCCCGTCCCCCAACGCGCCGGCGCCGGCGAAACTTCCCGCGACGCGTTTCTGTACCTGCTGTTGTTTTCCACGCTGGCCACCTGGATCACCGCTCTGGGCTCCATGCTGTTCCAGTTCATCGACCACTGGCTTCCCGATGCGGTTTCCGTGGGATATGTCCCCGATCTCCGCTCCGAAGTTACCTGGCAGATGGCTTCCATTGCCGTCGCCTTTCCCATCTTCCTCATCGTCATGCGAGTGATCTTCCGCGAGGCGGCCGATAATCCGGAACGCCTGCAATCCGGCGTGCGCAAGTGGCTCACGTGGATCGCCCTGCTAGTGACCGCGGGCGCCATGATCGGAGACCTGATCTGCTTCCTCGGCTATTTCCTGATGGGCGAGCTCAGCGCCCGTTTCGTGCTGAAATCGGGAACCGTGATCGCGCTCTGCGCGGCGGTATTTGCCTACTACGTGGCCTCGCTTCGCTGGAACCGATCCACCGACGTCGCCCGCGAGAGGAAGCGTGGAATCGGCTTCGGCGCGGCCGCGGCGGCGGTGGTCATCGCGGCGTTCTGCGTGGGACTCGGTGTGGCCGGTACGCCATCCCAGCAGCGCCACATCGAAGCCGACCGCACGCGGGTGCGGGATATGCGCAACATCGCGCTCGCGGTGAAGAATTCATATGCCCGAAACGCGAGCATCCCCACGACACTCGGCGGGCTGCCCATCCGCCACCAGACCGATCCGGAAACGAACGCCCCCTACGAGTACCATCCGAAATTGGGGACTTACTACGCATTGTGCGCCACTTTCGCCGCGAACGAGAGAGGCGATGCCTCTTCTTTCTGGAATCACACCACCGGAAGCAACTGTTTCGTGCTCGACGCCTCGGCCCCGGTGCCCTGGTAGGGCGCTCCGATGCGAGATAATCGCATTTGGCGTCTCAATCGACGATCATGAGTACTTATTTGCTTGAAGAGGGGGTTGTCGTGTCACGTTTCATCAAATACTGTGCCGTCATTACCACTTTTCTGGTGCCATTCGGAATCTGTGGGCAGGATTCGTCCGAACCGGCCAC
>JBEKPY010000138.1:0-10142 GCA_049520275.1 Bryobacteraceae bacterium
TCCGCGGCGTCGATCTGGTGCGGCGTCAGATAACCGAAGCTCAGCGCGCCGAGCTTGCGATACGCGGTGGTCAGCGGAAGAAAACAACTGGTGGAGATGCCGTTGGCGCGCAGGATCTCCATGACGGCCGGCCAGCGGGTCTCGTGCGGAACGTCGTCCACTATCAGGGGCTGCTGATGGGTGAGCACCCAGCCCGCGGGCGACTGGTCCACGGGCAGTTCGACGCGCGGCACGTCGGAGGGGGCATCGGCTGCGAGCACGTGCAGGCGCATGCGGTCCTTCGGGGCGTCGTGCAGCACCAGGGACATGAAATCGAAGGGCAGGACGGAGCGAAGCTGGGGAGCAAGACTGCGGAACAACGGGTCCAGATCGCGGTGTTGCAGGATGGTGCTGGACACCTCGAGAAGCGATTGCCAGGCTTCCGCGTTCATCCTGGAACCAGCATAGCGAGTCGGGCGGCGCCGGCCGCGGGCATTCATCCCGGGACGCCGTTTCCGCGGGGTTCCGCGCGCGGGGGCTTCGGCGGTTCGGCACCGATACGCCCGTGTTTTCCGTGGAGGGCGTGTCACGGGGTAAAACGCCGGGTCACCAGAAAGGCCGCCACGTCAACGATTTCCGCGCCTTCTCGACCAAGTGACCACGCCACTACTTCGCCGCCGGCGACCTTGTAACGTGGGGACGCGGTCTGGACGAGATGGGGCCCATTCTGCAGCAGCGCGGCGAACGCATGCACGTTCTGTCCGGAAATCACGAATCGCTGGCCGACGTGGAGAGACTCTGCGCTAAACACGAGCTCGATTCCTTCCACGAACGCAGCATGCAGCTTGACGGCTAACGGGTGGCTGGCCTGGGCTACTCGAATCCGACGCCATTCAACACACCCGGCGAATACAGCGAGAAGGAACTGGCCGCGCGGCTGGCGGGATTCGCTGGTGCTGATCTGTCACGCGCCGTCTAAGGGCACCGCGCTTGATGAAATTCGCCACGGGTTGCACGCGGGATCGTCGGCCGTGCGCGAATTCATCCACCAGCATCAGCCGTGCTGGTTCTTTTGCGGGCACATCCACGAGGCGGCGGGTCGCATGATCGAAATGGGCGTCACTCACGCGGTGAACGTGGGCCGCCGAGGCTACCTGCTGGAGCTGTAAGCCCAACTAATACTGTTGCCAGCAGCCGGTGTGATCGATACGCCAAAGTCTCACCGTACCGTCACGGAGAATTCACATACGATTGGCAAGCTGGGATGTCTCAATGGCCGCTTCCGTAGGAGTGTCTGCTGACGGTTGTGGTCTGTAACAGGGGAGAAACAATGAACAGCCCAGCATCTCATCTGACCAGTTGGACGCGTGTTTTCGTCGTGGGTCTGCTGTTTTCGGGGCTCGCGATTCAGGCTCTGGCGCAAACCCAAAAAGGGGCGATTTCCGGGACGGTGACCGACCCGAGCGGCGCCGTGTTGAAAGGGGCGCAGATCCTGATCGACCCACCGGGTGTCAACGCAGCTACAAACGAATCGGGTGTTTTCGCGGCGAATGGTCTGGACGCAGGAAAGTACACGCTGACCATCAGCTATGTCGGTTTCACCACTCTGAGCAGGACGGTGGATGTGGTGGCGGGTCAGACGGCCACGGCGGATGCAAAGCTCGAAGTGCAATCGGCCAGTGAGTCCGTTCTGGTGACGGCGCCGCGCGTCTCGGCTGAGGCCGAGGCGATTAACGTCGAGCGAACAGCCGACAACATCGTTCAGGTGCTTCCCGCGGAGGTGATTCGCAGCCTGCCGAACGCTAACATGGCGGACGCACTCGGGCGATTGCCCAGTGTCACACTCGAGCGTGATGAAGGCGAGGGCAAGTACGTGCAGGTCCGCGGAACGGAACCGCGTCTTACGAACACCACCATCGACGGCATCAACGTCCCCTCTCAGGAACAGGGCGTCCGGCAAATCAAGTTTGACGGCATCCCGGCGGACATTGTCGAGGAAGTTCAGATCAACAAGACGTTGCAGGCAAACATGGACGGCGACGGCATCGGCGGCTCGGTGAATCTAGTCACCAAGACCGCAACCGACCTTCCTACCGTCTCGCTGAGCGGCATGGGCGGTTACACGCCCATCATCAACGGGCGCGGGCTCACCGAGGACACCGCCACGCTGGGCAAGCGGTTCGGCAAGGACAAGAAGTTCGGCATTCTCATCGGAGGGTCCTACGACTGGAATGGCCGCGGCATTGACGACATCGAGCCTGTACCCGACGTCGCCACATTGGCCAACGGCCAGACGAGGACCTGGTACGACGGGCAGGATATACGCGAATACCAGTATTTCCGGTCCCGCTGGGGGCTGGGAGGCAGCGCCGACTACCGGATTGCCGAAGGTTCGGACATCTATCTCCGCTACCTCTATTCCGATTTCAAGAACTACGGTGACCGGTGGGTTTATTCGCTGACGGACAACACGCCGGGCATCACATTGCTGAACCCGGGCAACGTCGGCTGCGGAACCGACAGCGCGGGCGCGACAGTCGCGCCATGCACAGCCGCGCCGACATTCAACGCTCAGCTCCGGAATCCGGATATCTCAGTGGGGAACATCGTTCTCGGCGGGTCGCACGTCCTGAGCACGACGTGGTACACATGGGAGATATCTGCCTCGCCCTCTCTCTACGGCCAGAGAGCGCCCGGCGGAACAGCCAAATTCGGCTCCACTCTGAGTTCAAGCCTGTGCCAGTTCAACCCGGCAGCGACAACGAATCAGTACCTCCCGCAGTGGTCGCCCGCCTGTTTCACGGAGGGATACAACCCCGCGAATCTGGCGCTGTCGGGGATCGATCAGAATGGCGGGCACGCCGGGCAACTGAATCTTGGGCTGGCGGCTGCCGGGGCCAGACGGTATCACATCGGCTCACGCTCGGCGATGATCGAGTATGGCGGGAAGTTCCGAAACGATCATAAGTACGCCGACACCTACTCGATTTCCATATCCCCGAATGGCACTAATCCGCTTTCGTCGTTCCCGAGCGTACTCACAAACTCGAACTACTACAATGGCGGCAGCTATCGACTCGGCTATAACGCGAGCTACGAAAACGTGATCGCTTACGTGAATGCGCATACGAGCGATTTCACTTTCAGCAACACGGCGGGACAGGATCCCTCGGAATACTCTCTGGCGGAGAAAATCAGCGCCGGGTATCTGATGAACACTATCGACTTCTCGAGCCGCCTGCGATTTATCGTCGGATTGCGCGCCGAGGTGACCAGCGACGATGTGCGGAACTTCGCGTTTGGCAGTTATCCGTGCGCCTCGGGCACGTGTTCGAGCGTAACGCCGACTGCGTTCTCCGGTTCCTATTACACATTGCTTCCCAGCGCTTCTCTGCGCTATGCCGTCGGTTCGAACAGCTACCTTCGCTTCGTGTGCGCGCGGGGACTCGCCCGGCCCGATCCGCAGGACATCGCACAGGCCTTGAGCTGGACCGACTCGGGCAACGGCGCGAACAGGTATTCGGTCAGTTTCGGCAACGCGAACCTCAAGGCGGAGACCGGGGACGATATCGACGTTCTCTTCGAGCACTATTTCCAGCCGTTTGGCACGCTTTCAGCGGGTTATTTCTACAAATCCCTGCGCGATCCGATCATCACGCATCAATATGAACTGGACAATTACCAGCCGCCTGGCGGACCGCTGGGCAACTATCTAGCCGACCAGCCGATTAATGCCGGCAGCGCGTGGATCAGCGGATTCGAAGCGGCCTACCTGCAGCACTACACCAGCCTGCCGAGCATGTGGGGTGGGCTCGGCCTGTCTGCGAACTACGGCTACACGGCCTCAAGGACATTTGGCATTCCGGGCCGGTCCGACCATCCGAGGCTGCTGCGCAATTCGCCCAACGCCTTCAACATCAGCCCGACCTTCGACCGCGGGCGTCTCTCGATTCGGGTTGGGATGTCGTACAACCAGGCCAGCATCTACGCCTACCAGTACGCGGACGGCACACCCGGTGGCGTGAACGGACCGCTCAGCGACATTTACTTTTAGTCGCACTTCCAGATCGACGCGCAGGGCAGTTACATGCTGGGCCACGGGCTGCAGTTTGTGATGTATGGCCTGAATCTGAACAACGAGGTGTTCGGGTTCTACCAGGGCAGCCCGCAATACATGATCCAGCGCGAGTACTATCAGCCCACGGTGGCGGCGGGATTCCGCTGGTCGCCGGTGCGGGAGTGAGGCTGAGGAGAAGAGGTTTTGCCGCCATCGCGGCGGCAGTTCTCGGGGCAGGGAATGCGGTCGCTGCCCCGCTTCAATTGAAGTATGTGGTCACCGTCAGCCGGCACGGAGTGCGATCGCCAACATGGACGCCGGAGCGGCTGAACCGGTACTCAGCCGGGCGCTGGCCTGATTTTGGAGTTCCTCCCGGATATCTCACGCCACACGGCCGGGAGGCCATGAAGCTGATGGGCTCGTACTACCGCGACTGGTTTTTGAAAGAGGCGTTACTTGGGAGCGAGGACTGCCGCGACGCCCGGCGCATCTACATCCGGGCCGACACCGATCAGCGGACCGTGGAGAGCGGGCGCGCCCTGGCAGAAGCGCTGGCACCCGGTTGCGGGGTTGCGGTTCATTCGGCACCGGGAGGCGAGAAGGACCCGCTGTTCAGCGCCGCCGGAATCCGGCGACCACCAGCGAAGGACGTTAATGTGGCGGCGGAGGCACTTGCCGATCTCAACACTGTGCTGGGAGGGCAGGGTGTTCCCGCGAGTGAGGGAAGCGTGGCCGCATCACTGGCCGAAGACATGTTGCTCGAATACCTGAACGGGTTCAGCGGGAAGGACCTCGGCTGGGGCCGCCTGAACGCGGGTAACCTCGAACAGATTCTCAGTCTGCACGCCGATCATGCGGAGGCGACCCGTCGCGCTCCCGAAATTGCCCGGGCGCGCGGATCGAATCTTCTCGCGCACGTGCTCGCCTCAATGCAACAGACAGCAAGCGACAAGACGACACCAGGTGCAGTCGGCAGACCCCGCGACACTGTGCTGATCCTGATTGGCCATGACACGAACATCTCGAACATTTCCGGAATGCTCGGCATCTCCTGGCACCTGCCCGGCTATCCGGCCAATGAGACTCCGCCGGGAGGCGCGCTGGTCTTTTCACTCTGGCAGGATTCCGCCGGGCGCCGCGTTGTGCGGACACAGTATCTGGCGCAGACGCCCGATCAGATGCACGATATGGTTCCGCTGAGTCTCGCATCACCGCCGGCGATCGAGAACATTCAAGTGCCGGGCTGTGCCGCGCCTGACTGCGACTGGAGCACCTTCGAGAGCGTGCTGAAGAAGGCCATTGACCCGAAATTCGTGCCATTGGGCGGCAACTACCAGATGTAGTCTTTCGCGTCCCTGGCGGTCGTAGCTGTGCAATTTCACGGAAGGGCCAACAAACGGACCAGGAACTGATCGGTCGGCGAGCAGCAGGGCCGCTTCCGTTCCTCTATTTTGACTTCGCTGAAGTTCTTTGTGGCCGACGAAGAAGACCGGCGCGCAAACGCGGCGGCGGAATGGTTGTACCGCTTGAATTCTCGTCCGGCGAGGAGCGGTACCAACGCGAACCTGAGCACGACGAGACGCCCGAGCGGATCTTTGCAAGGCGTTGGGCGCTTTCGCTGATCGATCGAGTCCTTCAAAAACTGCGGGAGGAGTTCGTGCAACGCGGCCGCCCGGAGATTTCGAGCGGCTGAAGGTGTTCCTTCTCGGGCAGTCTGACGCGCCGTATGCCGCGCTGGCTCAGAAGATGAACACGTCAGAAGGAGCGCTCAAGGTAGCCATTCACAGGCTTCGCAAGCGGTATCGCGAACTCTTTCGCCAGGAAATCGCGGATACCGTGGCCGATCCCGCCGAAGTGGAGTCTGAACTCCGGTTTCTGGCGGCTGCGCCAACGAGGAAGTAGCGGCCGTCCGCCCCGCTGGGTTTAGTGAAGCCGATACCCTATCCAGCAACCAGTTTCAAAAGATGGGGCCGTCGATCATCATACCGGCATAGTCACAGGCCAGCAGTGAAAGAGTTCGTGCGTCACAGCCGCCACATCAGGTCGGTCCCGGGTGAGCGGTTGGCCACTCGGAAACTATCCACTCGGACGTCTCGTCGGCATCTCGCTGAACTGCGCGAGACTCCCGCCAAACGGCGTTCGAGGAGATTACTCCCGTGATGTCCCGGTCACGTCAACTTGACGCATCAAGCCCCAACCGTAGAAGTGAACCCAAGCGAGCCGGAGGTTGCGTTCGGGGCAGTTATCGAGCCAACACTCCAGCCTGGGCGATGCCTGGGATCCGGGCAGAGAGTCTCCTTGTTCTAACGCGTATGGCAAGCTGAGAGCCTGCCCACGCGGTACTCGGAACAGCTCGGCGATTTCCCTGGCAGTGCCGCGCTTCGAGGTGAATCAAACCGGAAGGAGTGGATCCAATGACCGCCAGCACAGGGCTGCTTCCGGCGGGATATACGAACAACATCCCTTCCTCGCCCAATTCGCCCAGCTCGAGCTGGGAAACCATGGCCATGATCCTGGCTGACAAGGGCAACCTTCATGAGGCGTTGGCGGCCGCACGGCGAGCCCATTCCATCGGGGCGTGGCTGCCTGAAAACAACCGGTGTTCTTGCTGCACTCCCTTACCGCAGTGGGGACGATGCCGAGTCCCAATCAATCGCGAAAACACCTGGTTCAGGTGGCGCGCCCGGTGATGCGCGCGCACAGGCTCTCTTTCACTTGCTTTGCGGCGAAGCCGATAAAGGAGCCGACTGGGCCGAGCGGGCGATCAATGAGGGCGACCTCGCAATGAGGGCGGTTTATATCCGCTTCGTGGCCTGCAAGCAGTTGAGAGCGAGCAATCGTTGGCCAAAGATTGCGAAGATGATCAACCTCCCACAAACCGCAGAAACCCCAGGACTTCAGGCCCGCGGCAAGAAACCGGCGAGGTACCGGGTGCGAGAATAGTTTCCGGATGCGCCGTGATCCAGTCTCAATTCGCACTTCACATTTTCTACGGTACAATGCTTGGAACTGTCAACCGAATTCCTTCGTTGGCGCGGTTGGCCTAGTGCTCGATGGCCGGCTGCTTCCATAGGACCGGCTCTGCAACTGGGAATGGAACAGCACGTTACGAGGGAGAGTGACCGGCATGCCCATGCGGAAGGCCAGCGCCGCGGCACAAACGATTTGCGGTGAACGGGCGGCGGGTTTTGTCAGGTCCGGCATGTGGCTCGACTACGGCGTGGCGCTGTGCCAACCCGACGTATTCGACAAGGCGCTTGCCGACCGGCGGGACTCACTCCGGAATGTGAAAATCCGCTCCTGCCTCACCATGAAGCCGCGAGCGGTGTTGGAGGGCGATCCCGAGGCGAAACACTTCTTCTGGTTTAGCTGGCACTTCTCGGGATACGACCGGAGGAAACACGATGCCGGGTGCTGTAACTACATGCCCCTCAACCTGGGGGAGGTGCCGGACTATTATCGTCGCTTCATCGAGCCGGTAGACATGGTCATCCTGAAGACCTCCCCGATGGATGAGAATGGTTATTTCAATTTCGGTGTCGCCAATATCTGGCACCGCGCCGTGATCGAACGGGCCAGGATTGTGATCGTCGAGGTGACAACAGGCCTGCCTTACGTTTACGGGGATCAGAACGGCGTTCATGCCAGCGAGGTGGACTACATCATCGAAGGCGACCACCTGCCTGCCGCGGAACTACCCAATCCGACACCTACCGAAATCGACCGCGCCGTGGCGCGCCGCATCGCCGCTGAGATCGAGGATGGCGCTTGCCTTCAGGTGGGCATTGGCGGCATGCCCAATGCGGTTTGCACCTTGCTGCTCGAAAGCGCCGTTTGTGATCTGGGCATACACACCGAAATGCTGACCGACGGCATTGGAGAATTGTACAAGGCAGGCAGGGTATCGGGCTCCAGAAAGGTTATCGACCCAGGTAAGGTCGTTTTTACCTTCGCGCTCGGTTCGAGCAGTCTGTATGCCGCGGCCAATCGCAACCCGGACTTTCTGTGCGCCCCGGTTGACTACACTAACTCGCCCAACATCATCATGCGGAACAGCCGGGCCATCTCGATCAACAACACAACCCAAATCGACCTGCAGGGCCAGGCCGCCTCTGAATCCGACGGTCACCGCCATATCAGTGGCACGGGCGGGCAACTGCAGTTCGTACGCGGTGCGTATGCTTCGAATGGGGGCAAGTCGTTCATCTGCCTGGCCTCCACTTACGAAAGACGGGGCGACCGCCGTAGCCGGATCGTCCTGAACCTGACACAGGGCAACGTCGTCACCACGCCACGTTCCGACGTGATGTACGTCGTAACCGAATATGGAATGGTCAACCTCAAGGGCAAGTCTGTTGCCGAGCGCGCCAAGGCTCTCATTTCCATCGCCCATCCGGACTTCCGCGAGGAACTCGAGCGCCAGGCCTATGAACACCGGTTAATCCCGCGCGGTGCTTCGTTCTGAAGCGTCTGGCTGGCACCAGACGTTTGCCTCCCATCAGCCGATTCAGTCCGGAAATCTTCGGTCATTCGGCAGTTAACCCGAACCGGCATTTGGGAGATCAGTCGGGGCAAAGCCCAAAGACGTGGGTTGCCCGATGACGAAAGATCTTCACGAATCGGCGGCCAGTTCTACGTGCAGATTCCGGTGAGGAAGAAGCCCGAGCGACCGGTCCCTCCCGTTCAGCTCCCGGCTGGGCCATGGCCATGCGCGTCCGCGCGGGTGTTGCAACGACGGGCGGCCTTGTGGTTAGATAGATCGGGCGGGTCACAGCACCCTCGTCCCCAACACTGAACCTCAATGATTCAGTATGATCCGTACGAGAAGAGGTCGGTTTAGGCCATGGGAAGGGAGAACCATCATGAATAAGAAGTTTTTGGGTTATTTCGCAATAGGTCTGTTGATCCTTGCGGGGGCATCAGCAGCCCGCGCTGGACAGATCACATTGCTCGTCAGTGGCTCCGACAATGGGACATTAAACCTCACCGAGGGGGGGAACAATACACTCGTTACGGACATCTCGGGCACATTTGACTCGAGCAGCATCACAGCACTCGTACCCCCAATGTCTGGCGAATGGGACGACAAGTATTATACCACCGTCCCATATTTCGACACCTTTGGAATCATGTTCGAGACTTCCAATGGCAACTTCTACAACCTATCCAACAACACCCCAACAGCACAAATCTCGGTCAAAATGGGCACCACCGCAACCGCCGCATACGGCGTAGGAGAGTATGACAACATCGCCGTTCAATCCGTCCCTGAACCGGCCGGGTTCCTACTCACTTTGTTAGGATTAGTCGGTGTTTTTGCGGTTAGGAGTACACTAAAGAGATCCGTACAACTCGACTGACGCACGACCGGTATCTGCCTGTCAATCCCGAGCCTGAAGGGGTTGGGGGTTCGGAAGGCAGGAAGGCGTGAGGCTCGGCGTGGCCGCCGATGAAAATCGCCACGCTGACACCACGCACGTCACCCAACAACCAACGTCGCCAACGCCGAACGTATTGCTCAACGCCTTGCCGGATCTCCTCCAGCGGGGCGTTTTGCTCATAAAGCCGAGGTACCCGTTCCTGACATGCATCCCATGTTGCGGGCGCAACCCCCGTCACGCCCTTCTCCGTAATCCAATACCCGAGAAACGTAAACCCCCGCTTGATCCTATAACGCGTATGGCAAGCTGAGAGCCTGCCCACGCGGACTCAGAACAGCTCGGCGATTTCCCTGGCAGTGCCGCGCTTCGAGGTGAATCAAACCGGAAGGAGTGGATCCAATGACCGCCAGCGCGGGGCTGGTTCCGGCGGGATACACAAACAACATCCCTTCCTCGCGCAGCTCGCCCAGCTCGCCCAGCTCGAGCTGGGAAACCATGGCGTTGTTGATGTCGAGCAGAGCGCGCAGCCGGTCGCGCTCGCGCGCGAGGGCCTGGGCGTTGAGCGAGTTGTCCACCGCCACGGCCACCTGGGCCGCCACGCGGCCCATGAACTCCAGCTCCGCGGCGTCGATCTGGTGCGGCGTCAGATAACCGAAGCTCAGCGCGCCGAGCTTGCGATACGCGGTGGTCAGCGGAAGAAAACAACTGGTGGAGATGCCGTTGGC
>JBEKPY010000139.1:0-10099 GCA_049520275.1 Bryobacteraceae bacterium
CGGGCCCCCGCACCCAGGCTGCAATCCAGGGATCGGAGGGCCGGCCGCCTGCGCTCCCACGCGACGAAACGAAGCCCGGCTGCCACGATCTCCCACGACAAAACGAAGCCAATTCCGACGCCATCCCCAACCGGCGCGAGCAGTTTTCCAGGCTCCTCCTCCACCGGCCGCCCCGCCCCTCACGACAAAACGAAGCCAATCCTGCCTCGCCACGGCTCAAACATGCTATAATCCATCGAGAAGCGGTACTTTGACCAGATGTCTGAACCAGCCCTTTGCGCTCTATCACATACGGAAGCCGAGTACGACGCCATCGTGCGCCAGGACATCGAGCTCTTCCGCGTACAGGCCACCAAACTCCTCGCCGGCGAGATCACCGACGATGAATTCCGGCCGTTCCGCCTGCGCCGCGGCATCTACAGCCAGCGCCAGCCCGGCGTGCAGATGATCCGCACCAAAATCCCCGGCGGCACGCTCACCGCCGACCAGCTCGACCAGCTCGCGCTCGTCTCCGACCGCTACGCCGCCGGCAAAGGCCACCTCACCACGCGCCAGAACCTGCAATATCACTTCGTGCCGCTCGCCCAGGTGCCCGATCTGCTGCACCTGCTGGCGGACCAGCGCCTGACCACGCGCGAGGCCTGTTACAACACCGTGCGCAACGTCACCGCCTGCCCACTCAGCGGCCTGCTGCCGGACGAGCCCTTCGACGTCCACCCCTGGGCGCGCCGCATCGCCTTCGCGTTCCTGCACAAGGAACTCACCGACAACATGCCGCGCAAGTTCAAGATCGCGTTCTCCGGCTGCCCCGAGGATTGCATCGGCACCGCCTTCAACGACGTCGGCCTGCGCGCGGTGATTCGCGACGGCCGGCAGGGCTTCCGCATGGTGGTGGGCGGCGGACTCGGCCCCCTGCCGAGCGAGGCGCAGTTGCTGGACGAATTCGTTCCGGCCGAGCTGCTCGTGCACAAGGTCGAGGCGGTGCTGCGCATCTTCAACCAGCACGGCAACCGGCAGAACAAGAACAAGGCGCGGCTGAAGTTCATCGTGCGCGAGCGCGGCTTTGACTGGGTAAAGGAGCACGTGGAGAAGGAATACCGCGACATCCTGGCCAACGGGGGCATCGCGCTGCCGGAGGAAGTCCCGGAAAGCTTTGGTGGTTTTCAGGCAGTGCCACCACCACTGGGAGCCGGCCGGCAGTTGCCCATCCTGAACGGGCACCTCGGTACACAGATGGACCCGCAATACCAGCGCTGGCTCGAAACCAATATCCGGCCGCAGCGCCAGAACGGCTACGCCATTGTCACCGTGAAAGTGCCGCAGGGCAACCTGACTGCCCACCAGATGCGCTCCGTTGCGGGCCTTGCCCGCGGCGCCGGCGACGGCTACGTGCGCGTCAGCATGGATCAGAACCTGATTCTGGGGTTCATCCCTTTACACAATCTGAAGCGCGTGTATGCGGCGCTGCGGGAGATCGACCTCGCCGACGCCGGCGCGCACCAGATCGAGGACGTCACCACCTGTCCGGGAGCCTACAGTTGCAACCTCGCGCTCACCAAATCGATGAACCTGGGCGACGCCGTGGCCAGGGCCGTGGCCGGTTACGACGATCCCGAGGTGCGCCGGCTTTCGGTACGCATTAGCGGTTGCCCGAACTCCTGCGGCCAGCACTGGACCGGAGATGTGGGCTTCTACGGGAACGCGCGCCGGATCGACGGCCGCGAAGTGCCGTATTATCAAATGCTGCTGGGCGGCGGTTACGATGCCGAGGGGATGCTGCGCTTCGGACTGGCCGTGCAAAGCGTGCCGGCGCGTCTGGCGCCCATGGCGATCCGCCGCGTGCTGGATCACTTCATCGCGAACCGGCTGCAGGGAGAGCCGTTTCGGGATTACGTGCTCCGTCACAAAGTGGAGACGTTCCGGGCGATGACCGCGGACCTGGCAAAGCCCGCCGAACACTTCCCGGAACTGTACCGCGACTGGGGCGACGAAGAGGACTTCTCGCTCAAGCTCGGACGCGGAGAGTGCGCGGCGTAGTGCGGCTGGTTGCTGTGGGGCAGCCAATCATGGCTGCAGCCGCCTTTCAGGCGGCACGCCCTGAAAAACAGATACCCGATTGGAGTCTTGGTTGACGTAACCTGATCAAAGCGAAAATTAGAACGCCCTGCAGAAGGATAAACACTCCGATTGGCAGCCAGAGCTTTGGTTCAGGGCCAGGCAGGACAGACTTTCCGTACTTGTCCAGGTAAGCCACATCGCAACACCCGGAAATCGCAGCCTCTCCGAGCGCTCCGTCGAGGAGGAGACAGCAGGCAAGAGCCACCCAAATGCAGAGCCGACCGAATTGGCGCGTCCCCATGTCCGATCCGTTGGTATCTTACCACCGAGAGTCTGTCAGAGGCTCAGAATGAAGGGAGCGTCAGCCACCGATGAGCACTTTCCGCGAGCGCCACCGGAGCGAAGCCGCCTGAAAGGCGGCTGCAGGCAGCATTGCCTGCCCCACACTCAACTTCGCCGCGTGGACTTCGCGTTGGTCGCGCGCGCCGGCTCGAACGCCGCGCCGGCCGCCATGGTAAAGCTCGGCGCCGACATGGGCTGGTCCATCAGATCGGCCATCGCGGCCACCGGCAATCCCTCGGCTTCCCGAGTGAATATCATGCAGCGCCGGTCGGCGTCGAAATCCACCTTCACCCAGTCTCCGCCGCGCACCTGGTCGGTGGCGATCAGATTGGACATGGGCTGCACCACCAGGCGCTCGATGGCGCGCTTGAGATGCCGGGCGCCGTACTTCAGATCGGTGCCCTCTTCCAGCAGATAGCCCTTGCCCGCTTCGGTGATCTTGAAGATGAACGCGCGCTCCGGATTGGTGCTTACCACGCGCTGCTGCACCAGGTTCAACTCGATGTCCAGAATGCGCCGCAGTTCCTCGGTGCCCAGCGGCCGGAAAGTCACGATCTTGTCCAGACGGTTGATGAACTCCGGCGTGAACTTGCGGCGGGCCGCTTCCACGCTGCTGTTCTTCAGTTTGCCGGTGAGCTTCTCGTCGAACTCGCCGGCGGCTGTTCGCCGTGCCTGTTCCGAGGCGCCGAATCCCACTTTGGGATTCATCATCGCGCTCATCTCGGCCGCGCCCAGGTTGCTGGTCATGAAGATCATCGCCCTGGAGAAGTCCACCTTGCGGTTGTCCCCCAGGGTCAGCGTGGCCTTGTCCAGGATGCCCAGAAGCAGGTTCCAGAGCGCGTCGCTCGCTTTCTCAATCTCGTCGAACAGCACGAAGCTCAGCTTCACCTGATCGGTCTGGTGCTGGTTGAGCACCTCCTGGCTGAGCAAAGGATGCGTCTCGCGGTGACCGAGATAACCCGGCGGCGAGCCGATCAGCTTGGCGATTTCGTGGCTGTGCTGGAACTCTCCGCAGTCGATCTTGATGACCGCGCGCGGGTTCTTCAGCAGACATTCCGCCGTCGCCTCCACAATGCGAGTCTTGCCGGAACCGGTGGGCCCGAGAAACAGAAAGTTCCCGATCGGCCGCCCGGGAGCACTCATTCCGGTGAGATGCATCTGATAGATGTTCACGATCTGCTGGATCGCGTCGTCCTGGCCCACGATGAGCTTATGCAGACTGCCTTCCAGGCTCTCCGCCTCGCGCCCCGTTCTCGTCGGATCCAGGGGGATGTTCGTTTTCACCATGTTCGGCCCCTTTTCTCAAGCGCTCCATACCTTCTGTGAGCAACTTGCGTGCCAGTTCCTGACGACGCGGTCACTCCTGCTATTTGTTCGGTTTCGAGGGTCTGACCTCCACCCGGCTTACCAGCGTGCGCGCTGGCATCCTCAATAAACCGATTACAATCTCCGCAATGTCGGAAGGCGCAATTTTCCAGTTGCCTGAATTACTGTTCCCGCCGAACCCCGTATCCACGCTGCCCGGCATAATGTAGCTGACACGCACGTTGTCATGCCGATGATCGAGCATCATCGCCTCGCTGAAACCGTTGAGTCCGAACTTCGACGCGTTGTACGCCGCGCCTCCGGCGAAGCTGTTCTTCCCCGCCAGACTGGAAATGTTGACGATGTACCCAGACCCCCTGGCGCGGAAGCGTTGCAGGGCTTCCCGCGAACAGTAGAAAGCGCCCGAGAGGTTGGTGTCCATGGTCTGCCGCCATTGCTCAATACTCAAATCAGCCGTCGTGCCGAAAACGCCGACCCCGGCGTTGTTCACCAGCACATCAATCCCGTCGAGTTCCTTATCGACAACTTCGAACAGAGATCGAACCTGATCTGGCCTGCTAATGTCACAAACTGTACCCAGCACGCGAGTGTTGGCCGGCGCACGGTCCCGCAGTCCGGCGGTTACCCGATCCACCTCACTGCCGTTGCGCCCGCAGATCCCCACGTTTGCGCCCGCCTCCAGCACCGCCGCGGCGATGGCGCGGCCAATTCCCCGCGTCCCGCCGGTAACTACCACGACCTTCCCATCGAGAAAACGTTCCATGCCTATGGGACGTGCGCCGCCGTCCTCGCGAAGCAGGATAATGTCTGTGTGCCGAATGACGACCACGAACCCCGGCTCGCCAGCCTGCTGCGGCCGTTGCTGCCGTACGTCGGCGCGGCCCTGGCCATGGCCTTCCTGTGGACCGGCTGGGTGCTCCTGACCAGATACGATCAGAACCGCACGGCGGAACGGGAAACCAGCCGGCGCGAGGCGCAATTCGACCGCGAGCTTCTCGACAAGCTCGGCGGCGACAAGCTCACCATCCTGGCCTTCTACGTCAGCCCCGCGGCCATCCATCGCGGAACGCACGTGAGCCTTTGCTACGGCGTCTCCAACGCCGCATCGGTGGTGATCGAACCGGGTCTGGGACCGTGGAAACCCGCGCTGAGCCGCTGCATAGACCTGCAGCCGCGGCGCACCACGGCGTACACCCTGACCGCGAAAGACGCCAAGGGGCAGACGCTCACGGCGAACACCACCCTCACCGTGAAGTAGCGGGCCGCTGCAGCCGGACGCGCATGCGCCAGGCGTCGCGGCCCCGGCCGTAGTAGTCCTTCACGCGCCGCACGCGAGTGAACCCGAAGGCCCGGTACAAGCGGATGGCCCAGCGGTTGCCGGGGCGCACCATCAGCCGGCACTGCCCGATGGCCTCTCTTCGCAGCAGCGCCAGCACGCGCCGCATCAGGGCACCGGCCACGCCGCGGCCGCGATAGCGCGGGTGTACCGCCACCGACACCAGCTCGGCGGCCTCGCCCCTCCCCACCGCCGCGATGTAGCCCGCCACCCGGCCATCCACAATGCCCAGCAGAAACAGCCGCGGCCATTCCTCGAGCAGCTCGACGAAAAGCTCGCGAGGCCAGGCGTCGGGCTCGAACGACGCCCGTTCTATGGCCAGCACGCTGGGCAGGTCGGCGCCGCGGCAACGGCGGACGGCAATTCGGCGGGGCACTCTTCAGTATGTACGCGGGTTACCGTGCGCGGCTGTATGTGCGAACCTTCGCCGCCCGCGACGGCTTAATCAACAGCACTGCGGCCACCCCCGGTCGACTCGGGTGCTCTGCGGGGCAGCGTTGATCACGCACTCCAGCCCGCTCCACCGCTCCCGCGCGGCATCGGCGGACTCATCCTCATAGCGAAGCGGCCGGCCCACCAAAGCGGACAGCCGTCCGGCAACTTCTTAAACGTTCAGCGCCTCGGGCCCGGTCACATCGTAAACGCCGCCGGCTCCGCAGCGCGGCAGCCGCGGTCACGCCCCTGCCCCGCCGGCCCGCGCACCACGCCGTCAACAGCGAGTTCTTCGAGGAACATGTCGATGTAAAAGGCGTTGCGCAGCACGGTGCACGGGACGCCCGCCTCGACGCGCCCCACACGCGCCCGCGCAGCGGCCTGAAACGCGTTCCTGTGCAGCCATGCGCGCTCACCCGGCTGGCCGGACGTTGAAACCAGCAGTTGGCATGGATAGCGCTGACATCCGGCACACTGCCCGAGAGGCGACGCTTGTCGGTAGAATGAAACCAGGGAGACTGTCGTGAACGTCGCCATCGATATTCCGGACGAGATTGGGCGCGTGCTCGCAACGCAGGCCGGTGGCGCTTCGCGTGCGGTCCTGCAGGCGGTCGCCGCCGAGGCGTATCGGTCGGGCGCGATCACTACGGCGCAGGTGCAGCAGATGCTCGGGCTGCGATCGCGGTGGGAGACGGAGTCCTTCCTCCGACGCGTCGACGCCTGGCACGATTACACGATGGAGGATCTCGAACGGGACATCGCGGCAATTCGTGACGCCTCCAGGCAATGATCGCCGTCGCGGACACCTCGCCGCTCTGCTTCCTCATTTTGATCGGTGAGATCGACCTTTTGCCCAGGCTCTTCAGTCGAGTGCTGGCGCCTCAGGCGGTGCTCGCCGAGTTGCTTCACGAAGACGCTCCAGGCGCAGTTCGAAGCTGGGCGTCGAACCTGCCACCCTGGATCTGCGCCGAAGAGACTCCGCTCCTGTCAACCTCCGGTCTGGAGAGGCTTCAGGCTGGCGAACAGGCGGCTATACTCCTGGCTGAGTACGCGAAAGCTGGCATCATCCTGCTCGACGAAAAGGCAGCGCGACGCGTTGCCGCCGCTCGCGGACTGCGGGTCACCGGCATCCTGGGTGTTCTGGGCGAGGCTTCTAATCGAGGACTGGTTGATCTGACGGCTGCAATCGAGCGCCTCAGCATGACGAGCTTCAGATCCTCCCCAGCGCTGCTGAAGGCGACTCTCGACCGCCTCCGAACCCTATAGCTGTTTCACCGAGTCTCACTCGTACCGCAGCGCTTCCACCGGGTCCAGCCGCGCCGCCTTGTTCGCCGGCCAGATGCCGAAGAACAGGCCCACGCCCACCGACACCGCCACGCCCAGCACCGCGGCCCACAGCGGCACCGCCGTGGGCAGTGACGGGAAAATCAGCCGCACCGTCAGCGACACCAGCCATCCCAGGGTCATGCCAATCAGTCCCCCGATCCCGGTGAGCACCTCGTCTGCGTGTGGGACAGGAAAGTCAACTTCAGAAACCCCCAGGCTGGCTTGCGCGTATCCGCTCGCCAATAATGCTTTCGAGAAACTGTTCCGGGAGTAATCGCTCAAAAACTCCGAGTGCGTGCTTCACCAGCGACAAATGTTCATCCCAATCGCCGCCCTCGACACGCCACCAGGCGCTGGGCATGTAACGCACCAGAATCGAAAGCGCATACAGGGCGACTATTGCAATAGTCCTAAACTCGGATATGCCGATAACGGGCAGGATCAACGTGGGGCTCTGTATGAACGGGCTGCGATGCACCGGAAGCACCTCATCCCAAAATCTGTGGCCCGCGTGGTCAACGCGGGCGCGGTATTCGCTCCCGCCTTCCGTGCCCGCCGCGACGGATGTAATTTCGGCGATAGGCCAGCCTGCCGCACGAATCTGCGCTTCCGATACGCGGCCAGAAGCGTCAACCAGACGGATGTAAGTGCTCTCTGTTTCCCCTATGGGCCCGAAACCGCTCCCTACTACCGTGTTGTCTTCCAGCTTGCGCACCGGCACTATCCACGATGGCGCAGTCTGAAAAACATCCAGAAACAAATCGCCAAGTTCCGGGACGGCTGACAGCAGTTGGCGCATCGTTGTAACCGTTCCCTGAGGCTGCTTCTCCAAGTCGCTTTGAGTTGTTGGGGTACTGGACCTTGATTCGGGAAGATGACTGATGTCGTGTCCTAGGAATGAAAGCCAATGCCGGAAGAAACCTCTCCCTAGAAGACCAACGCTGAGCCCACCGAAATCCCCCGTTTGCACGGCATATAATCCATGCCCGCGCTTAGTGAATCCTTCGACCTGGTTGAGATCGGCGGGCCCTTGGGGAGACGCCAACATCTCTGCCAAGGCCAATGCAAGGACCCCGTAGTAGAGGCTCAGAATGCGCTTGTTGAGGCTCTCATACGGCACTCCGCGAAAATAATCGGACGCGTTTCGCAATGCGAACGCGACGCCCTCCGCCTTCTTCTCGATATCTGTCGTCAAGGTGAAGGACTCGTCTGTGGCCCGCCGTCTGATCAGCTTCTCCGCAAGCGTTTTGCTGGTGAACTGATCTAGCCGAGACCAGATGCCTGCGAGAGGGGTTTCCCCGGTGATATGACGGACTCGACGGGCGCGCGCCGGAGGCAAGGGCTTGTGCATGTCGGGTGCCAGCTCCTTGTTCCAGGCAACGAGCACAGAGAAAAACTCGCCTATCGGCGTCACGGGTTTCGCGACGCCGTGGGTGAAACTCTCAATGTCGTAGAGGGCGCCGTTTGTAAAAATGTGATCGACTGCCGCGTCAAGCGCCTTGTAATGCCTGTTGTCCGTTGCCGATGTGTACAGCAGCGCCACTCGGTGGGTGGCTGCCGCTTTCCTCGCTTCGACGATGAGATATTCGCCGGACGTGTCTTCAGAACTCACGACGGCGTCCCAGCCATGGGTACGAAACGGCTTGAGCAATTGCTGGTCGGCGGCCTCCCGGAGGATATTCATCCGCTGTTCCACTCCTTGTCCTCCCATCTGACGTGTCCTTTCAATCTTGAGGCTCTGTCTGCTCGTGGCTCAGATCAGCGAATACCGCAGTTCCTCGCCATTTGCGTGCCTATTGAAATCGTAGTCCCGGTGTGCTCTACTGTCAAGGATGACATTTGTAGAGCGGACGGCCAAGGGATTTCACTGGGGCGACCCATTGCCTGAACGTGCGGGTTTGGACGTGAGGTTGGAGGGCGGCTGTCTGCAAATCGTGGGACTTTTGCCGCTCTACACAACCAGCAACAATTGCGCGTGTGACTTTCTCCAGCAATACCAAATCGCTCGAGAGGACTCGAGCAAGGGGAGAACTGGCAAGGCTTCACCCCACATTCGCTTCGCGAACGCGAGCACAGACGAAAAGCTCCTTGCTTTCGTCAGGCAATTTGGCCCTGTAGTGGCTAGGTCCGTGTATGACAACTTCGAGCGGCCGGAAAAAGGCTTGCCGGAACCCCGTTGGCCACCGCGTCTCACAGCCGAGCAGGACATGAACGAGCTCAGAAGTGAGCGGTTGCTGTACCGTTCTGCACTCAACCTAGTGATTGAATTGGGGCGACCGGAGGTGGATGCTTCAGTGGTTCGACACTGCGTCAAGGAGATTGCCGACAGGGTGCCGGATTGGCTGCGCCAGTGGGAGCGAGAGCAGCACTTGAGAGGACCACACCAAGTGCTCTGGAAGATCAGCCCGGAGTCGGTCGAACGAGTTCAGCAGTTAAGTAACGCTCCTCCCGACCCGATCTTGCCCCAGAGCGTCGATGGTCGAATCGTGGTGTGCGAACTCCTGAACGCCTTTCGGGGTATAGTCTACCCCAACCCGGTTGAGTTTCACAGCAGTATCCGGTACGGAATCAGACCGCTTCTTTACTCCATACTCCGGCGAGAGTTTCTGTATCCTCGTGATGTTGCAGTTTGTGCAAATACCCAGTGCCGGGAATTCTTCGAGATTGAGCGCTCCGGGCAGCGGTTTTGCCGCGAGGACTGTTCGCGGCACCAACGGCAGAGAGAATATTGGAAGAACAGCGGCAAGAAATTGAGGGAAGAAAGGCTGAAGAAAGCGAGCACATCGCGGGCTGTTCAGGATTAGCAGTACACGGCCTGAACCGATGCCGCCTGGTCGGACGCGCCGTTTCTTTGTGCATGATAATGCTCGTTCTAGTCGTTCGAGAAGGACCGCGGCTGGGCGCCCAGTCTGGCTGGCAGCGCCAGTTTTTCCCGTACGGCCATTAGTTTGAAAGAAACTGGACTGGTTCGAGCCCGCGCTCTAGCAGCCCGTGGCAGAAGTCCAGTTTTCAGCTTGGGAACGATTATGAATCGCCGCAGAGGTAGGGTTGATCAATCGACGTTACCGGCCGGCCATTGGTTACCGGCGATGCTCCGCGCCGGAGAATACTGACTCGGCCCACCCCGCACAAAGCACGATCACGGCTATTTGAAGCATCAAAAGCGGAGATGAGGTCCCCTGCAGGGTCCTCGGCTTGCCGATCCCATACTGGCTGCGGACCAGCAGCGCCAGGTTGAACCCGAAAGCGTGAATCAACAGTCGCTTCAAAATGTTGTCT
>JBEKPY010000140.1:0-10082 GCA_049520275.1 Bryobacteraceae bacterium
TAATCGGCCAGTGCCCAGTCGAGTTGCGGGTGCCACTTGCCCATGGTTCCGATGTTGTGATCGTAGACCTGCGCGCCGACGCGGAACTTGTCGGTGAGCTGCGTGGAAACGTTCACCCCGCCGTCGGTGAAGAAACTGCCCTGACTGGTGTCCATGGTCAGGTAGTTGTTGTCGTTGCTATAAGCGAAGCCCTCCGACACGAAGCCGTGAAACTGGACGGTCTTTCCGTCCACCGTGAAGCTGGTGTAGTTGGAGAGATCCTGCGCGGGCAGCGCGGAAACCGCGAATGCGCCCGCCAGTATTATGAGAGTTTTCCCTGCGCCTCTGTGCATATATCCTCTTCCCTTGCGCCTCTGG
Organism: Bryobacteraceae bacterium; assembly: GCA_049520275.1. Lineage (GTDB taxonomy): Bacteria > Acidobacteriota > Terriglobia > Bryobacterales > Bryobacteraceae > CAWACP01. The sequence continues at coordinate 358 of JBEKPY010000140.1, forward strand.
TTCCTGACAGTTGCGCCAGAATACCTTTTCTATTTCAAACCGAGCTTGCCCGCCCGCGCAGCCCGACCGCAAAATGTCGCGGCATACGCACTTTCCGTGAAGCGGGGAATTGCGACGTGTGTGGTTTGATCTCGCTATAGTTATCGGTGTAAAAGGGGATACAGCACTGTCGGTGTTTCGTTGACAAGGCTGTCAGTCGGCCAGGCGATTAATGACAGCGTAGCGGATCAACTCGGCGGTGCTCTTCAATCCGAGCTTGATCAATATGCGCCTCCGATACGTGCTGACGGTTGTCTCGGTGAGCCTCAGGACGGCGGCGATCTCCTTCACTGTTGTGCCCAGGCCGATCAGCCGCAGCACCTCGTGTTCGCGGCTGGACAGGTCTTCATGGCTGTTGCGCTCCAGGTACCGATCCACGTCCGGCAGTGCCTCCCTGGCTATGGTCGAATGGCGGCCCGTTCCACCCGCGAAGATTCGGCGGACTGCCGAGACCAGCTCGTCAGGATTGTTCGCCACCTCAGCGTGACCCTCTATGTCGGCTTTCAGAAAGTCTGCCGCGTCGGGGGGGTGGACGCGAACGGTCAATACGAGTATCGGCTGGTCCGGGCGCATTCTCCTCAGAGCGGCCAGCACCTGGAGTCCATCGTGATCGGGCACGTCGATAGCGACGATTACCAGATCCCACGGCTGGCCGAGCGCCAGATCGAGACCTTCCGGCCCGGCTTTGCCTTCGCCAAATTCCAAAGGCTCGAATCTCTCGGCGAGGATCTGCCTGACCCCTCGTCGAACGACGGCGTGGTCGTCGAGAATGAGAATTCGTAGCTTATCTCGCGCGGAGTCGTCCACAGTTGTGCCAACGGCAGTCTTACCAGCAACGATCGCTCAGCTCGACTTACCCCTCATCTGGGTTTCCCGCCAGCCCGTCCATCACACGCGAGACGGCGCCCAGCAAGGCATCCGGCCGAATGGGTTTGGCAAGCGTCGCCTTCGCGCCGAGGCGCTCGGCCGTGTGCAGCAGACCTGCAAACCGGCCCGATATCGCGATGATTCTGAGTTGCGGCCGCACCCGGTGCAGGATCTGGATGGTTTCGAATCCGTCTTGCTCCGGCATCGCCAGGTCTATGATCGCCAAATCGACTTCGGAAGTCTCCACCAGTTGGACGGCGTCTCGGCCGTTCCCCGCCTCGAATACCAGGTAGCCCACGCCGGTCAGGGCGTCCCGCAAGAAGTTGCGGACCCCCGGCTCATCATCCACTACCAGGATGCTGCACGACGCTTCGGGCGAACTGTGTATACCTCTGGACAAACTAGTCCTATGCTCACGCGCAACTCCAGCCTACTTCGAACGCTGACAGGAGAGAAGTATTTTGCGGTAATTAACTGCTAATCAGGGTAACGGCGATTCGAGCGCGGTTGAGCGCGGTCAATCCTGGCGTGCCATGATGTTTCACGCAAGACCCATCTTCTGAAGGAGTTTGCGGTACCGCTGGTCGGACTCGAGAGGCGCAGCGATGGGCAGATTGGGGAGAACAAATAGCCAGGGGTCGCGCTCATCGCAAGCTTTCTCAAGCCAGGAAAACACCTGCTCTCTCAGATTGAGGCTGACGTAGGCCATCGCGATCCAGAAAGGAGAAATGGGCTCCTGACGGGCTCGGGATTCAAGCTCCTGGATATGCTGCCGAGCCTGGTCATGTTCTCCCAAGAGCTCGTGAACATGCGCAAGAGCGGAGAGGATCTGCGCCACGAAGGTCGTGTTCCCAACCAGTTCATGCGCCTTTTCGAAATTTCGGATAGCCTCCGGGTAGATTCCCTTTTGCGCGTAAGCGTGGCCAAGAACCCAGTACGAGCGGAAGAAGCCGGGATCCAGATCGATTGCTTTCCGGCACTGCGCTATGGCGTCGTCGGGCCGCCGGGCGAAGCAGGCCAGGAGAGCCGAGTTGGTATGCACAGCCAGCGATAGGGGATCGAGCCGTATGGCCTCCTGCAGCTCATCCATGGCTTCCGGCAAACTGCCCGTGGGAGACAGGCTGAACATTGCGTAGCAAACGTGAGCCGTGGTATAACCTGGCTTGAAATGAATGGCGCGCCGGAACGTCTGCCGGGCTTTCGTCCACTCCCAATCATAGAGAGCCTGAACGCTCCCCAGGGACGTATATGCCTCCGCAAGGGTGCCGTCCAACTCCAAAGCCTTCTTCGCTGCGGCGCTGGCCTTGGGCATGACATCCTTCGGAGCGACCAGGTCAAACAAGCCCAGCAGCAGGTAGCAATCGGCCAGTCCGGCGAATGCCGGGGCGTAGGACGCGTCTTTCGCGATTATTTGCTGAAAGATGGAAACGCTCTTCTTGAGAGACTCCGCCGTCCGCCTGTTCCAGTAGTAGCGGCCGAGCAGATACAGGTCGTAAAGCTCCACGTTCGACTTGTAACTGCGCCGCAACAGTCGCGGTTGTTGCACCCTAAACCTGATCTCGAGGGCCTTTACGATCGCCGTGGCGATCTGTTCCTGGACCGCAAAGACGTCTTGCGTCTTCTGGTCGTATGCGGCCGCCCAGAGCACACTGCCGGTGTTCACGCTGGTCAGCCGTGCCGCCACCCGCAGCCGGTCTTCGTCCTTGCGAATGCTGCCCTCGAGCACTGTCCGGACGTTCAGTTGCATCCCAATCTGGCGAACATCCACGCTTTTCCCTTTGAACTGGAAGGCAGAGGTTCGGGCGACCACGCACACCCCCCTGACCTGTGCAAGGGCATTGATAATCTCTTCCGTGACGCCGTCGCAAAAGTACTCCTGGTCGTTACCTGGACTAAGATCAACGAGCGGCAGGACCACAATGGTCTTTGCGGCTCTCCTCTGTCCGGGCGCGGCGCGGGTAGACTGGATCGCCTGAATTTTCGGCTGCTTATCTTCGACAGCATGTAAAACGGGTCGTCGCTCGAACTGCGCAACATACCCTTTCGGAAACTCAATGAGAAGGGGGTCGTCTTTTCCGTCGCCAGCGTAATACTCCCTCAGCTTCGACCTCAGGTTGCTGACCTGGACCCGAACGATCGGGTCCAGGCGGGGGTCGAAGGACGGGGGACGGCCAAACACCCCCCTGCCCACCTCATATTCTTTGAGTCCCCCGCTCCGCCCTTCCAGGGAGCTCTCGACGAGGAAGCGCAGCAGAAGGCTCCGCTTTTCTGCGGTAGCGAACAGAGGGCTCCGCAAGATCCTGTCCAATTGCTCGCCGACAACCTTGCTCGTCACACCGGCAGGGAGACTGGCCTCACTACCCCGTGAAGTTCCCGGACGTTTGGCGCCCTGATTCATGGACTCCCGTCCGTAACATTCTAGTCCTTTCGTTGAACGTCCGTCTGCGTGGTGGCAATCGAGTAAGCAGATTCAGGCGCGTCTCGTGATTTCCGATGAAATGAGCGCTGGCCAGCGCTGCCGCAGACCCACCACGGCCACCAGTTCGTCCAGATGTTTGCGAGTGGTTTCCATCTGCGCGGTCATCTCGCCGGCGGCCGTGGCGGTTTCGTGCGCGTTGGCCGCGTTGTTCCGGGTCACCGATTCCATTGCGCGTGATGGCCTGGCCGATGTTGCCGGTGCTGCGTGCCCGCCTCATCGCTTTGCCGCTCTCCGGAATAGCATGTTCACCCCGGCGGCGCCCAATGCCAGCGAACGCGGTGATCGCGCGGCGGGGCGGCCAATCCTGGCCGTCGTCGCGTTTCCACGCGGTGTCAAGCCGAATCGAGAAGCTGGCTGACGGCTGGGCAACCATGTGACATTGGGTACTCCGTGCAGGCGTTCAGTAATAATAAGAAGCTAAGTGGCGTTGCGCGGTGGCGCCTGCTCTGCCAGCGATCTGGCCTGGGCGAGCGTCGCCGTCAGGGACTCGATCGACACCGGTTTGGCGATATACAGGTCCATGCCGGCCTTCAGACACCTCTCCCGGTCCTCGGTGAAAGCGTGCGCGGTCAGCGCCACCACGGGGGTTGGCGGATGTCCGGAAGCGATCCGGGCTTCCTCTTCCCGAATCGCGCGGACCGCCTCGAAACCATCCATTTCCGGCATCTGGATGTCCATGAAGACCACGTCGTACGGCTGCTGGCTCCATTTCGCCACCGCTTCGCGGCCGTTGTCCGCGGTCTCCACCCAACACCCCAGCTTCTCGAGCAGATTCGCCGCCACCGTCTGGTTCACCGGGTTGTCCTCGGCCAGCAGGACGCGCCATTGCCGGGGAGCCGGGGGCTGCTCCTCTGCCGGTTGCCGGGGCTCGTCCGCGGATGGCTCCCCTCCGTAGGAGTTCTGCCCTCCCGCCCAGGCTGGCTCCAGCATGCGGGCAAGCTCGTGTTCCAGGACGGGCTTGGGCGCCTGCCCCTGCAGATGCCCGGATCGAACCACGTCCCCCGGACCGGCCTCCGCCACCGACGTCAACAGGAGGATGCGCTCGCCCAAAACCCCGTCCCGCCGCAGTTGTTCGGACAGTTCGATGCCATCCATCCCCGGCATGTGCCGGTCGAGCACATACAAATCATATGCGGACTCTTCGTTCCGCGCGTTCCGGGCCATTTCGAGCGCCTGGGGCGCGCTGGCTGCTTCGGCTACGGATGCATCCCAGCCGGTCAGCATCGCGGCGATGGCGCGGCGCGCTGCGGCGTTGTCATCCACCACCAGAACCCGCCGGCCTGCGCACCCGGCTGGCCGGGCAGCCGTCCCCGCGTCCTGGCTGGCCGCCAGTTCGAACCGCACGCTGAACGAGAAGACACTGCCGGCGCCGGGCGCACTGCTCACCCGCAGCCGCCCTCCCATCAACTCCACCAGGCGCGCCGAGATCGCCAGGCCCAGCCCGGCGCCCCCGTAGCGCCGCGTGGTGGACGCGTCAGCCTGATAGAAGCTTTCGAATACCCGGGCCTGTTTATCGGCGTCGATGCCCACCCCGGTGTCTCGCACCGATATCAGGACGGTAGCCCATCCGTCTTCCCGAGCCTCTACACTCGCTTCCAGGGCCACCTCGCCGCGCTCGGTGAACTTGATGGCGTTGTACATCAGGTTGTTTACCACCTGAACCAGCCGGACTGGATCGCCAACGACGCGATCCGGGACCTCCGCGGCGAACGAGCAAATCAACTCCAGGTCCTTGCGATGGGCCTCCACGCTCAGCGCCCGAAGCGCTCCCCCGATACGGTCCCGCAGGCTGAACGCAACCCGCTCCAGTTCGAGCCGGCCCGCTTCGATTCTCGAGACGTCGAGGATGTCGTTGATGACGGCCATCAGGTGGTCGGCCGAGGAACGAACCGTCATCAGGTAGTCCCGATTTCGGGCGTCCGGACACCGGGTGCATTCCGGGAGTACCAGCTCCAGCATCCCGACAATGCCGTTGATCGGGGTGCGGATCTCGTGGCTCATGTTGGAAAGAAACTCGCTCTTGCACCGGCTGGCCGTCTCGGCGGCGTCCCGGGCTTGTCGCAGTTCTTCCTGGCTCCGCCGCAACTCGGTGACCTCGATAGCCGTGGTCTCATATAGCCGGCCTTCGCCGGTCTCGACGGGAGTAATGTTTTCGAGCAAACATATCGTCCGTCCGTCCACCCTGCGCAGGGTGGCGTCCCGATTGCTCACGGCCCCGCCGGTAAGGGCATTCCGCCGTTCTTCCCGATCTGTCGCAGGGAGCTCGAATTCCCAGTAGGAGCGCCCGATCAGTTGCTCGCGCGCGGGGAAGCCGAGCATCCGGGCGAAAGCCGCGTTGGAGTCGACAATCTCACCGTTCGGCCGCCAGCGAAAAACCCCGGCCAGATTGCGCTCGAACAGTCGCTGGTATTGCTGCTCCAGTTGCCCTTCCCGTTCCAGCCGCTCCCGAATAGTCGCTACCTGCCGGCGCACGGTGCGCCTCAGCACGGCGATCCACCCCAGTGCTCCCACGGCCAGTATCCCCATGACACCCGCCGCTCCGAGCACGTATTTCCAGATCAGCCACGCACTGGCCGGCAGGACCGTCGCCTCGCTGGCGACGATTACCAGGGAAGGCGCGTAACCGGGCGCGCCATTGCGGAACGTCGCTACTCCCGTGATTTCGAGCAGCGAGTCTGGTTGCAGATTCAGCGGTTCCTGGCTGGCATTGGAACGCGGAAGAAGGGCGGTGAATCGATAGCCGTCGTCGTTGAGCGCCAGTGCCCGCCAGTCCCCGTACCGGCTTTCCTCAATCAACTGGCCCCGGAGCTTCACCAGCCTCAGGATGCCGTTTTCCCGCAGCGCCGCGGCGTGCATCCTGAGGGGCTCCGGCCTCTTCCCGGAACCGCCCTCCTCGCGTGGACGCACCACGGCATCCACCAAACCTGTGCCGTACTCCGTGCCGGACGGGAAACCGGCGGCATCCGCCACCTCGCCCTGCCTCACCCTGCTCGCCTGCCAGGGGACCACCGGCACCGCCCGCCCCGAGTCCTCAATGAACAGGAGCCTGGACGACCGGCAAACCACCCTTCCCGTCACCCGAATACGGTGCAGAAAGCGCTGCGTCAAATCGATGGCCGGCACGGAAGCGAGCGGCGTCGCGGCGATTCCATACGGGTCCGCCGAGGCCGAGGCGGCATCCTCCACGACGATGTCGTCCGGCCGCCAGACGAAGATCTGCGCGCCGATGCGCTTGCCGTCCTCCAGCAGCGACCCGCAAACGCCGCGCACGCGGACCCTGGCGTCTATCAAACGTTCCACGAGCTCGTCATCGCGTTTCGGAATCACTATAAGCGCGGACGCCGGGCCGTCCCGGATGCGAAAGGCAATCCGATAGGACTCATACTTATAAGCGGGACGCAGGACGCCGGTGGTCTCCACCCATTGGCTATCTTCCCCGCCGGCGCCGAGCTCGGCCAGCGCCGCACGCCTGGGCTCCGGCATTGGACCCGGCCCTTTCACCGTGATCGTCGGCTCGCCAATGGCCGCAAACACATCCCCGGGAATGGTGAACGCATCCACCCGCACCCGCGTGCCCCGGCCCAGGCCGACGCTCTTGCGGTGCACATCGACATACGCGGCCCCCGTCTTGTCCTGAATGAACAGCAATCCCCACGGCGGATCGGAGTACGTCACCACCGCATCGAGGTGGATCGGCAGCCGGCGCCGGGCTTGCGCCGTGCTGAGCTGGTTCAATTGCAGAATATTGGTGATGGCCGCCGGGGGAGGCGAAGGAGGGGTCCCTCCGCCAGGTTCCTGGCCTTTTGCCACGGTCCCGGCAAAGTGCAGCGGCAACGCAAGAATGCACCATGGCACGAACCGGAAGGCGTGTTGGCGGAACGAGGCGCCTGAGGTGCGGAATGAAGTTGCCACGGAACCCGCTGTCGTGCTCCTATCGGCATGATCCGGAATAGTCTTTAGAAAACGCCGAGTTATTCCGGGCGCCGCCAGGTCCGCCAGCCTGTAAATGCAGCAATTGGATTCAGCCGCTTACGGATGCGCTTTCCACCAGACTGAGTCCTTTCCACCTGGTACGACAGGCGCCGCTGCTTACAAACCAGGAACTGAAAACCTGCGGGGTCCTCCTTGTTCCACACCAGGAAACAGAAGCGCGCGTGGCCGCCCGATTTCTTATTAAGTGCGCCGCGCTTACCGCTTCCGCAGCCCCACCACGGCAACCAGTTCGTCGAGGTGTTTGCGGGTGGTCTCCACCTGCGCGGTCATCTCGCCGGCGGCCGCGGCGGTTTCCTGCGCGTTGGCCACGTTGCTCTGGGTCACCGTTTCGATGCGGGCGATGGCCTGGCCGATGCTGCTGATGCCGCGGGCCTGCTCCTCGCTGCTGGAGGCGATCTGGCTCACCACCGTGCCGCCGCCCGAGATGGTAGCGGACACTTCGTTGAAGGCCCCGTGAGCCAGCGTCACCAGTTGTACTCCCCTGCTCACGTCGGCCACGGTCTTCTCGATGATTTCGCCGCTGCTGCGGGCGGCTTCGGCGGCCCTCTGGGCCAGAGAGCGGACTTCGTCGGCCACTACGCTGAATCCGGCCCCGGCCTCCCCGGCCCGCGCCGCTTCCACCGCCGCGTTCAACGCGAGGATGTTGGTGTGGAACGCGATTTCGTCGATGCTCTTCAGCACGGCCGCCACCTGGTGGCTCGATTTCGAGATCACGTCCATGGAGGTTTTCAGATCGTTCATCGCCTGGGTGGCCCGTCCCACCGTCTGGGTGGCTTCTCTCATCAGGCGGTCGGCCTCGCCGGCCCGGTTGGCGTTCTCGCGCGTGGTGGCGGAGATTTCTTCCAGCGACGCCGAGGTTTCCTCGATGCAGGCGGCCTGTTCCTGCGCGTCTCTCGACACCGTCTGCCCGGCCTGGGACATGCGGCCGGAGGCCTGCGCGGCCTGATCGGAGGCGCCCTGCACGCCGCTGATCACGTGCAGAATGGGCCCCATGATGGACCGGCGGATGGTCAGGTTGACGATGACCGCGGCCACCAGCAGGGTGACGCCGAACAGCGCCAGAGCCAGCCAGCGCTGGCTGGCGGAACTGGCCTGAACCGTGGCCAGTTGTTCGTGCAGATCCTTCGAAAACCGTCCCTTCTGCTCCCCCAGCGAGGCTTTGAGAGAATCGCTGCGCGCGGCCAGATCGCGCATCCTGTCCTGGGTTTCCGAGGTCATACCGGCCGGATTCGCCAGCAGCGCGGCATAGGTATTGCGCGCCGCGGCGACATATTGATCGATGGCCGAGGCCAGTTTCCTGGCCTCCTCGGAACGCTCCGCGGGAAGGCCCCCGATCGCTGCCAGCGCGTTCAGGCCGTCAGTAACATGACGGCCCTCCTCCGCCGCGCGATCCAGACCCGAGGCGTCCTGCACTAGGACCGCGTCGCTGAACGCCTTCACCATCCTCTGAAACGCCGCTTCGTTCTCCTGGCTGCGTTGCGCGGCTGGGAACAGCGCTTCCGAGGTGGTCCGCAGGGTGCCTTCCGTATTCAGACCCTGCACCTGCCCGAAGATCGTCGAAAGAACGTATCCCAGGACGAAAACTCCGACGCTGAGCCAGATCTTGGCAGTTATGTTCAGACGCGTCATTTTATAGCCTCACTTTACTTCGAGCGTTTTGGTGCCCGGCGTAGGCGTGCCCGCGCCGACATAGCCGATTGCCCCTTTGGTTTTCGCCACGAAGGCCGCCACCTCGGCTTCCGAGCCGAGCGTCTTCGGCATGGACGCTTTTCCGGTGAACACCAGACTGCGGTAATAAGTCTGCAGGGCCGCGTCGGTCTTGCTCAGATAATCTCTGAGAAAAGCCTCGTGCGTGGCGCCGCCTTTGGCGACGACCGGTTCCACGTGGCTGCCGTCGTCGAGCGAGTTCTTTTGCAGCAGGAACACCCGCTTCAGCTCGTCGGCGGATACCGAGGCCGCCCCCACGCTGGGGTTGGCGATCACCTTGACATCCGCGGCCTGCAGGGCCACGGCTGCGAACAGGACGAGCACCGTGGCAACGAAGAAGATCATTGTGTGTTTCATTGTTGTTCTCCTTTCTTCCTGTGGCGTCCTCAGAAGTTCCAGCCAGTGCGCAGCACCAGCAGGTTGGTTTGGGGTTGCAGTCCCTGCGGGTTCGAACTCGCATAGAAGCCGTGCGCCATGTTGCTGCCAATTCCCTGCATGAAGTGGCCTTCCACCTTGAGGTCCCACGCCGATGTCAGGTTGAAATGCGCGGTCAGCACGGGATCGTGGATGTAGTTGGCGCCCGGCCCGGTGAAGCGCTTGGAGATCTGGGGATTCTGGTATGACGATACCTCGTAGTCGC
>JBEKPY010000141.1:0-9880 GCA_049520275.1 Bryobacteraceae bacterium
CGAGGCGGAAGCCGCGAAACGAAACGTGCAGGTGACCATCTGCATCGTGGACGAAAGCGGCAACCTGCTGTTCCTGCAGAAGGCGGATGGCGCCGCGCTCAACACCATCCAGTTCGCCCAGAAGAAGGCCCGGCATTCGGCCTTCTACCGCAGCCCGTCCAAAGCCGCCGCCGATCAGCTCAAAAGCGGCGATCTGCAGGTGCTCGCCTTCCCGGAAGCTTTCCCCAATCAGGGCGGCCTTCCGATTAAGGTGGACGGCGAGAGCATCGGCGGCATTGGGGTCAGCGGCGCCCCGTCCGAAGTCGACGAGGCCATTGGCCAGACTGCGCTCGACGCCCTGGCGAAGCGCTGATCGCCCCCACTTGAGCGCGTACGTCAGATCGCTCCCGTTCACCTGTAACAGATACCCGACCTTGCGCGTCTCACATATCGGCTGTATACTAAGGTAAGTTGATAGTGAGGCACTAAACATTGGCGGCAGACTTCAACCGATTCACCGAAAAAATGCAGGACGCCGTCCGCAGCGCCCAGTCCCTCGCCGTCCGCAACGGCAACCAGCAGATAGACATCGAGCACCTCCTCCTCGCCCTGCTCCAACAGGAGGGCGGCCTAGTCCCCTCCATCCTGAACAAAGCCGACATCAACGTCGAGACCCTCCGCCACCGTCTCGATCAGGAAATCGACCGCTTTCCCAAGGTTTCCGGCCCGGCGGCCTCGCCCGACCAGGTCTACATTACCCCGCGCCTGCAGAAGCTGCTGACCCAGGCCGAGGACGAGGCCAAACACCTCAAGGACGAGTACATCTCCGTCGAGCACGTGCTGCTGGCCGCTTCGGAGGAACACGGCGCGGCGGGCCGTCTGTTCGACGAATTCGGGCTCAGCCGGGATCGCCTGATGACCGCCCTGCAGGAGGTCCGCGGCAACCAGCGTGTCACCACCAGGAATCCCGAAGCCACCTACGAAGCGCTGGAGAAGTACGGCCGCGACCTCACGCGCATGGCCGAACAGGACAAGCTCGACCCGGTGATCGGCCGGGACAACGAGATTCGGCGCGTGATCCAGGTGCTGTCCCGGCGCACCAAGAACAACCCGGTGCTGATTGGCGAGCCGGGCGTGGGCAAGACCGCCATCGTGGAGGGTCTGGCGCAGCGCATCGAGCGCGGTGACGTGCCCGAGGGCTTGAAGGACAAGCGCGTGGTGGCGCTGGACATGGGCGCGCTCATTGCCGGCGCAAAGTTCCGAGGCGAATTCGAGGAGCGCCTCAAGGCCGTGCTGAAGGAGGTGCAGTCGTCCGAAGGCGGCATCATCCTGTTCATCGACGAGCTGCACACCGTGGTGGGCGCGGGCAAGGCCGAAGGCGCCATGGATGCCGGCAACCTGCTCAAGCCCATGCTGGCGCGCGGCGAGCTGCACTGCATCGGCGCCACCACGCTGGACGAGTACCACAAATACGTCGAAAAGGACGCCGCGCTGGAGCGCCGCTTCCAGACCGTGCTGGTGGATCAGCCCAGCGTGGAGGACACCATCTCCATCCTGCGCGGCCTGAGGGAGCGTTACGAGCTGCACCACGGGGTGCGCATCAAGGACTCCGCGCTGGTGGCCGCCGCGGTGCTCTCCAACCGGTATATCAGCGATCGCTTCCTCCCCGACAAAGCCATCGACCTGATGGACGAGGCAGCCGCCAAACTGCGCACCGAAATCGATTCCATGCCGGCCGAGCTCGACGAAGCCTCCCGCCGCGGCATGCAGCTCGAGATCGAACGGCAGGCGCTGAAAAAGGAATCCGACACGGCGTCGAAGGAACGCCTGGCCAGGATCGAAAAGGAGCTGGCCGAACTGCAGACGCAGTCGAGCGCGCTGCAGGCCCAGTGGCAGGCGGAGAAAGAGGGAGTGGCCCGGCTGCGCGCCCTGCGCGAGCAGCTCGAGATCACCCGCCAGGAGATCGAGCGCGCCGAACGCGCCTATGACCTGAACAAAGCGGCCGAACTCAAGTACGGCAAACTCGCCGGTTTGCAGAAACAACTGGAAGCGGCCGAACAGCGCCTGCAGCAGAAGCAGTCCGGCGTGCGTCTACTGAAAGAGGAGGTAGACGAAGAGGACATCGCCGACGTGGTGAGCCGCTGGACCGGCATTCCGGTATCGAGGCTCCTCGAGGGCGAAATGAAGAAGCTGCTGGCGCTCGAAAGCGAGTTGCACCAGCGCGTGGTGGGCCAGGACGAGGCGGTGCTCGCGGTGTCGGAGGCGGTCCTCCGCGCACGTTCGGGATTAAAGGATCCTAACCGGCCCATTGGGAGTTTCATCTTCCTCGGCCCCACCGGCGTAGGCAAGACCGAGCTGGCGCGCGCTCTGGCCGCGTTCCTGTTCGACGACGAGAAAGCCATGATTCGCATCGACATGTCGGAGTACCAGGAGAAGCACGCGGTGGCCCGGCTGATCGGCGCGCCTCCCGGCTATGTCGGCTATGAAGAAGGCGGGCAACTAACGGAAGCGGTCCGACGTCGTCCTTATTGTGTAGTGCTGTTCGACGAGATCGAGAAGGCGCACGGCGATGTCTTCAACGCGATGCTGCAGATTCTTGACGATGGCCGCCTGACCGACGGTCAGGGCCGTACAGTGGACTTCAAGAACACCATCGTGATCATGACCTCCAATATGGGCAGTCCGCGCATTCTGGACTATCGCGGCGATTTCGACGGCGCCGGCTACGACCGCATGAAGGAAGCCGTCACCGAGGAGCTGCGGCGGCACTTCCGCCCCGAGTTTCTGAACCGCGTGGACGAGATCATCGTGTTCCACGCGCTGTCGGAAGAGCATCTGAAGCGGATTGTCGACATCCAGCTCGCCGGTTTGCGGAAGCGGCTGGCCGAACGGCACATCGAACTGGAGCTGTCGGACGCGGCGCGTTCGCGTCTGGTGCGCAGCGGCTACGATCCGAATTACGGCGCGCGCCCGCTGAAGCGCGCCATCCAGCGGGAGGTCGAAACTCCGCTGGCCCGCCGCATCCTGAGCGGCGAGGTGCACGACGGCGAGCGCGTCTTCATTGACGCAAGTCCGTCGGGCCAATTGAGTTTTGAGACGACTGAGGTTTGAAAGGAATGAATTCAAAGATGAGCCGAGTGATGCAGATCCGCCGTTCGACGGCGATCTTCGTGATCCTGATTGCCGCGCTGACCGGCGCGCTGGCCTATAGCTGGACCGGTGCCCGGCACGTGCCCATTTTCGTTTCCACCGCGCAGGCCGCCACCACCGAAGCCTTCCAGAGCGGAACCTTCGCGCCCGTGGTGCAACGGGCCATGCCTGCCGTGGTGAATGTCTCGACCACTTCCAAGGTCAAGGTGCAGGACAACCCCCTCGGCGGCGAAGGCGGCCCCTTCGACGACTTCTTCCGCCAGTTCTTTGGCGGCCGCATGCCGCAGCAGCCGCGCGAACGGGTTTCGCACGCGCTCGGTTCCGGCGTGGTGGTCAGTCCGGACGGCTACATCCTCACCAATAACCACGTGGTCGACGGCGCCACCGATATCAAGGTGTCCTTCTCCAACCAGAAGGAAATCCCGGCGAAGGTGATCGGCACCGATGCGGCCAGCGATATCGCCGTCATCAAGGTGGACCAGAGTAATCTGCCCACGCTCCCGCTGGGGAACTCCGCCGGCGCTCAGGTAGGCGACATCGTGCTGGCCATCGGCAACCCGTTCGGCCTGGGCCAGACCGTCACCATGGGAATCGTGAGCGCGAAGGGGCGCTCCGGCCTCGGCATCGAGGCCGTGGAGGACTTCATCCAGACCGACGCCGCCATCAACCCCGGCAATTCCGGCGGCGCGCTCATCAACACGCGCGGCGAGCTGATCGGCATCAACACCGCGATCGTGGGCGGCCAGACCGGCGGCAACGTGGGCATCGGCTTCGCCATCCCCGCGAACATGGCGCGCAATATCATGGAGCAGCTCATCAAGACCGGCAAAGTGCAGCGCGGCTTCATTGGCATCATTCCCAACGGCATCGCCCCCGGCGAGGAACAGGCCTACGGGCTGAAGTCCGGACAGAAGGGCGTGGCCATCAGCCAGGTGGACCCGAACACGCCCGGCGGGAAGGCCGGCCTGCAGGTGGGTGATGTTATTGTCGCGGTCAACGGGAATCCGGTGCAGGACGAAAACTCCTTCCGGATCCAGATAGCCGGCATGGCCCCGGGCACCAAAGTGGATCTGCACATCGTCCGCAACGGCGAGGAGTTGGCCGTGCCGGTGACCCTCGGCGAGAATACTCAGTATGCCAAAGCCCTGCGCGGCCGCAACGGACAGGGCCCCGGCGATCAGGGCGGCGAAACGAGCGCGCTGGCGGGCGTCCAGGTGGACAGCATTTCCCAGGCTCTGGCGCAAAAGCTGAACCTGCCCGCCCGGGTGACCGGTGTGGTGGTGACCGACGTGGCGGAAGGATCGTCCGCCGCCGAGGCCGGTTTGCAGGAGGGCGACGTCATCGAGCTGGTCAACCACCGCAAGGTGGCCAGCCCGTCGGACTTCGATGCGGCCGTCAAAACATCCGGCAATCGCCAGGTGTTGCTGCTGGTCTACCGGAGCGACCAGCGCGGCAACGGCGGGAGCCGGTTCATCGTGGTCCCGAACCCGACCAAATAAGTAAGCACGTGAGTCACGGTTCTGCGTAAAGACGAGGCGGGCGCTCCGGTGCCCGCCTTTTGTTTGCGTCCAATTAGCAGGTTGAGCATCAGATTAGTTGAGTCCAGAGGTGTCAATATGCCCGAATCCAATACCATCCAGACCCTGCCAGTGCTGCCCCTGAAGAATACGGTGCTCTTTCCGTATCTGCTCATGCCTCTTGCCGTGGGCCGGGCCAGCTCGCTGGCCGCAGTCGAGGCCGCCCTGGCCACCGAAGCGAAGCAGCTAGTCCTGTTCTCGCAGAAAGATCCCTCCGTGGAAGCGCCCACCCAGGACGACCTCTACGCCGTTGGCACCAGGGCCATCGTCCGCAACGTGAATCGCCAGGAGGACTCGGTGGAGCTGCTGGTGGTGGGCATGGAGCGCGTGGCTCTCATCAAGCTGGACGCCACCGAACCGTATCTCCGCGCGAAGGTCCGTCCCCTGCCCCTCCCCGAGGACAAGGGACCGGAGGTGGAAGCGCTCCACGGCGCCCTGACCGAGCTGGGCGCGCGGGCCATTTCGCTGGCCCATCCGAATTCTCCGCAGGAGCTGGGCCGCCTGCTGTCCGCCAACGACGACGCCCTGCGCCTCGCCTACCTGCTCGCCTCCATGTTCGGCGTCGATCTGCCGAAGGGCCAGGCGCTGCTGGAAGCGCCCACCCGGCTCGAAGCGCTGCGGCTGGCCCACGCCTTTCTCACGCACGAAGCGCAGGTGCTGGAGCTGCGCAACAAGATCACTTCCGAGGCGCGCACGGAGATGTCGAAGGATCAGCGGGACTACCTGCTGCGCCAGCAGATGAAGGCCATCCAGCAGGAACTGGGCGACAAGGACGGCGAGCAGGCCGAGGTGGAACAGCTTCGCCAGCGCCTCGAAAAGACCGATCTGCCGGACGACATCCGCAAGGAGGCCGTGCGCGAGCTTTCCCGCATGGAGAAGCTGCCCACGTCCGCGCCCGACTACCATGTCATCCGCACCTACCTCGAATACGTGCTGGAGCTGCCCTGGAACAGGTACAGCGAAGAGAAGCTGGACATCGCGCACGCGCGCCAGGTGCTCGACGAAGACCATTTTGGCCTGAAGGACGTCAAGGGGCGCATCCTGGAACAACTGGGCGTGCTGAAGCTCAACCCGAACGCGAAGGCGCCCATCCTCTGTCTGGTGGGGCCTCCGGGCGTGGGCAAGACGTCGCTGGGGCAATCGATCGCGCGCGCGCTGGACCGCAAGTTCGAGCGCATGAGCCTTGGAGGCCTGCACGACGAGGCCGAGCTGCGCGGCCACCGGCGCACCTACATCGGCGCCATGCCCGGCCGTCTGATCCAGGCCATCCGGCGGGCCGGAACCAAGAACCCGGTGCTCATGCTGGACGAAGTGGACAAGCTGGGCCGCGACTTCCGCGGCGACCCGGCCGCGGCGCTGATGGAGATTCTGGACCCCGAGCAGAATAAGGACTTCCGCGACAACTATCTGGACCTGCCCTTCGACCTCTCGAAGGTGCTCTTCATCACCACCGCCAACGCGCTGGACACCATTCCGGCCCCGCTGCTGGACCGTATGGAGATCCTGCGCCTGGCCGGCTACAGCGAAGAGGAGAAGATGCAGATCGCGCACCGCTATCTGATCCCGCGCCAGTTGAAAGAGGCCGGGCTGACGGTGGAACAAATCTCGCTGGGCGACGACACGCTGAAGAAGATCATCACCGGCTACACGCGGGAAGCCGGGCTGCGGCGTCTGGAGCGCGCCATCGGACGGGTGGTTCGCAAAGTGGCCCTGCAGTTCGCCGAGGGGCACGAGGGCACGGTTACAGTGACCCCCGGCGACCTCGACGAGATGCTCGGACCGGAGAACTTCACCCCGGAGCAGATGCGCCGCGACCTGCCCGCGGGCGTGGCTACCGGCCTTGCCTGGACCGAGGCGGGCGGCGACGTTCTGTACATTGAAGGCACGCTGCTGCCGGACGGCAAGGATCTCACGCTCACCGGCCAGCTCGGCGAGGTGATGCAGGAGTCGGCGCGCGCGGCACGCAGCTACCTCTGGTCGCACGCCGCGGAGCTGGGCATCGACCCGGCGCTGTTCAAGAACAGCGGCGTGCACATCCACGTGCCCGCCGGCGCGATCCCCAAGGACGGGCCGTCGGCGGGGGTGACCATGGCCACGGCGATGGCCTCGCTCTATACGAAGCAGCCGGTGCGGCCGGACGTGGCCATGACCGGCGAGATTACCCTGACCGGACTGGTGCTGCCCATCGGCGGGGTGAAGGAGAAGGTACTGGCCGCGCGGCGCGCAGGAATTCGCACGGTGATCCTGCCGCGGATCAACCAGAAGGATCTGCGCGAGTTGCCCGACCACGTCCGCCAGGAGATGGAGTTCCTTTTCGCCGACCGGATCGAGGACGTGCTGCGGGTGGCCGTGCCCGGTTTGCGGGAGCGGCTCGAGGAGACGCGAAATACCACTATTGTTCCGGCCGCCTGAAGCCGATAAGAAGCTCAGATGCGAGTAGCGTTGAGGCTCACGCATCTCCCTGGAGCAATCTCAACTCTTTCACGCGGGGCTGCGAGGCCCCGCTTCTTTTTCGTTCCCACTGCTGGTATTCTTGGAACCGCGAAAACAAACTTGCGGTCTGAGACCTTCGGAGGAGCATGAAATGAAACCGGTCACTCGAAAGTCGGCAGCCCCTGCGCGAATATTGTGCGTGCTGTTCTTTGCATCCGTCTGCCGAGGACAGGACCGGGCCCCCGGCAGACTCCATCCCAGCCCGGATGATGCAATCCATGGAGGCTCGGCTGGCTCCGCTGCCAGCACTGTCGGGCCAACACACTACGTCTTTGTCAGCCCCGCTGTCGCAGTCGTGCCTGCAGATGGGTTGCAAACATTTGTCGCCACGGTGCCCGTTGGCGACAGTGCAACCTGGAGCATGCAGGAGGGGCCAGCAGGCGGCACTGTCACTGTCGCTGGGAGCTACGTGATGTACACGCCGCTGAGCACCAACGGCGTTTTTCACCTGGTGGCCACCAACACGGCAGACCCTGCACAGACAGCCGTCGCGACGGTGAACGTCGTTTCACCACTCAAGCTGGAGCTCCTGCATTCGTTCAATCCGCACGGTCAGCCCGAGGACGGATTGATGCAGGCGAGCGACGGCAATTATTACGGCACTGATTGGGGGGGATCGGGGACGGTCTTCCGAGTCACACCCACTGGCGATTTCGCGATCCTGTATTCGTTTCCGGGTGCTCAGGCGACAAATCCGTTCGCACCGCTGCTACAAGGACGCGACGGCGATCTTTACGGGACTACGGCGTGGGGAGGATCTACGGGTCAATCAACCGTCTACAAAATGGATTTTTCCGGCGACGTCGCCATACTGCGGGATTTTGGTTTTGGGGATACGAACGGTACTGTCGGCGCCAATGCGGGTCTGATTGCCCAGGATTCGGACGGGAACCTCTACGGGCATGACGGCAGTAACATATGGCGGATAGATCTCACGGGGAACCTTACCGTGTTGCACCACATGGCTTACCCTGCTGAGGGGGCGCCGGTTTATGGTTTGACCAGGACCCCTGACGGACGCTTTTATGGTGTCGCGGCTGGTGGTGGTACTGACAACAAGGGCACAGTGTTCGAATTGAGTCCGGATGGAACTCTCGTGGTTTTGCATTCCTTCTCCGGTCCGGACGGTGCGTCACCGGAAAGCCCGCTTGTTCTGGGTGATGATGGGAGCCTTTACGGGACCGACTATTCTGGTGGCGAATTCGGCCAGGGTATGACCTACAAGGTGGATCTGTCGGGTAATTTCACTCTACTGCACTCGTTCTCCGGGCCAGATGGCGCAGCCCCCCAGGCCCCGTTGATCGAGGGCAGCGATGGCTATTTCTATGGCACGACTCCCCAACCTGATAACAACGGGAACGGAAGCAGCGGGGGGCTGATATTTGTTTGCCCAGCTTCGGATGGGTGCGGCGCCATAATCAGGATGGATCCGCTGGGTAACATCACGGTACTGCATCGCTTCACTTCGGCTCTCGCCGAAGGAACCACCCCTGGAATCGGTGGCCTCTTGCAGGACGGCAACGGCGATCTACTCGGGACCACTCAGGGCGGTGGCGCCATGCTCGGGGGCGCCGTTTTTCGGTTTTCACTTTCCGGTGCGATGGCCGCGAGCTTGCGGCTGGATCATGTCGGGAATGCGGCATCTTTCGATGACCGATTCGCGACGCGCAGTCTGGCCGCGGCGTACGGCACGCGTTTGTCGTGCAAAACCGCCCTCGGTCCCGACCTGTATGACCCTACCTCGGCGGTTTTCAAAAACACCGATGGCTGCACCAGGGTGTGGGTGAACGGGGAACCTGCTCCCCTGACCTACACATCCCCGAGGCAGGTTAACTTTCAGATGCCCGCCGATATTCCGGCCAACAGCCGGGTTTCCGTGAAGATCGAGCGGGCTGACCTGGCGTGCGGATCTACGGCTTGTTTTACGAACGAGCAGCCGGAGTTCATCTCGCTCGCCGCTCCAGCTTTCTTCGTCGATCCCTCCACAATGAATCCCGTCGTAACCAATGCGAACACCAATGAGATCACATCCATATCTCCTGCCGACGGGAAGAACTACGCGCTTTGGGGGCAGGGGCTCGGGCCCACATCAAACGATCCGGGAAGCGGGGCGCTCTGCGTAGCGGCCGCCGACACGTCCAATCAGGTGGTATTGACCATAGGCGGCGCGAAAGCAAACATCTCGTATGC
Source organism: Bryobacteraceae bacterium (assembly GCA_049520275.1). Classification (GTDB taxonomy): domain Bacteria; phylum Acidobacteriota; class Terriglobia; order Bryobacterales; family Bryobacteraceae; genus CAWACP01. The sequence continues at coordinate 9,390 of JBEKPY010000141.1, forward strand.
GGGGTGCGCGCCTCTCTCGGTGATTCAGCAGGTTAATTTTCAAACGCCGAGTTTCACGATTGCCCAGGGAGCCACCACCGTAGACGCTTCGCTCACCGTGGCTGGCGCCACTCTGCAGTTCAAGCTCCCGGCTGTAGCACCGTGAGCCCAGCGCCGTCCACGGCCCGACTGCAGACCGTGGAGGATTTTCCGGCGCCGCTCCGGAGATCTCCATCCTCGACGCACTCTGGCCGATTTCCTGATTGGCGCGCACGCCCTGGCGAACGGGTATGCCCTGCTGACCATGGACAAGCCGGTATACCGCGCCGCCTTCCCAGCCCTGAAGCTGCTCACCTTCTGACCGCGCGCACGGTTGAGGCGAGCGCGACGCGCGAGTACCATTCAACTATCGACATGTCTCACCGAGTTTGTCCCTGGTGGCTGGGCTATCTGCTGGCCTGCCCGTTGCGGCGTTTTTCGCAGGATCCGGCCGCGATCCTGTCCCCTTACAT
>JBEKPY010000142.1:0-9622 GCA_049520275.1 Bryobacteraceae bacterium
TAAAGCATGACGCCCAGCGCGTAGATGTCGCTGCGCCCGTCGCCGCGTTTGCCTTTCACCTGCTCGGGGGAAATGTAATCGGGCGTGCCCATCACCTGGGAGAGTTTGGCGAACGTCAGCCGATCCCTCCTTGCCGGCGATGCCGAAGTCGATCAGGATCTTACGGAGCAGGCGGCCTTCCACCCACTCCATCACCATGTAGATGCGGCTGTGGCCGTCGGCGGGCAGCACCTTCATCATGTGGGGATGGTCCAGGAAGTTGAAGTCCCGTGCGCCTCTGGAGAATCTTTCGCTCTCCAACTACCTGCTCCGGGAAATCAGGCGGGTGGCCGAATGCCGTCCAATTCGGGACCAGGCCGAACGCCTGGTGAGGCGTGCGACGGTCAACGTTCGAGTTTCTCCCTCTGAGTAACAGTTTCCGCGTAAAAAATGTGCTTCGGCGTATCTGGGGTTGATTTGAATAGCTACATCGAAGTCCTGAATAGCACGGGTGAATTCTGCTGCACCAGGGCTCCTGGCTTCCGCCATGAAGGCCATACCTCGTACGTTGTAGAGCCGCTTGGCCTTCGGATGTTCAGCAATCGCACAGTCGGGCAGTTCAATGGCCGCACCATACTGCTTTTGACCCATTAGATCAATTGCGGCATCCGCTTGTTTGTCGGGGCCATCAGTCGCCGGCGCACACGGGGATGACTGCACCACAGGGCTCGGGCCGGACTGCGCAACTGGGGAGGGCGTTGTCGGACTCGTCTGCTGTGTGGCGGTTTCAGTTTCGGGGTTCGGACCACAGCCCCGAGAATGATTAACCAGCAGAGACAGAGCGTCGTCGTGAACGATTTCCCATAACCGCTCCTTTGACCAGGGTGACGGCGTAGATTTCGTCTCCCAGAGCCGGGCAACGAGGGGCGCGCCGCCCCGCCGTTGCTGAGATTTTCCACGCCTTATTATAGGCCTTCATCCAGTCTGATGGCTGGTTGGTCGGCGTGGGCGCCTGCTCACCGTTCCAAGCGGGAGGCCGGGTTTTGGGAGATTACTCCCGCGAAGCAGAGGACAACCGAGCGGACGCGGCGGGTCTCGATATCGTAATCCGGTCGCCGCGACTACACGCAAGTTCCGTTTGGTCTTTTGAAGTTGGGTTCAGAATCGGGTTCAGTTAGCGGCCAGCACGCCGAGTATGCCGAAGGAATGAAAGGCTTGGCCGACTCTAGAATCAATAGCATACACGTAGATGCCAAAATTACGAATCAGCCGCTCTACCAACTGAGCTAGGCTAGGCTGGCATTTTTGCGCCAAGAAGTAGTTAGGGTGGCCTGTGCTTTTGATTATAACAATGCCCGGTTTCGCAAGGGTGAGTTGGTCCAGGGCGGCCATTGTTGCCCACAAACTACACGCTGCCGCTTCGGCATCGCGGGCCAGCAGGTGTTGTAGAGCGCCAGCGCCCGTTGGCTTCGGTTCGGCTTATGCTGGAGGTTGCACCTCCGATCGTTCCACCTCGGGCCTTGCGAAACTGCCACCTGCGCCGTCGATCGCAGCGGTGAGTTTCCTCGCCGGCGGTCCGCCCGCAACGCGGATCGCGCTGCCGCCTTCTTTGCTTCCCACGCCACCGGGCGAAGGACAACCTCCCCATGCGGTTGACCGTGGCCCAATTGACCGAGCGCCTGCTGGCGTCTTATGCTCGCGTGGGCGGGATCAATCACGTCGACGGCAAGAACCTGCCCTCCAAGCAGGCGATCACCGAGATCACGCTCGATCTGCTGCGCCTCCTGTTTCCCGGCTTCTTCGACGACAAGCCGATCCATTCCTCCGAAATCGAGGCCGCGACCATCGCGCTCCTCGATAGCGTGCTGGGCCGTCTGGAGAACGAGATCGGGAAGAGCCTCGAATACGCTCCGCCCGCCGGCCTCCCGGACGCGGACCTGTCCGATATGGCGCGCACGCTTACACTCCGGTTCCTCGGCAAGCTGCCGCGAGTCCGGGAACTGCTTCAGACCGACACGGAAGCGGCCTTCAACGGCGACCCCGCCGCGTTCAGCAAGGACGAAGTGATTGTTGCGTATCCGTTCATCGAAGCGATTGCGGTGCAGCGGCTCGCGCACGAGCTCTATCTGGACAACGTCCCGCTTATTCCGCGGATCATGACCGAATGGGCGCATGCCCGAACCGGAATGGACCTCCATCCGGGCGCTCGAATCGGCACGCATTTTTTCGTGGATCACTGCACCGGAACCGTGGTTGGCGAGACCACCGTCATAGGCAACCACGTCAAGATGTATCAGGGCGTCGGTCTGGTTGCGAAATCGCTCGCCGCGGGGCAGGCGTTGCGCGGCCAGAAACGTCATCCCACCATCGGAGATCGGGTGACGGTTTATGCCGGCGCCACCATCATCGGAGGCGATACGGTGGTCGGGGCGGGCAGCACCATCGGCGCCAGCGTCTTCCTGACAACCAGCGTTCCAGAGAATTCACTGGTTGTCCAGGAGGCGACGAACGTGAAAGTGATTCCAAAGAAATCGAGCGAGAGCTACGTGCCGGACTATCAGATCTGAGGCGCGCCGGGGCCGCCGTTCCCAGGTCACCGCGAGCGTCTCAGCAGATCCGTGGCAACTGCTCGCCCGCCAGCATGTCCACGATGCGCGTGGTGCCAAACGCGGTCCGCATCAGCACCAACTTTCGCGCCGTGCCGGTCACCGTACCGATCACCCGCGCATCCGCGCCCAGCCGATGGCCGCGCATCGCCTGCAGCACCGCATCGGCCGCCTCGGGCGCGACGATGGCCACCAGCTTCCCCTCGTTGGCCACGTGTAGCGGGTCGAGCCCGAGCATCTCGCACGCGCCCCTCACCTCCTCGCGAACGGGGATCGCGGTCTCCTCGATCTCTATCGTGACGCCCGATTGCACGGCGATCTCGTTCAGCGTGCTGGCGAGGCCGCCGCGGGTGGGGTCCCTCATCGCGCGAATCCGCGTGCTGGCATCGAGCATCGCGCGGGTCAGCGTGTGCAGGGGCGCGGAGTCGCTGCCAATGGGGCTGTCGAACTCGAGGCCCTCGCGCTCGGCCAGAATGGCCATGCCGTGGTCGCCGATATAGCCGCTCAGGATCACCCGATCGCCCGGTTTCGCGCTCGCCGCCGAGAGCGTCACGCCCGGCCGCAGCAGGCCGATGCCCGTAGTGTTCACGAACAAGCCGTCGCCGCTGCCTTTTTCCACCACTTTCGTATCCGCGGTGGCGATGCGGACGCCCGCGGCGGCGGCGGCCTCGCCCATGGACCGGGCCACCCGGCGCAGCGTCTCCAGCGGCAGTCCTTCCTCGAGGATGAACGCCGCGCTCAGGAACAGCGGCTCGGCGCCGCCCACGGCAAGGTCGTTGATGGTCCCGTGCACGGCCAGCGACCCGATATCGCCGCCGCGAAAGAACAGCGGCTTCACCACGAAGGAGTCGGTGGTGAACGCGATCCGCGTGCCGTCGATGTCGAGCGTGGCCTGGTCTTCGAGCTGCCCGAGGATGGAGTTGCCGAGCGCGGGCAGGAAGACGTCGCGAACCAGCTCAGCGCTCAGCCGGCCACCGCTGCCGTGGCCGAGCAACACGGTATCGCGCGCCGCCAGCGGGGCCGGGCAGACGAACTGTTCGATGGAAACCGCCACAGAGCCTCTCAGTCGCCGGCCAGCGTCAGCAGTTCGTGCCGGCGATATACATAGTACGCCGCGCAGGCGCCCTCGCTGGACACCATCGGCGCGCCCATGGGCGTCTCCGGCGTGCAGCGCGTGCCAAACGCCGTGCAATCCGGCGGCTTCTTCAAACCCTGCAGCACCAGTGCGCTAATACACTCGGCCGGTTCCTCCGCCGTGATGGTCTCGAGGCCGAAGACCTTCTCCGCGTCGTGTGCGGCGAACTCCGGGCGCAGGCGGTAGCCGCTTTGCGCGATTTCGCCGATGCCGCGCCATTTCCGGCCGGATACCTCGAATACCCGCTCCATGATGCCTTGCGCCGGAACATTACCCTCACGGCTCACCGAGCGCACGTACTGATTCCCCACCTCGGCGCGCCCGTCTTCGAGCTGCTCCACCAGCATCAGAATCGCTTCCAGAAGATCGAGCGGCTCGAAGCCGCCCACCACGATAGGAACGCGAAATTCGCGCGCCAGATCCTCATATTCCCGGTAGCCCATCACCGTGCAGACGTGTCCCGGCGCGATGAAGCCCTGCACGCGATTGGAAGGCGACTGCAGCAGCAACCGAATGGCCGGCGGAACCAGCACGTGCGAGACCAGCACCAGGAAGTTGCTCAACCCCTCCCGATGCGCCTGCCACACGGCCATGGCGTTGGCCGGCGCGGTGGTCTCGAAGCCCACGGCGAAGAACACCACCTTGCGTTCGGGCATGGCCCGCGCCAGCTTCAGCGCATCCATGGGCGAATAGACGATGCGCACGTCACCGCCCGACGCCTTCACGCGGAACAGATCCGAACGCGAACCGGGGACGCGCAACATGTCGCCATAGGACACGAAGGTGACATCGGGCCGCGAGGCAATCTCGATGGCCTTGTCGATGATCTCCAGCGCGGTCACGCATACCGGGCATCCCGGGCCGTGCACCAGCTCCACGCCCGGCGCCACCAGCTCGTCTATGCCGTAGCGCATCAGCGTGTGCGTCTGGCCGCCGCATATCTCCATCAGAACCCAGGGACGGGTCACGCGGGCGCGAATCTGCTCCACCAGCGCGCGGGCGATCTTCGGGTCGCGGTATTCGTCGAGGTATTTCATGGAGGGTCGATTCCCTCTTCCGCCAGCACGCCCATCTCTTCCAGCAGCGCATAGGTGCGCTCGGCCTCTTCGGCATCCACGCGGCTGATGGCGAAACCGACGTGCACGATCACGTAGTCGCCGGGGACGGCCTCGGGAACAAAGTCGAGATACACCTTGCGGGCGATCCCGCCAAACTGCACGTTGCCAACGCGAAAGCCGCCGATCTCCTCGGCGTCGACGATCTTACCCGGAATGGCCAGGCACATAGGTCCAACTTCCTTCCAGCACGCGCCGCGCGCACTCTACCGCTTCCGGCACGCTGCGCGCCACCGCGTCCGACAGCCCGACGCCGGTGCGAACTTCCTCCGGCTCGATGCCCACTATGATGGTACTCTCCGGCAGATCGCCGAGCAGGCGGGCAGTGGCCAGCAGTTCCCCGGCGTTTCCCTCGTGCGCCGTGGTGGAGCGGCGCGAGCGCACGTGGCCGGCATCGTCGGCACTCAGCACGTGCACCGTTCCCGGCGGGGCGCCCAGCGCGACGGCATCCAGGATCACCGCCGCGCGCCGGCCACTCAGGACGCCAAGCAGCGCCAGCCCCTGGGTGCCGCCGTCCACGAACTCCACCTTGCCGCCCCAGCCCGCCGCTTCGCGTTCGAGGGCGTGGAGAATCTCCACCCCCACGCCATCGTCGCGAAGCAGCGTGTTGCCCAGGGCCATAACTACGATGGCAGCCCGCGGCGATTCGAAGTGGGGCAGGCTCTCAGCCTGCGCGGGGCTCTCAGCCCCGCCAACGCTTTTCGTCCGGTTGGGGTTGTGCCGCGCAACGCAGCAAGGCGGCCTGAGAGGCCGCCGCAGGCTACGAGCCTGCCCCACATCCTCAGCTCGCCCAACGGTCCGTGTCAATGTCGCCCTTCTCGTAGAACTTATAGCCGGAGACGATGGACGAGATCAACCCGTTCTTGTACTGGTGCGAGTCGAAGAACACGATGTACAGGTGGAGAATCAGGAACACGACGAACGTCCAGGCCAGCATGTGGTGCCACATCCGCGCCTGGTACGATCCGCCGAGCAACGGGATCATCCAGCCCAGCATACGGTCCCAGAATCCGCCGGGCTTCGTCTCGGAGTAGATGGCGAACCCGGTAAGGATGTCCGCCCATCCGAGGAAGATGACAAAAGTGGTGTAGGCGAGTCCGGCCAGCGCATTGTGGCCGAGATGCACGCGTCCGCGTTCGAGGCCCAGGTACAAGGTCCCCTGCCGGCGCAGGTCCAGCCACCAGCTCCGGCGCCACACGAACGGGAACCCCGAGCGGGCGTAGTTGTTGCCCACCCAGAACCAGTACGAGCGCACCAGGAAGCTGAAGAAAAGCAGGTAGGCGGCGGCGAAGTGGATCTCCCGCACGCGCCCCATCACGAAGTGGAAGGCGGGTTCGCCGTTGGGAGCCAGCACCGGGTTGGCGATGTACAGCCCGCTGGCGAACAGAACGCTGAGCGAGAGTGCGGTCATCCAGTGCGACAGGCGCACCGGCCATTCCCACACGTATTTGCGCCCGTAGACGAGTTCTGCCATGAGCGCCTCCTAGCGGACCACCACCTCGGCCAGCGTTTCGCCGTCCGGACCCAGCACGTGCGACGCGCAGGCCAGGCACGGGTCGAAGGAATGGATGGTTCGCAGGATCTCCACGGGACGTTTCGCGTCCGCCATGGGCGTGCCCAGCAACGCGGCTTCGTACGCGCCGTGCTGCCCTTTGCCGTCCTTCGGCGAAGCGTTCCACGTGGAGGGAACCACGATCTGATAATTGGCGATGCGCTTGTCCTTGATATGGACCCAGTGGCACAGCGCGCCGCGCGGGGCTTCGGTAAAGCCGTAGCCTTTGGCCTCGGCCGGCCAGGTGGACGGTTCCCACTTGCTGGTGTCGGCCGTGGCGGTGTCCCCGCTTTTGATGTTGGCAACCAGGTGGTTGTATTCGTCCAGCAGCCAGCGAACCGCCAGGCGGGTTTCCAGTCCCCGAGCCGCGGTTCGGCCCAGCGTGGAGAACAGCGCCGTGGCCGGCACGTTCAGGCGGCCCAGCGCGTCGCTCACCACATCCTTAAACTCCGTTTTGCCGCTGGCATAGCCCACCAGCATCCTCGCCAGCGGACCCACCTCCATGGCGTGGCCCCTCCAGCGGGGCGCCTTCAGCCAGGAGTAACCGTCGTTCTCGTCAAGCTGCTGGTAGGGCGGCTTCGGACCCGTGTAGTTCGGCTCGGTGACGCCGTCCCAGGGGTGCAGGGAGGTTTTCCCGGCCGGATACGAATACCAGGAATGGGCGATCTCCTCCTGGATCTGTGCCGGATCGGCGGGATCCACGGGAAGGACCTCCGCGAGGTTCTTGTTCAATATGATCCCGCGCGGGAAGCGGAAGCGCGAAGGGTCGCCGATGCCGTTTTGCGGCAGGTCCCCGTACACCATGTAATTGCCCAGGCCGCCGCCGATGGTGGTCCATTCCGGATAGAACGAGGCGATGGCCAGCAGGTCGGGGATGTACATTTGCTCCACCACATCCAAAGCCCCGGTGATGCACTGGTGCACCATGTCGAGCCGCTCCATGTTGATGGCGTTGTCGCTCTGCATGGAGATGGCCGAGGCCATGCCGCCAACCAGGTAGTTCGGATGGGGGTTCTTGCCGCCGAAGACGGTGTGGATTTTGATTATTTCTTTCTGCCACTTAAGAGCTTCCAGATAGTGCGCCACGGCCATCAGATTGGCTTCGGGAGGCAGCTTGTATGCCGGATGGCCCCAGTACGCATTCGCGAAGATGCCGAGCTGGCCGGATTCCACGAATTTCTTCAATGTGGACTGTATGTCGCTGAAATACCCCGGTGAAGAGTACGGCCAGGAGGGCGACACCTTTTGCGCCAGCGCCGCCGTGGCGGCGGGATTCGCTTTCAGGGCGGAAACCACGTCCACCCAGTCGAGCGCGTGCAGATGGTAAAAGTGGATCACGTGGTCCTGCACCATCTGGGTGAGGTACATGATGTTGCGAATGATGTCGGCGTTGGGGGGAACGGTAATGCCGAGAGTGTTTTCCACGGCGCGGACCGAGGCCAGCGCGTGCACCGTGGTGCAGACTCCGCAGATGCGCTCGCAGAACGCCCAGGCGTCCCGCGGATCGCGCCCCTGCAGAATCACTTCAATGCCCCGCCACATGGTCCCCGACGACATGGCGTCGCGGATGGTGCCCCCCTCATCCAGCATCGCCTCCACGCGGAGGTGGCCTTCAATGCGCGTTATGGGATCGACGACAACCCGGGTCGACATAGGTCACTTCTCCTCTTCCGCGGCGGCCGGCTTCTCCGGCTCCGCTTCACCCGGTTTCACGCGCTGGCCCAGCTTGCGTGCGGCAAACGAGACCAGATGCGCGCCCACGCCCACCGCCGTCACCCCGGCAAGCACTTCGCCGATGGTCTCGGGCGTAGCTTCGATGCCCGGCACCACAACGTTGGACAGGCGCTGATAGAAGGGTCCGTTGTCCCAGAACTCCGCTTCGCTGCAGCCGATGCAGCCGTGGCCGGAGCCGATGGGGAAGGAAACACCGTTGTTCCACTTGAAGGTGGAGCAGGAGTTGTAGGTAGTCGGCCCGCGGCAGCCCATCTTGTAGAGGCACCAGCCGCGGCGCGCGCCGTCGTCGTCCCAGGCTTCCACGAACTGGCCGGCGTCGAAAAACGCGCGCCGGTAGCACTTGTCGTGAATGCGCTGGCCGTAGAACATCTTCGGACGGCCCTGGCGATCGAGCTCGGGCAGGGCGTCGAACGTCAGGATGTAGGTGAGCACCCCGGTCATCACCTCGGCAATCGGCGGACAGCCGGGAACGTTAATGATGGTGCGATGCGGGATCAGCTTGTGGATAGGCTTGGCGCCGGTGGGGTTGGGCCGTGCCGCCTGCACGCACCCGTTGGAGGCGCAGGAGCCCCAGGCCACAATCGCTTTGGCCTGCTCGGCGGTTTCGAGCAGAATGTTGAGGAAAGTGTCGCCTCCGACGGTGCAGTAGACGCCGCCGTCGCGAGTGGGGGCGTTGCCCTCCACGGCAAGGATGTACCCACCCGGATTCTCTTTGATGATTCGCTTGCGGATCTCCTCCACCTGGAAGCCGGATGCGGCCTGCAGGGTGTCGTCGTAATCGAGCGAGATCATATTCAGGACGATGTCCTGAGCGATGGGGTGAGAGGAACGGATGAACGATTCGCTGCAACAGGTGCATTCGAGGCCGTGCAGCCAGATCACCGGGATGCGGGGTTTCTTTTCCATGGCCGCCACCACTTTGGGGACCATGGAACATTCCAGTCCCAGAGCGGCGGTGGTTGCGGTACAGAATTGTAGAAAACTCCTTCGATCGACGCCGTGCTTCTTGAGCACTTCGTAGGTCGACGGTTTGGGGCGAGGGTGGATCATCGAGGACGCCTCCTCTCCTTCGGGCCAGACTGGCGGGAGATGGTGCAATTGCTTTGCCGAAGCGAATTGGCCCGCAAAAGGGGGCACTTCCTGACGTGAAACACGCAGGCGATAGCGTCAAACCACCCACACAGGTGCGGGAAACCGCTACAGAATAACGCAGGGATGCAGGGTGATACGGCCCCGGCGCGTCATGGCGCAGGAATTAGCCGGGCCTTGTTGCGAGATCCTACAGTGGTGCAATTCTCCCCTTGAGTCTGATCGCAGAGGAATCAGAGGAATCGAATCAACAGCCAGTAAGGCTATAGCTGGGCCGATTACGAAGCCGTGGGTGCACGACAAGAAAGTGGTGGAAGCATGGCCGACTAAGCCGCCGCCTCTCGAACGGAGCGACGCTCCCAGAAGTCCTCAAAGCGGCCGCTGAGAATGCAGCAACGCAGCGCGATGATTG
>JBEKPY010000143.1:0-9325 GCA_049520275.1 Bryobacteraceae bacterium
AGGCCCGCCCTGCCAGCGGTGCCACAAGTGGCGTGTTCTCTACGGCCTGCGTTGAAATGAAAGGGTTTGTTTTGGCTCCTCAGGTAGGACTCGAACCTACAACCCTTCGGTTAACAGCCGAATGCTCTACCATTGAGCTACTGAGGAGCAGGAGAAAAGGTTCTTTCGCCTTAATTACACCAGACCCCGGTGTCCCTGTCAATCTTCCAGTGGCGTCTCGGCGTGGCGCGCGGCAGCTTCGGCGTCCCGCGGCCGGTGGCTGCGCCCCCGAAGTACCATGAAGCATGGACGCGTTGCTGGCGGCGCTCGCTGACGAGCGTTCCTGCGTCCCGTTGGACGTCGCCGCTCTCGAACTCGCCGAACTGGAGTACCCGCGGCTGGACCCCGAACCGCCGCTCCAGACGCTCGACCGCATCGCCTCCACGGTGGCCGATCGCATGGAACTCAATGCCGACGGCGCCGAGTTCATCGCCGCCGCCAACCATGTGCTCTTTCAGATCTGCCGGTTCCGCGCCAACGAAAGCGACTACCACGACCCGCGCAACAGTTTCCTCAACGAGGTTCTCACCCGCCGCGCCGGCATTCCGATCACGCTCTCGGTCGTGTACATCGAAGTCGCCCGGCGGCTGGCGCGACCCGTGTTCGGCGTGGGCCTTCCCGGTCATTTCCTGGTTCGCTACGACGACGCCGGCTACACGGCGTTTCTCGATCCCTACCATGCTGGAAAGGTGCTGACGACCGCCCAGTGCCACGAACTCGCCAGATCGCTCACCGGCGTGGACACGTCAACCGATCCCACCGTCCTGGCGCCGGTTTCCACCCGTTACATTCTGGTTCGCATGCTGCACAACCTGAAAGCCATCTACGTCCGTCAGGAACGCTGGGACAAACTGTTGCCAGTTCTCGATCTTCTGTTGCACGCCATGCCCGGCAGCGCCGATGAACACCGCACCCGCGGCATCGCACAGCTCCACCTGCATCGGTTCCGTGAAGCGCGCGCGGACCTGAACCGATACATCGATCTTGCGCCGCAAGCGGAAGACCGGAAGGCGGTCAGCGAGGAACTGAAGAAGATCCACCGCATGCTCGCGGCCCTGAATTAGTACTGACGGTCGGCCGAAAGCCTCCATGCAGGCGCGGAAGAACTCGGGGAGGCCGAACAACGTCGGCTTGAGCGCTCCATGGTCTTTGTCGCAGTGAGGTCATCCTTGACGTCGGTAAAATGAAGGCTTCATGCCAGCCGAAGACCGCGCCGCCCTCAAGCAGATCCTCCGTGATCTGTCCATCCGTACCGGAGACTTCGTCCTCGCCTCCGGCAAGCGCAGCAACCTTTACATCGACGCACGCCTCACCACCTGTCACGCCCGGGCGATGCCGCTAATCGGCCGCGCGTTTCTCGACAAGATGGACGAGCTCGGCTGGCGGCCTGCGGCGGTGGGTGGCCTGACCATGGGCGCCGATCCCATCGCTATCGCCATCGCGCGAGAGAGTCTGGACCGCGCTGGCGAGCCGATCAACGCTTTCGTCGTGCGCAAGGAGCCGAAGGCGCACGGCATGAGGCAGGGCGTGGAGGGACTGGCGCTGCCGGCGCAGATCGACGTTGTTGTAGTGGACGACGTGTGTTCCACCGGAGGATCGACGGTGACCGCGGTGGAGCGGGCGCGCGAAGCCGGGCTCAACGTGCTCGGCGCCATTTGCCTGGTGGATCGCAAGCTGGGCGCGAGCGAGAACCTCGCCAACATTCAGTGCGCGTTCGCGTCGATCTTCGAGATTGCAGAATTGACGGAGAGCAAAGCGACATATCCAGCGCCGCCAGGCTTAGGCGCTGGCTGATCCTACTGATGGGCGCCGTATCACGCACACGTATTCACTCCGCCGCCGGGCCCCGGGCTGAGTGATGCTCACGAAACCTTGCACGCCGTGGAACACCCGGGGGGGCGCGATTCCGTCCGCGGCTGCGGCTATGCCGGGATCTCGCGATTGGCGCCGAAGTCGTTCTGCAGCACCAGGGCCACCGTTCCGCGCAGGCGTGCCAGACCGTCGTCATGCGCGGGAATCACCGGTGGTGCGCACCCTCCTGGCAAGGTCTGCGCCTGCATCTCGGATTCGATCGCCGGGCCAAAATGGTGCCACGAGCGCGTGAGATCGCCCACCATGATGATCCGGTCCGGCGCCAGCCCGGCTGCGATCATGCGCGTGCCGCGCCCGAGGTAGTGGGCCATCCTGTCGAGCGCTCGCGCGGCGCGTGAGTCGCCGTGGGCGGCGCGACGCAACAGATCGACGAAAGTGAGGTCGCCTGCGCCGGCGGCGGACTCGAAATAGTACCGCAAAGCGGCGCTATTGGAAGCGAATACTTCCCAGCAGCCGCGCAGGCCGCAGCCGCACAACGGACCTTCCGGATCGAGGGATACGTGGCCGAACTCGCCGGCCATCCCATACTGGCCACGCACCAGTTGCCCGTTGAGCAGCACGCCGGCGCCGATGCCCTCGGAAACGGTGATGACCACCAGGTTGCGGCTCTCCACGTGGTCGAACCAGACCGCCGCCAGGACGCAGGCGTTCGCGGCGTTCTCCAGCTCGACGTCGAGGCCGGTAGCGTTGGCGATGGGAGTCCGCATGTCCAGCCCGGCCCATTTGAGATTGGGAGAAAACACCAGGCGATTCGACCTCTCGTCAACGCGGCCGGGCACGCTGATCCCGATTCCCTCGATCTTCCTGCCGGTGCAGCCCTGCATCACCCGCTGAATTCGCTCGATGAGCTGGCTCAGGGCGAGGCGCGGATCGGCGGGCGTGGCCATCGTCTCCTGCGCGCTGAACCTGCCATTGGCATCGGAAACGGCCACGGTGATCTGAGTGGGACGAACGTCCACCCCGATGATGACCCGCTCGTCGTTCAGGCGCAGGAAGGTCGGGCGGCGGCCCCGCGGCAGCCGGCCGGTGGGACCCTCCACCACCCACTGCTCTTCGATCAATTGCTCGACGATCAGGGAGATGGTGCTCCGCTGCAAGCCGGATACGCGGGCCAGGTCCGCGCGCGAGATCGGGTGCCGTCTGCGGATGAGGTTCAGGACGATCCGCCGGTTGATATCACGGGCTACCTCACTGGAGGCGGGCCGAATGCGCCCCGGCCCGGTAGTCCGCCTATTGCTCGGTACAGAGTTCGTCGCCACTGCGCCTGCCCGTGTCCTGAGTTGGAAGCCTCCGGCCGGCTGGACCCGCTGCAAACAGGTCCGCACGCTGAAAGCCCATCGCCACTTAACTTTTCAATTAACGGACGCTTATACAGAATTCGTGGGGCAGCCCCTCGGGCTACGCCCGGCCCTCGGCCGGCCTGTTCCCGTGAACGGATGCCTGATTCTGCCGGCGAAGAGCGGGTCCGCGGAACCCGCGCAGACCGGGGGTCTGCCCCACAGCGTGCCGCACTGCGCCTCCGGTGAAAAGTTAAGTGGCATTGTCGCTGAAAGCCTGCCCCACGGCGAGGCCTGACTCATTCAACTCGTTTCTAACTCAGGATGCGAGTTCAACTCCTTTCGACTGCCTGCCGCCAAACGGCGCCCATCGGCGCCAAAATACGAAAACCGCGGGTCCGACAGACCCGCTGGAACCCCGCGAACGACCGGGTCGCCGTCGAAGAACCGGCAGGTTCTTCCCTTCATACTATAGTCCGTGAGAGGGAGGATCTGATCGGCGGACCTGGCGGGGACGGATCGCCGCTGTAGTTGCCCTCAGCACCGCGGCGGACACTGACGAAATCGTCGTCCAGGGTAAAACACCTATGTCATCGGCGGCTGGGGATGCCGAATAAGCGGGTATGAGGCTTGCCCTTTTCACCCTCTCCATCCTCGCTCTGGCTCTCGTGGCCGCCCCGTCGGTGTTCGCGCAGGGCGCCATTGCCAGCATCTCCAGCTTTACCGACCCGGCTCAATTCACGGACGTGAGTTGCATCGGGAACGCCGACAGCAAGCCGGTTCGCGGCCTGCTGAGTTTCGATCCCCTTACCCGCGTGCAGTGCGAAGCGGCTGACGGCGCCGGGTTCGCCATTCCCTACGCCGCGGTAACCAGGCTGGTCCTTCACGAAGGGGACAAGACCGATACCAGCAGCCGGTTCAGCTTCCACGAGCTCCTGCCGCACCGTGAGATGCTGAAGTCGCCGTTCGGAACGGACCGTTTTCTGACGATCTACTTCAACGATGCCCAGGGGCACGTCCGGTCGTCGGCCGTTCGCCTGGACAACAAGAACTGGAAGATCCTGCTGGCGGTCGCGGAGAATAAAACCGGCCGGAAGGTGGAACGCCACTCCAAGGGCGACAACTGGAATTGGAGCGGGGCCTGGTAGCGAAAAGGCCGCGTGCTGGCTCCTGCCTCCGGGCCTGATCCGGCGCCTTTTACTGAGCCTCGCAGAGCACGGCGACAGCTTTGGTGAGGCAGGCTCTCAGCCGGCTCTCAGCCTGCGGCGGGGCTCTCAGTCCCGCCTGAATGTTTCCAACGGCCCTGCCGATGCGGAGCTGAGAGCTCCGCGCGGACTGAGAGTCCGCCTCACATCATGACCGCGTTTCCCAGGTATCCTGTAACCGTATTCTGCGAGGCTCAGTAAGAAGCTCCGCGCAATGGAGACCTCGGCGCGTGCCGGAGGTTCCCTACCGGGGGTTGCCGCCGGTGTTCCGGTCAACTCCTCGCACCGGTCGCTTGCCCGGTTTGAAAGTCTCCCACCGTCGGTGTGTCCGCGCAGCCGTTTCTCAGCACGTTGGAGGCGGGGAAGGCATTCGCCAGCCGCACTGAAACCGGGTTGGCGCGTGTGTTCGCAAAGAGCGATAAGCTGACAGGGAGTATGGAACGAGTATTCCTGGCCCTGCTGATAGCCGCTTCCGGATACGGCTTCTGGTGGCGCTTCCGCCCGGTCTGGCGCAACCTCCGAAACTCAAAACGTGACGCCGGTTTCCGCCTGCGGCCGCTCGGCCGGCGGGTGCGCGATTTCCTGTGGGAGGTGATGCTGCAGGGCAAAGTCATCCGCCAGCGCCCGCTGCCGGGCCTTGCGCACGCGCTGGTGTTCTGGGGCTTCTGTGCGTTCGCGCTGGTCACCGCGAACCACTTCGCCACAGGCTTCGGATTGGGCTTCCTGGACCGCGCCAGCATGCTTGGGCGTTTCTATTTCGGCCTCGCCGCGGTGTTCGCCGTGCTGGTCGCCGTGGGCATCGCCGGTCTGGCATTCCGGCGGTTCGTAGTGCGTCCGCGGTGGCTGGGCCCGGTGTCGCCGGAATCGGGCGTGATCGCGCTGTTGATTTTCCTGCTGATGGCAACCTATCTGGCCGCGCTGTGGGCGCCAGAAACGTCGGCGGCCGGACGGGCTCTGTGGTGGGCGCACGCGCTGCTCATCCTCGCGTTCCTGCCGCTGATCCCGCACACCAAGCACCTGCACCTGGCGCTAAGTCCCCTGACCGTGTTCCTGAAGCGCGCCGAGTTCGCCAGCATTCCGCCGCTGGCCGGCGACGAGGATTTCGGTCTCGATACCGGCCGGGACGTCACCAAACTCATCTCTCTGCAGGCGTACTCGTGCGTGGAGTGCGGACGCTGTACCGAACACTGCCCGGCCAACCTCACCGGGAAGCTGCTCAGCCCCAAAGAAATCGCTCTGGGCGCGCGCCGCTATCTGAACCAGTTCGGCGCCGGGAGCGAAGAGCCGCTCCTCGGCCTGCATCTCTCGCAGGAGGCCGCGTTCCAGTGCACCACCTGCGGCGCCTGCGAGTTCCAGTGCCCGGTTGGCGTTCAGCATCTGCCCATCATCGTCGGGCTCCGGCGCGGCGCGGTGAATACGGGCAAGTGGGAGGATGACCACGGCACGAAGCTGTTCCTTAATCTGGAACGCAACGCCAACGCGCTCGGCTTCGCCGCGAGCGAGCGCGACAAGTTCATCCGGAAACAGGAGCTGCCCATCTTCGATGGTTCCCAGGAGTATTGTCTGTGGCTGGGTTGCATGGGCGCTTACGACCCGCGCGGCCGCGAGATCGTGGTGGCTTTTGCGGACGTAATGCGGCACGTTGGAGCCAGCTTCGGCGTGCTGCGAAAAGAGCGCTGTACGGGGGATCCGGCGCGGCGTCTGGGCAACGACCTTCTGTTCGGCCAGCTCGCCGAGGCCAACCTGGATGTCATGCGGCAGAGCGGGGTGAAGAAGATCGTCTCCATCTGTCCGCACTGCGTGCGCACCATCGCCCAGGACTGGCGCGAGTTCGGCGAGCCTCCCCAAATCGAGCACCACAGCGAATTCATTTCCCGGCGCCTGGACAAACTGCGGGTGGACAAGCCGCCGGTGGGGACCGTACGAGAAAAAGTGGCGTACCACGACCCCTGCTATCTGGGCCGCTATCGCAACGTCTACGACGAGCCGCGTGCCGTGGTCGCGCGATTCGCCGACCCGGTGGAGCCGGTACGCGCGCGCGAGCGGTCATTCTGTTGCGGCGCCGGCGGCGGACTGGCGTTTCTCGGCGAAGAGAAAGGAAAGCGCGTGAGTGTGGAACGGGCCGAGCAACTCGCCGCTACCGGGGCCGGTGTGGTGGGCGCAGCCTGCCCGTTCTGCAACACCATGCTGCGCGATGCGCTGTCCGGCATGGGCGAGGGCGCGCCGAAGCTGTTGGACATCGCGCAGATAGCGGCGGCGGGGTTGGCGGGCAGGCAGCCCGTTCCTCACACGTAGATCCTCGACGAAATCCGAGTGGGGCAGGCTCTCAGCCTGCGGCGGCCTCTCAGGCCGCCTTCCTCCCGAACGTAAGTTATGTGAGAGCGCGTGCGAGCCCACCTTGCGCGATGCCTCGAGCTGATCTGGGGCGCTTCGAAAAGCACCCAGCGCGAACGCAGTCTCATCGGCGTCCATGACCTGGTGAATCTGGTTCCCGTGCTGGAACTCGGCCCGGCGGCTGCCCGGCACTACGCTCGCATCCGCTTGAGTCCTGAACGCGCCGGGACTCCCAATCGGCGCTTTCCGTCTGCTCACAGCCGCGCACGCGCTCAGCCTCCGCCTGACGCTGGTCACCAACAACGTCCGTGAATTCAAGCGCGTCAGGGATCTGAGATTCGAGAACTGGGCCGAAGCGGAATGAGGCCCTCAGCCGAACAGCCCGCCACGTGAGCCGAGCCGCGCCACACGCAGGGTGACGGCGTCGGGTTTGCGGTAGATAAGCCACGACTCAAAGCCGACGACCGTTCAATCGTCCGCATTCAAATCGGCCATCAACGCAACGACACTGGTGAAGCGCTTGCCTTTCACCGACTCAAGCTCGGCAATCGCCTTGCGGGTGGTCGCGTTCGGCGCCTTGACCTCGAAGGGCAAACGACGCTCATCCACGATACGCACCATCAGCAGGCGGATCGCATCCGAAATGGACAGTCCCATTGCGGCCAGAGCATCCGCGGCGTTTCCTGGCGGTGCTGTCTATGCGAGCGCGAACATAGGTGTCGGCGGCACTCATGGTGCTCCGCCGAAACCGATCCCTCACATCTGATCGTAGTCACATTGCGATCACGACCGTGCAAACCCCTCCCGTAACCTCTGACGGCAGCCGATCGCGTTGCCCAACAGGATGCGGGGAAAGGCGTGGCCGCGCTGGCGGAGCGGCGGTACCGGGAGGATAAGAGCTGCCAAGCCGACTGATCGTTACCTATCCGCCGTGGGCTTCCCAGCATTCGGAGCACACCCACAAACATTGGCAGAAAAACTGGATTGTCGCACGCGGCCCAAGCCAGGGCGGAGACGAGGGGGACATGATCGCAACCTGTTTCGGATGACCACCGCGTTCTGGTGCAACGTTCACTCTATCGTCACATTCACGGTGTTTGCTGTCATTCCTCCAGCGCTCAAAACAATTGGAACAATCCCGCTGCCCGCCAGCGATTGCGGGATCACTACGTTGACCTGGTCAAGTCCTGGGTAACCTCCCCCCGGACCCGCATACTGCACCGTGCCCGCAACGTCGCCGAACATCACCTGGACATTGGAGGCCGTCGCTTTATCCATGCCCGTCCCGTATAGCTCCAGAATGGTCTGCGCACATGCGCTCAGATTCAACGGTTGGGCCACAAGCGCTCCGTTCACCACCTGAAACGGGTCCTCCGTGGTCACAGTGCCGCCGGAAGAGACGCAGGCAGCGTATGCGGCAGCCAGATTCGTAGCATTGAGCGCAAAAATGGAAGGAGCCAGCAAGGTCAGGGTGGCGTGCCCCGTAGCCGTGGTCCCGTTACCCGACGTCACCGTCACAGTGGCCAAACCTATAGCCACGCTTGCCGGAATCTGGAAGTTGACCTGACTTGATGAAACGTAGGTTAAAGGTGCCTGAACGGACGCACCGGTGGAATCCACAATGGTAACCGTAGTTCCCTCAAGCGAGGTGGGCCACGGAAGCCCTGGCGCGGCCGGTTGTCCCGTTGCCAGACTCGTTCCGGTGGTCGCATAAGCTGCAGCCAGCGATCCCGGCGCCAGCATGGGCACCCCACCCGCCGCCGACGAGAGCTGCCTCAGGGGATTGCCCCCAACGCTCGCCTCAAGTAGGGAGGCCGGAATCACGGCCGCCTCGCCGGCATCGGTGCGAATCGCGATGTACGATGACCCAGCCTGAATCAGGTCGGTGATGTTACCGGCGATATTTCCAAACTGCGCCATGCCGAGACGCGCTCCGGTCGAAATCTGGTGCGAATACCAGATGTATCCTTGTCCGCCACCCGCAACCGCAATGAAGCTCGCGCGATCAGCCGCCAGATTGCAACCAACGGCCAATGCTCCGCCCGACGCGGCTCCGTTATCGATCTGGTAGTCAGCAACTATGCCCGCGCCTTCGGGACTCCACACCTGCCCGGAGCCAAGGTAGATCAACCCTCCACAAACGGCGGCGCTCGTTGACGAAGTTCTAATCCCGGACGGATCCGGATATGGCGCGGCAGCCAGGCCTTGCGGGCCGATGCTCCAGTGGAAAGGAGCTTTCTGAGGCTGAAAAACAGGGGCGGTACTCCATACACCGCCAGCGTAAGAGTCCGTTGGATACAGATGGCCTGCCCAGTCCGCCGCCGGCAAGGGCGACCCGCCCACGTCCGGACGCATGGTGCCACCGTCGAGAATCATGAGAACCGCCGGATCACTGGGATTCGATGAGAAAGCCCTCGCGTCGACAATGATGCTGTCGGAACTGGCCGAAATGGCTCCAAGCCCCGCGGGATAGAGTCTAGCAGCCCGTGGTAAAAGTCGCCGAAACATGTGACCAGAGAAATGTTTCGGACGTCTTATAGCCATGGCGATGGGGAGACGGAAACCGAAGCAGCGGGAGCTGTGGGTGAGCACCCAGGA
>JBEKPY010000144.1:0-9277 GCA_049520275.1 Bryobacteraceae bacterium
ACCCATCCTTACCCGAATTTCCTTATCCATGGACCTCGGGGTACCCCCAGTTCACCCCCAGTGCTCTGTGCGAATGCTCGGCCAACGCGCGCCGGGCGACCCTCCGCAGCGCCGCCGATGCCTTGCGCGAAAAGCGCGGAAAGCTCGATAAGAGGAGCGCTCGCGAGAGAGTGAAGTTCTCGTTTGGACCGGTAACACGGTAACGGTAACAGCCCTTGCTTCTCAACCAGTTGAGTGTTGCCGCGTTACCCAAGGAAGGCTGAGATAAATGTCGCGCGGCGCGCATGGATATTGATCGCAACGCCATCCTGGCTGTCGATATTTGCACGTTTCAGCTACGCGAGTACAGGGCGATGGCCCGGCTCGGGGAAATGCTGGGCAAAAAGACAGAAGCCAGCGAATACCGGCGGAAAGCCGACAGGCTGTGCGCCGCGATACAGGCAAGCCGGTTCGCCGCATCAGCGGTTCGAATTTCATTCCGCTGGGCGAAGACATCCTACCGCCCGCAGATGCACGCGCCATGATCCACCGCTACTTGTGGAACCCCGAGCATCTGCTCGCGCTCCATGGAATTCGCAGCCTATCGAGGCAAGATCCCGGTTACAACAACGTCAGCATGATCGACTCTGGACGCTTAGGCCGCGATCCGGAACTCCGTCCGAGGCGGCATTGCAGGAAGTAACGGTTTCCGGAGAAGTGGCCGACGAAATAACGCCCCCAACCGGTGTTGATTGCGATGACCGCTCGCGACAGTACGTCCCCACCGTGATCGCCAGCGGCAGCGTGAGATTCTGGCCGCCCGAAGTCACCACCAGCGCTTGTGGACCGGCCACTTCCGTCGTGTCCACCGTCAGCGTCGCCGTGATCGAGGTGGCCGAGTTCACCACGACGTTGCTCACCGTCAGAATCCCGCTCGGCACCGTCACCGTGTCGCCGCTCTGGAAGCTGGTGTTGGCGCCCGTGATGTTAACCGTGATCTGGCTGCCCACGGTCGCCGCCACCGCTGTGGGGGACCGGGCGCGGGCGACCCAACGGCAACAACCCACTGGCGAGCATTGTCCGATTTTCTGACATTGACCGCTTCTCAGACACGTCCAGTCGTTCGCCCCGCTTGACCCGTGCCCCGATGCGGCAACGGAAAGTCCTGTTGTCTATTGCGCGCAACGACGGTTGCCTGGTTTTGTGAAGTATGGCGCTCGGCTTGCGACCTGCGACAATTTAGCAACGGCTCGAAAGGATCCGACTCATGGCAGCCAATGATCGCTCAGGGCAGTGCAACCAATGCAAGAACGGTGGAGAAAGCCGGCGGACGATGTTGTCGTGGCTGCTGGGAGGCGGCGCGCTGGCCTCCATGGCCTCCTTCCTTTTTCCGGTGATCCGGTTCCTGAATCCTCCGCTGATCACCGAAGCCGCCGTGAACGAAGTCTCCGGGGGCAAGGTGCAGGACCTGAAGCCAAACTCGGGGAAGATCGTGAAGTTCGGCAACAAGCCGGCGCTTCTGGTGCGCGTCAGCGACACCGAGTGGAAGGCGTTTTCGGCTGTGTGCACGCACCTGAACTGCACGGTCCAGTATCGCGCCTCCACCCGGCAGATCTGGTGCGCCTGCCACAACGGCACATACGACATGAACGGAAGAGTGGTGTCCGGCCCGCCGCCCAATCCGCTCGAGGAGTATGCGGCGAACATCCGCGGCGACGAAGTCGTGATTTCCCGGCGGGCATAGGCGGCACACGATGATTGCGAGAATCTACCATTGGCTTGACGACAGGCTCGGCCTCAGCGCGATTCGCGAGCTGGCGGCTCACAAAACCGTTCCCGTCCACTCCGCCACCCGCTGGTATTATTTTGGCGGCATCACGCTGTTTCTGTTCGGCATCCAGGTGGTAACCGGCACACTGTTGCTGTTCTACTACCGCCCGACGGTCGCGGAAGGATTCGACAGCGTGCGCTTCATCATGACGCGCGTCGAGTTCGGATGGCTGATCCGGTCGATTCATAGCTGGTCGGCGAATCTCATGATCTTTGCCGCTTTTGTGCACATGTTCAGCGTCGTTTTCACCCACGCCTACCGTCCGCCGCGCGAGCTCACCTGGGCGAGCGGCATCGTCCTTCTCGGCCTGATGCTCGGCTTCGGTTTCAGCGGCTATCTGCTGCCGTGGAATCAGATTTCTTATTTCGCGACCAAAGTAGGGACCGACGTTGCCGGAAGCACGCCGTTTGTCGGCCCGGCCATCGCACGGGTTCTGCGCGGCGGAGACGATGTGGGAGCGCCCACTTTGACGCGTTTTTTCGCCCTGCACGTGATGGTGCTGCCGATGCTCGCCGCCGGGCTGCTGGCGCTGCACCTCGTACTGGTCCAGAAAAACGGCATGAGCACGCCGCCCTGGATCTCGCCGTCGCGCGTGAGGCAGATGAGATTCTTCCCGAACTTCTTTCTTCGGGAAGCCATGGTGTGGTATGGAGCGCTGGCCGTGCTTGGCGCGCTGGCGGCCATTTTCCCGTGGGAGCTCGGCGAGAAAGCAGACCCCTTCGCTTCCGCGCCGAAAGGGATTCGCCCGGAGTGGTATTTTTTGGCCCAGTTCTACACCTTGAAGCTGATCCCGAGCCACGTATGGGTGTTCGAAGGCGAGCTTCTGGGGCTCGCTGGCTTCGGGGTGCTCGCCGCATGCTGGACGCTGCTTCCGGTCTGGGGCGTGAATCGCGCCGGCGACGCACGGACCCGCCTCGTCACCGGAGCGGCTATCTTCCTGGCAACCTATCTGGCCGTCTTCACCGTTTTGGGGTACGTCAAATGAAAGCGCTCTTGTTTCTCCTCGCCCCCGCGTTGCTGCTCGGCGCACCGGCGAAAGACACCTGTCTCGAGTGTCATGCCGCCATGGACGGCCCGATTCAGCGTCCGGCGCTACTCATCAAAGACGACATCCACACCGCGAACGGATTGAGTTGTGCCGATTGTCACGGCGGCGACCGCAGCAGCGACGATCTGTCGGTCGCGATGAGCAAAGCCAGGGGATTCGTCGGCAAGCCGAGCCGCGCTGCGATTCCGCAGTTCTGCGCGAAGTGTCACAGCAACCCGGACTTCATGCGCCGCTTCCGCCCGCAGCAGCGCGTCGATCAGTTGGAGCTGTACAAAACCAGCGTTCACGGCAAACGCCTCGCTGCGGGGGATGAGAACGTCGCCACGTGCGTCGATTGCCACAGCGTTCACGATATCCGCGCCGTCAAAGACGGCATGTCCCCGGTTCATCCGCTGCATATTCCGGACACCTGCGGGCGCTGCCACGCCGACGCGAAAAAGATGGCGAAATACGGCATCCCGACCAATCAGCTCGCGTTGTACCGCAGCAGCGTTCACTGGAGTGCTCTGGCAAAGCGGGACGACCTCTCGGCTCCCAACTGCGCGTCTTGTCACGGGAATCATGGCGCCAAGCCGCCGCAGGTGGAATCGGTAGCTGCGGTATGCGGAAGCTGCCACGTCCTGTTCGAGCAGCTTTACGAGAAGAGCCCCCACCAGGCGGTCTTTTCCGCGGCCGGCGGCGGCGGTGGCTGCATCGTGTGCCACAGCAATCACGGGATTCATCAGCCCTCCACGGCCATGCTTGTGGGCCCTGACGCGGTATGCTCGCAGTGTCACGAGCCGTCGACGACTGGCGGCAACGCCGCGCAGCGGATGGCCGGGTGGATCGACACGCTGGACGCGTCGCTCAAACACTCCGAGGAGGTCCTGGCCAGCGCCGAAAGGTACGGCATGGAGGTTTCCGAAGCGCAGGTACGGCTGATGGACGGCCGGGAAGATCTGATCAAGGCTCGCCTGGCGCTGCATTCATTTCAGCCCGAGGAGATGCACAAACCGATCGAAGCCGGGATGGCGATCGCCGGTGAAACGTTACGCACCGGCCAGGCCGCGCTCAAGGAGAAGGATGTTCGCCGCTTCGGGCTGGCGGTTTCGGCGTTGTTTATCGCCATTACCCTGGCGGCCATCTGGCTGCTGATCCGGCGGCTGGAAGCCGACGGCTCGGGTTACCTGGAAGCTCCGCCAAAGAGTTAGCCCATGGTAGACGTGAATGCGCGTCCAATTCGGGGGACAGGCAAAGAGATTCCGCGACGAACGGTGGATTGTTTTGAGTGGCTTCCCGGTGCGGGAATTCGTTACCCGTCCCCGAATTGGCCGAACGGCCACTATTGCCACTGTTAGTTTAGGCTGTTAAAGGAGAAGGAGAATCATGAAAGCTATCGCTCTTGTATTTGTCGTGGCTTGCGGCCTGGTCAGTGCGGGCGCTCCGGAAGGGAAAACCGTATTCGAGACCAAGTGCCAGATCTGTCATGGGCCCAAAGGGGAAGGCAAAGCTGCCATCGCGAAGATGTATGGGGTCGAGATGCGCCACCTCGGTTCGAAAGAAGTGCAGTCCAGGTCCGATGCCGAGATCAGGCAGATCATCGCCACCGGAAAAGGCAAGATGAAGCCGGTCGGCGGACTGGCCAGGAAACAGGTGGAGGACGTGATCGCGTACGTGCGGACCTTGAAGGAATAGTGTCACGGCGCTTGCGGTGCTGATACCATAAGCTGGCATCGGCTGTATGGGCGAAAAGCAGTGGTTTTGGGCGACCCTGACGCTATCGAGCATCACCATCGTGTCGGTGGTGTTCGCGGCGTGGGAACTGGTCGAGAACCGCTACTTTCGCGATGCCAATTACCTGACGCTGCATTATCTGTACATCACGCGCGGCGTGGCGTCTTCGCTTGTGCTGGCGTTTTGGGCGGCCTGGTTTGTGCTCCGTCAACGGCGCATCGGCGAAGAGGATCTGCGCCGCTCGCATGAGCGGTATCGCGGACTGCTGGAGGATTTTCCGGGAGGCGTGATCCTCTACGACAAAGAGCTGCGGGTTGCCGAGTGGAACGCCTCGGCCGAGCGCATGTACGGCTACGCCAAGGCGGAAATCCACGGGCGGACACTGCCCACCGTGCCGGCGGCGACGATGGCCGAACTGCGGGACCTGATGAGCCGCGTTGAGGCGGGCGAAGCGGTGCTGAATGTCGAAACCACGCGGCTCGATCGGAGCGGGGCGCCGTTCCCGGTGCAACTCAGTCTGCGCCCGTTTCGGGAGCGCGACCGGCCGGTGCATTTCCTCGAAGCGACCTCCGATATCCGCGAGCGCGTTCGCTGGCGCGAGGCCATGATCGAGCTGGAAAAGCTCACCAGCATGGGGAAAATGGCGGCGGGCACGGCGCATCATTTGAATTCTCCGCTGGCGGCGCTGCTGCTGCGGGTCCAGCTCATGCGCGAGCGCGCCAATGGCGACGGCGACCTGGCGCAGCTCGAAGACGGCCTGGAGTTTTGCCGCCATTTCGTGCAGCGGCTCCTGGAGTTCGCCCGCATGGGGCCGGTGGACAAGCGGAATCAGGACCTCGCCGCGACCGTGGAATCCGTCGCCGGGTTCTTTCATCCGGTGATTCAGACGAAGCGCGCCGCCCTCATCACGGAAACGTCGGAAGCCAGAGGGTTGCAGGTTTGCGCCGATCGCAATCTGCTGGAAACGGTTCTTTTGATCCTGCTCAGCAATGCGCTGGACGCGATTCCCGTGGGCGGAAGGATTTGTATCACTTGCCGCCCGATTCCCACGGCCTCGATCGAAGTTGCCGTGCGCGACAACGGCCCGGGCATCAGCGAGGCCAACCTGGCTCGCGTGTTCGAGCCATTCTTCACCACCAAAGAGCCGGGGAAAGGGACCGGTCTGGGCCTGTCGATCGCGAAGAACTTCGTCATCGAACACGGTGGCTCCATTCGTATCGAGAGTGAAGCGGGACAGGGCGCGACCGCATATATCGAGTTGCCACTCGCGCCGGAGGCAAAATCGTGAAGCCCGGTCCGGCCATTCTGGTCGTCGATGACGACGCGAGCCTCGCCGCGACGCTGAGAGAGTTTCTTTCGCGCGAAGGGTATCAGGTGGAGGTGGCGCAGTCCGGAGCCGAGGCGCTGGCCATCCAGGCCGCCAATCCACGCATTTCGCTCGCGCTGGTGGACCTGATCATGCCACTGATGGACGGCCTGACGCTGACCGTCGAGCTGCGCCGCCGCGACCCCGACCTCGCCCTGGTCATCATGACCGGCTACGGCACCATCGAGACGGCGATCGAGGCTATCAAGAAGGGCGCCGAAGATTATCTGACCAAGCCGTTCGACTACGAAGCGGTGCGCAAGAAGATCGCGCGCCTGATGGAGGTGATGGAACTGCGGGAGCGCGTCGCCCAGCTCGAAGGCGATCTCGAACGCCACGCCTGTTTCGAGAACATCATCGCCGTTTCGGCGGCCATGGAGCGTGTGCTCGAGCGCGCCCGGCTGGCCGCGGCGACCGATGCCGCGATCCTCATCGTCGGCGAAACGGGAACCGGCAAGGAAATGCTGGCCCGCGCGATCCATCAGGCCAGCCCGCGCGCGCGGATGCCGTTCGTCGCCGTCAACAGTGGAGCCCTGCCGCGCGAACTGGTGGAAAGCGAGTTGTTCGGCTTCCGGCGCGGCGCCTTCACCGGAGCCTACGCAGATACGCCGGGTATCTTTTCCGCGGCCTCCGGCGGCACGGTTTTTCTGGACGAAATCGGCGAGATGCCCAAAGATGTCCAGGTGAAGCTGCTGCGCGTGCTGCACGAAGGCGAGTTGCGTCCAGTGGGCAGCACCAGGGCGGTGCATGTCGACGTGCGGGTGGTCTCGGCCACCAATCGTCCGCTGAACGAACTGCGGAGCACGCTGCTGCGCGAGGACCTGTATTTCCGCATCGCAACGGTGGTGTTGCAGGTGCCGCCGTTGCGGGCGCGGCAGGAGGACATCCTGGTGCTGACGCAGCACTTCGCCGGGCGGCTTTCGCGCAGATATGGCCGCGAGATTTCGCTTTCCCGCGGCGCCCTGGAGCTGCTGCTGAGGTATCCGTTTCCGGGCAACGTGCGCGAGCTCGAAAGCCTGATCGAGAGCGCCGCCGCGGTGTCCGTCGATAACCCGCAGTCCATCACCGACAAGGACCTGAGGCCTTTGCTCAGCGCCGGCGCCGGGGAGAACAGCCCGGCACAGGCCATGCATCCTCCGGTTTCGATGGAGGAGATGGAGCGGCTGACCATCCAGCAGGCCCTGCGAATGGCGGACGGCAACCGCACCAAAGCCGCGTCGCTGCTGGGCATTTCGCGAGATACCTTGTATCGCAAATTACGCCAGTATCAGGGCTGACGGCGCGTACGAGAATCGTACAACCGTCGCGTTCTCCGACGCGGCGCCGCGCGCCAGGTTGAACAAACGCGGAGGGTTCCCGCATGGCGTGTGACGTGCACTCTTACGGGCATGACAATGCCGGGTGGACGCAAACAGCTTCTGTTTTGGATCGCTGCGGCAGTGATTGCCACAGCCGCCCTGATCACCGTACTTATCTGGGAGCGGCGGCCTGCGGTTGCGCCACGCGCTCTTTATGTCATCGGCGTTCCGGAGCGGGGTGCCACGCTGTTTTATGGACAGAAGCAGTGCTCCATTTGTCATTCCATCAATGGCTCGGGTGGACGCATCGCGCCCGATCTTTCCGGCACGCGTCCCGGCGCGCCGGCCATGGGCTGGCTGGCAGCCGTTCTTTGGAACCACGCTCCGGGAATGTTCCGGCAGATGCGCAGCGGCAGGTCCTACCCGCAGTTGAATACCGGAGAGATGGCCGACATCCTCGCGTTCCTTTATCAGGCAGGCAATGTCGATCGTCAGGGCGATCCCCTGGCCGGCCGCCGCGTGTTCCGCGAAAAAGGCTGCGTGCAGTGCCATGCGGTGCGCTCGGAAGGCGGCAAATCGGCGCCGGATCTGGCCACGGTGGCGCTGGCCGGCCCATCGCGCGAGTGGATGCGCGCGATGTGGAACCATACGCAGTCGATGATCGATCCGATCACGAAGGCGCTCGGGCATTGGCCGCAATTCATGGGCAGCGAGATGAACGATCTGGTCGCGTACGTGGGCGAAGGGAACCAAAAGGCACGTGCATCCGAGAGCGCTGGCAGCGCCGAGCGCGGCTGGAAGGTGTTCCAGGCCCGATGTATCCAATGCCATTCCGTCCGAGGAAACGGCGGCAAGCTGGGTCCGGAGCTGGGACCGGAACACGATCTGCCGCTGACCACGGCCGCATTTGCGAGCGTGCTGTGGAATCACGCGCCCGCCATGCTGCGGCTGGGCCGCGAGAACGGCATTGCGATGCCCACGCTTCAGCGCGACGAAATGGGTGACCTGACGGCATTTCTCGCCAGCCTGCGATACGTCGAGCCCACCGGGTCTTCCTTCGTCGGCGAGCGCGTATTCAGCGCGCGCGGCTGTGCGCAGTGCCATGGACCGGAGGCAGAGGGTACGCGACTCGGTCCTCGTCTGAGGCCCGGCGTCGACGCGTACACGGCTGTTTCGTTTACCGCCGCGCTGTGGAAGCATGGCCCCCGGATGGTTGATCGCGTCGAGGAGATGGGCATTTCGTGGCCGACTCTGGAGGCAACCGACATCGGTGACCTGGTCGCCTTTCTGAACGCGCCGCGACAGGAGAAGTGACCGGTCTGTGCTAATCGCCTGAACGTCGCGCGCCCATCTGCCGTGGATGTCGCCGTGATTGGAGCTGGCTTCGCGGCGCGTCGACTGCCGCCGCGCTGGCTCGATCAGGAGTGAGGAATGGCCGTAGGGCCGCCGTTGGCCACGGAAGGCCGCTTGTAACCTGCACGCGTTCCCAACCCCTCGATTCGGGAGCGGTCAGGTTTCCGGGCAAGCCCCGATCCTAGGCTTTCGCTGCCTGCTTTCTGCGGTTCGCCCAATACGCTTTCATCCGCTCTGATTGGGCTTTCCGCTTCGCGGCACTGAGGCTACGCCGTTTCTTCGGCGCCCCCTTTACAGCGGTGGTCGTCACCAGGGCGGCTAATGGATTCTTTGGCGGCCGGCCACGGCGCTTCAGTGGCGCCCCCAAAGCCTCGATTGCCCGATTGAGCTTGTCCCGTTCGGAGATCAAAAGCGCAAGGATATGTTCTGTGTCCATCTGTCGGAGATGGTATCATCGCCGTTCGTTAGGAAGCAACACTTTGGGGCGAAAATAGCCTTACCTGGGGTCACTCCTTCTTCTTCAACTTGTCAGCGTTCCGGGTAATGAAGGCACGTATGTCATCCGCCCGGTCGAGCAGTTTCAACCACTGTTCCTGATAGAGCGTCACGGGAAACCTGCCGAGGCCGTAGACGCTGACCGCCCCCTTCTCGCTGACCTTCAAGCTGAAATCACCCGGCTTCCTGCTCTG
>JBEKPY010000145.1:0-9200 GCA_049520275.1 Bryobacteraceae bacterium
CACCGCCCGGGCATCGA
The DNA here is from genome assembly GCA_049520275.1 of Bryobacteraceae bacterium. Lineage (GTDB taxonomy): Bacteria > Acidobacteriota > Terriglobia > Bryobacterales > Bryobacteraceae > CAWACP01. Next base: position 18 of record JBEKPY010000145.1, read on the forward strand.
CCGCGCCGTGATCTCCTGGCCGAGCGGGCGAACCGAAGAGTACAAGAACCTCCAGGCGGGCCGCTACACTTGTACCGAGGGCAAGGGCATCCAGGCAGGGTAGGGGCAAAGAACGTGCGCAAAGCGGTGTGGAGCGTTCCCGAGATCCTCCAGCGGCTCGAGTCTCTTTATGGCCAGCAGGAGCCGTCCTGGCCAACGGATCCTTACCTGTTTCTGGTGTGGTGGCACTGCGGGTATCCGGCGAGCGACGCCGCGTGCGCAAGAGGCTGGGAGTCGCTGAGCACAGCGGTGGGTGTCGAACCGCGGCAACTCCTCCAGGCGCCCACCCCAAAGCTGACCGTTGCGCTGCGATCGGGTGGCATGGTCCCGGAGCTCCGGGCGATGCGATTGAAGGAAATCGCCGCGCGAGTCCAGGATGAGTTTGGCGGTGACCTGCGCGCGGCCCTGCGCGGAACACTGGCCGGAATTCGAAAAACGCTGAAGAGTTTCTCCGGGATCGCCGAACCCGGCGCCGACCGCATCCTGCTCTTCGGCGGTATCTCGCCGGTTGCCGCCGTCCCCTCCAACTGCGCGCACGTGCTTGTGCGCATCCGGAGCGGGCCCGAAAGCGTGAACTACGGTGCGACGTATCGCGAGGCGCAGCGGGCTGTCGAAGCGGAGGTCCACGCCACGCTCGATGCGCGCACCCGCGCCTACCTCCTTCTGAAGCGGCACGGCCAGGAGTTGTGCAAGCGCACCAACCCGAAGTGCGGCCAGTGTCCGGTCAGCCCTTCCTGCGCATATTTCGCCGGTCCTCGAGGTGCATGAACCGCACCAGGGCCGCGACACCTGCACCGAAGGCAGGAGCATCCTACTGCCGCGAAGCCTTGAACTCCGCAGGGCCCTGATGCAGCACCAGGTGGGTCACGGCGCCCTTGTCGTCCGTGAAGAATTCGATCTCGGCGTCCACCACCTTGAGGAAAAACTTCGTTTCCGACTCCGCGAATAACGGGAACTTACCCTGCCCGGTAGCCTGCGATTGTAACTGGCCGCCTTCGAGCGTGATGACCAGGTCGAAACCCGGGTGAATCTGGAAGGTGCCGGTATATTTTGCCAAAATGCCGGGCGATACCGCGATTTCCGTGCGCTCCGCCACCTTGTCGCTGGTGCGCGGCGCCTTCATGTCACGCCCGCCCTGGTGCAGCACCAGGTAAGTGACCACTCCTTTGTCGTCCTTGAAGAACTCGACCTGAGCGTCCACCACCTTGAGGAAGAACTTCGTCTCGGATGCGGCGAACAGCGGCAGCCTGGCCTGTCCCGAGGCCTGAGTCATCAGTTGACCGCCCTCCATCGTCATCATGAGCTTGAACCCGGGCGCCAGGTCGTAGGTCCCCACGTATTGCCGCAGAATCTCCGGCGCCACGGTGACCTCTTTTTGCTCCGAGGGCAGCGGCTCCGCCTTGTCGCCGTGTACGATGGCCGCCAGGCGAGTGGCGATCCCCTGGGGCGCGTCCCCGTTCAGGTTGGCCAGCGCCACCACGGTCAGCTTGTCCTCGGGATACCAGGCAAGAAAGGTGTTGAAGCCTTCGATGCCGCCGCCGTGGTCGATCGCCTTGTGCCCGTTCACCGTGTGCACGCTCAGACCGCACGCATAGTCTTCCTTAAACGGCGTGGTCATTTTGGCCAGTGACGCGGCGGAGAGCAGCTTGCCGCCGAACAGCCCCTGTTCCCAGCGCAGCAGGTCCCCGGTGGTGGAGTACAGCGCGCCCGCCGAGAAGGGAACGCTCATGTCGATGTAGCCCGCGTTCACCGGCCCATCCTTGCCATGCGCGTAGCCAGCCGCGCGCCGCGGGATGATGGCGGAGTTCGAATCGTAGCCCGAGTCTTTCATGCCCAGCGGCGTGAAGATGTTTTCCTGGACGAACTTCTCGTAGCTTTCGCCGCTGACCTTCTCAATCAGGTAGCCGAGCAGGACATATCCCGAATTACTGTAGCTCCACTTTTCTCCCGGCTGGAAATCGAGCGGCTTGTCGCGGAAACGCGCCACGAGTTTCTCGGGCGTGGTAGGGAATGGCTCCTGGGAGGCGTAGTCGGGAAAGCTGGTGAAGCTCGGAATCCCCGAAGTGTGGGTGAGCAGATGGTAGATGGTGATCTTGTCCCACGCGGCCGGCGCATCCGGCATGAACTTCTTCACCGGGTCGTCCGTTTTCAGCTTGCCGCGTTCTTCCATCAGCAGGATGGAGACCGCCGTGAACTGCTTGGTGATGGATCCCAGCCGGAATTTGGTGGCAGGCGAGTTGGGGATGTCCCACTCGAGGTTGGCCGATCCGTAGCCTTTGCTCAGCAACACCTGGTCGCCGCGGGCCACCAGCACCGAGCCCATGAAGGTCTTGTTGGTGACGTAGGACTGGATCACCTGCTCCATGCGCGAGAGGTCCTGGGCCGGGGCGGCGGCGGTCAGTAAAAGTGCGAGGCCGATGCATCGAATCATGGGTGCCATTGTACTCCTCGGGGGACGCGTGGCGGCGGTGGCTGGCCATTTACGGCCAGCGTTGTGCGCCGTGCAGAACTCTGGCCACCTCGACTGCGTCCGCGAGAACACGGTAGACGACGACATACGGCAACGGCGCCAGCACGAGTTCGCGGGTGCCATTCACGCGGCCCGCACGGCCACGCCTGGGTTGGTGCTTCAGGGTCGCAACGGTCCGGTAGATGTTGCGAGCCATGCGCAGGGCGGCGTCAGGGTTTTGTGCACGGATGTACTCGATGATGCGGACAAAGTCGTTACCGGCTTCCGGAGACCAGCGGACTTCCATCAGGAACGAAACATTCGTTTGACCCTTGCGACCACTTCGTGGTGCGCGGTGAACTCGCCACGGTCGAGTCGATCAAGGCCCTTCTGCACCTCTTGCCGGAACCACTGATCGTGGTCGACGTAGTGGTCCACGAGCTCCAGCACGTATTGTGCCGTGTCGCGTCCCGCTTCGGCGGCAACCCGCTGGAGCTTAGTCTCCAGTTCGGACGTGAAGGGAACTTCCATGCCGCAAGTTTAGCAGGCGCCGGGCGCCCACGGCACGCCACCGATGTGTCGGCATTGGGGCATGGTTTGACAGATCGGGATCGCCATAATCAGTTTGTGCCCCATGAATCTTCATTGGATCAACGGATCGGCCGACGATCGAGCGGACCTTTGCGCGCACGCACGCGTTGAGTTTCGAACTAATGGCGACGTCCTGATCCGGCCTGACGACGGCATCTGGACGGTGAGTGCTGCGGCCGTGTATCTCTTGCGAACGCTATCCCGGCAGCACACGAAGAGCGAACCCGTCGAATTGGCTGCAACAGCGGGATCGACTTCGAAGTCCTTCCAGTCGGAAACGAATTTCTCCTGACTGCGAAGGATGGGCGGCGGCATAGGATCGCCCTGGTTGATTGGAAGAGGGCTGTATGCCGGCTTTCCGATGCGGTACAAGCGTTTTGCGCGAGAGCATCACCGAAGCACCCAGCGGACGATATCGACAAGAGAGGTTTTCAGAAGTTCCTGTCAGAATGGTCGCGGCGCAGGTCCCGAGTGGGAGAAGAAGATAGCTAACGTAACTACTTCAACCTCTCCCCAAACAGCTCGTTGACCGCCGCGGGGTTGGCCTGGCCGCGGCTCGCCTTCATCACCTGGCCCACCAGAAACTTCAGCACCACCGCTTTCCCGGCTCTGTACTCAGCCACCTGCTTCGGGTTCGCCGCGATCACCTCGTCCACGATCTTCGCCAGCGCGCCGCTGTCGCTGATCTGCTTCAGGCCTTCGCGCTCCATGATGGCGGGCGCGGAGTCGCCGGTTTCGGCCATCTTCGGGAAGATCTCCCGCGCCATCTTGCCGGAAAGCTCGCCCTTCGCCACCAGACTCACCAGCTCGCCCAAGCGCTCGGCGCTCACCGGCGATTCGGCCACGTCGCGCCCCGCCAGCAGGCCCAGCAGATCGGTAATCACCCAGTTCGCCGCCGCCTTCGGGTCGCCGGACGTGGCAGCCACGCGCTCGAAATAATCGCCCAGCGCGCGCGCCGATGTCAGCACCTGCGCATCGTATTCGCGCAGGCCGTAGTTGGCGATGAAGCGCTGGCGCCGTTCGGCGGGAAGCTCGGGCATGCCCGCTCGAATGCCGTTCAGCCACTCTTCGCTCACGCGCAGGGGCAGCAGGTCGGGCTCGGGAAAGTAGCGGTAGTCGTGCGCGTGCTCCTTGGAACGCATACCGGCGGTCTCGCCCGTCGCCGGGTTGTAAAGACGCGTTTCCTGCTCCACCGTCCCGCCGCGTTCCACCACCTTCACCTGGCGCGCAATCTCATAGTCGAGCGCCATCTTCGCGAAGCGAAACGAATTGAGGTTCTTCACCTCGGCCTTGGTGCCGAATTCCTCCCGGCCGCGCGGGCGCACGGAGACGTTGGCGTCGCACCGCAACTGGCCTTTCTCCATGTCGCACTCGGACACGCCCACGTACTGCAGCACCTGCTTGAGCTCGACGAGGAAGGCGTGGGCCTCGTCGGACGAGCGTATATCGGGCTCGCTGACAATCTCGATGAGCGGCGTGCCGCTGCGGTTCAGGTCCACGTAGGTGTAAAGGGCGGAATCGCGAAAGCCCTCGTGCATGCTCTTGCCGGCGTCGTCCTCCATGTGCACGCGGGTGATGCCGATGCGCTTGATGCCGCCAACGTTCACTTCCACCCAGCCGTGCTCGGCCACGGGTTGATCGTACTGAGAGATTTGGTAGCCTTTGGGAAGATCGGGGTAGAAGTAGTTCTTTCGCGCAAATCGCGAAAACGGGTTGATCTGGCAATGCAGCGCGAGCGCAGCCTTGATGGCCATTTCCACGGCGGGGCGGTTCAGAACCGGGAGGGCGCCGGGAAGTCCCAGACACACCGGGCAGACATTGGTGTTCGGCGGCGCGCCGAATTCCACCGGGCAGCCGCAGAAAATCTTGGTGCGGGTGGCCAGTTGAACGTGCACCTCCAGACCGATAACCGGCTCGTAATCGGCGAGCCGACCGGACTGGGGGCCGGCTGCAATACTGGTGGACATGTCCCATTATAGGAACGCCCCGCGGGACATAATCCTGAGGAACTCGCGCAAAACGGGCTGCCGCCGCGCAGCCGGAGCCGCCGGGACCCCGACCTCAATGGCCGCGCGCCTCACGGCTTTTGCGCTTCTGAGGAACTCAACGGGCCGCCGTCCGCTTTGCCGCGCCGCGAGTTGCCAGCCTGTATGGCGCCGCTGGCTCGCGGCCGACCGCGCAGCCGGAGCCGCCGGGACCCCGACCTCAATGGCGGCGCGCCTCGCGGCCTGCACACTCCTGTTGGCCATCGCATGCCTGCCGCTGGCGGCGAGCGATGCGGACCTGATCCTGAAGAACGGGCGCATCTGGACCGCCGACGCCAGCCAGCCGTGGGCCGACGCAGTGGCCATCCGGCGAAACCGCATCGTGGCCGTGGGCGACAATCTCCAGGTGGCCGCCACGGCCGGGCCGAACACCCACGTTGTCGACCTGAACGGGCGGCTCACCATTCCCGGCTTCGACGATTCGCACGCGCACCTGGTCCGCGGCGCTCTGCGGTCGCTGCGCCTGGACCTCACTGGCGCGTGCAACATTGCGGACATGCAGAAGCGCATTCGCGACTTCGCCGCGGCCCATCCGAAGGACCCGTGGATCGTGGGCACCGGATGGGCTTACTCCTGCTTTCCAAATCACGCCCTGCCCACGCGCAGCGACCTTGATGCCGCGGTCAGGGACCGGCCCGCCTACCTGACCGCCGAGGATGGCCACACCGCCTGGGTGAACACCAGGGCGCTGCAACTGGCCGGTATCACCAGGGCCACGAAGTACACCGGGCCGGGCCGCATCGTCACCGACGCGTCGGGCGATCCGTCCGGCGCCCTCAGCGGCGGGGCCGCGGCGCTGGTGCACAAACTGGTCCCGGACATCCCACGCGAACAGAAGCTGGCCGCTCTGGAGCAGGCGGTTCGCATGCTGTCTTCTCTTGGCGTGACCAGCATCGGGAACGTCGGCGGCGACGACGAGACCCTCGCCCTGCTGGAAGAGCTCGAGCGGCAGCACAAGCTGAATGTACGGGTCGCGGTCTATATCAGCGTCAGCCCGCAGAGCACGCCGGATGCGATCGACCGCATTCTCGATCTGAGGCAGGCATTCCGCGAGCCGCACGTGCGCATCGCCGGAGTGGACCTGCTGCTGGATGGGCAGATCGAGGCCCATTCGGCGGCCTTGCTGGAGCCGTACTCGGACGCGGCGGGCGTCACCGGGAAGGCGATGTGGTCGCCGGAGGCGTTTAACGAGATGGTGACGCTGTGCGACTCCGGGGGGCTGCAGATCGCCACGCACGCCGTGGGCGACCGCGCCGTGCGCATGGCCCTCGATGGCTACGAGTACGCGCGGCACGCCAACGAATCGCACGATTCGCGATTTCGCATCGAGCATGGCGACACCATTGCGCCGCCGGACGTCGCCCGGTTCGCGCGCCTCGGTGTGGTGGCGTCCATGATTCCGGTTCACGCCGACCCGGGCGTGGCGGACGTGTGGAGCCGGGCCGTGGGTCCGGAGCGCCTGAAACTCGCCTTTGCCTGGCACGCTCTGGAGCAATCCGGCGCCCGGCTGGTGTTCGGAAGCGACTGGCCTTCGTCTATCAGCGCGGACCCCATCCGCGGCATCCAGACCGCGGTGAACCGCCAGACCGGCGATCGCATTGGTTTGGAAGAGGCCCTGCGCGCGTGGACGGTGAACGGCGCCTACGCCACGTTCGACAACCGCACCGGAGGCAAGCTGCGCACCGGCATGCTGGCCGACGTGGTGGTGCTGTCCCAGGATTTGTTCGAAATCCCGCCTTCGCAGATCGGGAAGACGCGCGTGGACATGACCGTTTTCGACGGCCAGGTGGTGTACACGCGGCAATAGATCGGAACCGATTCAGCCTGAAAACTCGCGATTAACCCGATGCTCGCGTACGTGTTCACCAGGCACAGCGCGGCGCCGATGGCATAGAGCGCCAGCGCCAACAGATTGCGGCACGGGCGTACGGCCAGATGGCGTACAGCAAGAAGCGGAGCGCCACGATGTTGCCATTTCTCTTGCAGCTTCCTGACCAGGTCTCAACGAATACACCGCACATGCCGTATCCTCGGCTTCGGCTGCAGCTATACGGGTACAGGTTCATCTGATCGGACCGCGTGCCGGATGAGGCGGTTCATGAACTCGCGCCGCTACTTCCAAAGCTGAACTCGCGAATCAGCGGCGGGTCCTGGTCGAAATCGCTGTAGCGAATCCACGCCGGCCGCACCACGAAGTAGACTATCCCCTGCCAGCTCATGCGCGCGGGACCGTCCGGCCACGCTTTGAAGTAGGTTTCCTGACAACGCTCCAGCTCCGGCGATTCGAGTTGCTCCGCCACGCCCTCATATTGAACCGTCTGTTCCCCGGCCCAGCCGACCACGAAAGAGCAGGCCGGCCTGGCGATGAGATTCGCGTATTTGCGGGAGCTTTTGACCGTGTCGAAGACGATCTCAAGATCGGGCGTGACGGCGATGCCAACCAGCGCGGATTGAGGCTTGCCTGTGCCGCCAATGGAGCCAAGCACGCCGAGCTTGAACCGGGCGATGAACGCAACAAGATCCGCTTCCCTCATAAAGAAACTCCCGTCACTGATTCCAATTCCAGGCTCCCAGAATATCACCGCGCTCGCCAACAAGGAGCAGCGCCGCACGGCCGGGCTCCAGTTTACCGGAAAATCGCTTTCCGCTGGCCTGGTCGCGAAACGATACCTCGCCGCGGTCCGATTCCGAAGTGAGCGTGTACAAAGTCGCGTGTGGAAAGCGCGTCGGCGAAATCAGGATACCGGGATCCTGTAAATCCGTGCTGTAAATCGAATCCACGCCCGCAATCTTCGCCGCATACCGGTAAATGTCGCCGATGGCCTGCAGATTGTCGTTTAATTCCAGCGGCAGCGGCGCGAACAGGATGCGTCCTTTCCCGACGGCCTTCTCCGCCCACGTGGCGCCTTCCGGCAGGAACGCCCGGTCGAGGTTCGTGGTCTTGTCGCCCGAGTAAGTCAGCCGCGCCTCGCCGCCCGGCCACTTCACAATATTCTCGCGGATGGTCAGCGGACCCGGCCAATAATCCAACCCAACCTGACTCTGCCGGCCAGTGGCATGGAAGTGCGCATCCTCATCGAAACGTCCGGAAACCAGCAGCGTGGCGCCGGCTTCCACTTTCGACAGCAGCGCCTGCCAGGCGCCTTCACTCATCGCAAACGGCGACGGGAGAACAATCAGCTTCGGGTCCCCCAGCAGCTCCGTCTGGTACTCACCCACGGCATACGCATCGAGGCGCGCGTAATGATACAGAGCGCGGATCGATTGTTGCTGGGCTTCGAGCGCGGTCCCGTTGTAGACGGAAAGCTGCAGCGATTGCGGCAGGACGACGGCCACCTGCGGCTGGATCAGCCCGGTGGCCCAAGGCGCGGCCTGTTCGGCGAAGCGGCCAATATCGCGCAGCAGGTTCTCCAGGGTCTTCGCCGATCCGTCGCTGCGCTGGAGGCCGAAGTCGACTTCGCGATCCCAATCCCACGGGAGCACCCCGCTGTTCGCCGCCGCGAATCCGAGAGCCCACTTGCGCTCCAGCAGTGCATACCCGGTGATCTCGTCGTAACGCCAGGCGCCGTCGGGAGCCCAGACCGGTTGATAGCCCGTCTCTCCAATGATGTTCGGTACGCCCGGCCGTTTGGCCACCACGGAATTCCAGAGCAGGGCGTCATCGCGCCAATAAGTGTGGTTGGTGGTGAAGGAGACGCCCGCGCCGCCGTAGAACTGGTTCAGCACGCGGTCCGCCACGCCGCCCTCGTCCTGGCCCACGTCGACAAGCTGCCGGCTGCCGCTGGACCGAATGGCCTCCACCATGGAGTGGACCCACTGGCTGAACATATCCTGCGCGAACAGGTTGTAATCGAGCGCGCGGACCTCGTTGGCGTTGCCGTAGCGGTTCAACGATAGGTCCCCAGCGTCGGGGAGAGGAATGCCGTCGAAGCTTCCCAGCTCTTCGGGAGGAACCGACCAGGCGGCGCCGAGATCGCGGATGTCCTTGTACCTTGCGCGCAACCACGCGTGCCACTGCGCGATTTCGGCAGGGTCGCCATTGGGAGTGTTCCCCCTCCA
>JBEKPY010000146.1:0-9128 GCA_049520275.1 Bryobacteraceae bacterium
GCGCTGTTCATGAGCGGCGGCGGGGGCGGCAGCGAAACCTTCACCATCAACTACGCCAACGCGGCGGGCAACGTGGCCAGCCAGGCCGTCACCGTCACCGGGACCAACAACGGCCTCTCCGCATCCGCCATCGTGAGCGCGCTCAACAGCTCCATCACCAACGCCGGGCTGACGGGCATCAGCACGCAGATCGGCACCAACGGCGACCTGCAATTCAGCGGCGGCAATCTCCTGTCGGTGACCGCGGCCACCGCGGGCGGGCCGACAAACCCGCTCGTTCAGAACAACGCCACGCTGTTGAACGGGGCGAACTATCAGTCCACGGGTACGCTCGTGCCCTTCACCGCCGGCGGCGCCACCACCGCGGCTGGGATCACCTCGCAAACCCTGAACGTCACGGTGGGCACAAGCAACTATGGCATCACTCTGACCAGCGCCACCACGGGCACCACGGCCGCCGACACCGCCGCCGATGCGGTGACCTCTTTGAACGCCCAGTTGAAGGGCAGCGGCGTTTACGCCACCAACGTCAACAACACGGTTACGCTGCAGAGCACAAGTGCGTTCAGCGTGGCGACCACCAACGACACGCCCGGAGCGGCCGGAGCTGGCAGCCTCGGTACCGGTTCGTTGTTCGGCACCTCGGACGCGGCGCAAGCCGTGGGCAATCCAACCACCAGCGCGAGCGCCACGGGCAACGCCCAGAACGCGATTTCGGCGATCAACGCCGCGGTCACCGCGCTCGGCCTCGTGCAAGGCCAGGTGGGCGCCGGCGAGAACACGCTGAACTACGCCATATCGCTGGCGCAGTCGCAGGTCACCAACTTTTCGGCGGCGCAGAGCCAGATCAAGGACGCCGACATCGCCGCCCAGGCCGCCAACCTCACCAAGGCGCAGGTGCTGCAGCAGGCTTCCATCGCGGCCATGGCTCAGGCCAATTCCTCGCCGCAGATGGTGTTGAAGCTCCTCCAGTAGTCTCCTACAGCTTTCGGCCCCCGCGGCCGATGTTCTAAAAGGCGCATAAGTCGCGGCCGGCACCCCCAACCGAGGTGCCGGCCGCGAACCCTTTCCCTCGAGGATTTGAGAGATGAGCACCTCCAGTACGTCAGCGGGCACTTTCACCGGCAGCAGCGCCTTCTCAGCCAGTCTGGCGCAGGAGATTACCAACGCGGTGAATATCGCGTCCATTCCAATGAACAACCTGCAGACTCAGCAGACCACTCTGCAGGGCCAGCAGACCGAGCTGGGGACGCTTTCCGGCGACTTCACTTCGCTGGGCACCGCCCTCAGCACCATCGACAGCTCCACCGGCTCAAGTTCCTACGCCGCCACCACGAGCAACACCAACGTCGCCTCGGCGTCGGTCGGCTCGGGGGTCATGGCGGGCACTTATTCCCTCACCGTTAGCAAGACGGGCGCTAACACCACCACGATGAGCGATGACGGGCTCACCAAGGTCACGGACCCCACGCAGAGCAACATCAGTTCGAGCACGGACTTCACTCTGGTGGTGAATTCGACTTCGTACGATATCAGCAACTCCGACGGCACGCTGGATGGGCTGGCCAATGCCATCAACGCCAGCGGCGCCAACGTGCAGGCCACGGTTGTCAACGTCGGCAGCTCATCGTCGCCGGACTACCGGCTGTCGGTAAAGAGCCTGGACTTCGCCCCGGACGGCATTCAACTGGAGGACGCCGGGAACAACAACGCCGCCCTGCTGGAATATCCTCCGTTGACCAGCGGCGCGTATGTGCAATATTCGGTAAACGGGGAGTCCACGGTGAGCTCCACTTCGCAAAGCCTGACGCTGTCGCCGGGGCTGACGGTGAACGTGCTGGGAACGGGAAGCACCACCATCACGGTTGCGCAGAACGGCAACAGCATTGCCAATGCGCTTTCGTCGTTCGCCACCGCCTACAACGCCGCCGTGGCCGAAGTGGGCAATAACCGCGGTCAGAACACCGGCGCGCTCAATGGCGACGCCACCATATTCAGCCTCACGGAATCGCTGAACGATCTCGCCAATTACACCGCATCGTCGGGCAGCATAACCTCGCTCTCGCAGCTTGGACTGACCTTCGATCAGAACGGCAATCTGGATTTCAACCAGAGCACGTTCGATCAGGCGGCCAGCTCGAACATGACCGATGTGCTGAACTTCCTCGGGTCCGTATCCGGCGATGCCGGCTTCCTTGGCGCAGCCAATGACATTCTCACCGGCATTAACGACCCCACCAACGGGCTGCTGCCGCAGGAAACGGCGAACCTGGCCAGCGAGAACACCGGTCTGGGCAATTCGATCACGGACGACCAGACCCAGATCACGCAGTTGCAACAGAACCTGACGGCGCAGATGTCGGCCGCCGACGCGTCCATCGCCACCCTCGAACAGCAGGCCTCGTACCTGCAGACAATGTTCCAGACGGAAAACGCCGATGCCCAACTCGGTTACTGAGAAACTCGCGCAAAACGGAGCCTCGGCGACGGGCGATTCGAAGCGCCCCCTGCCGCTGGAGGCCCAGCGCCGCGCCCTTTGCGCTAAGTCTGATGCGCAAAACGGAGCCTCGGCGACGGGTGATTCGAAGCGCCCCCTGCCTGAGGAGGCCCGCCGCCGGGCCCTTTGCGCTACCGACACGGCGCAAAAGCTCGCGGAGGCCATTGCTTTGGGCGATGTCGAGGGAGCGAAGTCGCTGCTGGCCGCGTTTCAGCGGGAGGTGCTGAGCGGCGTGGCGGCGGCGGATTCGCCGCTCCAACGCGAGGTTCTGCTGGCGGAGGCGATCCGATCCACGAGAACCCTGCTCCATCTGGCGCGCTCGTTGCGGGCATACGCCGGCGCCAGTCTTCGCGAAACGAACCGCGCCCTGGGCTACAGCGGAGCCTCCGCGGAACCACGCTCCTGGCATTTCGACGCGTGACAGGGATTGTCAGCCCTGCTCGCCGGGCGCAGCCGGAACGCGGCTTGCCGCCGCATGTCCCGTTCACACAAGGATGGCCACCAGCGCCACGACCGCGTAAGCTAGGTGGCTCGGCGGGCGCGGCTGCCGCCGCGTCTCCCGTCCACACATGACGGCCAGCGCCACCCAATAGCGAGGCGTGTCCCGGTGCTCAGCGCGCCAGGCGCATCCACACCAGTACGACGACCACCGCCACGGCCGCGGTGAGAGCGACTGGCCACAAGCTCCGTTTGGCATTGGGATCGTTGCCGCTGCCGCCAAAGTCGGCCAAGGCCGGCTCGGGCGGCGTCTGGTCGATCTCGAGCAGGGCCTGCATCTCCGGCGAGCGTTCCCCTTCGCGGGAGTCCTGGTCGAGCGCGGCGACCTCCTCTTCCAGCCGTGCGCGCAGATCCTCGGCTTCAGAGGGAAACGAGGCGGCCACGTGCAGAGGCAACTCGTCCAGAACGTCCCTGTACGAGCGCCCGTGCGGATTCGGCAGCACACAGAAGCCGACGCTGTTGGCCAGGCGGCAGGCCATCCGAACGACGTCCAGCAGGTTGAGGTCGCTTTGCTCGGTTCGCTCGGGGAAGCGTCCGGCGATGACGCACAACTCCTCGGGCAGGTTCCATTCCCGCGCCAGCCATTCGCCGGCGGCGAAGCGGTCCAGACCGAACAGACTGCGCTCGTATTCGGCCAGGTCGAAGGGCTCGCCTTCGGCGAGCTTCGCCGAGCCGGTCTGCAGCAGCATGGCGTATTCGGAAGGATGCGTCACCATGAGGCCCAGCCGGCCGATGTCGTGCAGCAGGCCGGCGGAATAGGCGGTGTCCTCGGGAACGGCGCAGAAGCGCGCCAGCATTTCCGACAACAGGGCGCACGCCAGACTGTACCGCCAGTAGACGCGCAGCTCGTCCATCATGAGCACGGCGCGGATGTAGGTCCGGCCGATGGCAGCGAGCGCCAGCGAGCGGATCTTGCGCACGCCCAGCAGGGGCACCGCCTGCTCCAGGGTTTTAATGTCGTTGGCGAAGTTGAACAGGGGCGAGTTCGCGTAGCGGATGATTTCGGCCGACAGGGCCGGATCGGCGCGCAGCAGATACACCAGATCGGCGGTGGCCGCGTTCTCGTCGGAGGCAACGCGCATCAGCTTTGCCGCCACGGGCGGGAACGCGGGCATGTTCGAAAGCGCGCTGGTCTTCATGGCCGCATTACAGCTAAATCAAGACATCGACGCTTGCGGACCGGAGCTTTAGCCAGGAGCGCCTGGCGCCGCGTGTCCCTGTCCCCGTTTGTCATTCCGTTGGCGGCGCCCGGCGGCGCTGTCCGAATGTTGACGGATTCCGCCTTGTCCCGCACCTGTTTGCAACGGCTTGTGGTGGCAGCCGCGTTGCACCGTGCCAGGGCGTCATGCTCGATGGTGTTGCCAGCAGCCTGGAACAGTACATGACGCTCCTCGCGGACCGCCAGAAACTGGTGGCCGCCAACATCGCCAATGCAGACACTCCCGGTTACAAGACGAAAGACATCGATTTTCAGACGGAATTCCGGAATGCGCTCGAGGGCGCGCCGCCGAATGTGGTGGAAGTTCAGGGGCTCGGCGTCAAGAACGACGGCAACAACGTGAGCCTCGACCGGGAAGCGCGTCTGCTCGCCGAAAACGACCTGCGCTTCAACATCGCCTCGAGTCTGCTGCGCGGGCAGATCCGGACGTTAAAGCTGGCCATCGAAGGAGGCGGTTCGTCGTCGTCATGAGCCTCTTTTCCACTTTATCGGTGAGCGCGTCGGGCATGGCCGCGCAACGGCAGCGCGCCGAGGTTCTGGTCGAAAACCTGGCCAACGCGGACACCACGCGCACCGCCGAGGGCGGCCCCTACCGGCGCAAGGACGTGGTCTTTGAGACGTCGTCCGCGTCGTCTCCTTTCTCTTCCCTGTTTCAATCCGCGCTGGACGGCGAAGCCAGCGGCGTGTCGGTCAGCCAGGTGGTCACCGACAGCCGCCCGCCCGAGCTGCGTTACATGCCCGGGCATCCCGACGCGGACAAGGATGGATACGTCGCCTATCCGCGCGTGAATCCGGCCGAAGACATGGTGGACCTGCTCGGCGCTTCCCGCGGTTATGAGGCCAACGTGGCGGCCATGGGCGCCGTCAAGGACATGATCCAGCGGTCCATCGACCTGCTCAGGTGAGGCTATGACTGCTCCCATCACGGCCGTCTCCGCCGCGCCCATCATCGCCGCTCCCAAACTCGACGCGGCGGGGGCGCAGCAGGGCGGCGGCGAGTTCCGGTCGCTTCTGAACTCCGCCATGCAGCACGTGTCAACGGCGCAAAACACGGCGAACGCCGCGGTCCAGAGCTTCCTCTCCGGCGAGAACGACGAACTGCACTCGACCATCATGGCCACCGAGCGCGCCGATCTGGAGTTCGACTTATTCATGCAGGTCCGCAACAAAGTGGTCTCGGCGTATCAGGAAATCATGCGTATGCAGGTCTGACCGTACTGACGCACAGCCATGGAGCAATTCAAGAAGCTCATCGCGGCGCTTTCCCTCAAACAGCGGATGATGATCGTGGTGACGGCCATCGCCGTGGTGGCGCTCATCAGCGGGGCGGTGCACTGGAAGCACGAAAGCGACTTCCGCCCGTTGTTCACCGGCATGGCCCCCGAGGACGCCGCCACCATCGTGCAGAAGCTGAAGGAATCCAGCACCGAATACCGCCTTACCGATAGCGGCGCGACGGTGCTGGTCCCGGTGGCCAGAGTGGACGAGCTGCGCCTCGAAATGGCCGGCGCGGGCTTGCCGAAAACCGGGCGCATCGGCTTCGAGCTGTTCGACAAGAGCAATCTGGGCATCACCGATTTCACCGAGCACGTCAACTATCGCCGGGCGCTCGAAGGCGAACTGGAGCGCTCCATCCGCTCCCTGAGCGAAGTGCAGGAGGCGCGGGTTCACGTCACCTTCCCCCGCGATTCCGTGTTCCTCGAATCGAGGGAGCCGGCCAAGGCCAGCGTTCTGGTGCACCTGCGCCTGGGCGCGCACCTGAGCGCGCAAAACGTTGTGGCCATCACCAACCTGGTGGCCAGCGCGGTGGAGGGGCTGACTCCCGAAGCCGTCTCCGTGCTGGACATGACCGGAAACCTGCTCAGCCGGCCGCATAAGCCTTCCATCGACGGTGGCGACACCTCGGAGGGGGCGCTCGAATACCGCCAGCAGGTGGAGAAGGATCTGCTGGGCAAGATGAACTCGACGCTGGAGCCGCTGCTGGGCGAGGGGAAGTTCCGCGCGGGCGTTTCGGTGGACTGCGATTTCACCAGCGGCGAGCAAAGCGACGAGATCTTCGACCCGGCGCGCTCGGTAATGGTGACCTCGCAGAAAACCGAGGACATCGTGGGTGGCGCGCAGACCAGCGGCATCCCGGGCACGGGCTCCAACCTGCCGCGTCCGGCGTCCCGTCCCGGCGCATCCGGCTCGAACGTGGCGCGCCGAACCGAGAACGTCACCTATCAGTCCACGCGGATGGTTCGCCACACCAAATTGCCGCAGGGTTCCATCAAGCGCATTTCGGCGTCGTTGCTGCTGGACCAGGACGTGCGCTGGCAGGGCCGGGCGAAGGTGCTGGTGCCGCCCACGCCGGAGAAGCTGAAAGCCATCCACGATCTGGTGGCCGGCGCGATCGGGCTCTCCACCGAACGCGGCGATCAACTGGTGATCGAGAGCCTGCCTTTCGAGCAGACGCTGGTATCGGAGCCGCCTCTACCCTCGGCGCCCATGCCCGCTCCGCCAAAGAAGTGGCTGGATACGTTCAGCATCGATCGCCGCATCCTGATCGGGGTGGCCGTCGCGGTGCTGCTGATCGTGCTGGTTCCCGTGCTGCTGATGAGAAAACGCCGGCCGGCGGAAGCGGTGGAGGTTACCGGGCAGCCAGCCATCGCGGCGCCTGCCGCCGTTCTCCTCACCCCCGAACAAGTGGCCGCCGAGCGCGAGCAGATCACCAAGGCCGCCGAGGAGAGCGTGCAGCAGCAGATCAAGACGCAGACGGACCAGAAACAGAAGTTCCTCGCCGAGATGCAGGATAAGCTCCGCCTGCCGCCGGTTACGACCAAGAAGGTGGAGGTGCTGCGCCAGCATCTCAAGGAAAGCGTAAAGACCGATGCGGCGCTGGCCGCCAGCGTCCTGCGCGGCTGGCTCGAGGAAGACGGAAAATGACGTCGCAGAATGCGATTGCCGCCGGTGAAACCGCCAAACGCGGTTGTCGCCGCGTGTCCGGGAAGAAACGATGATCGTCAACGTCGCCCAGAACGAGAAACTCCGCGGTTACCAGAAGGCCGCCGTGTTTCTGGTGACCCTCGGCGAGGAGTCCAGCGCGGAGATCCTCAAGCACCTCTCGGAAGACGAGGTGAATCTGGTCACGCAGGCCGTCGCGCGCATCACCAACATCACCGCCGACCAGGCCGACGGCATCCTCGAAGAGTTTTACCAGATGACCCTGGCCCAGGAGTTCATCGTCAAGGGCGGCCTCGACTACGCCAAAAAAATGCTCATGACGGCCTTCGGACCGGAGACCACCAAGCGTCTGATGGACCGGCTGTCCAAGGCGCTGGGCAGCGACGTGGCCAGCTTCGACGCCCTGCAGCGCGCCGACCCGCAGCAGCTTGCCAAATTCATCCACAACGAGCACCCGCAGACCATCGCCCTGGTGCTCTCCCACCTGAACCCGACGCAGGCCGCGTCCCTGCTGGTTTCGCTGCCGCAGCGCATCCGCTCGGATGTGGCCATTCGCATGGCCAACCTCGACCAGATCTCGCCGGAGATCATCCACAAGATCGCCAGCGTGATCGGACAGAAGCTGAAGACCCTCGGCGATTTCAGCCGCGAATCGTATGGCGGCGTGCGCGCGGTCTCGGAAATGTTCAATCGGCTGGACTCGGGCACCAGCAAGGATATCCTGGCCGACATCGAACAACAGGACACGAATCTGTTCGAGACCATCCGGCAGCTCATGTTCGTCTTCGACGATCTGCTGCTCATCGACAGCGTCGGAATCAAGGAAGTTCTGTCGCGCATCGACCGCAAGGTGCTCACCTGCGCGTTGAAGGGAACCAGCGAGCAGCTTCGCAATCACCTGTTCAGCGCGATGTCCCAGCGGGGCGCGGAAATGCTGCGCGAGGACATCGACGCGCTGGGGCCCATGAAGATCCGCGAGGTGGATGCCGCCCAGCAACAAATCATCTCCGTGGTGCGCCAACTGGAGAGCGAAGGCGTGCTCAGCTTGAAGGGCGCGGTGGGCGAGCAATATGTTATGTAAGGTACTCGCCGGGGACAGAGCGCAGGAATTCGTGGAGCCCATCGTGTGGGAGCCTCTGGACGGATCCACGGCCGGCGCGGCTCGTCCCGCCGGCGATTCCAGCCCCGATACCGCCGCGCTGCAGCGCCAGATCGCCGACCTGGAGCGGGCCATGCAGGTTCGCGTCCAGCAGGCTCGCGACGCCGCGTTTCAGGAAGGCGCGCGCAAGGGCCGCGAGGAGGCCTCAGCCGAGCTCAAACCCGTTCTGGAGCGCCTGGGCCGCTCGGCCGCCGATCTGTCCAATTTGCGCGATCGCGTTCGCCGGCAGGCCGAGACCGACCTCGTCAAGCTGGCCCTGGCCATCGCCAAACGCGTGCTGCACCGCGAGCTGGCCATCGACCCGGACGCCATGCAGGGAATCGTGCGCACCGCGCTCGACCGGCTGCAGAATCGCGAGGTGGATCGCCTGAGGGTGCATCCCAGCCACGTGGGACCGGTGCGCTCCTGTCTGGAAGCCGCCGGCCGCGCGCCCGCCCTGGAAGTGACCGGCGACGCATCGCTCAATTGCGGCGACGCCATTTTCGAGACTTCCCTGGGCGAGCTGGACGCGTCTGTGGACAGCCAGTTGCGGGAAATCGAGCGCGGATTCGCCGACAAGCTGAACCCATGAGGGCCGCTACACCTATGTTGAAGACAAGAAGCCCACAAGTCCACCCCACGGCGCAATGTACCCGCAACTCATCGGCCGTGCGGGCCGGTGACCCGCCGCAGGCTGCGAGCCCAATGGCGCTTAACTTTTGGAACGGGCCTGCAAATCTAAGAACAGAATGTGCGTATGATGGAGGATTCCTTTGTGGGGCGGCCAATCCTGGCCGCCGCCGCGTTTCCACGCGGCGCCAGGCCGGCTTGAA
>JBEKPY010000147.1:0-9241 GCA_049520275.1 Bryobacteraceae bacterium
GGGTTATCGCCTCAACGAAAGCTCGAAGTGGACGCCTTCGGTTTTTTGCAGGACTGTGAGGATGCTGGAAAGGTTGGCTGCGGACGGGCTGCCCTTTGGCCCCAGCATACGCATGAGGCTTTTGACGGGGATGTCGGTCTGCTCTTCGAGCGCCTGAAATCCGATGGTTGCGTTGACGTAGTCGCGCAACACGGACTTTCCGGTTTGGAGGTCGCCGGTGAGATAGCTTTCCACGGCCTCGCGCAAGAGCGCTTGCCGGAATTTCGGTTCGCGCTGCGCCCGCGCCCGGATGGTTTCCTTGAAGTCATGGGTAAGGGGCATGTTTTTTCCTCCGTTTGTAATCGGCCCAGCACACCTGAGCCGCTGCAATGTCGTTGTCCTGCCGTTTCCTGGTCCTCAGGATGACAAGGCGCTCGCCGTCCTTGCCAAAACAGATGCGGTAGCCGGGGCCGAAATCAATCCTGCATTCGAGAACGCCCTTGCCTGCGCCCTTGGTGTTGGCCCCCGCTCGATCCGCGTGAGGGCTATGGTCGCCTTGGCGGCGGGAATGGCGTGCAGCCCCTCGAACGACCTGGCGAAGCGTTTTTTGCCGGTTTCGTCGATGTGGCCGCGAAGCTCGAACATCCCAAGCGATGGTAACGTTGTTGTTACTATGTGTCAATCATCTTCGTCCGCCCTGGTTCTGTG
Organism: Bryobacteraceae bacterium; assembly: GCA_049520275.1. Classification (GTDB taxonomy): domain Bacteria; phylum Acidobacteriota; class Terriglobia; order Bryobacterales; family Bryobacteraceae; genus CAWACP01. The sequence continues at coordinate 688 of JBEKPY010000147.1, forward strand.
TTGCTTGTCTCCGCAGGGCGGCCTTCACGCAACGTGATTGTGCCTCCTTGATGGGATCTTGCTCGATCCTCAGAAGTGGGCAAAGGATCGCGGGGTCCCGCTATAGGAAGTTTCAATCGGCCGCGTGATCGGCATCTCGGACTCGCGCCGCCCGCGGCTCGGGGTCAATTCCACAGGGCCGTCAGCCAACGCGGCCGTGGTCTTCGGAATGAAACCCGATCCCGAGCCAGAGTCTAATCGATGCGCGTCCCAAACGGCGCCATGCCTTTCGTAAGGACGGTTTTGGGAAACTCGCCGGAGCCGCAGATCATGAACGAGCCGAAATCCTTGTACCAGTCGCCGTCGGGCGCCCACGGGCCGGCGTTCACCCAATCCTTGCAATTGGCGAAGATCCTGAAGCGAAATTCGACGCTCCTCTACGCGCGCGGGGATGTGCTCCCAGACTGGCCGCGGGGAGACCAGGGAATCGGATCTTCGGCAATCGCGTCCGTCCCGAAGATCGCGCGGATCAGATCTTTCCCCGCTTCGCCGTTGCGCCCGGGGTCGGCTTCGGCCATTAAACGGCGATAAGTGGTATCGAGATTCTCGCGCGATGCCGCTTCAGCCGCCAGCCCGCGCTGTGCCAGCACAACCAGGGCACGGCTCTTGGTCAGGTGCTTTTTCCTGGCCACGCGCTCGACTTCCATGGCCAGTTCCGCCGGAATGGTGACGCTCTGGCGCACGGATGATGCCGTTCGAGTGCCGGCGCCTGGCGGCCTTTTCATAGCTTGATGATATCAAGCGCAACAGCCTGGTGCGCCCAGCGGCGCTGGCTGCCGCGGGCTTGCAAGCTGTCTCGTCTGGAAAGACAGCGGGCTTATACTTGTACCAGGGAAACAATGGCATCCGCACTGACCGAGATTGGTACGTTGATCGCTCGGGACCCTGCTCTGCGCCACGGACGGCCGGTCATCGCAGGAACGGGTGTGTCGGTCCGAGCCATCGCCATCGATAGTAATAGCGGGCTTTCACCCGAGGAGATCGCGGCAGACCGGCCGGAACTTTCGCTGGCGCAAGTGTTCGCGGCCCTTGCATACTATCATGCCAACAAGCAGGAGATCGACGCGGATATCGAAGCCGAGGCTCGTGCCTACGAAGATGGCGCCGCGTCTTCAACCGGGCGTCCACTAATCAGGTGATAGCGCTGTATCTCGACGAGGACGTGTCGCGGCACCAGCTTGTTTGGGCATTGCGAAGCCGGGGATTCGACGTGCTGACTTCGTTTGAGGCGGGCATGAACGGCCAATGTGACGATTCTCAACTCGCCTTTGCGGCCAGCCAGGGCCGCCTTCTTCTGACCGCCAACGCGCGGGACTTCGCGCAGCTTCACCAGGAGTGGATGTGCCAGGGCAGGACGCACGCCGGCGTTGTTTTCGTTCCTCAGCAGCGGTACTCGACGGGTGAGATCGTCCGGCGATTGCTTCGCGTTGCTGCCTCCGGCGCCGGAGGGACTTCGGACCTGTACTACCTCTCGAACTTCTGATGGTCATGGCTGGGTGGCAGAAGCACCCGGAACTGTGACAGGCCGCCGTTCTCCTTTTATGCGCCTCCTGCTATAGTGCGGTTCATGAGCCAGGAACTGCAACACTACGATTTTGCCAACCAGATGCTCGCCAGCAAGGAATTCTTCGAGCGCTCAACCAGGGTCCTTGATGAGGCCGACTCCGGGTTCCGTCCGCGGGAAGGCATGATGACCGTCGCGCAGCAAGTGGCGCACGCGGCTCAGACTCTCGACTGGTTTATCGAGGGCGCATCCCGACGCGAGGGTTTCGACCTCGATTTCGAGAAACAAGTCAGGGCGCTCGCTGGTGTGACCTCGCTCGGCGCCGCGCGCAAGATGCTCGAAACAGCCTATGGGAACGCGATCCAGTTTCTCCGGTCGTGCAGCCCGGAGGATCTCGCGCGGCCACTCCCGCCGGGCCCGGTCATGGGCGGCCAACCCATCAGCGAGATCGTATGGTCCATGGTGGAGCACACCGCGCACCATCGTGGCGCTCTGACCGTGTACTCCCGTGAGCTCGGGAAAGTGCCCCCGATGCCGTACGCCGGATGAATTACCCCCTCAGTGGTCGCCGTACTTCAACTCGCCCGCTTCGATGGCCACCGGCAGCCGGTTCTGCGGTGGGGGGAGCGGACAGGTAGCATCCGACCATCGCCGCTTCTCAGCTACACAGGCATACCGACGCCTCCTGTGGCGGGATTTGCACCCGCTGGCAGATCTGCGCGATGAGCGCGGGTGCGATATCCGGGACGTAGTGTTTTGATTGGTGAGGGTTGTTGGGAACGCCGCAGCGGGATTGCGCCGGGCTGCGCTATACTTGCTCCTCCGAGTCACCATATGAGAACCGCAGGACTTTTTGTTTTGTTGACCTTCGCCGCCGGGGGCTCCGAGTTGCAGCCGCTGGTGGACCGGCAACTGCCATCGCTCGTGGCCATATACAAGGATCTGCACGCGCATCCCGAGCTTTCCCACCACGAGGAACGCACCTCCGCGTTCGTGGCCGGCGAGTTGCGCAAGGCCGGCTTCACGGTTACCGAACACGTGGGCCGGTACGCGGACGGCACCGCTGCCTTCGGCATTGTGGCGCTGCTGAAGAATGGCGCCGGGCCGGTGGTGCTGGTGCGCACGGAGCTGGATGCGCTGCCCGTGGAAGAGAGAACCGGTCTGCCATACGCCAGCCAGATTCGCACCCGCAACGCCGCCGGCCAGGAAGTCGGCGTGATGCACGCCTGCGGGCACGACCTGCACATGGCATCGTTTCTGGGGACGGCGCGAATGCTGGCCAGCCTGCAGGATAGCTGGAGCGGCACGGTGATGCTGATCGGCCAGCCTTCGGAAGAGACCATTGACGGCGCGCGCGCGATGCTGGCCGACGGCCTGTACTCGAGGTTCCCGAAGCCGGATTACGCCATTGCGCTGCATGACACACCAGACATCGAGGCGGGGAAGGTGGGTGTGACGGCGGGTCCGCTGCTGGCCAGCTCCACTTCGGTGGATGTGATCATTCGCGGCGTGGGCGGACATGGCGCCCGCCCGGAGGCGACGAAAGACCCGATTGTGATGTCGGCGGAATTCATCATGGCTCTGCAGACGATTGTGAGCCGGCAGATCTCGCCGCGGGACCCCGCCGTGGTGACCGTCGGATCGATTCACGGCGGCTCGAAACACAACATCATCCCGGACGAAGTGACCCTGCAGATTTCCACGCGTGCGTTCAGCGAGGACGTGCGCCGGAACATCCTCGCGGACATCGAGCGGACGGCGCGCGGCATCGCTCTCGCGGCCGGCGTTCCGGCGGATCGGGCGCCCATCGTGAAGGTGAGCGAGACCGAAGCCGTTCCGGTCACCTGGAACGACCCGCAACTGGCCGCGCGGATGAAGGGCGTTTTCGTGGCCGCGCTCGGCGAGAAGAACGTGCTGGAACCGGGTCCGGAGATGGCGAGCGAGGATTTCGGGCTGTTCGGTCTGGCCGGACGGCAGATCCCCATCTTCATGTTCCGGCTTGGCGCCACCGCTCCGGCACGTCTGGAGGAGAGCAGGCGCACGGGGACGCCACTGCCGTCCCTGCACTCCAGCCTTTTTTATCCGGAGGCCGAACCGGCCATTCGCACCGGCGTGGTGGCGACGACAGCGGTCGTGCTGGACCTGCTGCGGAAGTGAGCCCCGGTGCGCGTCTATCTGTATTTCATCGGTAAGGTGAGGGACCGCAACGCGCATGCCATCGCCGAAGAGTACGTGAAGCGCACCGGGCGCTTCGCCTCCTGCGAAATGCGCGAGATCGACCCCCGACGAATGGACTGGCGGGCGAAGCACGCCGGCGCGACCAAAGTGTTGCTGGATCCCGACGGCCGTCCGCTCGATTCGAAGCAGTTTGCCGAGCTGGCGGGGAGGTGTGAGGAAGAGGCGCGGGACCTGGTGTTCGTGATCGGCGGAGCGGATGGTTTGCCCCCGGCGTGGCGCGAGCAGGCCGACCTGCTGCTTTCCCTGTCACCGATGACCTGGCCGCACGAGCTGGCCCGCGCCATGCTGGCCGAGCAGATCTACCGCGCCTTCACGACGCTTCGGGGCCACCCGTATCCGCGCTAGCGGCAAGACGGGCAGGATTCGCGACCGGGTAGTGGGTGAGTCGGGGACGTGAGGGCTCTCAACCGGCGCGCTTGCCATAATGGGACTGCTCTCCATGCGATCCGCAGTGCTGTGTCACGCCGCCGGGGACGCCTCGTTCGCCGATGAGCTGGCGGACTTCCTCGAAGTCAATCTCTCTTTCAACGTTGCGCGAGACGAGGGTGTGGTCCGCGCCGGCTTCGACCTGGTGGACGCTGCGGAGTGGGGCCTCTCCGCCGACCTGGCTCTGGTGCTGCTCTCCCCTGCCTCCGTTCCCGGCGCCTGGGTGCGGGCGAGGTGGGAGCCGGTCCTTCTCGCCGAACCGCGCGAACTCGGCACCCCGATCGCCTTTCTGCTTCTCGACGATTGCAAATTCCCGGAGTTGCTCCGCCGCGGAGCCTTTTTCGATTTGGGCCAGAATCGTCTCGAAGGACTTCGTGCGTTGAAGCGCTGGCTGCTGTCGAAGCAGCGCCCGGCCCCGGACGTGGTGGGGCTTCCCGTGGCTGAACCGGTGACGCCGCTCGCGCCCGAGCTGCTCGACGAACTTCAGCGCGAAATCGGGGATCGGCCCGGTACGCGCGAACGTCTCGGCGAGGACGCCGCCCTCGCTTTTATCCAGGAATGCCGCGACGATTTCGATGGCGTGTTCTGGATCGATTGCGCCCATCGCAGCCGCGCGGGAATCGTCGGAGACATCGCGCAGGCCCTGGGTCTGAGACTGCCAGGCACACTGGAGCAGAACAGGGACGCATTGCAGTGTTTTCTCGCGGATCGCCGGTGTCTTCTGGTGTTCACCGGTATGGGCGCGGAGGACCGCGAACTGGTGGACTTCACCGGCAGAGCATCGTTGATCTTTGTCGCATCAGGCGCTGCGACACGCGTCCCCTCTCTCGAACCGGTCGCGACGCTATTCAGTTCCTGGACTCGAAATCACGAGGCGTGCCTGGGCGCCCTCGGCGATGCGCAATACTGGCTGCGCCGGTTGCTCGCATGCCCCGGCCGGTTGCCCGAGGCGCTGCGGCTCGGCGCCGCGATGGCCGCCCTGTTGAAGCATTGTGACAGGTTGGCGGAAGCGCAGGAGACCCTCGATATGATGGCGCAGGCCGCGCGCGCCCAGGGCGATCTGCTGACGGCGCATCGGCTGGCGTGGGAGCAAAGCTGGATTCTGGAGCGGTGGGGCCAGCCGGCCTGCACGGCGCCCCCGGGGCCGCGGGCCGAGCCGACGCAACTGGATCTAGGTTTGTAGTTTCCGAGCCGCGCGCCTGGTACATCCGCGCTGCACAGCCAACCCTGTGGCATAGATAGAATGTACACTAGTGAAGGTTCGGGATGTGATCCGGCTCATCGTGTCCGACGGTTGGCGGCATGTTCGGACTACCGGCAGTCATCGGCACTACAAGCATCCGTCCAAGCCGAACGTGGTCACCATTCCGGGACGCCCCGGCGACGACATTCCGAGGGGCACCCTGAGGTCGATCCTCAAGGCCGCCAATCTGGAGGTGAAGCAATGAGCAGAAGATATGCTGTCATTTTCGAGCAGGCAGAGTCGAAGTGGGCGGCGTATGTTCCGGATCTGCCAGGCTGTGTCAGCACTGGAAGAACTCTGGAGGAAACGGAGCGGAACGTTCGCGAAGCGATTTCCGGGCACCTGCGCACGCTGCGGGAGTTTGGCGAACCGATTCCCGAGCCCACCAGTGTTGCCCGGGAGATTGAAATCACACCCGCGGTCTAATATGGGGGCCGACGACCGACGCGTGTGTTTAGCATTGGAAAAGAAACATAATGCCATTCAACCGACTTATACAGAAGAAAATCGTCTGTGACAGGGATGGTAAATACCTTCCTTGCGTGATGTGCGGCGCAAGATATCCGTTGCCTGATGCCGCACACATTATTGATAAGAAGGAATGGAAAGGTCGGCGCGGTTGTGATAGCCAATCCAACGGAATGCCTTTGTGCCCCAATTGCCATCGGGTGCTCGATGATATCCCGCGCCCCTACCCTTACAGATCCCTCCGAGCCTTTGGCGTGACCCAGCTTCCGCAAACCTGGAAATTGAACAACAAACATCGTGTGATCGACCAGGACCTAGGGTTCGCTGACAAGGATGCAATACCTGCCGCTTCGAGTGCAAGCACCCACCCAAAAGCCACAAAAGCGGTGGGGGAGCCGAAGAAGCGCTCCACCTGAAAACAATCACGCAAGCCGCCGTGCTTTATCGTTGCTTCGAGCCGGTCCTGCCGCAGGCGCTAGCGCAGTCAGACGCATGTGAGCGAGTGCCGTCAGGGCGGCACCGTCACAACCCCTCCCACTGGCACTCGTCCATCACCACCCGCCGCCCGCGAAACCGCACGCCCTCCATCTCCAGTAGCAGCCGCTGCTCGTGCACCTCCTCACGCGGCACCTTGATCAGGCCGCCTGAGCCCACCACCCGCTGCCACGGCAGTGAACCGTGCGCCCGCCGCAGCACTTGAACAACCTGCCGATGGTAGCGCGGATACCCAGCCTCGGCGGCCACCTGCCCGTACGTGGCCACCTTCCCTCGCGGGATTTGCCGAATCACCCGCCGAATCGCTTCCTCGTAATCCAATGTTCCACGTGGCATCGTCGTATTGTATGGGATAGGAACCCATCATGACCAGACCGCCCGTCGTACGCGCGCCGCGTGGCCGCGAGCTGAGCTGCAAGGGATGGCACCAGGAAGGCGCCCTCCGCATGCTCATGAACAACCTCGATCCGGACGTGGCCGAGCGCCCCGACGACCTCATCGTCTACGGCGGCACGGGCCGCGCCGCACGCGACTGGCCCTCGTTCCACGCCATTGTCCGCTCGCTCCGGTCGCTCGAAAACGACGAGACGCTGCTGGTGCAGTCGGGCAAGCCCGTGGGCATTTTTCGCACGCACGAGGAAGCGCCCCGCGTGCTCATCGCCAATTCGAATCTGGTGGGCCACTGGTCAAACGCCAACGAGTTTCGCCGGCTGGAACAGCTTGGCCTCATCATGTACGGCCAGATGACCGCGGGCTCGTGGATCTACATCGGCACCCAGGGGATTCTGCAGGGCACTTTCGAAACCTTCGCGGCGGCGGCCAGCAGGCATTTTGCAGGGTCCCTCAAAGGGCGGCTGGTAGTGTCCGGCGGGATGGGCGGGATGGGCGGCGCGCAGCCGCTGGCCGCCACCATGCACGGCGCCTGCTTCCTCGGCATCGACGTCGATCCGCGGCGCATCGAAAAGCGCATTGCTAGCGGTTACTGCGACCGCCTCACCGACGATCTGGACGACGCGCTCGACCAGCTTGACAGCGCGCGCCGGCGCGGCAAGGCCCTCTCGGTGGGTCTCGCAGCCAACTGCGCCGACATTCTCCCGGAGATGGCCCGGCGCGGCGTGGTGCCCGACGTTCTCACGGACCAGACCAGCGCCCACGACGCGCTCAACGGATATGTCCCCAACGGCATGACGCTGGAGGCCGCGCTCGAATTGCGTGCCAGCGATCCCGACGAATACATCCGCCGCTCGATGAGCGCCATGGCGGAGCACGTTCGGGCCATGCTGGCGCTGAAACGCCTGGGCGCGGTCACCTTCGACTACGGCAACAACATCCGCACCCAGGCGAAGCAGGCGGGCGTCGAGGACGCCTACGAGATACCGGGCTTTGTCCCCGAGTACATCCGCCCGCTGTTCTGCGAAGGCCGCGGGCCGTTCCGCTGGGCCGCGCTCTCGGGCGACCCCGCCGACATCGCCGCCACCGACAAGCTGGTTCTGGAGCTGTTCCCGCACAACCAGACGCTGGCGCGCTGGATTCGTCTGGCGCAGGAACGAGTTCACTTCCAGGGGCTGCCCGCGCGCATCTGCTGGCTCGGCTACGGCGAGCGCGCCGAGTTCGGCGTGGCCATCAACGATCTGGTGAAGTCGGGGAAGATTCAGGCGCCCATCGTGATCGGCCGCGATCATCTGGACACCGGGTCGGTGGCTTCGCCGTATCGCGAGACCGAAGCCATGCGCGACGGCTCGGACGCGATCGCCGACTGGCCTCTGCTCAACGCGCTGGTGAACACCGCCGCGGGCGCTTCGTGGGTCTCCATTCACAACGGCGGCGGCGTGGGCATCGGATACTCGCAGCACGCGGGCATGGTGGTGGTGGCCGACGGCACGGACCAGACTCGCGGCCGGCTGGAGCGGGTGCTCACGTGCGACCCCGGCATCGGCGTTGTGCGCCACGCCGACGCGGGCTACGAGGAGGCCGCCGCCTTCGCGCGCGATCACGGCATCCGCCGCCCCATGGAGTGAGGGATCGGGTCGAGTGCATGGGATTGCGCCCATGCACCCTCCCACACCACCGGACGTGCGGTTTTCCGCATCCGGCGGTTGAACTCAGCGGCTCGACGCCGCAAGATCCGATGGCATCAGGAA
>JBEKPY010000148.1:0-10115 GCA_049520275.1 Bryobacteraceae bacterium
GTAAACTGGAGGCCGCGTATCACAAGGCCGACGCATCCATCCGCAACGTCATCCAACTGCTTGAGGCTGCTTGAGGTTTGTTGAACTCTTTCTGTTCACGATTCAAGCCGTAAGAATCTAACCGATGTTGAATTCGCTACGGCACGAGATTGTCTCTGGTGAATTCCCAGATCGATATTGCAGGCATCGGGTGTATCGAATAGCGCTCTTACGAACGAATGTCGCCCACCCTAACTCGTGGCGAGTCGTCGGGCACTCGGAGAGTGATCCGAGCGAAGGCTCTGGATCACTCCTGTGAGGTCCCGGCCACGTCAACTTGACGCATCAAGCCCCAACCGTAGAAGTGAACCCAAGCGAGCCGGAGGTTGCGTTCGGGGCAGTTATCGAGCCAACACTCCAGCCTGGGCGAGGCCTGGGATCCGGGCAGCGAGCTCCTTGTTCTAACGCGTATGGCAAGCTGAGAGCCTGCCCACGCGGACTCAGAACAGCTCGGCGATTTCACTGGCGTGCGTTCATCCCGGCACGCCGTCCCCGAGGTATTTCAAGCGCAGGCGCTTCGGCAGTTTGCCGACAAACCAGCCGGGCGCATGGCGCGCATCCGTGGCGTCAGGCGCGGGGTTCCGCCGAAATCACCTGGCTGGAGTCTCGGGTTTAGCGGGCTGTGAAGGTGGCGCGGCTTTCAGCCTGGCCAGGGATTCGTCCACGCGTTTCTTGAAGTCATCCCGGTCGTTGTGCTCAAATCCGCTATAGTTCGACACGATTCGCATCTCACAAGCTGAACCATTCGATACCAGGGTGACGTGGTTGGTTCGCTGGAGGACCGCTCCGGTGACGGTGACATGAACGGTGTGCTTCGGATGGTAGGAAGCAGTCATGGCAGCGTCGTCACTTGCATCGACGCTGTAGTTGTCGGGATTGCCGAGGGTGTCTTTGACCGCGCCCCACACCTCGCTGCAAGGAACGGGATAGGTACTTTTGGTGGTCCTGCCGAACGCCGACAGAGCAAGAGCAAGCGATATTAGAGCTGCAACCACAAATCTCGTCTTCATCATGGCCTTTCTCCTCGTACGGATGTTCGTATTGTCAAATAGCTGGCATTTCTGCTCCCCCTGCTGGGGCGGGGAGCCGGTGCGATTTGGGAGGCACGCCGGCCTGCCGCACGCAGGCCTGGGGAGGAAGCTCCCGAAGCCGCCGGGTTTCCCTGACGCACTCATGCTAACAGTTTTGCTCGCCTCTGGGACAGACTGGGGAGCGCAGGACGGCGTTGTTCACTTAGCCGTAGAAGCCACGCGGGCCGGAAGTCTATGGCAGGCTGAGAGCCAGGCGGAGAGCCGCCCACCTGGGACTTAGAACAGCTCGGCGATGTCTTTGGCGGTGGCGCGAGCTTCGAGGTGAATCAAACCGGCGTTGGATGGAGTGGGGCCGATGACCGCAAGGACGGCCTTGGTCCCGGCCGAGTACACGAACAGCATCCCTTCCTCGCCTTTGATGGAAACCTCGCTCAGAACCCCGGTGGCCATGCTGTCGCTGATGCGGCGTCCCAGACTCGAAGCGGCCGCCGCCATCGCCGCTACCCGGTTGGCATCCATCCCGTTCGACAGCGCGTGAGCCACGGGCAGTCCCTCCACCGAGGCCAGCAGCACGCCTTTCAGCTCGGGTATGGAATTGCGGAGGTTGTCCAGATGGTTTTTCAAAGCGTCGTGCTTTGCCATGTTCCTGCTCTCCTGTTCGCTGCCTCATGCGGTGGGCAATTCACGAACACTCATATGATCGGGCAGGTAAGGGCATAACTTTAGGAGCAGAACGCCTGGGCTGGCCCCAACGGACCCAGGTGGAATCCCTGAGGAGGACGGCTGGCAATGGCGGCACGCAATCGGCGGTGGGCCGTCTGTCAACAACTTGCGGGGCTCCGGGCTCAGCCACAACCGCTGGCGCAAGGACCAGGCCCAGGAGCGCCGCCTTAAGTAACTAATCCGAGAAAAACCTCACTCCGGCATCTTCTCCGATTGACCCAAACCGCCGATAAACCCTGTGTATGCGGTGTTTGTACTGCGGCAAGCGACTGGCCCTGCTCAAGAAACTCACGGGCGGCGGGGAGTTTTGCTCAGACGCGCACAAACAGAGCTATCACGAAGAATACAATAAACTTGCACTCAACCGGCTGATGGAAGCCCAGACTCGTCAGGAGGATCGCCCGGCGCACCAGCCGGGCGCCGGGGCGGTCGCCGAGAGTGCTCCGGAGAAGCCGGCGTTTGTCGAACCCACAGCCAGGGGCGGGTATTTCAAACAACCCGTAACGGCGCGGGCACCCGCCGGAGCCGCAGCATCCGCCTCTCCCGCCAAAGGGCCGGCGGGCTGGCCCATCGAACTGCCGGCAGCCGCCGAGCTTCTTTTGTTTGCGCCGGGCTTTGCAGCGGAACCTCGCTGGGCGGGGGTGATCATGGAGCATCGGGCGGTGTCCGGCGGCAGCGCGGTCATCGCGCCAGCGCCCGACTTCCCGCAGACGTGTCGCGGCCCCGGGTGCGCGCTCCCCGAGCAGCATTTCGAAATCGACACGGCGGTGGTTCCCGCCACGGCTGGCCCGGTAGCTTTCGATGCCTGTCCGGCGCTGCCGCAGGACCCCGAGTTGAGAGAGGAACCCGCTTCAGGCTTCCAGTTCTCGTGGGAGATCCCCGAGAGGCTGAATCCGGATTGGGTGGACGGACTGGAATTCGCCTCATCCGAAGAAAAGCTGGCGACGCTGGCACTGGGCGGCTTGCGGCAACCGGCTGCTTCGGAGGAGACCGCGGAGGACTCCGGGGCCGCGCCCGTAATGGAGGAGGAATCGGCGCCGGCGCCCGCACTGGAACCCATCCTTGCCAAGTATGCTCTGGCGTCAGCCACCCCCGAGCCGGTAATCGACGAGGCTCTGCTTCTCTCGCTCCTGGGCGGGAAAGACGAAGCCGCGCCACCTCCGGCGGCGGCGCCCCCGGCTGACGAAGCCGCACGTCTTCCGGCACCGGCGCCCGCGCCGGACGAAGCCATGCCTCTTCCGCCCTCGGTGGCTGAGGCGGATGACGCCGCGGACGACGGGACCGCGCCTCTTCCGGAATCGGTGGCCGCTTTTGACGAAGCCGCGCCTCTTTTGACCCCGGCGCCCGCGCCCGCAGTACCGGAGATTGCGCAAGCCCAGGCTGACCCGAGTGCGCCTGCCGCCGATACGGCCGGGGGGCCGGTTTCGTACGAACCCGGATCCTTCCTGCCGGTGACCATTCGACCAGTTGGCGCCCCCAGCAAGCCGCGCCTGATGCAGAGTTTCCAGGCGATGGCTCTGGTCACCGCAAGCCCGCAGATGCCCGCGTGGAACATGCTACCGTTGCGGCCCAGGATGGCGCTGGGGCGGGGGCCCGGTCCAGGCGCCGGTTTGCTGAATCGCGGAAAGACGGAGGCTGGCGCACCGGCGGAAGCGCGGAAACCCGGTTCGGCGGGGGTCGGCGTGGCCAATGAGCCGGAATCTTCCGCGGACCTTGCCGTCCCGACTTTCGGCCTGGCCGGGAAACCGCGGACCGGACTGTCGCGCTGGTTCAAGCTAAGCATCCTGGCGGGCGTGCTGGGTATTGCCGGCGGCTCGTCCTGGCTGTTCCACCCGGCGGAGATGAGAGGGGCCCGCGTGGCCGAGGCGGCGTCAAAGCCGGCCGCGAAACCGGGTGCGCGACACAAAAGCGGAAGCACTCACGATCGGGCGACAAGCCGGGGCGGTCCGAGCGCAGCTGGTACTTCCGTCTTGGCGCCGCAGGAACGCGGCTCGCGCCGCATGTTGGGCATGGCCGTTTCGGCCACCGAACCGGATGAAAAACGGCCGGGATTGGCGAGTGATGAAGATCCGCAACCAAGGGGCAGGGCGGCCTTGACCACAAGCGAAAGACCAATGCCGGCCTTATCCGGGATAAGGAGACCCATGCGGCTTTGCCCCTGGTCAAGGCCGCCGCAGGCTCGACCACAAGCGAAGAACGGATGCCGACCTTATCCGCGGATAGGGAGACCACTGTGGCTTCGCCCCTGGTCAGGCCTGCCCCACTTCGAATTGTCGCGGGCTGCGAAGATTCCTGGGTGTAGTAGTACAAGGCAGGACGACGGGGCACCGGCCGCCGGAACAGGTTCCCCCGGCGCTCTGGCGGAAGCGCGCCAACACATTACAACGGAGTTTGCAGCATGGCGGAACTGAACGATCAGTGGTTATGGGTCGTCGACGACCAACTGGTGGATGCGCTGATGCGCAACGATACGCTGGAGCCGGGCGTGTCGAAGCGCAGCGTGGATTCCAGCGCACTCCGGGAGGCCCTCGCGCTGGCCAGCGAGAACCAGACCGAGGCAGCTCTGCAGAGGGTGTGGGAGGCCATCGAAAGAGGGGAGAAAAGCGCGGATCTGTGGTGGGCCAAAGGCCAGCTTGAATTCGAACTGGGCCGCTGGGAGGCGGCGAAAGCCAGCTATCAGGAGTTGCTGAAGAGTGCGCCGGGACATCGCGCGGCAAGTTACAACATGGCGCTATGCTGCCAGCGGATGCAGCGCTATGAAGACGCCGTGGCGCACTTTACGGAGGCGTTGCAGGTGGCTCCCGGCCGCATGGAGTGCGCGCTCGGACTGGGCGTCTGCCTGCTTCGTCTGGGGCGCGCGGAAGAGGCTCTGGCGGCGTTCGAATCCTGTCTGGGCGCCGATCCAGGCCAGGCCCGGGCGCTGTTCGGCAAGGCCGTGGCGCTGCAGATGTTAAAGCGGCTGGAGGAGGCCCACGACGTCTATCGCGAGGTGCTCCCGGCCAATCCGAAGAGTCCGGAGCTGCTGGTCAACCTGATTGCGCTGGCGGCGGCGCGGGAGGACGACGACAAGCTCCGGGACTATTGCGAGAGGCTGCTGCGGCTGCGCGATCAGGCGCCAGCGGCGCTGGAAGGTCTGGCCGCGCTGGCGCTGGCGCGCGGAGACTACAAGACCGCCGTAAAGCACCTGTCCCAACTGACCAAAGCGGCGCCGGGCAGATGGGAGCCGTGGTACAACCTGGGATTCGCTTACCAGAAACTGAACCACGCGGACGAAGCGATCCATGCCTATAGCGAAGCGATTCGCAGCAAACCGGACCAGCCCCAGGCGCATGCCAATCTCGGCCTGCTGCTGCAGGAACGCGCGCAGTTTGGCGCCGCGCGCGACGAATACAACCGGGCGCTGGAGGCCGATCCGGGCCTGGCCTCCGCTCTGTGGAACCTGGCGGTCCTCTACGAGCGCGAAGGGGACGCCGTGGCGGCCGAGCAGCGGCTCACCCGGGTGGTGCAGCTCAAGCCGGAGTGGGAAGACGCCAGCTTCCGCCTGGGCTGCCTGCGTTTGCAGGCGGGCTCCGCTCAGGGTGCGGTGGAGGCGTTTTCCGCGTGCGTCGCAAAGCGCGAGAAATGGCCGGATGCGTGGCTGAACCTCGGTATTGCGCAGTGGCGAAGCGGCGGCCGCAAGGCCGCCGAACAATCCTTCGAGAAGGCGCTCGAGCAGAATTCGAAACCGGCGGCGGCGCTGAACGCCCTGGGCGCCCTGATGGTAGAGGAAGGCGACTACGGGCGCGCCCAGGAGGCGTTGAAGAAGCTGTCGGACCTGGGCGAACGCGCTCCGGAGCTTCGCTACAACACCGCTGTGCTGCTGCAGAAAGCGGGGCTCCACGAGGACGCGGTCCGGCTCCTGCGCCAGGCCGCGGACGAGAAGCCGGGTTTCGGCGAAGCGTTGCTCAACCTCGGCCACTCGCTGGAGTCGCTGGGCAAGAACAGCGAGGCGCGAGAATGCTGGCGCGAGGCCGTGGAGGCGGCGCCGGAATTGGCTGCGCTGTTCGGGTACTGATTCATCCCAATACTGTTCACTTTGGCCTTCGTCCGCCAATCGGACACGCGGCGCAAGCCGCGTTTTTGCACGGCACCGAACGAACGCGGTTTGCGCCGCGTGTCCCTCCCACGCAAACTGAACAGTATTGTGATCTATCCGGGTTCATTCAACAGCGCGGCGAAGCGGTCCGGATCCGCCGTGGGCAGGCCGCAGGCGTAGTCGCGGCAGACGTACGCCGCGGTCCTTTCGCCGGCCGGTTGCATGCCCGCCACCTCCGGGGCGAGGGCCGCGAGCCTGGTGCGCGTACCGGCGGAATCGATCAGCAACACGACGCGGTGAGGCAGGAAGCGTTCGTGCAGGCGGCGTAGAAAGGCGCGCGTGCCGTCCGCATCGCGGCCGCCGGCGAGGACGATCTGCAGCGGCGGCGCCTGACGGAACAACAGCGCAACGAGCAGTTGCGGAACCGCCGCCGGCTGGGGGGAGATGCGCGGCTCCAGCGCCCGCAACGCGCGATCGGCGGCCTCGGCGAAGTCGCGCCGCCGGGTAATCCGGGAGAGACGAAGCAGGTTCAGGATGGCGACGGAGTTTCCGGCCGGCTCGGCGCCGTCGTAGTCGTCCTTCATGCGCAGCACCAGCTCGGGATCGTCCTCCGCCGTGCTGAAGAAGGCGCCGTCTTCCCGGTCTTCGAAGAGCGCCAGCATGCGCTCGGTGATAGCGATAGCGGCGTCGAGGTGAGCGAGGTCGAAATCGGTCTCGTAGAGGTCGAGGAGGGCCTGCGCGAAGAAGGCGTAGTCGTCGAGGAAACCGGCGATGGCCGCCTCGCCATCGCGATAGCGCCGCAGCAGGACGCGGCCGTTCCACATCCGCGACGTGAAGAACTCCACGGCGCGGCGGGCCGCCGCAGCAAAGGCCGGTTCGTCGAGCACCTGCGCACCACGGGCGAAGGCGGAAATCATGAGCCCGTTCCACGCGGTCAGGATTTTGTCGTCCCGGTAGGGGCGCGGCCGCGTGGAACGAATCGCGAGCAGCTTCGCGCAGGAGTCCGCCAGGCGCGGGTCGGCGGCGGCGCGCGCCACGTAGAGGATGTTTTTGCCGGCGAATTCGCCGTGGGGATCGTCACGCACGTTGCCCGCTGGCTCAATGCCGAAATGGGCGCGGAAGGCTTCCGCGGCGGCCGGCGAAAGACTCTGCCCGATCTCTTCCCACGTCCACAGATAGAACGCTCCCTCCGCCTTCCTCGCAGGGTCTTCCGGCAGCGGGCTGTCGGCATCCTCGGCGGAATAGAACGCACCCTCGAGCGCGGTCATGTCCCGCAACACGTAATTGAAGATGCCGCGCGCCACGGCGGCGTAGGATTCGTCGCGCGCGATCTGGTACGCCTCCACATACGAGATGGCGAGCTGCGCCTGATCGTAGAGCATTTTTTCGAAGTGCGAGACGAACCAGGTATCGTCCACCGAGTAGCGATGAAAGCCGCCGCCGAGCTGGTCGTGCATGCCGCCGGCGGCCATGGCGCGGAGGGTGTGCAGAGCCATGTCGCGGGCTTCGTCGCTGCCGGTAGAGTGGGCGTAGCGGAGCAGGAAATTCAATATCACCGGGCGCGGGAACTTCGGTGCGCCGCCGAAGCCGCCGTGCGCCGGATCGTAAGAGCTGCGGAGTGCGTGGAAGCAGGAATCGAGGAGAGTTTTGTCATCAAGGAGGGTGGGGACAGCCGAGGCGGAGGTGACTGACGTGGCGCGGCGTAGCTGTTCGACGATGTCGCGGCCGGAGGACTCGATGCGGGCGCGATCCACCTTCCAGACCTCGGCCACGTGCGCCAGCAGCGCGGCGAACCCGGGCCGGCCGTAGCGGTTGTCCGGCGGGAAATAGGTCCCGCCGAAAAACGGCTTGCGTTCGGGCGTGAGAAAGACCGACATGGGCCAGCCGCCGCCGCCGGTGGTGGCCTGCACGAAGGTCATGTAGATGCGATCGATGTCCGGCCGCTCCTCGCGATCCACCTTCACGGCGACGAAGTGGCGGTTCAGCAGCGCGGCAATGTCGCCGTTCTCGAACGATTCGCGCTCCATCACGTGGCACCAGTGGCAGGTGGAATAGCCGATGGAGAGGAAGATGGGCTTGTCCTCGCGGCGGGCCTTGTCAAAGGCGTCCGGGCCCCATGGGTACCAGTCCACGGGGTTATGGGCGTGTTGCAGAAGGTAGGGGCTCTTCTCGGCGGCGAGGCGGTTGGCGGGCACCATTACAGGATCGCTCAGATTTTGCCCGGCGTGCCGGTGGCGCCGGGGTGTTGGACATGGCCGAGGTGGCCACCGAAACCGGGTGAAAACGGCACGGAGGCGCAGTGGCCGTTCAGACTGGGCGATCCTGCTGCCACGCCTTGCACCGGCTAAGGGAGGATCGGGTCGAGTGCATGGGATTGCGCCCATGCACCCTCCCACACCACCGGACGTGCGGTTTTCCGCATCCGGCGGTTGAACTCAGCGGCTCGACGCCGCAAGATCCGATGGCATCAGGAAATCCGATGGCATCAGGAAACCGGCGTGCCGAAGGACCGCGTTGGTCAGGGCAGTTTGCATACAGCGCGCTGCCGCGACTCGCCACGCACCCCGAGAGCTGGAGGCCACCTGCAACAACCGGCCCCGCACCCCCAGACCGCGCAGCTTGCGCTCGCGTCCCTGACGGCCATGCCACCGCAACCAGAAACACTTCCGGATGTGGCGACGTATCCAGCCTTCCAGCCGGTAAATCGGCTGTCGATCCTCGGCCAGTTGGAAGTATCCCCACCAGCCTCGGATAAAGCTTACCCAGCGATCCCGCAGCTCATTGCTGGTCCGGCTCTGACGGCTTCGCCAGAGTTCCCGTACCTTCGCTTTGAATCGCTCGATGCTTTCCGGAGCTATTCCGATTTGCAGTTTGCGGTTCAGCCGAAAGCCGAGGAACTTGCGTTCCTCGACCCTCCCCGTACCGCTCTTGGCGGCATTCACCTGCAGTCGCAGATGTTTCTCGATCCAGCCCTGTATCGAACTCAGCGTGCGTTCCGCCGCCGCCTGACTGCCTACGTAGATATTGCAGTCGTCGGCGTATCGGCAGAAGCTATGCCCCCTCCGTTCCAGTTCCTTGTCGAGTGCATCCAGATAGATGTTGGCCAGCAGCGGTGACAACGGGCCCCCTTGCGGAGTTCCCTCCTCGCCGGCTTCCACCAACCCGTCCACCATCGCTCCCCGCCGCAGGTATTTCCCAATCAACTGCAACACCCTCTTGTCCCGAATCACTCTTCCGATCCGGCCCATCAGAATGTCGTGATTGACGTGGTCGAAGAACTTCGTGATGTCGATATCCACCACCCAATCCTTCCCTTCCTGCGCGTACTGCTGCGCGGCTCGTATGGCATCCTGTGCGCTGCGCCCCGGTCGAAATCCATAGCTGTGCTCGCTGAACATCGGATCGAAGATCGGCGTCAGCGCCTGCAACAGCATCTGCTGAATCAGCCGATCCATCACCGTCGGGATTCCCAGCATCCGCGTCCCCCCGCTCGGCTTCGGTATCTCTACCCGCCTCACCGGAGTCGGAACCCAGGTCCCCGCCAGCAGCTTCGCCCGAATCTTCGGCCAGTGCGCCTGAAGATGACTCTCCAGTTCCTTCGTCGTCATGTGGTCGATCCCCGGCGCGCCCTGATTGCGTTGCACCGCTTTCAGCGCTCGCGCCCGGTTCTCTTCCCCGACGACCTCTTCCATCAGGTTCTCGTACATTGCTCTCTTTCGGAAGGTTCGCGAAACGGCGTCACAAGTCCATCGCCTTCGGCTCGCCGCGGCTTCACCGCTTCTGCCCCCGGCATCCGCGGGGTGGCTGCCGTAGTTGCTGCTCCCCACGTCTCGGGTCTCTTTGGACCGTTCCAGTCCCCTCGTAAGCTCCATTCTTTAGTTCTTCGGCCCTTCGCTCCAGCCGCGTTACCAGCCTTCTTCGCTACTACGGCCTCTGCTGACTTCTCCTCCACTCTCGTGGAAGAGACCTCCCCAGGTAAGGCACAGAATCTGTTCCCTCGCGCCGTCCGGCTCTACCCGATGCGTCTTTGATGACCTTTGGGCTTCGCTGTTTGTCGCCAGCTTGCCGCCCGCATCCGGCCTCACTGCCGGTCTCGTGTTCCTGCGGTCGAGAGTTTGCCTGCCGCTTCTTTCAGCTTCACCTCGCGGTTACGCCTTGCGGTTCGGCTACGGTTGCCGTCATCGGCCCCGATCGGCTCCTTTCATCCAATTAGATTCTGCCCATGCTGGGCACACGACACGCGGCGC
>JBEKPY010000149.1:0-8312 GCA_049520275.1 Bryobacteraceae bacterium
GGCGGATGCCCGATTGCGCGTAAGCAGAGACGACCTGACCGAAGCGCTGCGGGGTTCGGTGACGACACTTCAGCGATTGCTGCTGAATCAGTTCCTGCAGCGTCTGGATCTGATCGACCGCCTCCAGCAGGGCCAGATCGGCGGACTCGAATCTGCTCCAGAGTTCGCCGACAGCGCGTGAGCTTTTCCTGGATGGTTCATCGGAGGCGCAGTGCGGCACGTTGCGGGTGCAGACCCGCGGTCTGCGCGGGTCCCCCGGACCCGCTCTTCGTTGGCAGCATCAGGCATCTGTTCACGGGAACAGGCCGGCCGAGGGCCGGCCGCAGCCCGAGGGGCCGCCCCACGAATTCTGTACAAGCGTCCGTTAATGGAAAAGTTAAGTGGCATTGGGCCTTTGGCCGGCGACGACTCTTGACACGGGTTGTTCACAGGGGCCGGAGGGCCCGGCGATTTTTCGCTACCATGTATACCTGCGGAGGATGAAATGCTCCTCGATCGCTCCGATCCGCTGGCCCGAATCCTCGACCTCGCCGACGACGCCATCGTCTCTACCGACACCGCGCAGCACATCGTTCTGTTCAATCAGGGAGCGGAGCGCATGTTCGGCTATTCGGCCCATGAGGTGGAGGGCAAGCCACTCGACATCCTGCTCCCGCCGCGTCTGGCGGACGTTCATCGCCACCACATTCAGGAGTTCGCCAGGTCCGAGGTGACGTCGCGCCGCATGGGCGAGCGCAGCGTGATCCACGGGCGCCGTAAGGACGGGACCGAGTTCCCCGCGGAAGCCTCCATTTCCAAGGTTGACGTGGATGGCCAGACCATGTTCACGGTGATCATGCGCGACGTCACGCGGCGCACGCAGGCCGAGGAACAAATCAAGGCTTCGCTGCACGAAAAGGAGGCGCTCCTCAAGGAGATCCACCACCGCGTCAAGAACAACCTGCAGGTCATCTCCAGCCTGCTGGCGCTGCAGGCCCGCGCCGTGACGGACGAAACTACGAAGAAGAAGTTCCACGAGAGCCGCGATCGCATTCACTCCATGGCGCTGCTGCATGAAAGTCTTTACCAGTCCGACAACCTGGCGTGGATCGATTTTCCGGAGTACATAAGACAACTTGCCGACCACCTGTTTCGCTCCTACGGCGTCACCGCGGAACGCATCCGCCTGCGCACCGATCTGGACCGCCTGTTCCTGAACATGGACACCGCCGTGCCCTGCGGCCTGATCGTCAACGAGCTCATCTCCAACTCGCTGAAGTATGCTTTTCCCGAGGGCCGGAGCGGAGAGATTCACGTGGAGCTGCGGGAGAGCGAGGATCGCACGGCCAGCCTGGCTGTGTCCGACGATGGAATCGGCCTCGACCCCGGCTTCGACTGGGTAAACGCCAGATCCCTGGGTCTGCGCCTGGTGCGCACGCTCGCTCAGCAACTGGATGCGACTCTGGAGGTGGGGAACGGTCCGGGAACCCGCTTCCAGCTCACCTTCCATCCCGCCGCCTGAGAGTGGCGGCGGAATGTGCGCCTACGCCACCGCCCGCTCCGTGTCCGCGAACAGATCGCGCTGCACGGGATAGTCCGCCTGAAACTCCGCCAGTGCCTGTGGGTATCGCCGAATCAGCTCGCTTGGAGCGTCGCGCCGGCCATCGCCCAGCAGCGCGGCCATTTGCAGCGCATTCACTACCGACTTTCCACCCGCGTCGTTATTCGCCACCACGAACGTGTGCGTCGCCAGGCGGGCGATCTCGTCGATGCGCTGCTTCCACGCCGCCAGCTCCTCCACCGAATACAAATAGTCGTGGCGCGCGATCGGCTTGCGCGCCGCCGTCCCCTCGTCTCCGCGCCCGAATTCCTGCTCCCAGTCGTTCGGGTTACGTCCGTGCAAGCGGACATAGCCCACCGCGGACGTCAGTAGCGCCGTCGGCGGCATGGCCTTCGTGTAGGCGGCCTGATCGATGTTGCAGAACCCCAGGTGATTGTCGATCAGCGTGCCCACGGCCTCTTCGCGCATCCAGCTCGCGTGGCGCATCTCCACCACCAGTGGGAACTCGTGGAACCAGCGCCGCAGCCGGATCGCGAAATCGCGATTCTCCTCGGTGAACCGGAACGTCCACGGGAACTGCATCAGCACGCAGCCCAGTTTTCTGGCGCGATGCAGGGGCCGGATTCCATCCTTGAACATGCCGATCTCGGTGGCGTCGAGCGCGCGCTCGTGGGTGAAGCGGCGGCCCAGCTTCACCGTAAACTGGAAGCGCGGGTTGGCGGCCACCTGGGCCATCCACAGCCGCGCCACCTCGGGCCGGATGGGCTGATAGAAGGTCCGGTTCACTTCGCAGACGTCAAAGAAGCGGGACAGAAACTCCAGCGGGCGGAACTGATTGCTGGCGCCGCGCGGGTACACGACACCGTTCCAGCCGGGATACGCCCAGCCGGCGGGGCCGCAACGGAGATTGGGGGGAAGTGGCATGGCGGCTCTCCTGGATTCGCCTTTTCTTCGCCACCAGAATACACCTCTTCCGCCCCGCTGTCAAACATTTTCTTCGCCCAATGTTCGCCAGCCAAATGCGGGGCAGGCCTCGGCCTGCGGCGGCCTCGCAGGCCGCCTACCGGTACATGACTTCCGTCTCGAACTGCCCCGGGCTCTGCGTGTGCAGACGCCAGAACTCGGCGGCGATGCGATCCGCGGAAAAATGCGTCCCTTCCTGGACGAACCCGCAAATGGTCACTGTGGCCACGTGGATCCCGGCAGGCTCCAGTTCCTCGGCCAGACTGAAGGCCAGGCTGCGGATAGCCGCCTTTCCGATGGCCAGCGACGCCAGACCGGCCTGCGGAGCCAGCGCCAGTCCTCCGCCGCTGAACAGGATGGTCCCGCGCCCGGCTTCCATCATCGGGTCCAGCACTTCCTGTACGCACCACAACGGGGCAACCGCGTTGATGCGAAAATCGGCCACCAGCGTCCGCTCGCTCAGCGATGTGGGGCTCCCGGCGCGCCCGGACGAAGCGTTATACACCAGCACCTCGACGCGGCCCAGTTCCGCCTCCATCCGTTGAAACGTCCCCCGCACCCGCGCTTCCACCGCCAGGTCCGCCGCGTACCCATGGGCCGCGATGCCCGCCGCTTTCAGCTCCTGCTCCAGCTCGGCCAACCGCTCTGCGCGCCGGGCCAGCATGGCGATCCGGAAGCCTTCCGTCCCGAACCGCCGCGCGACGGCGAGGCTGACACCCCGCCCCATCCCGGCAATGGCACACACTGGTTGTTCCGGCATTGCAATCTTCATCCAGATTAACGCCGGATTGCTTGCCATCGAAAAGAGTAGCCCACGCCGATGAAGTGATCCACCGCCGCCGCGGACAGGCCCCACCCGGCATGCAAATCGAGCTGCTGATGAGGTCTCGGCTTCCAGGCCGTTCCGAAATGCACAAGGTGCCGGGGCCCTCCCTGCTCCGCAAAGTCGCCTGCGTATTCGACAAACGCATCCCACGTTTTCGTCAACTGCCGGTCCATCAGGAACGTTGTCTCGCCCGTCACGTTCCGGCGGCCCTGCTCGGTCGGCCAATACACCGATAGCATCCCCGCGGCCGTCCAGTTCGATGACAGCGCCCGCGACCAGGGCATCTGCACGAATGGACCATAGCCGTGGCTGGAAATGGCCCGAGCGCCGGTGGGCACACTGAGCGACAAGACCACGGAAACGTCGAAGCCGCCCGGCGCGGGGCCCAGTTGCTGCTTCATCCCCACCGCAAGGTCGCCAAGCCCAGACGCCATTCCCACCTGGCCGAAGTAGTCCGGAGCAGTCAGACGCAGCTCGGTCTTCGATGCCACCCCGAAGCGCAGCAACGTCTCCGGACCGTCGAACGTCTGTTGCCCCTGGCTCACGGTGTCCGCGAATCCGTTCTCAACCTGGAAACTCCCGGGCGGGACAACAACGCTGGAATCGGTCACCGCGGGCCGGTCGGTATTGATCGGGCCGGCCGCGTGAATGCACGCGGTCACGACAACCACGGACGCGGCCAGAATGGTCTCATCATCAGTGCTGAAAGAACTCCACGATGGGACCAAGCGCAAGGGCGGGAAAGAAGCACAGGGCTCCCACCAGCAGGATGGTGCCGAAAACCAGCGCGCCGAAGGTGGGCGTATCGCTGGGCAGCGTTCCGGCCGTGGTTGGCGTGCGGCGCTGGGCTGCGAACCGTCCGGCCAGGGCCAGCGCCAGCACGCCAAGCCCGTACCGGCCGGCGAGCATGGCCAGGGTGGTGGTGACGTTATAGAACACGCTGTTGGCATTCAGGCTCGCCATGGTCTGTCCATTGTTGGCCATGCAGGAAGCGTAGGCGAATACGATTTCGGTGAAGCCTCGCGGGCCGGAGTTGGCGGTGAGGCCCGCAAGGCCGGCGCGCGTGACCACGGCAATCCCGGTCAGCGCCAGCACCACCATGGGCGTCAGCAGAGCATACAAGGCAATCCATCTTGTTTCGCCGGCGCCGACCTTCTTGCCGAGGTATTCCGGCGTGCGCCCCACCATCAATCCGCCGAGGAACACCGCGACCAGCGCGGTCATGACGATGCTGTATACGCCTGCTCCGAGTCCTCCAAAGACCACTTCT
Organism: Bryobacteraceae bacterium; assembly: GCA_049520275.1. Classification (GTDB taxonomy): domain Bacteria; phylum Acidobacteriota; class Terriglobia; order Bryobacterales; family Bryobacteraceae; genus CAWACP01. The sequence continues at coordinate 4,600 of JBEKPY010000149.1, forward strand.
CCCAGCAACATGAAGACCAGAGGCACCATCACGCCCAGGGGCTGAAAAGAGTCGTGCATGGAGTTGTAGGAGCCGGTGGACGTGTTCGACGTCACGATGGCCGTCAACACCGACTCACCAACGCCGAACCTTACTTCCTTGCCCTCCATGTTCGGGCCGGCGATGTGCAGGCCGGCCTGTTGCGGTGGCGCCTCCGCTTCGGCCCAGTCACAGACCGCCAGACCAACCAGGAAGAGCGCAATCATGACCATCAGCAAAACCCAGCCCGCGCGCGGACGGTGCGCCATGTGGCCGAACGTGATCATGAGCGACGCGGGCAGCACGCAGATCGCCAGCATCCCGAGAAAGTTCGTCAGCGGCGTCGGGTTCGCGCATGGATGCGCGCCGTTTGCGTTGAAGAATCCGCCGCCGTTGGTTCCCAGGTTCTTGATGAATTCCAGCGTGGCCACGGGTCCTTGCGCGATGGTCTGCGTGTGGCCCTCCAGAGTGTGAACCAATGTGTAGGGGGCCATGTTCAGCGGGACGCCCTGCCAGATCAGAATGAGGCTGCCGATCAACGTCAAGGGCAAAAGCACCCAAAGCAATGACCGGGTCATGTCCACCCAGAAATTGCCGATGGTGGCCGAACGTGATCGGGCAAAGCCTCGGATAAAGGCGAATCCGAGCGCCAGGCCGGCAGCGCCCGCCAGGAAGTTCTGGGCCACCAGTCCAAACACCTGCGCCCAGTAGCGGAGCGTCTGCTCGCCCGCATACGCCTGCCAGGTTGTGGTGGTCGTGAAGCTTACCGCGGTGTTCGCTGCCAGATCCACGGTCATGGGCGTCGTCAGCCAGGCGTCCGCCGGGCCGCCGGGCAGCCATCGTTGGAAGATCAGCACCAGAAACAGCACAATGGTGCAGCCCGCGCCGAACAGCAGGAAGCAAACGATGTAGACGCCAGCCGTCATCTCTTGTTCCGGGCGCACGCCAAACAAGCGATACATCAGCGACTCGACCGGGCGCAACACCGGGTCCAGGAACGTCCGCCGGCGCTCGCACACGCGCACCAGATACAGGCCGACCGGCCGGGCGAGCCCGATCACGATCAACAGGAAAACGATGTATTCCTTCCAGCGCATGGATATCACCGCGGCGCTGACGGCGCCGCCTGGCCTGGCAACTGGTCCAGCGCGAGATTCAACTCCAGCACCGGCACCCGCGCGTAGCCCAGAAACCCGAGCTGCGGCCCCTTCGTGTGATTCGCCACCAGGCGGCGGACAGCTTCTTCACTCACGCCCCGCGCGCGCGCCACCCGCGGAATCTGCAGCGCCGCATTGTCGGGGCTGATGTCGGGATCGAGCCCGCTCGCCGAGCGCGTTACGGCATCGATAGGAACCGTGGTGTCGGGAGCGAGGCCGTTGCGCTTGCGGTATTCCTCGGCCAGTTGCCGGATGCCCGCGAAATCGGCTGCGCCGTTCTTCAGCCGGGGATTGTTGGGGCCAAGGTTGGTGCCGCCGGACGACGTTCCATCGTATCCGCTGCCTGCCGCCGACGGCCGCGATTGAAAGTATTCCGGACGCGAGAATTCCTGCCCGATGAGTTCGGAACCGATGACCACTCCTCCGCGCGTCAGCAGGCTGCCGCTGGACTGGCGCGGGAACAGCGGCCGGCCAATCGCGGCCAACAGTAAGGGGAAGCCGCAGCCGGTTAACAGCGTCAACACCAACACACTCAGGATTGCCGGGCGAATTTGCTCACCGAGCGTGGCAGGGGGAACAGGAGGGGAAGCCCACTGGGCCTTTCTTTCTTCAGGGACGGCGGAATCGCTCATAAAGAGGATCGACCGGGATCCACTACCCGCAGCTTACCGGCAACGAGCTGAAAAAGTTATAGAGAAGCACTGAAGAATCCATTAAGAAACCAGTGCTGTTCTAAGTCACGTATTGCCAACCCCAGGATGCAGCCGATGGTCAGGCCGCGCTGTCCGCCACCTTGATCTGCCCGCGCTTCACCGCGGCCATGAATCCCTTATAGTCGGCATCGGTCTGGTCGGCGTACTCACCCGAGAATTCGCGGATCGCTTTCACCAGCTTGGTCCCGCTGCCGCAGTAGCCGTGAATCATGCAGGCGTCTCCGGAGCGCGCGTGCCCCCGCGCCATCAGCTCTCCGGCCACTTCGGCCAGGCTCTCCAGCCCCGCTCCACGCAGCTTCTCGAGGTCGATCCTGCCCTTGTGATCGTTCAACTGCCGCACCAGGAACTCGTGGCCGCCGAACGAGGTCCAACCGAGCAGCAGATCCGAGAGCGGCTGGATCGCTCGTTGTCCTTCGGCGGCACGCCGCCCTTCCTGCGCATACACCGCCCCGGGAAGAAATGGCGACCAGGCGGACGGCATCTCCTGCTTCACCTGCAGGAACAACGGGTCGGCCGGGCCGTTCCCCTCCAGCAGCACGATGTAGTCGCGCATGCCCACGCTGCCCGTCCCGACAATCTTGAAGCCGACCTCCAGAGGCCGGAACAGGTCAAACAAATGCAGGCCCTCCGGCCGCAGCGATTCGCGATAGACCTGCAGGGAGGCCAGCACCTCCCGCGCCTCCTCGCCGCGCACCCGCCAGAACACCGGCTTACCATCGCGGAAGCGCGGCTGTCCGCGCCCGTCCTTCTCCGTGTATCTCTTCAGCGCTTCGGCGGGGGTGGCGCGTTGCGACTGGCGCAGGGCCGCCGAAACGGGCTTGACCCGCTCTTCCCGGTGAATCTGATGCCGCGCCGCCACCAGCAGCGGCTGGCGCGAAAACTCCGCGATGAACTCGCAATAGCGTTCCACGAACGCCTCCGCCGCCTGGTTGCAGCCCGACGCTTTGTGGCCGGCCTCGCGCCCCGCCAGCACGATGCTCGCGGCCATGCGCTTGACGTCCCACTCCCAGGGCCCGCGGATGGTCTCGTCGAAATCGTTGAAGTCGAAGACCAGCCGTCCGTCCGGCGCCGCGAAGGAACCGAGGTTCTGCACGTGCGCGTCGCCGCAGAGCTGCACTTCGATGCCGGAATGCGGCAACCGCGCCAGATCGGCCGCCATCACTGCCACGGCGCCCCGGAAGAACGCGAACGGCGAAACCGCCATGCGCGCGTATTTGACCGGCAACAGCCGGGCCAGGCGGCCGGTCCCGCTCGCCAGGACGACCTCCACGGGATCGAACTTCCGCTCTCCCGGTTTCAGTTCTTTCTGACCGGCGCGGCTGGCTTTCTCCCGCCGTTTCGCGCCTTCCTCAATGCGGCCGTCCCGCGATTTCGTGTCGTGTGCCAATCCCTTTGCCGCCACGCCCAACTCCTTCCCGTGCGAAGTCACGTCAGAATGTAGCACAAAGCGGCGCAAGCCCGCTGGCGGCGAGCTGCCGGTAGTGGGTCCGTTTGAGCACCGGGTGGGCAGGACGAACTAGTAGGCCAGTATAAACAACCCCGTTCTACCGTCATATGTCAGGAGGCACCCACACAGAATGTCGCGCCCGATTAGCGCGTGGAACCCTTGCGAGGCGAGTTTCGATTCGAGCACAGGCATTGTGGGATGGATCAGCGGCAAGGAACCCTTAGAGCCCGTCAGTAAATAACATTTCCATTCAGGTATGTTTTAACGTATTCTGGTGAAGATGGATGACCGCACCGGAATCAACCGACGATTCATGGTCTTGCGGGACACTCTGGATGAGCGATCCCGGCGGCTGGTGGCGGCGGCGGAGAGTCTGGC
>JBEKPY010000150.1:0-8170 GCA_049520275.1 Bryobacteraceae bacterium
CGAGGACACCGGCGGAAGCCGCGTTATTCGCCTGGCCCGCAAAAACGCGGCTGTCGCCGCGTGTCCCTACAGCGAATCCAGATCGTGATCGTCGGCAAAGTCCACTTTCATGTCGGGCACCCCCACCGAGGTCCGAATGGGACCACGTCAACAGAATAACGTGGCCACGGCGCCGCTACGGCCTCTACTGCGGGGCCGCCGCGGGAACGACGGCGTCCACCTTCGCTCGGCGGAAACCGGAGCTCACCATGGAGACGTTGATTTCGCGGTTGAGAAAGAACAGGATGTGCAGCGTGAACTCGGAGCCGTAGCTGGCCGGGAGCCAGACGCCCTCGTCAACCCTCTGAAACGTGACGTTGTAGCCGATGCCCGGCAGGTCGGTGCCCAGCAGCGTGCGCACGGCGAAGGGAATGCGGCGCGAGAGCTTCGTGAAGACGTTGATGGGCTGGAACTCCTGCTGGTCGATGAGGGCCTCGCCGGCCCAGTCGATGTCGTTCTTGTCGGCGGGCCGGAAGCCGATGCGCCAGGCCTTGCGCCCGCGCACGTCCTGCTCGCCGAGTAACTCGAACCGGTACTTCTTCTGTTGGTCCGGGGTGAGCGGAAAATCGTCGACCATGTCGTCGCGGAACCCCTGGATCAGTCCTTCGTCCAGGCTGTTCGGCGCAGGCGCCGCCTGGCCTGTGAAATCGATGTAGCGCCCGTTCTTCCGGTAGCGCCCGGAGATCTTCGTCAGCTTTCTTCCGGGGCCCTTCGGGTCGGGGTCCGGGAACACTTCATATTCGGAGGTTTCGTCGCGGGCGAGCTTGCCGGTGGTGTACCGCGACTGGATATGAACCCGCTCCTGGTAGGCGAATTGCTTCCGCTGCTTCGCGGCGCGGTCCTGATTGGCCGCCACGCGGGCCATAATCTCCGGCAACGGCAGACCGGGATCGCCGGCCAGCGGCGAGAGAAACAAAACGGGAACCAGCATACGCTCGTTGAGGAATACGAACGCCGAGCGCCCGCGGGTGCAAAAAGGCGCCGTTAATGCATAGGTCCGCGCGGCCCGCCCTGGGGCGGCTTCTTCAGCAGAAACAGCAGCGGGAGCATTCCGGCAAACACCCACATGAGCAGGCGAAACACGTCGACGAAGGTGAGCATGGCGGTTTGCTGCTGCACGACGCCATACACGGAAGCCAGCGCCCGGCGGTTCGCCAGAGCCGGGCTGGCGCCCTGCGAGATGAACAGGGAGCGCAGGCCCGCCATCATGGCGTTGAACCGCGGATTGAACGCGCTGATGCGCCCGATGACGTAGTTCTGGTGCTCCTGCTGATACCGCGACGTCAGCGCCGTGGTGGCGGCGATGCCGATGCTCCCGCCAATGTTACGCATGAGATTGAACAGGCTGGTGGCGTTGCCCATGTTCTCGCGCGGCACCGGCGCCATGGTCACGGTGGTGAGCGGCACGAAAATCAGGCCCAGCGAGATGCCTTGCACGAATTGCGGCCAGAACAGATCCCAGTAACCCACCTCGAGGTTCAGCCGCGAGAGGGCGTACATGGTGTACCCGCACAGGCCCAGGCCGCAGGCCAGCAGCTTGCGATTGTCCACGCGCGAGGAGATGGCGCCCACCACGGGCATTGCCAGCATCGATCCCAAACCGCGCGGCGCCAGCGCCAGCCCCGCCTGAATGGCCGGATAGCCCAGCAGAGTCTGCAGCCAGATGGGCAGAATCACCAGACTCCCGTACAGGCCGAAGCCGAGCAGGGTCATCAGAAACACGCCCACGGCATAGGTGCGCGTTTTGAAGACGCTCAGATTCACCACGGGCGCCGCGGCCGCGATCTCGCGCCAGAGGAACGCGACCAGGAACACGCCGCACCCCACCAGCAGCCCGACGATGAACGTCGAGGACAGCCAGTCGTCCTCCTGGCCCTTGTCGAGCGCCACCTGCAGCGCGCCCACCCAGACGGCGAGCATGCCGATACCCCAGTAGTCGATGCGGTTGGTGGAGCGTTTGATGTAGGACGGGTCGAAGATGAAGGCGCGCGTCATCAGGATGGACGCGATGCCCACGGGCAGGTTGATGTAGAACACCCACCGCCAGCTCAGCGAGTCCGTCAGCCAGCCGCCCAGCACCGGGCCCAGCACGGGCGCGGAGACGATTCCCAGCCCCCAGAACCCCATCGCCTTCCCGCGGTCTTCCGGGGGAAAGGCCTCCAGCAGAACCGCCTGGGAGATCGGCTGCATGCACCCTCCGCAGGCGCCCTGGAGCAGCCGGAACAGGATCAGCATGGGCAGATTCGGCGCCAGACCGCACAGCAGCGACGCGGCCGTGAACCCGGTCAGCGACATCATGAGCAGGTTCTTGCGTCCGAAGAAGTTCGACAGCCAGCCGGTGATGGGCAGAATGATGGCGTTGGCCACCAGATAGGAAGTGAGCACCCAGGTGGCTTCGCTCACCGTGGCCGAGAGGTTGCCGGCGATGTGCGGCAGCGACACGTTGACGACGGTGGTGTCCAGCACCTCCATGAAGGTGCCGAACATGACGGAAACAGCAATCAGCCACGGGTTGATTTGGCGCTCGGAATGCGGCAGGACTCCCCCTGCCTGTTCTGATGTCGAGCGCGGGGGGAAGTTGCGGGAATGCTTGGCGAGGCGGCCACACGCCGGATGCGGCCGGGATTGGCGGCGGCCACCGGGACACGCAGGCCGCCTATTCGCGAGGTCGATCCTGTTGCCTTTTCTGGTCCTGGCCGCGGCAGGTTCGTTCGGGGTTGCCGGCCAGGACAGCGGCGCGCAAGCCGACGTGGACAGTATCCAGCACCTGATCGGCGAATACGCGACGGCTGTTGACACCGCTGACGTGACGCTGGTGAGGCAGATCTGGTCGCACTCGCCGGACGTGTCGTTCATTCACCCGCGAGGGCACGAACACGGTTTGGACCAGATAGCGGAAAACGTCTTTCGCCACCTCATGTGAGAGACCTTTTCTGAACGAAAGCTCAGCATTCGGGATGTGTCGCGGATCATCCCTGACCACCCGGGGGCGCGAAACACAGATCTACCGCAAGGAGCGGGGCCAGTGGCGCCTGGTGCACGTTCACTACTCCGGCATGCCGGTCACTGCCGGGGGCCGGGGGTTCTGAGGGGACCGGGAACCGCCGCCGGTGCGGGCCGTTTCGAGCGCGAGGCCTTTCTGGCCACTCGCGCCCGCGCAGGAGTTCCCGCTCGCGATTGCGAGGGCCTGGCTCGCGACCAACCGCCCAGTTCGAGAGCGACGCGCGTCGCCGCTTCGCGCAGCCGGTCGGCAAGACCGCGGTCGTTCATCGATCTTGCCACCACCATGCCACCGACACAAAGAGCGGCGATTGCCATGGCCGTGTTTTCGCGCGGCTTTCCGCCGTTCCTCACGTCGCGATCAAGAAGAGCGACCATCGCCTTGAACACCGTCTCGAACGCCGTCCTGACCCGCTCATCGCCGCGCGCCACGTCGCTGGGCAGGGCAACCATCGGACACGAATTCTCGACGTCGTCAAAGTGCTGGCGCGAAAGATAGGCCCGAACGATTTGCGGACCCGCGCCGGCCGAGGCGAGATCCACGTCGACGCCTTCCCAACGGCTCTTCCAGTTCGGATCGGTGAAGAAGCACCCCAGCACCTCGGCGTACAGATCGCTCTTGCTGGCGAAGTAGCTGTAGAATCCACCGCGGGTCAGGCCCGCATGGGCCATGATGGAGTCCACCGAAACGCCGGCAAATCCGCTTCGATTGAACAACCGGCGGGCGCTTTCCACAATCCTCCTGCGAACCTGTTCGCGATGACCGGCCGGATAGGGCATGGTTGGGGATCTCCTGAAGTATTATCTTGATCATATTTTGCGCCCATGGTTCAATGCAACCTATGGACTCAGGAGTAACCCGGCGCCAGATGGGCTTGATTCTCGGCGGCCTCGGGATGGCCACGGCTCAGGCCCAGACCGGCAAGCCCGGCACAACCATCCACCAGGAAACCGACTATAACGCGACGCCTGCGCGAGTATACGAAGTTCTGCTCGACGCGAAACAATTCAGCGCCTTTACCGGGGAAACGGCCGAGATTGAACCGCACCCGGGCGGGGCATTCAAGCTCTTCGGCGGGCGCATCGAGGGCCGCAACGTCGAACTGGTGGCGAATCAGCGGATCGTCCAGGCGTGGCGCCCGGCTTGGTGGCCCGCGGGCGTGTATTCCATCGTGAGGTTCGAGCTGGTGGCCAGAGGCCCGGGCGCGCGAATCGTCCTCGACCAGGCGGGGATTACCGAGGACCAATGGGAGCGCCTGAGCGAGGGCTGGCGCGCCCATTATTTTGAGCCGCTCGGCAAGTACCTGGGCGCCTGATTCGGCCAGCCCCGCGGCCGGAGCCCTGGGAAGCGTTCCGCCGCTATTCCCGCGACGGATGACTCTCGCGGGCCAGGCGCACGCGCGCGTCTTCCAGCTTCTTCTGGACCCTCGCCAGCTCGTCCTGGTCGAGGTCGGTGGGCGCGCCCAACTGATATTCCTTCACCGAACTCTGCCATTGCAGCATGGCGTCGCGGATGCGGCCCTCGTCGAAGTAGACGTCGCCCAGGTGGTCGTGAACCGTTGCATCCCGCGAGAGCTTCTGCAGCGCGCGCCGTAGCTGCTCTTCCGCCTGCGGCAGCTTCTTCATGCGGAAGTAAACCCAGCCGAGGCTGTCCATGTAGGCGCCGTTGTTCGGTTCCTCTTCCAGTGCCTTGTCGATCAGTTTCTCCGCCTCGTCGAGGCGGACGCTCTGGTCCGCGAACATGTAGCCGAGGTAATTCATGGCCGACGCGTTGTCGGGGTCCAGCTCCAGCACCTTGCGGAACTCGGCCTCGGCCGCGGCGTAGTTTTTCAGCCGCTCGTACATGGCCCCGCGCAGAAATTCCACTTCCACGCGGTCGTCCTTGGATGCGGAGAGCTTCTCCGCCTGCTCGAGAGCCTTGCCCATTTCGGTGAAGTTCTTCGCCTTCTCGTAGATCTGCGCCAGCGCCCGCCAGGTCCTGAGATCGTCCTTGCCGCCGAGCAGCTTCCTGGTTTCGGCGATCGCCTGGTCGTAGTGGCCAAGGTCGGCCAGCAGCGAAGCCTGGGCGGTCTGCATCAGCGTATTGTTCGGGTATTTCTTCACGGCGGCGGCGGCGGCCTGCTCGGCCTTCTGCAATTCCTTCGCCTCCCGCCAGGTTTCCACGATCTCCACCTCCGCTCCGGGGCCGAATGCGGAATCGAGATCCCCGAGCCGCTTGTACGCGGCAACGGCCTCGGTGTATTGCTCGTTGGTACGGTAGAGATTGCCCAGCGGTTCCAGAAGCCGGGCGCGGTTCTGCACTTCGTCCGGAGTGTAGGAGGCGCGCTCGGTGGAAGTCAGCAGCTCGTTCAGCGCCTTGATCGCTTCCGGCAGCTTGCCCTCCGCCTCCAGCAGGGTCACATCGTTGAACCCGACCTCAATGTCGTCCGGGGCCATCTGGCGCGCTTTGGCTTCCGCCTCCTCCGCTTTGGCGTAGTTGTGCTGCTGCTTATAGACCTGCGATATGCGGAGCTGCCATTTGACTTCTTTGGGATCCTCGTTCAGGAGCTCCTGGTAGACCTTCAGCGCGGCGTCGAACTGCTCTGAGAACAGCAGATCCTCGGCGAGGCCTTTCTTGAGATCCACGTTGTTCTCCGGGGTGACCTCGATGGCCTTCCTCAGCGCTTCGGCCGCCAGCTTGTATTCTTTCATCTGCTCGTACGCGCCGGCCAGAGTGGTCAGGCTGCGCGTGCTGGGGTCCTTTTCGGCCACCTTCTGCAGCAGGTCCGTGGCCGCTTTGGTGTCGCCCACGTCCGCGTACACAATGGCCAGACCGGTCATCGCGTCTTCGTTATCGGGATCCACCTGCAGAGCCGCCTGGAACGCCTTCTGCGCGTCCGAAGTGTTCTGGGCGATCTTCTGCAAACGGCCCAGCCATACCCAGGAGTCCACGTCTTTGGGCTCCAGCTCGGTGATCCGCTGGTATTGCTCGATGGCCTTTTTCAGCATCGTCTCGTCAACGCGCTGCTGCGGGTCCCCGATCAGGCGCGAATAGATGCGCGCCAGAATGCGCCGGTCGTTGACGTCGTTCGGATTCTGTTTGAGAAGATCTTCCGCTTCCACCACCGCGTCCCTCAGGCGGCCGGACTGGATGTAGAGATCGGAAAGCTCCTCGGCAATGAACGTCGCGCCGGGATCGTCCTTCATGGCCAGCCGGTAATTCTCGGCGGCCTTGTCGAAGTACTCGCCGCGGTTCCCAAACGAGCCCGCCATCTCCGCGTAGAGATGCCCGAGTGAGTAATGATAGTAGGCCGCTGCCCGGCGGTCTTCGGCGCCCCCGGCGGCAGGGGAAGCGGCGCCAGCGGCCGGGGAGGGCACGGCAGCCGTCTGGGCCACCGCCGTTCCAGTCACCAACAGGCACAAAACGCGTGCGAGGTTAAATAGACGCATCGAACTGAATTTCCTCTCTCGTCGTCCCGTTCCCATGGGACAGAGCCGCTTCTCACAAGTATACAGCCCCAATTCCGGGCTCAAACGGGCCCTTAGTTACCGGACGTACCGCACCGGGATGCCGTTACCCCGTGGCCACGATACCATCCTTATTAAGTGCAGCCGCTGGTGGTAGTGCTTGGCCCCACCGGATCGGGGAAAACCGATCTGGCCCTCTCCGTCGCCCAGCTATTCGACGGCGAACTGGTGGGCTGCGATTCACTTCAGATCTACCGGCACTTCAATCTGGGGACGGCCAAAACACCTCCGCCGGAGCGGTGTGGGATTCCGCATCACCTCGTTGACCTTATCGACCCGGACGGGACTTTCACCGCCGGCGACTACGCCCGGGCCGCCCGCAAGGCGCTGGCCGACATCACCGCGCGTGGAAAGCTGCCGGTGGTGGCGGGCGGTACCGGGTTCTACCTGCGGGCTTTGCTGGAGGGTTTGTTTCCGGGGCCCCAGCGCGATGAAGCTCTGCGCGAGCGTCTGTCCCGGCACGAACAAGCCCGCCCGGGCTTCCTGCACCGCCTCCTGCGGCGGCTGGACAAACCCACGGCGGCGCGAGTTCATCCGCACGACGCGAGGAAGCTGATCCGGGCGATCGAGGTTTCGCTGTTGCGGCCGACGCCCATGTCCGAGCAATTCCGGGCGGGCCGCGATCGCCTGACCGGCTATGGGGTCCTCAAAGTCGGCCTTGCGCCGCCGCGTGCCCGGTTACACCAGAGGCTCGACGAGCGCCTGGCGCGCATGTTCGAGGGCGGGCTGGTGGAAGAGGTGCGGACCATCCTGGCGCTGGGATTCCCGAGAACCGCCAGGCCATTCGAGTCCCTCGGTTACAAGGAAGCGCTGGCCGTTGTCGAGGAGCGCATGACACCGGACGAAGCCCTCGCCGCCGCGCAACTGGCCACACGCCAGTACGCCAAACGCCAGATGACCTGGTTCCGCCGGGAGAAGGACGTGGTCTGGATGCAGGGATTCGGAGGGGAAAGCGCGGTGCGGGACGCCTCCCTGGCGCACGTGCGGGATTTCTTGGTACGGCAGCACCACTGACAGGTGGGTCCATTTGTGGTAGCCTGAAAGTGATCCATTTTACAGATGGAGGCCCGTTACCAGCGGGCCAACCTAACAGAACATTCAGGAGTCATTACCATGATTAAGAAAGTCCTCATTACCTTTACGACACTTGCGGTTGCGGTTGCCAGCGCGGCCACCTACCGGGTGAAACTGCTGGAGCCGACGGTGGTCAGCGGAACCATGCTGCGAGCCGGCGATTACAAAGTCGAGGTGCTCGACAACAAGGCCGTGTTCACGGCGGGCAAGCAGACGGCGGAAGCGAAGGTGAAGGTGGAGAGCGCCAATCAGAAATTCAACACGACGAGCTTTCGGTACGATAAGGCTGCCGACGGCAGGCTGAGGCTGCAGGAGATGAAGATTGGCGGCAGCAACATGAAGCTGGCGTTCACGGACTGACCGCACGGCGCAGATTCCTCTTCTGGTTTCAACGACGGCCCGCCAAAACCGGGCCGTCTTCGTTTTTTGGGCTCTGAGCAGGAATCTGTAAGGAGCGCTGGTTTTGCAGGGCTTCTGAGAAGGGGCTGATTCCGGTAGACTCGGCAGGGTGAGGGAGAGCGACTTCACCAGGATTCTGGATTGGCCGGGA
>JBEKPY010000151.1:0-7851 GCA_049520275.1 Bryobacteraceae bacterium
GGCGCCAGGCCGGCTTGAAAGCCGGCTGCGGGCAGGATTGCCCGCCCCACAAACTCAGAGAATCAACCACTTGCCAGACAGGCTCAAAAGTTAAGTGCCATTGGGCTGAGAGCCTGCCCCACAAGGCAGGGCGACGGGACTGCCGTCACCGGACGAGGGTGTCCCTTCCCACGGGTCAGGCGCGCGCCAGGGCGCCTTCGTGCGCCCGGATATGCCGCGCCACAAGCTGGTCGGACTGCCGAATGTGATGGTCCAGCCAGTCTCGCAGGAAGTGCATGATCTCCATGGTGATGGTGAGCTTGCCCGCCGCGTACTTCCGTTGCAGGTCCAGAACCTGCTCGGCGAGCTTCCTGTGCTCGGCGACGTGCGCATCCATTCCCCCAAACTTGTAGTGGCGCATCAGCGCTTCTTCGTGCGCGAAGTGCACCTGCGTGTAGTTGATCAGGCTCGCCAGAAGGTCGCCAAGCACCTTTGCGCCGCTGCCGTTGAGCATGGCCTGATGCAGTTGTTCGGCCATGGCGAACAGCGCCTTGTGTTCGTGATCGATCTGCGGATGTTCGAGAGAGTAGGTATCGCTCCAGGAAAATAGTGCCATGAGGTTGATATCGACCGGCCGGTGGCTTTCTTTCGGCCTTTCTGAAGCGCCCTGGGCGGCGCGGTCAGGTGCGCAGGCCGATCAGGTCGTTCTGCCGGATGTGCCGGACCAGCGACTGGTCGTTTCGCCGGATGTGACGGTCGAACCAGGTGCGCACGGTTTGCATGGAGTCCAACGGGAGGGTGATGGCGCCCGCATCCAGCTTCTGTTTCATTTTCAGGATCCGGGCGGCGAATTCCCGGTGCTCATCGGCGTGGTCTTCCAGGTCGGGATAGCGATAGTGGGTCATCAGCCCCTCTTCGTGCTCGAAATGGGTGACGAAAGCGTTGATAAGGCGGGTCAGCAGGTTCTTCTGCATTCGCGTGTTGTCGCCGTGGATCACGGACTCATTCAGCTCGTCGGCAATGGCGAACAACGTCTTGTGCTCTGAATCGATTATGGGCACCCCAAGGAGGTAACCGTCATTCCAGGTAAACATTCCCATGAGCTACGTATCGGCTACGGCGCGGATTCCTTGCGGGTTTGTGCCAGGGCGTTAGTGAACCGTCCGGGTCTTGCGGTTCATATAGTCCATGAGCAGGTACTGGCCCAGGGTATACGGGGTGGTGAAATAGGCCTTGCCCCGGCATAGTTCCGTTACTTTCTGGACGAAGTTGACCAGCCCGTAGTCGCTGGCCAGCATGAAAGTGTTGATCAGGATGCCCTGACGCTTGCAGCGGCTCACCTCTTCGAGCGTGCGGCTGATCACCAGCGGATCGAGGCCGAAGGCGTTGCGGTACATGCGCCCGTCCTCCAGCGTCAGCGCCGAGGGTTTGCCGTCGGTGATCATGACGATCTGCTTCATGTCCTTCTTTTCCTGGGCGAGCAGGCGCTGCGCCAGGATGAGGCCGTCGCGGGTGTTGGTATACCAGGGGCCCACCTGAACGCGCGCCAGATCCGACAGGCGCAGCTCCTCGGCCGAATCGTGGAACAGCACGCAGCGCAGACTGTCGCCGGGGTACTGGGTGCGGATCAGGTGCGCCAGCGCGAGGGCCACTTTCTTGGCCGGCGTGAAGCGGTCCTCGCCGTAGAGGATCATGCTGTGACTGCAATCGAGCATGAGCACCGTTGCGCAGGAGCTCTGGTATTCGGACTGGTGCACGTGCAGGTCGGCGTACTCGAGGTTCAGCGGCAGCTTCACGCCGTCCCGCTGCATGGCCGAGAACAAAGTCTGGCTGACGTCCAGATTCAGGGTGTCGCCGAACTCGTAGGGTTTCGCGGCGCCGCTCGATTCCACGCCGGTGGCCAGATCGCGCGTATCGTGGGCGCCGAAGCTGGCTTTGCCCAGCGAGCCGAGCAGGTCCTTCAGGGTCTTGAAGCCGAGAAAGTCCAGCGATTTATCGGTCACCTCGAAGCGCGCGCGTTTGTCGTTTCCGCCGTTGCCGCTCGGGCCGGCCTGCTCGGATGGCTGCGCCTCCGGGTTGATGTAGCCCTCGTCCACCAGCTTCTGCGCCAGCCGCTCCATGAGCTGGTCCACCTGCTCGGGCGACATCTGTTCGAGCTGCTGGCGGATCTGTTCGGCGCGCTCCGGGTCGAACGCGTCGCCGAATTCCAGCGCCTGCTGGAGGGCCTGCTTCAGCTCTTCCAGCGTGTGCTGGTTCCACTCGCCGAAATTCATGTTGGGCGATTCGAAGCCGCTCTGCAGGAAGAAGTCGGCCAGAGCTTTCATGAGATCCTCGGCGCTCAACCCGAGGTCTTCGCCGGTGTAGCGCGAATAATGGATCTTCATGGGGCTCCTATTGGAACTGGCGTCGTTGCTTCTTCGGCGGCTCCTCGGGATCGATGCGGCGCCGCTCTTCGGCGACGAAGCCCCGTTCCTCGTTTCGGCTGATGCGCCGGTGGGCGTAGAGCCCTTCCAGAAGGAACTCCGCGGCGGAAACGCGCACGGCGTCCGGTTCGTTGGAGCCCAGACCCAGCGCGCCGGTCTTCTCCATCAGCCCCTGAATCCTGCCCAGCTCGCGCACCTGGCCGGCGGAATCGAGCGACTCGTCCAGGCGCAGCGAACCGCCCATCTCGAACCACTGCACCACGCTGGAGACGTTCACGCCCTCGAAATACGAACTGTAGACCTTGCCCACGGCGGCGCGAATCAACTCGCGCGCCACCGCGTCGCCGCCTTTCAGCTCACCCTCGTATTCCAACTCGAGCTTGCCGGTGACCGAGGGCAGCGCGGCGTAGATGTCCAGCACCCGCGGCACGGCCATGTCCTCGCCGGCCTGCAGGGCGCGCCGCTCGGCGTTCGAGATGACGTTCTCCAGAACGGAGATGGGCAGCCGCTGGGACACGCCGGAGCGCTTATCCACGCGTTTGTCCTCGCGCGCCAGGAAGGCCAGTTGCTCCACTACCTCGCTGATATAGGCGGGCACCCGCGCGCGCGCCGGCGATGGCCGCCCGGTCCACGCCTCCTGCCCGGTGATGGCCATGCCCTGCTCCACGGTGAGCGGATAGTGCGTGCGGATCTCGCTGCCGATGCGGTCCTTGAGCGGCGTGATGATCTTGCCGCGCGCGGTGTAGTCCTCCGGGTTGGCGGTGAACACCAGCATGACGTCCAGCGGCAGACGCACCGGATAGCCTTTGATCTGCACGTCGCCTTCCTGCATGATGTTGAACAGGCCCACCTGAATCTTGCCGGCCAGATCGGGCAGCTCGTTGATGGCGAAAATGCCGCGGTTGGCGCGCGGGAGCAGGCCGTAGTGCACGGTGAGCTCGTCGGAGATGTCGCGCCCGCGCCGCGCGGCCTTGATGGGATCGATGTCGCCGATCATGTCGGCGATGGTCACGTCCGGCGTGGCCAGCTTCTCCACGTAGCGGTGCCCCCGCGTGAGCCAGGCGATGGGCGTGTCGTCGCCCCGCTCCTCCACCAGGTTGCGGCACTGGCGGCAGAGCGGGCGGTACGGGTTGTCGCGAATCTCGCACCCGGCGACGTACGGCAGCTTTTCGTCCAGCAGGGTGGCCAGCAGGCGTATGATGCGCGTCTTGGCCTGGCCGCGCAGCCCCAGCAGAATGAAGTTGTGCCGCGACAGCAGCGCGTTCACGATGTGCGGCACCACGGTTTCCTCGAAGCCGACGATGCCCGGGAACAGAGGTTCCTTCTTTTGCAGTTTACAGATGAGGTTCTGACGAATTTCGTCTTTTACGGTGCGGGTTGCGATCCGGTCCTCGGAGAAACGGCTGGCTCTGAGGGCGCCGAGCGTCTGGGGGGATTCCTGCATAACACAAAGGCGGGGGAAACCTTATCGGGTGATTGTAGCACTACCGGTGCAAGCACTACCCGTACACCTGTCAGGGACGCTGGCGGGCGCCGGGGCGCGCCCCTCGCCCGGGGCCTGTGACAAACTTGAAATCGATGAACCTGTTCGGCGGCATCGAAGCGGGCGGCACCAAGTTCGTCTGCGGCTTCGGAACCGGGCCCGGCGATCTGACCATGGCGCGGTTTCCCACCACCTCGCCCGAGGAGACCCTGGCCTCGGTCATTCGTTTCCTGAAGCAGGAGGCCGGCGGCGATCTTCGGGCCGTGGGCATCGGCTCGTTCGGCCCGGTCGACCTCGACCGCAATTCGCCGACGTTCGGGTACATCACCTCCACGCCGAAACCAGGCTGGAGTAACTGCAATCTGGCGGGAACGCTGGAGCAGGCTCTGGGCGTCCCCACCGGCTTCGACACCGATGTGAATGCCGCCGCCCTGGGCGAGGCGGAGTGGGGCGCGGGCCGTGGCCTGTCCGACCTCCTCTATCTCACCGTTGGCACGGGAATCGGCGGCGGCGCCATTGTGGGCGGCCGGGTGATGCACGGCCTGGTGCATCCGGAAATGGGCCACATCCGCATCCCCCACGATTGGACCGGCGACCCGTACGCCGGCGCCTGCCCCTACCACGGCGATTGTCTCGAAGGCCTGGCGTCCGGGACGGCCATGAAAGAGCGCTGGGGCGCGCCCGCCGAGCAGTTGCCGCCCGGCCACGCGGCGTGGTCCCTTGAAGCACGCTATCTGGCGCTGGCCGCGGCCAATCTCGCGCTGACGCTCTCGCCGCAACGCATTGTGCTGGGCGGCGGGGTGCTGCGGCAGCCGCGCCTGTTCGCCCCCATCCGCGATCAGTTCCTCGGTCTGCTGAACGGCTACGTCCGCCACCCCGCCCTTGCCCAGCGGATCGAGGAGTACATTGTTCCGCCGGAGCTGGGCGGCCGGGCGGGCATTCTCGGAGCGCTGGTTCTGGCCCGCGATGTTTGCGCGCCGCGCGAAGTCCCGCTCGATTCGCAGCGCCCTCGGTGCGCCACTTGAAAGCGGTCCGGCGCATGCGTGTCCATTGCGCGCACCTTGCGGACGGCGTGCCCTCCGCCCTTCGGTATGATTGGCGCAGATGTGGGTCCTTGTCGGTGCGGTTTCGCTGGCCATCTGGGTAGTGCTGCTGGTGGCCCGCGGCGGCTTCTGGCGGTTCCGCGATGTCATTGAGCGCGACCCCGTCCCTGACGACACCGACGGCGGCGCCGCGCCCGCCATCGCCGCGATCATCCCGGCGCGCGACGAAGCGGCGGCCATCGGCCGGGCGGTCCACTCGCTGCTGGCCTCGCGCTATGCCGGTCCGCTGCATGTGTTCGTGGTGGACGATCACAGCTCGGATGGGACGGCGGAGCTGGCGCGGAATGCAGCAGGCAAGGCCGAGGCTGGCCATCGCCTGACCGTGCTGCCCGCTCGGCCGCTTCCGCCCGGATGGACGGGCAAACTGTGGGCCGTGGCTCAGGGCGTGGAAGCGGCCACCGCCACCGCGCCGGATTTTCTGCTGCTCACCGACGCCGACGTGGTACATGCGCCCGGCAACGTGGCCAGGCTGGTGGCGCGCGCCCAACGCGGCCGGCTCGACATCGCCTCCGTGATGGTCCGGCTGCGTTGCCGCACGCTGGCGGAGCGCCTGGCCGTCCCCGCGTTCGTGTTCTTCTTCTTCAAGCTGTATCCGCCGGCGTGGATCGCGAACCCGCGCAGCCGGGTGGCTGGGGCGGCGGGCGGCTGTATCCTCATCCGGCCCGAAGCGCTGGCCCGCATCGGTGGGATTGCCGCCATCCGTAGCGAGCTGATCGACGATTGCGCCCTCGCCGAGCGGGTGAAGTCGAGCGGCGGCCGCATCTGGCTGGGCCTGAGCCGCGACACCGAAAGCGTCCGCCCCTACGCCGGCTTCGCCGCCGTGCGCGAGATGATCGCCCGCACCGCTTTCACGCAGCTCCGCCATTCCGCGCCGCTGCTTCTGGGAACGCTGGCGGGAATGGCGCTGATCTATCTCGCGCCGCCGCTGCTGCTGCTCGCGCCGGACAACGCGGCTCGCGCCCTGGGCCTGGCGGCGTGGTTGTCGATGAGCGCCGCCTACGCCCCGGCTCTTCGTTTTTACCGCCAGTCCGTGCTGCTCGCTCCGCTGCTGCCCCTGACGGCCGCGTTCTACACTTTCGCGACGGTGGAATCCGCGGTGCGCTACTGGCGCGGCGCGGGAGGTTTGTGGAAGGGCCGGATGCAGGATGTGCGGCCGCCGCGGCGCGAGAGTGAGACACCGCGGCGGCCGAGGGCGTAGAGACTACTGCAGGAGTTTCAACACCATCTGGGGGGAGGAGTTTGCCTGGGCCATGGCCGCGATGGAAGCCTGCTGCAGCACCTGTGCCTTGGTCAGGTTGGCGGCCTGGGCGGCGATGTCGGCGTCCTTGATCTGGCTCTGGGCCGCCGAGAAGTTAGTGATCTGCGACTGCGCCAGCGATACGGCGTAATTCAGAGTGTTCTCGCCCGCGCCCACCTGGCCTTGCACGAGACCGAGAGCCTTAACCGCGGCGTTGATGGCCGAAATCGCATTCTGGGCGTTGCCCGTGGCGCTCGCGCTGGTGGTGGGCGGCGTCACCACCTCGGCCTGCGGCGTGGTGGCGAACAACGAGCCGCTTCCGGGCGTGCCAGCTCCCCCGACTCCCTGCGTGTAACCACCCAAGACACCTTGAACTGATTCAAGGAAGAAGGAATTGGTGCCCGCGGACAGTTCGATGCCGGTGCCCGACCCGTCGACGGCGGCGTTGATGTCGCCATTGATGCCGAGGCTAGTGAACTGGTCGTTGAGGGCGGTGACGGCATGCGCAACGCTGTCGGCAGCCGGAACGGTGCCCTGGGTGACGCTGCTCAGCGTGATCATGTGTTGGCTGCTCATGATTTCAAGGTCAAAAGTTTCAGTGGTGGCCGTTCCCCCGTTGCCGCCGGATACGAAGGGCTGGAAGGCAACATCATCCGCATAGGGGGCGCCGCCGGAGTTGCCGGTGGGGTCGTCGAAGCTCCCGGTGTTGTTCTCGAGGTAGCCGGAGCCGGCGGCGCCGCCTGCTCCGCCCGATCCGGGTGTGTTGTTGGTGGTGGCGACGCTGAATGCGCTGGCGCTCTGCAGCGTAACCGTGTTGTTGACGTTGGTGGCGTAGACGCCGCTGCCCTTCAACTGGGCGTTCAGAGAAGTCACCGCATCGGCCGCGTTGTCGGCGGCCGTGGTGCCCGTGGTGGCGCTGGTCAGAGTGACGCCATAGTTGCTTGTGCCCACCGTGACGTTGAGGGTTTGCGAGGTGGCCCCGCCGGCGCCGGCCACGAAGGGCGTCAGCGTGCCCGTGGACTGATAGTTCGCTCCGTTCAGCAGCGTGGCGTTGTTCTGAACGAGCGGGTTGGTCGGCCCGCCCGCGGTGGCCGCGGTCACCGACAGGAGATTGCCGCCGCTGAATTGCAGGTCGCCGTTCGTTCCGATCTGCGTGCTGATGCCCGTCAGCCCGGCGTTGGCGATAGCGCTGTTGAGCGTGCTCACGATGGAGGATGCGGAGAGGCCGTTGTTGGTCCCGGTGACGGTGACCGCCTGGCTGGCCACGTTGCCCGCCGCGTTGGCGTAGTTGATGGTGAACGTCTCGGTGCCGCCCGCGCCGCCGCTCATGAACAGCGCGTTGGCATTGTTCAGGTTGGTCACGTTGTTGTTGGCGAACGACGTGCCGCCGCCGATCACGGTGCTCCCGGCCAGATTGAGGGAAGTGGCGTCCACCGCGTTGGCGGTGCCGCTCAGGTTGATGTTCACCAGTGAGGTGCCTTTCACGTCGCTGGTGCGGCCGCCGCCGATGTACACGTTCAGGTTCGTGTTCAGGGTGCCGCCGTTATTGAGCTGGATGTTGTCCGCCTGCCGCGTGATTTCCGAGACCAGGTCCTGATACTCGTTGTTCAGCGTGGTGCGGTTGCC
>JBEKPY010000152.1:0-7712 GCA_049520275.1 Bryobacteraceae bacterium
TTCGCCACCCGGCAGCGTTCGGGTTGGCGTCGCGCCACAGGAAGGTGGGGGCGGAGATGTCCGGCGGGAAAATCGATCCCTCGGCCGGATAGTCAACCGTGATGGCCGCCGGCCGTTCGGCGCCCAGCCGCTCCACCAGCGCGGCCGAGGCCACCAGCAAAGCGGCGCCCACCAGAACGCCGGTTCGACTTCGCAACACCTGGCCACACCCCCTCTGCTTGAAAACACCCTAGTGCAGGTAGATGGCCGAGGTTGAAGGGGCCGTAACTCGTTGATTATTGGTAGAATGGTAACCTCGGAGGTGGGGCATATCACCCGGGGGGCAGCAAAGGGCCGACCTTCGACGCGCGCCAGTGGGCCACGCACCCTTCGGCGCCATCATCATCGTGGCCGTCGCCCTGAGCGCGCAGAAACGGCGGTAGCTGCTAATGAACGGCTCCCATCAGCCGTCTGATACACTTCACAACAAAGACCATTTGCCATGATTGCGACATTCTCCCATTCTCTTACCTCCTTGCTTCTTCTCATTCCCGCCGGTCTTGCTCTGATACCCGGAGCGGCCGCGCAGGACGATTCCGCCATTGATCGCCGTGTCGAAACCATGCTCGGCAAGCTGACGCTGGAGCAGAGAATCGATCTGATCGGCGGCCAGAACGAGATGTTCATCCGAGCGGAGCCGGCCATCGGGCTGCCGCGGCTCAAGATGTCCGACGGCCCCATGGGCGTGCGCACCTGGGGCCCCACCACCGGTTACGCCGCCGGCATCGGCCTCGCCGCTTCCTGGGATACTGAGCTGGCCAAGCGAGTCGGCAGCGGCCTCGGCCAGGACGCGCGCGCACGCGGCGTCAGCTTTCTCCTAGGGCCCGGCGTGAACATCTACCGCGCGCCCATGAACGGCCGAAATTTCGAATACATGGGTGAAGACCCGTATCTGGCCGGCCGCATCGCCTCCGCCTACATCCAGGGCGTGCAGAGCCAGGGCGTCATCGCCACCGTGAAGCACTTCGCCGCCAACAACTCCGAGTTTGACCGCCACAACTCCAACTCCATCGTGGACGAGCGAACCCTGCGCGAGATCTATTTCCCCGCCTTCGAGGCCGCCGTCAAAGAAGGGCATGTCGGCGCCGTCATGGACTCCTACAACCTCCTGAACGGCGAACACGCCACCCAGAACAGCTTCCTCAACAAGCAGGTATTAAAGAAGGAGTGGGGTTTCCGCGGCATCCTGATGTCCGACTGGGGCTCCACCTATGACGGCGTGGCCGCGGCCAACGGCGGACTTGACCTCGAAATGCCCAGCGGCAAGTTCATGAACCGCGAGACGCTGCTTCCAGCGGTCCGGGAAGGGAAGCTCTCCGAGGCCACCATCGACGACAAGGTGCGGCGCATCCTGCGGACAACCCTGCAGTTCGGCCTTGAGGACCGCGACCAGACCGACCTCGGCATTTCCGTTTACAGCCAGCGCAGCCGCGCGATTGCGCTCGAATCCGCCGAGAAAGCCGCTGTGTTGCTGAAGAACGAGGGCAACCTGCTGCCGCTCGACGCGCACAAACTTCACACCATCGCGGTGATCGGTCCCAATGCCTGGCCGGCGGTGGTCACGGCTGGCGGGAGCGCCGACGTTACCGCTTTCAACCCGGTGAGCATTCTCACCGCGCTCAGTGACGCGCTCGCGAACACCAAAGTGACGGTCACCTACAACCGCGGTCTCAAAACTCTGGGAGACGTCTTTGGCGAGGCGACGTTCTCCACCGATGCGGAGGGCAAACAGGCTGGCCTGAAACAGGAAGACTTTGCCAGCGGCGATTTCAGCGCGACCCCCGATAAGGTGTCAACCGTGGACGGCGTCAACGGGTTTGGACCATGGCGCTGGGGCCCGCCTCCGGCCATCAAGGGCATCCGCTGGACCGGTTACTACATTCCAAAGAAGTCCGGCAAGCAGCGCTTCATCCTCGCCGGCATGGGTAGCGATGGTTACAAGCTTTACTTGAATAATTCGCTGGTTCTTGAAGAATCTTCACCTGAAGGACAGGTCCCGCACGCCGTCGATGCCGACGCCCAGGCAGGCCAGCCGGTGGCCATCAAGCTCGAATACAACCCCGCAATCGAAGGCATAACGCTGGGGTTTGGCGCTCTCGCCGTCGAGGATCTCCTTGACCCGCAGGCGGAAAAACTGGCCGCCAAAGCCGACGTGGTGGTGCTGTGCGCCGGGAATTCGCCTGAGACCGAATCCGAAGGGCAGGACCGGACCTGGCAACTGCCCACCGGCCAGGATGAGCTGATCAAAGCGGTGCTCGACGCCAATCCCCGGACCATCGTGCTGGTGACCTCCGGCGGCGGCGTGGACACACGGCAATGGCTCCGCCGCACACCCGCGTTCCTGCAGACCTGGTATGCCGGCCAGGAGGGGGGCAGGGCAGTGGCCAGGATCCTGCTTGGGGAGGTGAACCCGGGTGGAAAGCTTCCCATTAGCTATGAGCGGCATATTGAAGATAACCCAGCCTTTAAGAACTACTACACGACCCCCGGCACGAGGGACATCCACTACAACGAGGGGATCTTCGTCGGCTATCGGCACTACGACCGGAGCGACACGAAGCCGTTATTCCCATTTGGGTTCGGCCTGTCCTACACCACGTTCGCGTTCAGCAATCTGAGCGTCACGCCTGCGGAGGGGAACGCGAACGATCCGGTCACGGTGAGCTTCGATGTTCGCAACACTGGTGCGCGCGCCGGCGCGGAGGTGGCGCAGGTCTACGTGGGCGATCCGTCGGCCACCGTGCCACGGCCGGTAAAAGAGCTGAAGGGTTTTAGCCGGGTAGAATTGAAGCCCGGCGAGACCAGGCGGGTGTCAGTAGCGCTGGACCACCGCTCGCTGGCCTATTGGGATGTCGCCGGCAAGGCCTGGAAGGTGGATCCGGGGAAGTTCACGGTGTACGTGGGCGACTCTTCGGCGAACGTGCCGCTGCACGCCGACTTCACCGTGCGATGATCGCCGGCGCTCCCGAGGAGGCTCGCTGGAGACGGGCGGAACCGCGCCGCGCACTACCAGCGACCCTTCTGGAGCGGATGGTGCATGCCGCGTTTCCGCGCTGCCGCATCCTTGACGTGCAGCCGCTCGCCGATGGCTGGCGCAATGCGAATTTCAGGCTCCGGCTCGATTGCGCGCCCGAGCTGATTGTTCTCCGCATCTACGAGCACCACCCCTCAATATGCCAGAAGGAAGTGGACCTGATCCGGCTGGTCGGGGCGTCGGTTCCGGTTCCCGCAGTGATTCACGCGGAGCCGCAGGGGTGGGAGGATGTTCCACCATTCGCGCTCATGAGTCACATGGAGGGAATGAGCTTCCGCGAGCTGAAGCGAAGCGGCGACGGGGACGCGATTGCTCAGGCGGCACACTCCGCGGGAGAAACTCTGGCCGCTATCGGCCGCACCACCTTCTCGAAACCCGGATGGCTGGCCCCCGGACCGAGCGTCGCGGCGCCGTTGCTGGAGGGTGCCGACCCGGTGCCGCGCTTTGTCGATTTGTGCCTGGCGTCGGCGAACCTGCAGCGGCGTATGCAAGTGGACTTGCGCCACCGCCTCCGTGAACTGGTTTGGTCATGGGCGCCAGTACTTGCCAGTCTGGACGACGAGGGGCGCCTGGTGCACGGCGACTTCGGCAAGCGTAACCTGCTGGTGCGGAAGATCGCAGGGGCGTGGAGCGTGGCTGCCGTTCTTGACTGGGAGTTTGCCGTTTCCGGCTGCCCGCTGGCCGACCTTGGCCACTTTCTGCGCTACGAGCGGGCTTCGCGTCCTCTTGTGGAGCCGCACTTCTCGGAGGGTTATCGGCACGCCGGCGGCACGTTGCCGGGGAACTGGCGCCAGCTCGCGCGATTGCTCGACCTTACCGCCTTATGCGAAAGCCTGACGCACGACGAGCTGCCTGATGCGGTTGTTGCCGAACTGGTTGAGCTGGTCCGTGCGACGACGTATTTGACATAATATTCGTTATCGGCAATAAGATACTCACGCTCGCCCGAGCCGTGCGCGCAAGGCCGGCCACACCTCGGTGGGGTTCCCCACCCGGAGCAGCTCGAACCCGGCGGCCCGGGCACTCTCGACGCCAGCATCAGAATCCTCCACCACGAGAGCGGCAGAGACCCCCAGCAATTCGGCCGCCCGGATGTACGGCTCCGGCCACGGCTTCTGGCGGCTGACATCGCCCCCGCACACAAGCGCGCCGAAATACTCCCGGATGCCCGCCGCCACCAGCACCGGCTCCACCTCCAGACGGTTGCTGGACGTCACCACGCCCAGGCGCAGGTCCGACAAGGTGGCCAGCATGGCGCGGCAGTCGGGGGCAAAAGGCAGCTCGCGGCACATGAGATCAAGGAACATCCGGCGCTTGAGTGGGAGCAGCTCCAGCAACTGTTCGAGCGTAGTTCCGTTCGCCGCCTGATCGCAGAAGTGCTTTAGCATCTGGCGAGTAGATACACCAATAAAAGTATCGCTGTAAGTTTGCCAGTCGATCGCGATTCCGAAGGGCGCCACCAGATCCCGCCAGCAGCGGAAGTGGACCGGTTCGCTGTCCACCAGCACCCCGTCGAAGTCGAACAGCACCGCCTCGCAGGAAGCCATGGGTCAGCAAACAAAAACGCCGCGCCACCACCGGGATGACGCGGCGTTCACTCTGTGAAGGTGATAGGACACGACCGGATGCCGGTCCGCTCGGATGTATCATGTTCTGCGCGGTGCGGCCACCTGCGGTGAATGCACCCGAACGACCCGAAGCACGATCCATCCGCGAGTGCGGCTCCGTGGCCACCTCCCCCGAGATCATCCACGGAACCACACCCGCGCGGGATCTGTTCTCCTTTGTACCAGCCCACGCGTCGAACCACCATAGGCTTCGCGCCGTCGGCGGGCGGTTTTCAACAGGTGTTTCCCGAAGTGCATCTATCACTTACGGGCTGAGGGCTGTGGGAAAGCTGTGGACGATTGTGCATAAACCGGCGTTCCCGCGGAATGTGCCGGACCCCGCCGGTAGCGATTTTTTTTGAGAGTCTTCAGCCGGGGGATGCACTATAACCTGACCCGTAGAACTCCCAGTGTCCGGGGCCGTAAGCAGTTGAGTAAAAATGACTTAGAACTTCTTACCGGACTGTATTTCCGGCGCTCGCCGCCGTGCCCGCAAGCACCTGATTCACAAGGCGACGCCGGATGGACGATGAGTTGCAGCTCTAATGGTAACCGAGTCGTATCGTCATGGATCACTCACTCACACCTTGTACTGCTAAGGATGCCGCCGTCTCGGATACCGCCGAGGCCTATGTGCTACAGCGGATGTCCGCAAGAGAAAGCGAACGCTATGAAGAGCATCTGCTGGTCTGTCCACGATGCCAGGACGCGGTCCGGGAGTTCGACGTATTCCTCACGGCCGCGCGCATCTCGCTGGCGGACTCGCCACATGGACACCGGCATCGGCGGCTCCGAGCGAAATCGGCATCCGGCTGACGTTTTCCTGGCTCATTTCGGGATCAGCGGGTGTACAGTATCACCAGAGATTCCCGAGGAGGTTGCCGGATGTCCGCAGCCGCAAGTGCACGCCATCCCGTCCTGGACAGGAATGAGTGGGAACTCGTGGTGCAGCTACTCGAACGCGAGTGCCGCGATCTGCCACTGGAGATTCATCACACCGCCATGAAGGAGAACCGTCAGCTCCTGCGCGATCGCCTGAAGCGCGTGGAAGCCCTGCTGGAGCGCCTTCGCCCGCTGGCGGCCTGAGCTTCAGCACGCCTGTTTGCGGAGGACCACCCAGAGGGAGAAAGCCTCGGGGTTCTCCAGCCACGTTTGCATCCACAGAATCGTCTCCTGCTTTGAGGGCGGCGCATCGCTACGCCGTGCCGCCAGGCGGGCGTGATCCCGCGCCGTTATGACCAGCCGGCGAATGGCCCGGCGACCCTCCACGTTGGCGTGGGCGTACTCGGCGGCAAGCGCACAGAGCGTACGCTCCAGGTCCGCGAGAGAACTCTGGCGCACGCCCTCCACCAGGGGCGCCAGAGGCAGTGCGGACTCGCGAAGCAGGCGCCGAAGCTGCTGTTCGGAGATGGGCGCAAGCTCCCCCAGAAGCTGCCCGAATTCGTCTTCGCGGATGGCCAGCCACCCGCCCCGTTCCAGGCAGGCGTTGAGACGCGCGCGTCTGCTCAGCTTCACAGGGCAGCTCCCGCTATAATACGGCGAGTATATGCCAATCCGAAAGAACCGTGTCACTTCCCTGCCCCCGTTTCTGGTTGTCGCCGCCATCGCCTTCGCGGGCGCTCTGCGCGCGGAAACCCCTCCGGAGCCGGACGTTCTGGTCCTGAACGACGGCGAGAAACTCATTGGCCAGTTGCTGTCCGCGAACGGCCCCTCGGTGAAGTTCAAGAGCAACGCATTGGGCGATGTCACCGTGGATTGGAGCAAGATCAAGGAGCTTCACACGCCGCGGCGCTTTGCGGTGATCCCGAAGAACGTGGATCTGCGCAAGCCGGCGGACGCCTCCAGGGTGCCCCAGGGCACGCTCTCCATGGCCGACCAGAAGCTCAGCGTGAACGGCGCCACTACGGCCACCATCCCGGTGGCCGACTCGGCGCACGTGGTGGAGCAGCCCGCGTTCCAGAATGCCGTCGAACACCAGCCTGGACTCCTCGCTGGCTGGAAGGGCGCAGTGACGGGCGGCGCCGCGCTGGTGGAGTCCACCCAGAACAGCCGCACGTTCACCGCAGCGCTGAACCTTGTGCGGGCCGTGCCGGAGTACGACTGGCTGGCCCCACGGGACCGCACCACAATCAACCTGAGCGCCGCCTACGGCGATGCGACGCAGCCCGGATCGCCCAGTCTGAAAACGTCCATCTACCACGCCGACGGCGAACGCGACGAGTACTTCAATGCGCGCTGGTTCGGTTTCGGGCTGATCTCCTACGATCACAACTTCGGGCAGGGGCTCAACCTGGCGCAGAACTACGGTGGCGGCATCGGCTGGACGGTGTTAAAGGAGGCCAACCAGGAGCTGGACCTGAAAGGCAGCTTCGGCTACATTCGCCAGGATCTGTCGGGCGTGCCCGCGAACAACCTGGCCGGCGCCACGGCCGGGGAGACCTTCAACCGGAAGTTCAAGCGCGGAGTGGTCTTCAACGAGCAGATCTCGGTGACCGGGGCGTTGAACAATGCGTCGGCGTATTCGGGCGTGGCAAGCGCGATGCTGGCCATGCCAGTCTACAAGCGGCTGAACTTCACCGTGTCCACCGCCGAAAACTACCTGGGCGATCCTCCACCCGGCTTCCGCAGGAGCTCGTTCCAGTTCGTCACCGGCGTGACCTACGCGCTCAAGTGAGGGCGATCAGCGCTTCGCCAGGGCGTCGAGCGCAGTCTGGCCAATGGCCTCGTCGACTTCGGACGGGGCGCCGCTGACCCCAATGCCGCCGATGGTCTCGCCGTCCACCTTAATCGGAAGGCCGCCCTGATTGGGGAAAGCTTCCGGGAAGGCGAGCACCTGCAGATCGCCGCTCTTGAGCTGATCGGCGGCGGCTTTGGACGGGCTGCGGTAGAAGGCCGAATGCCGGGCCTTCCTCTGGGCGAACTGGATGGTGTTGAGCGCGGCGCCATCCGCCTTCTGCAGGAACAGCAGGTTGCCGCTTTCGTCCACGATGCAGATGGTCACCTGCACGTTTCGTTTCGCGGCTTCCGCCTCG
>JBEKPY010000153.1:0-7487 GCA_049520275.1 Bryobacteraceae bacterium
TTTCGGGTGCACAGCATCGCCGGTAACCAATGGCCGGCCGGTAACGTCGATTGATCCAACCATACCTCTGCGGCGATTCATAATCGTTCCCAAGCTGAAAACTGGACTTCTGCCACGGGCTGCTAGCGCGCACCTCGGAAGCGATAGCCGGACACCAGTGGGACGCATCTATACAAGGTCCGAACGGGTTGGGAGGGCGAGCGTCTGGCGCATTACCTTCTATCGCGGTTTAGCTTCGTCGCACAACCAACCACAATTGCCGATGATGTTGGCTCTGACTTCTATTGCACGATTTTCGACATGTGGAATCGACTCCACCAATGGTCGAGCCGCGGACCTCCTTCGCGATCCAGGTGAAATGCAGCGCCGATAAGGTCGAGGCACACAACACAGTTGGGTACCTCCAACATCTTGAGATTCCTTTCTTTCTCGGAATCGTCGACCAGACCGCAGCGGAACTCAGGATCTATTCCGCCGAGCATTTTCCGATGATGACAGCAGTTTACGGCTATCCAGAAAAGCTGTGGTTGCGCCCTGTTGAGAGCTGCGATCCCCAAAGACCCTACGAGGGCCTAAGTGCTCAAGCTGGCGTCACTCTCGACTGTTATCACGTTTGTACATTCACGGCTTCAGAGAGCCGTGACGAGATCCGTCCCAAAGTCGACCAGCTTCTGAAGCTTTGCCGGAGGGCGGTAAACAACATCGGTACACGGCGGGTCGAGGAGCACATTTACCAACTAGACGATGTCGGGACGCAGTTTCCATTGTCGCCGGATGTGGCTCGATCAATCATTTCCGCGACAACGTGTACAAACGATTGGCCGAAGCTTTCTACAACTTCGAGTACATGCTCAGGAGCGAACCTGACAAATTCAATCTCGCGGAATTTCAGATTTATGAGAAGTTCCACCTCGCGCTGACCGCTTCGTATGGCCGACCGATGCTCGGGCTGGCGAACGATATGTACCGCCGAATTAAGGCGATCCTCGCGCAAACCGGATCTTGATCTAGAAGCGCGCCACAGCTCCCTACTTGGGCGGCCTTCTTCAGTTCCAGCCATCGGGTCGGCCCGGTGTCGAGCGTCAGGCCTGTTCGGGAAGATGGCGTGCGAGGTCACGGGCGTCATGAAGAACGCGTATGACGTCGATCCAGGTTTCGGCGCGGCGGCGGTTGATCAGAAAATGTCGCGGTTTCTCAACGCTGCCTGCGGCGCTTCGGGCGCGGCGACGGCTGAAGTACAGCTGAAGTACAGATGATAGGTGCGCACGCCTTGAGCCAGATCCGGTCTGTCTCGCGATCCGGGGCGCTGCGGCTCGACCGCGATATCACGAAGCGCCTGTTTCAGAAGGTCCCGGTAGCGCACGGCGGCTCGTTCGCCGAATCTCTCCCGGCTCCATTTCAGCGCTTCGCGAATATCGCGCTGTGCGTCCGGCGACAGGACGATTCTGGAACGCTCCCTCACGGTCGCGGCTCGGCAACTTCCTCCCAAAGCCGATCGATGTGTTTATCGAGATCGCGGGCCGAGCGAAACTCCACGCCCAGTCCACGATCAATCTGCTCCAGACCTTCCTTTACCGCCGCGCGCAACCATTTGAGCTTCGCCCTCTCCTCGCGCTTCCGGTCCTCAATGAGCCGCAGGCCTTCGCGCACTACCTCGCTGGCGCTGCCATAGCGGCCGGACCCCACTTCTGCTTCGATGAAGCGGTCGAAGTGGTCTGTCAGATTGATGTTCCGAGTGGGCATCTGGTCCTTGGAGCGATGTTAGCGTGCCTGGCAACAATTGCCAATGATGTTTGCGCGCGCGTCGCGGGTAATTCGGAAATGAGGTGTACGTCACCGAATTCCGAATTGCGATAATGGTGCGCGTGGCGGAACCGCTCATCGAAGCGCGGAAGGTGGAGAAGTTCTACGGGCAGCCGGGCGAGAACCGCATTCAGGTGATCGCGCCGCTGGACCTCTGTGTGTACCCGGGGGAGATTCTGGCGCTGCTGGGGCCGTCGGGCTCGGGCAAGTCGACGCTGCTGCGCATCCTCACCGGGCTGGCGCGGGCGTCGGCGGGGGAAGTGCTGTGGCACAACCAGCCCGTGACCGGTCCGGTGAAGAACGTATCCATCGTGTTCCAGAGCTTCGCACTGTTTCCCTGGCTCACCGTGCTGGAAAACGTGGAGGCTCCGCTCAAGGCGTGCGGCCTGGACCCGGCCGAGCGAAAGAAGCGGGCCACTCAGATGCTGGACACGGTGGGTCTGGACGGCTTCGAGAGCGCGTACCCGAAGGAGCTCTCGGGCGGCATGAAGCAGCGGGTGGGCTTCGCGCGGGCGCTGGTGGTGGAACCGGAAATCCTGTTCATGGACGAACCATTTTCGGCGCTCGATGTTCTTACCGCCGAGAACCTGCGCGGCGAGCTGCTGGACCTCTGGGAAGACCAGAAGATGCCCACGCGAACGATTTTCATCGTCACTCACAACATCGACGAAGCGGTGCTGCTGGCGGACCGCGTGGTGGTGCTGGCGAAGAATCCGGCGCGCATTCGCACGGACTTTCACGTGGACCTGCCCCGCCCGAGGGATCACAAGAGCCCGCGGTTCACCGAGCTGGTGGACTACATCTACACGGTGCTGACGCAGCCGGACGCGCGACCCGAGGTTCCCACGGCCGCGCCGGTTAAACCGCCGTATCCGATGCTGCCGCACGCGCGCCCGGGCGGGATCGCCGGGCTGCTGGAGATTCTGGCGGACCACAACGGACGCGAAGACGTGCATCATTTGGCGCACATGCTCTCCTTCGATGTGGACGACCTGTTGCCCATCGTGGAAGCGGCGGCGATGCTGGAGTTCGCGACGGTGGCGGAAGGCGACGTGGAAATGACGCCGCAGGGCCGCGAGTTCCTGGATGCCGATATTCTGCACAAGAAGGAACTGTTCCGAACGGCGGCGCTGGAACGGGTGCCGCTGCTGAAACAGATTATCAGCTCGCTGGAGGCGAAGGCGGACCGGACCCTGCCGGATGAATTTTTCGAGGATCTGCTGGACGAGCACTTCAGCGAGGACGAGACGAAGCTGCAACTGGAGACGGCGGTCAACTGGGGCCGCTACGCGGAATTGTTCGATCACGACGCGCGGGGCGAACGCTTCTTCATCCCCGAGGAAGCCACGGCGGGCGCGGCTCGATGAGCATCCAGGGCCTGGCCCGATCGATTGCCGGGGAGCGCACCTGGCCGCTGCTGCTGGATGCGGCGGTGTTTATCGCGGTGATGGCGGTGGCGTGCGCGGTGCTGATGGTGGGGCACGTCTGGCTGGGGCCCGTCGCCGCCCATGCCGAGATCTCGCGCTCGCCGTCGGCGCTTCCCCTGTATGCCCTGTATTCGCTGGTGCGGATGACGGTGGCCTACGTGCTCAGCATGGCGTTCGCGATTACGTACGGGTACATTGCGGCGTACAACCGCCGGGTGCAGGGCATCATGCTGGCGGTGCTGGATATACTACAGTCGATTCCGGTGCTGAGTTTTCTGCCCGGCGTGATGCTGGCCATGGTGGCGCTGTTCCCCACGCGGCAACTGGGCGTGGAGATCGGCTCGGTGATCCTCATCTTCACCGGGCAGGTGTGGAACATGGCGTTCAGCTTCTACGCCTCGCTGAAGGCGATCCCGCGCGAATTGCGGGAGGCGTCGCGGGTGTACCGGTTCGGCTGGCTGCAGCGGTTCCTGCAACTGGAGCTGCCGTACGCCACCATCGGGCTGATATGGAACTCGATGGTGTCGGTAGCGGGCGGATGGTTCTTTCTGATGGCTTGCGAGATGTTCGTGCTGGGCGAGCGCGACTTCCGGCTGCCGGGACTGGGGTCGTATCTGCAGTCGGCCGCGAGCGCGGGCGACATGGGCGCCATTCTGTGGGGGCTGGGCGCGATGATCGCGGTCATTATTCTCATTGACCAACTGGTGTGGAGGCCGGCGATCGCATGGGCGGAGAAGTTCAAGTTCGAGCAGGTGGAGAGCGCCACGGCGCCCGAGTCGCTGGTGCTGAATCTGCTGCGAAAGTCGCCTCTGCTGCGCCGCATGCACGAGCGGATGCTGGCCCCGCTCGATGAGTACTTGTGCACGCACACGGCGCGGGGCGGAGCGGGAGCGGGCGATGCGGGCGGCCTTGGGGTGGGGAAGACCGTACTGGGAGTGATGGTGGCGGGCGCCTGTGCGGCGGCGGCCGGCTTCGGCGTGTTCGGAGCGTTCCACACGCTGCAGGGAATCAACGGGGCGGAGGTTATCACTACGGTGGAGAGCGCCGGCGCGACGTTCGTGCGCGTGCTGGTGTCGCTCGGGATCGCCTCGGTGTGGACCATTCCCGCCGGCGTGGCCATTGGATTCAGTCCGCGGCTGGCGCGCATCGCTCAACCGGTGGCGCAGATCGCCGCCTCGGTTCCGGCCACGGCGCTGTTTCCGGTGGTGCTGCTGGCGTTGATCCGGATGGGCGGAGGCCTCAACACCGGGTCGATTCTGCTGATGCTGCTGGGCACGCAATGGTACATCCTGTTCAACGTGATTGCGGGCGCCACGGCGATTCCCTCGGAGTTTCACGAGGTGGCGGAGATCTTTCGCTTCAGCAGGCTGGACCGCTGGCGCACGGTGATTCTCCCGGGCATTTTTCCGTATTTGATCACCGGACTGGTGACCGCGTCGGGCGGGGCATGGAACGCCAGCATCGTGGCCGAGTATTTCCATTTCCAGGGGAAGGTGCTTTCGACGTTCGGTCTGGGAGCGGAGATCAGTTCGGCCAGCGACTCCGGCAACTTCGCGGTGCTGCTGCTATCCACGATCGTGATGGCGACTCTGGTAGTATCGGTGAACCGGCTGCTGTGGCGTCCGCTGTATCACCTGGCGGAGACACGCTACAAGCTGGAGAGCTGAGCGGGCTGAAAGCCGGGCCACGGCCCCCGCCCCACTTCGACTCGTCGCGGGCCGGGAGCCCCACAGAACTTGACGCGGCCGTTGGAAACGGCGTTCGGCGCGTGGCCGTCAGATCTTCTTGTCGATGAGCAACGGGAAACGAATCGATGAGCCGGCGCCGCCGGCTGCGACGAGGCGATGGAATGCGCTGCTGGTCCTGTTGCTCGCGTTGTGCATCGTTCGTCTGTGGCTGATGCCGCTGGGGCCGAGTTTGTGGGCCGACGAAACGGCGACTTACTTCGTGGTGCACTATGGCGGCCACCACCCTTCGCTGGCGGTGGCTCCGCATCTTTCGCAATCGACTTACTACTGGTTGCCGTGGATGGCCGATAAAGTGGCTGGCTTCTCGGAGGTCGCCTACAGGGTATGGTCCGAAAACTCGAATGTCGCATCTCGCGGTAAAAACCGCCGGGGTGCAAGAGACAGCGGACCTCGGCCAAGTCTGGGAGTGGTCGGTTTTTCAATTCGCGAAAACCGAAATGCGAACGATTCGCGCCCCACATGTGCATATGCGCGTATACGTGCGCTTTTGTGGCCGGGCATGCCCTCGGCGGAATCTCAGGCAGCGCGGTAGTAGTAGTTCAGCATGCCGCCCAGCCGTTGCCGCCGCTTGACTGAGGCCACAGTCATGGAATAGCCCGGCTCCGGGCTGATCAGCCGATTGGCCAGGCCCTGATGATTGCGCTCGGCATGGTAATGGGCCATGAAGTTGTGAATCGCTGTCCGCAAGGACTCCTCCCCAAACAGGATCAGCCGATCCAGACAGCCTTCCTTTGATAGTTCGGACGAATCGCTCGGCGTGCGCATTCAGGTTCGGTGATCGCGGGCGGCAGCTTGACGGATTTCACGCCGACATCGGCGAGCATGCTCAGGAATTGCGCGGTGAACAGCGGGTCGCGATCATGAATCAGGTAGCGCTTGCCATTGAGGATTCCATCCACCGCGTCGGTGAGATTTCGGCCAATCTGGCTCATCCACAGCCCATTGGCGACGGAGGCGATGCCGGCAACCTTCACCTTGCGCGTTGACAATTCGATGAAGAACAGCACCATGAATCTCTGCAGACCTTTTCGGGTCCACACTTCCACGGTGAAGAAATCCGCTGCCACAATCAGTTCCCAGTGTCGCGCCAGAAACTCTTTCCACGTCGTCTTCCGGTTGCGCTCCGGCGCGGGCTTGATCCCGTGCCGTTGCAGGATATCAGCAATTGTGCTCGAACCAATCTCGTGCCCGAGGTTGGACAACGCGCCCTGTAGCCGCCGATAACCCCAGTCCCGGTTCTCTTCGGCCATTCGCACCACCAGGGGCTCGATCTCTCCGGCGGCGCGAGGTCGCCCCGGTCCGCGCCGACCACCGCCATCGTATTTCCGGGCGAGCAGTTTCCGATGCCAGGCCAACAAGGTCTCCGGCGTGACAATGGTGGCGAGCTCCGCCAGAAGCTTCGGTCCCAGTCCTTTGGCCCTGGCGGCCAATCGACGGCGCTGATCGTCGTTGAGCAACACCCGCCACCCGCCGAGTTGCTCGCGAAGAGCCCGATTCTCCTCGCGAAGATAATCGATCATCTGCAACTGGCGCTGGTTCATCCACCCGGCGACGGCGATCAGCACGAACCGGAATGGATCAAAGACCCTCGGCATCTCGTTGGTTTATTCTCGCGCGCCATGCGCCGGACGATCAGGCTCCGGAATTCCGGATCCTCATCAGTTCGACTCCCCGTGCACGCGGATTCGACCGATCTCGACGACCCAGAGACGCCCGGTAATGGATTCCCGATCCATCGCCGACAGCAGGCTCCGCACCAGCTCGGTCAGAATGTTCAGCGACACGGTCCGCGAAAGGCGGAGCACCGCAACTCCTGCGCCCGTGTGCGGAGGGAATCGCAGGATGTCGGCGAAATCAAGATCCAGCGTGATCAGGCAGCGCCCTTCGGAGGCGCAGATCTGAAACAGATGTTTGTCATCGATGCCCGTCAGCCTCTCCTGAGAGACCGTCTGCACATCGTGGCCGCGTGCCTCGATCAGCTCCGCAGTGCGAGAACCGAGGTTCTCGTCGAGTTTGAATTTCACGCAGCGCTCTGACCCGGGAGATCGACGAAACGCCCACGGCTCATTTCCGCGCCGTACGCGATGGCCGCCAGAATGTCCTCGTGACTCAATTGAGGATACTCCTCCAGAATTCGTTCCTGCGTCTCACCTGAAGCCAACAGGTCGAGAACCAGGGCGACCCAGACTCGCGTGCCGCGAATACACGGTTTGCCAAAGCAAACATTGGGATCGATCGAGATGCGGCTGAGGAGGGCATTCATCGGCGTCGTTTCTCATCTGCGAGGATACCAGAATGCCGACGTAGATAAGAATGTAGCTGCCCCGTGCCTCCTGGTTCAACAGGGCCCAACAGATTTCAACAGGATGCCCGTATCTGCTTGAAACCTAGCCAAACATATTTGAAATTTTGATTCCACCGGTCGTCTGGCCGAAGATCAAGTTGTCGAGACAAGATCGGAGGACCGACGACCGATGGAACTCTTCGCAGAGCTGTTTTCCAGCCTGCT
>JBEKPY010000154.1:0-6449 GCA_049520275.1 Bryobacteraceae bacterium
GGCGCCGCGTGGAAACGCGGCGGCGGCCAGGATTGGCCGCCCCACAAAGGAATCCTCCATCATACGCACATTCTGTTCTTGGATTTGCAGG
This sequence comes from Bryobacteraceae bacterium, assembly GCA_049520275.1. GTDB lineage: Bacteria > Acidobacteriota > Terriglobia > Bryobacterales > Bryobacteraceae > CAWACP01. The sequence continues at coordinate 92 of JBEKPY010000154.1, forward strand.
CCCGTTCCAAAAGTTAAGTGCCATTGGGCCTTCGGCCTGCGACTGTTTTTTCCACGGGCTGCGCGGTGCCAGACACAAGCGATGGCGATTTCTGCGATGCGGAAGTCTCACTGCTGGCTTGGTTGATTTGACGTTGTGAGCCGCGCGCGTGCCATCCTGATAGCTGAATGCAAACTAATGAAACGACCCTGCGCGTCCGTTACGCGGAAACGGACCAGATGGGCGTGGTGTATTACGCCAACTACTTCATCTGGATGGAGCTGGGGCGCGTGGAGTATTGCCGCGCCATCGGTTTTCGCTATCGCGACATGGAGGAGCAGGACGGCATCCTGCTGGCGGTGGTCGACGCGCAGTGCCGCTACCGCCGTCCGGCGCGCTACGACGACGAGGTGAGGGTGCGGACGCGGGTCTCCATGGCCAGCCGGCGCGGCGTGGAGTTCTCCTACGAGATGTACGTCCGCGAGGAACCGATCGCTTCCGGGCACACGCGCCACATGTTCCTTGGCCGCGACTTCCGGCCCGCTTCCCTGCCCCCGAAGTACCATGCGTTTTTTGGAATCGCGCACAAGGAATAGTCTCTTTGATGGAGCGCTATCATGGACAGATTGCGCATTCCCGCCTTCTATCCGGTGCTGGACACCGCGCTGCTGGCCAGTGTTCCGGTGGACCCCGTGGAAGCGGCGCGGGCCATCCTCGGCGCTGGCGCCCGCATTCTGCAGTTTCGCCACAAGGCGCATTTTTCGCGGGCGGCGTTCGACGCGGCCCGGCGGATCGCGGACCTGTGCCGCGCGGCGGACGCGCTGTTCATAGTGAACGATCGCGCGGATATCGCCATGATGCTGCGCGCCGGTCTGCACGCCGGCCAGGAGGATCTGGCTCCGGCCGATGCACGGCGGCTGTTGGGAGACGCCGCGCTCATCGGGTTCTCGACGCATGATGAAGCGCAGCTCCAGGCTGCTGCGAGCGAGCCCGTCGACTACCTGGCGACAGGACCCCTGTTCTGCACGGCGACGAAGGAGAACGCCGGTCCCGCTGTGGGGCTGGAGGAGCTGCGGCGGCTCCGCCAGTTTGCCGCAAAACCGCTGGTGGCCATCGGAGGAATTACTCGCCGGAACGCGCTGGCGGCCCTCGACGCCGGGGCCGATTCGGTAGCGGTGATCGGAGATCTGCTGGCGGCGTGCACATGCGCCGCGGACATCGGAAAACGGACGGAAGAATGGCTACAACTGACCGGCAATCCGGCACGGGTCTCGTAAAGGGCCTGGGCCTGCTCGATTCCACGACGCTCGTCATGGGCTCCATGATCGGCTCGGGCATCTTCATCGTCTCCGCCGACATCGCGCGCCAGGTGCGGTCGCCGGGCCTGCTCATCATGACCTGGGTGGTCACCGCGGCGCTCACCATCGTGGCCGCGTTAAGTTACGGCGAGCTGGCCGCGGCCATGCCTCACGCGGGCGGCCAGTACGTCTACCTGAGGGAAGCGTTCGGACCGCTCAGCGGGTTCCTGTACGGCTGGACGTTGTTCACGGTGATCCAGACGGGCACCATTGCCGCGGTGGCCGTCGCCTTCGCCAAGTTCACCGGCGTGTTCCTTCCGGCCATCTCCGCGCACAGCTACCTGATTGGCTCCGGCAAGCTGGGCCTCACCACGCAGCAGTTGCTGGCCATCGCGGTGCTGGTGCTGCTGACGGCGGTGAATACTCGCGGCGTGCGCACCGGCGCGGCGGTGCAGAACGTGTTCACCATCGCCAAGATCGGCGCCCTGCTGGGTCTGGTGGGGCTGGGTATCCTGTTTGGACGAAATCCCGCGGCTATTCACGATAATTTCGGCGGATTCTGGCGAAATGCCGATTGGACCATCACCACCATCCGCATTGTCGGCGTGGCCATGGTGGGCGCGCTGTTCTCCTCCGACGCGTGGAACAACGTCACCTTCACGGCGGGCGAGGTGCGCAATCCGAAACGCAACCTGCCTCTTTCGCTGGCTCTGGGCGTGGGCGCGGTCTCGCTGCTGTACCTGGCCTGCAACTTCGTGTACCTGAGCGTGCTGCCCCTGGCCGGCATCGCCGCCGCGCCGGAGGATCGCGTAGCTACGGCGGTGGCATCGGGCATTCTGGGACCGGTGGCGGTGAAGGTGATGGCGGCGGCCATCATGGTCTCCACGTTCGGATGTCTCAACGGCATGATTCTGGCGGGCGCGCGCGTTTACTACGCCATGGCCCTCGACGGCCTCTTCTTTCGCCCGGTGGGCCGGCTGGACCCGGTGCATCACACGCCGGTGGTTTCGCTGATGGTGCAGTGCATCTGGGCCTGCCTGTTGACGCTCACCGGCCGCTACAGCGATCTGCTCGACTACGTGATCTTCGCGGTGCTGCTCTTCTACATGCTCACCATCGCGGGCCTGTTTGTGTTGCGGCGCACGCGGCCCGATCTGCCGCGGCCATACCGGGCGTTCGGCTATCCGGTTCTGCCGCTGCTGTACATCGTGGTGGCGGGCGTTATCGAGGTTCTGCTGCTGTTCTACAAGCCGAACTATACCTGGCCGGGCCTGATCCTCGTCGTGGTGGGCGTGCCCATCTACTTCGTATCGCGGAAGTTCGGAATCGGCGCCCATCAGCAGGCTGGCAAGATCGATTGAACCCAGCGCCAGTTTCGCGCCCGGAGGATCGCGGGAGCCGCACAAAGGTGGATGCAACACGTTGACATTTGAAACGTGGAAGGCCGTGGTAGATTTAGAAAGGCTGGTCCTTGTGGGTCCGTCGGATCAGCGTACCCCATTGTGAAACGATGGAAGCGGTTGAAAACAAAAGAGTGCGGGAGTAACTCAATGGTAGAGTCACAGCCTTCCAAGCTGTTGGTTGCGGGTTCGATTCCCGTCTCCCGCTCCAGGATCAGGCTGGCGTAGCTCAGTTGGTAGAGCATCTGATTTGTAATCAGACGGTCGGGGGTTCAAATCCCTCCGCCAGCTCCATTAATTTCAATTCTCACCCAGCGGTTTCGCGGTCATCCGAATGTGCCAGTAGCGGCGGCGTGGGCGTGCTGCGCAGCCGATCCAGCGCCACTCTGCTACGCTGTACGTGATCCCGTGCAACGCTGTATAAAGTGCGATAGCGAGGTACCGCCAGGCGGGCGCTTCTGCCCCTCCTGCGCCGCTCCGGTTTCCACCTCGCAGGATTCCGAAACCGTCGCCATGCCGTCCACTCCCCGGCCGGTCGCCCGAACCAGCCAGACCAGCGGCTCCGGCCGGCTTCTGCAATCGCAGACCGCCGACGAAGGCCGGTTCCTTCCAGGCACCCTGATTGCCGAACGCTATCGCATCATCGGCCTGCTGGGACGTGGCGGAATGGGCGAAGTGTACCGCGCCACCGACCTCACGCTTTCTCAGCCGGTGGCGCTCAAGTTCCTTCCCGAAACCGCCGGCGCCGACCAGATGGCCCTCGCACGTTTCTATAACGAGGTACGTATCGCACGGCAGGTATCGCACCCCAACGTCTGCCGCGTTTACGACGTCGGCCAGTTGAACGGACAGCCCTACCTCTCCATGGAATACATCGATGGAGAGAACCTCGCATCGCTGATCCGGCGCATCGGCCGCCTGCCCCACGACAAGGCCGTCGAGATGGGCCGCCGCCTCTGCGCGGGCCTTTCCGCCGCCCATGCGCGAGGTGTGTTGCACCGCGACCTGAAACCCGCCAACGTCATGGTGGACAACGAAGGGCAGGTGCTGATCACCGACTTCGGTCTGGCGGGCATCGCCGGCATGCTGCAGGGCGCGGAGGTGCGCAACGGCACGCCCGCGTACATGGCGCCCGAACAGCTCGCCGGGCGCGAAGTCACCGTGCGCAGCGATATCTACTCGCTCGGGCTGGTCCTCTACGAGATGTTCACCGGCCGGCGGGCCTTCGAAGCTTCCACGCTGGTCGAACTGATTCGCATGCGCGAGGAATCCCTGCCCGCCAGCCCATCCACGGTGACGCCTGAGATGGACCCGGCGGTGGAGCGTATCATCCTGCGCTGCCTCGATCCGGACCCGCGGAATCGCCCTCCGTCGGCGCTGGCGGTGGCCGCAGCCTTGCCGGGTGGAGACCCGCTCGCCGCCGCTCTGGAGGCCGGCGAAACTCCTTCGCCCGAGCTGGTGGCGGCGTCCGGCCGGACCGAGGGCATCCCGCCACGCCACGCCCTGGTCTGGCTGGCTGCGGCACTCATTGGGCTCTTCACGCTCCCGATCGTCGACTCGCGCGCCCAACTGGTCCCGCAACTTGCCCTGGATACGCCGCCCGACGCTCTTGCGGTCAAGGCGCGCGAGACCATCCAGAGGCTGGGATACACGGACAAGCCGATGGACACCGCCCATGGCTTTCGGTATGACAAGGACTTTCTGGACTGGGCCGAGCGCCGCGGCGAAGCTCCCAGGTGGCTGGCCACGCCCACGGGCCAGCGGCTCACCCTCATCTTCTGGTATCGCCAGAGCCCGGAGTCCCTCATCCCGTGGCGGACGCTGTCAGCCGGGCCGCTGGTACGGCCCGGGGATCCCGACCCCGACATTCCGGGCATGGTGGGCATTTCTCTGGACGCGCAGGGCCGCCTGATCTCGTTCAGCGCCGTCCCCCGCCAGGTGGAAGCGGCGCCGGCAACGCCAGCGCACGCCGACTGGAGCCTGCTGTTGACCGCCGCCGGTCTGGATACGGCGCAACTGAAAACAACCGACCCCCAATGGACCCCGCCGCGGATGGCCGATGAGCGAGCCGCGTGGACGGGCGCGCTCCCGGGTCACGCGGGCGCCTCGCTTCGCGTGGAGGCCGCCGCATGGCGCGGCAAGCCGGTCTGGTTTGCTTTGATTTATCCCTGGTCGAGGCCGTACGGCTCTCCTCGCGACGAGTCGCCGGGACAGAAAGCCGTGAGTGTGCTCGGAATCTGCATCTTCCTGGCGATCATCGCCGGGGCGGCTCTGGTGGCTCGCCGGAACTGGCGTCTTGGCCGCGGCGACCGGCGTGGCGCGGTGGTGGTGGGAGCGGGGCTGGCGGTCATCAACCTGGTGGGAGGCAGTCTGTATGGCAAGCACGTGCCATCCACCGACGAGCTGATCCTCTTCTTACGGGCCACCAGTTGGTGTCTGTACCTCGGTGCGCTGGCGTGGATGGCGTACCTCGCGCTGGAGCCGTGGGTGAGACGGCAGTGGCCGCACTCCATCATCTCGTGGACTCGTCTGCTGGCCGGCCGGGTAAGGGATCCGCGAGTTGGCGCCGACGTACTGGCCGGCATCTGCTTCGGCGTCGCCGTTCAGTGGTTCGTCGAAGTAGGCACGGCGCTGGCTGAGCGAGTGGGCGGACTTCCCGACCAGACATCGGAGTCTGTCCTGCTGGGCGGACGCTTCGCGCTGGCGCCGTGGTCCGATGCCCTGGCCAACTCCATCGTCAGCACCCTGGGATTGTTCATGCTGTTCTTCCTTTGCCGCATTGTGGCCCGGAAGTTCTGGCTCGCCTGTGGCCTGTTCGTGCTCATCTTTGTCGCCGTAAACGCGCTCTCCAGCCTCCATCCGGCGGTTGACGTGCCCTTTGCCGTGGTCATCCTCTCGCTGTTCACCTTTGTCATGGTGCGCTTCGGGCTGGTGACGTTCGCGGCCATGTCTCTGGTCAGCAGCGTTCTTGGCTCTTATCCGCTCACGTGGGATTTCTCGGCGTTCTATGCGACCAGCTCGCTGTTCGCGCTGATCTCCATCGCCGTTGTTGCCGCCATCGCCTTTCGTTTCGCTCTGGGCGGCCGGGCCATTTTCAGCGACGACGCGAACTGAATGGACACGCAGCGAGGGGGAATTGGCCGCGTGTTGGACATGGCCGGGGCGGCCACCGAACTGGATGAGAACGACCGGGAGCGGCGAGTGACGGAGACTGCGAGGGCGGGCTTGAGAGCCCCGCGCGGGCTTGACCACGGGCGAAAGACAAACGCCGGCCTTTTCCGCGGATAAGCAAAGCCACCGGCGGGGCCGGAATGAACGGGTCTGTGACACTGGCTCCAACCGACCAGCGATCTGTTCGAGCCGCAGCTTTTCGGGGCCTGGCCGATGTTGAAAATAAAGGACTTTCGAAAGTGTCACAGACTAGCGAAGTGCCCGCTTTTGCTGGGCCATACATGGCAGGAACTTTGCGCCAGCGGGCGTTTCCGGTGCACAGTGGTGAAAGCACAGGTACGGAAGTAGGCCGATAGAACAGTGGTGCTGTTAAACCCGACGATAAGCGTGGTCCCAGGTTCGGTGCGCCATACAGTGGTTACAGTCTGACCAGCACTCAGGCTGATTCCGGTCAAAAGAGTACTTTCATATGCGCGACCTGGCCGTTGCCTGAGCGGAAGGGGCGATGGT
>JBEKPY010000155.1:0-6389 GCA_049520275.1 Bryobacteraceae bacterium
AGGGCGTCGGGACCGTTCACCGTCATCCAGCCGAGCTTGATCTGGGGCAGACCCACCACTTTGGAGAGTCCGCTCAGCACGAACGTCAATACGTCGCTGGCGCCGGCCAGCGTGCGCACGCGGTTCGGGTCGTCTTCGAAGGCATAGTCGGAGAAGACTTCGTCGCTGATGAGGGCCAGCCGGTGGTCGCGGCAGAGGCGGATCAGTTGCTCGCGCTCGTCCGGCTTCAGGAACGATCCGGTCGGGTTGTTCGGATTGACCACGACGATGGCGCGCGTTCGCGGCGTGATGGCGTGCCGGAGGGCGTCGAAATCGACGTTCCATGTCCCGTGATAGGCGAGCGGATAATGCGTCACGCGCACGGATTCGAGCGCGGCCAGGAACTCGAAGAGCGGGTACGAAGGGCGTGGAACCAGCACCTCGTCGCCGGGGTTCGCCAGCAGCTTGAACAGATACGCGTAGCCTTCGCTGGTGCTGGCGGTGAGCAGGATGCGCGCGGGGTCGGCCGCTTCGCCGCGCTCGGCGTAGTAGCCGGCCACGGCCTCGCGAGCCGCGGGAAGGCCGGCCGGCTGGGGCTCGTAGGTGAGCGATCGCGCGTCGGAAAGCAGGCGCGCGATTTCCACGGCGGGATAGGCGATGCCGGCGCGCGTTGGATTCGATTCGGTGAGATCCAGAATGGGGACGCCGGCCGCGTGGAGCTCGCCGAGCCGGCGGGTGATGCGGTTGACCTCGGCGGAGGCGTTCAGCCGCGAAGAGAACATGAGTTCAGGTCAGCACAGACCGGAGCGCGGTGTCGAGCCCGCTTGCTACCGCACCAGTTGCCAGGACCTCATGTGGACGAGCAACTGGGCCAGATCGATGGGCTTCATGAGGTATGCGTCGCACAGCTCCTTGAAACAGCGGATTATCTCCTTCAGGTCGTCCACCGTCGTGGTCATGATGATCTTCACGCCGGAGCTGGAGAGGACGCCGTGGGCTTCTTCGAGGGCGCGCACCTGGCGAACCGCCTCGCGGCCGTCCATTTCGGGCATCATGATGTCCATGCAGATCAAATCGTATCTCTGCCCGCGCTCAAAAGCGGAGCGAAACGCCTCCACGGCTTCCCTCCCGTTCACCGCGACATGACATTCGCCGTAGCGGGAAAGGAAACTCTGCAACAAGAGCCGGCAGGCGAAGTCGTCTTCCACCAGAAGCATCCGCGGCTGCCCGCCGCTCTCGCGCGCCCGGCCGGCCGCGGCCGGGGAATCCGCGCGCACCCTGGCCAGGGCGGCCATGATTGCAGCGATGTCGGCCTGGTTGCTTGCGCCGGGGTTCTGAAACAGTTCGTGCAGCTTGTCGGTGGCGCCGAGCAGAACGCCGGCCCGGCCCGGCGTGGAAACGATCTCACCGGAGCGGATCAGCGCCAGCACTTCCTCCGTCTGGTGCGCCAGCTCGTGGATCTTCACCAGATCGAAAACATTCGCTCCTCCCTTGATGGAATGCACGGCCCGAAAGACACGATTTATCAGGCCGCCATCGGCCTCCGCGCCGCCCTTTTCGAGGGCCAGAAGGTCCGTCTCCATGGCGTCCAGGTGTTCGCGGCTCTCGGCCAGATACTCTTCCGCCAGCTCGCCGTCAAGATCGATCATCGCTCGTGGTCCTCCCTACACCCATCCGGCGCGCTCCAGAGCGCTCTTGAACCGCTCGAATTCCTGGGCCGCGCGGGGCAGCAGCTCGCCGCAACGCTCCAACTGCCCGGCGGCCCCGGCCCGTTCCATGGCCAGCGCGATGGCGCGCAGACCTTCCGCCGCAACCGTGGCCGCCGCGCCTTTAAGAGCGTGCGCCTGCAACCGGGCGCCGGGCGCATCCGCTTCGTCGATCCGCGCCCGCAAATCGTGCAACTGGGCGGGGGCATTCCGGAGAAAACCTCCGAGGACGGCGCCGGCGAGTTGCCGGTCCCCCATCAGCCTCCGCAGCAGAGCCGCCCCATCGAAAACGGCGTTTGCCCGCTCCCCGGCGGGCGGTTCGGGCGTTGGGGCCGCGTCGCCTGTGCCGGATGCGGGCAGCCACCTGGCAAGCGCATCCGCCAGCCGCTCCAGATCCACCGGTTTCGCCAGAAAATCGTTCATTCCCTCGCGCAGGCAGCGGTCCCGGTCGGCCGGCATCGCGTCGGCGGTAACGGCGACGATCGGAATACCCAGGTGCATCGACCGGATGCGGCGGGTGGCTTCGAAGCCGTCCATCACCGGCATCTGGCAGTCCATCAGCACCAGGTCGCAGCCTCCCTGCCGAACCGCTTCGACGGCCTCGGCGCCATTGCCCACTGCGCCGGACTGGTATCCCAGCTTCTGCAGTTGCGCGAGGGCCACGTCCCGGTTGGTGGCATTGTCTTCCGCCACCAGAATTCGCGCCTTCCGCGCCGCGCGAGCGGTCCCCCGCGCCGCGCCCCAACGCCTGTCCGTGCGCTCGCTCGCGTGCTCCTGCACGCCGGGGGACGCCAGCGTGAAAGGCACGGTAAACCAGAAGGTGGAACCCTGGCCTTCCCGGCTGTCGACGCCGATGGCGCCGCCCATCATCTCGACAAGCTGCTTGCAGATGGCCAGCCCGAGCCCGGTGCCGCCGTACTTGCGCGTGGTGGAGTCGTCGGCCTGGACGAAGGGGGAGAACAGCCGCGCGGCCTGGTCCGGGCGTATCCCGATGCCCGTGTCGGTGACGGCGAAACGAACCGTGGCCGTGCCGTCCCGCTGGCTCTCCAGTGCCGCATCCAGGGTCACCTCCCCGCGCTCGGTGAACTTGACGGCATTGCCGGCGAGATTGGTCAGCACCTGGCGCAGGCGGTGGGCATCGCCGCGCAGCAGCGGCGGAATTTCCGGCGACACTCGCGCCAGCAAGTCCAGTCCCTTCGCATTGGCTTGCATGCGCACCAGCTCGACAACGTCCCCGACAGTATGGTGCAGGTTGAAGTCCAGATTCTCAAGGGCGATTTTCCGCGCTTCGATTTTGGCGAGGTCCAGGATACCGTCGATGAGCACCAGCAGGGCCCGCCCGCTGTTCTCGGCCACGTGGGCGTATTGCCGTTGCTCGGGCGTGAGGTCCGTTCCCAGAAGCAGTTGCACCATGCCCAGGACGCCGTTCATGGGCGTGCGGATTTCGTGGCTCATATTCGCCAGAAAACGGCTCTTCGCCCGGTTGGCGGCATCGGCGCCCTCGCGGGCCTGAATCAGCTCCTCCTCATGGCGTTTCCGCTCGGTAATGTCTTCCGCGATTCCGGCTACTCGAATCAGCCGCCCGGCCTGGTCGCGAATGGGGAAGGCCCGGCTCCGGATCCATTTCTCCTGCCCGTCGGGTGTTCGGATGCGGTATTCCGTCTCGACAGGTTCTCCCTGCATCTGCCTCGCAAACAACAAACGGGACCGTTCCAGGTCGTCGGGGTGGATCGCCTCCAGCCGGGAGGCCGGGTTCCGGTAAACACTGTCGCAGGTCCTGCCCCAAACCTGTTCATACGCGGGGCTGACATAGAGTTGCTCGTCGGATCCCGGGGTCATCATCCAGAACACTTCGCGAATGTTTTCGGCAAGCTGGCGAAACTTCTCTTCGCTCGCCCGCAGGGCCTGTTCGGCCTGCCTGCGGTCGGTGATGTCCGCACTGAGGCCGACGTGCCCCAGGAACGCGCCACCCGGCGACAAGCGCGGCTCCGCGTAGGAGCCGAGCAACCGCCACTCGCCATCGGCGCGCCGGACGCGCGCTTCGGCCCGGAAACGCGCATGCTCCCGCACCGCGCGGCGGAATGCTCCGGTATACTCCGGCGCATCCTCCGGGTGAACCAGCAACCGCCACGTGTCCGCTTCCACCTGCTCACAGGTGGCGCCGCAGAACTCCCGGGATGCGCGGTTGATGAACTGAACTCCGCCCGCGGCGCCGGTCACCCACATCATGCTCGGGCAACTGTCGGCGATGATGCGGAAACGGTTTTCGCTCTCCCGAAGCGCCTCTTCCGCCCGCTTGCGCGCGGTGATGTCTTCCACGTGAACCACAAAATACACCGGGGCTCCGCCGCCGTCTCGTACCAGCGACAGCTTCACACGGGCCCACACCACACTTCCGTTGCGGTGAATGTAGCGTTTTTCCGCCTCCATGCATCCGCCCGGTTCCCTCATCCACAGCTCCATCCGCCGCAGGAAGGCCGGCTCGTCATCGGGGTGGGTCAATTCCATCCAGGTAGTAGCGCGCAACTCCGGTTCGGAGTACCCGAGCATCCGGCAAAGCGCCGCATTCGCCTGGATGATGCGCCCGTCGGGCCCGGCCACGGACATACCAAACGGTGCGTGTTCAAAAACCTCGCGAAACTGCTCTTCGCTTTCCCGAAGCTTCCGCTCGGCGCGCACGCGCTTGCCGATGTCATGGGCTACGGCAGAAAGGCCCACCACCTCTCCGGCCGGATTCCGGATCGGGGAGACCGAAAGCAGCACGTCGATCAGACGGCCGTCCTTCGTTTGACGGACCGTTTCGAAAGGACGGATGGTGCGCCCCTCCCGCACGGCCGCGATGCACTGGCTCACTTCGTCGCGGCGGCCGGGCGGAACGAGAGTGGCAATGCTCTTTCCGGCGATCTCCTGACGTGAATAACCGTACAGCGCTTCGGCGCCCCGGTTCCAACTGACGACGATCCCATCCAGCGTCGCGGCGTTAATCGCGTCCTCCGAGGATTCCACGATCGACGCCAGCAAAGCGCGGGCTCGCTCAGCCTCATGGCGCCCTGAGACGTCGCGCAGAACGGCGGACATGGCCACCACTTCACCGGCGGAGTTTACGATGGGGGACCCCGTAACCGATACGTGGAACTTCCGTCCGTCCTTGCGCTGGCACAAACTCTCGTATTGGGAGACGGTGATGCCCTGCGATACCTGTCCGGTGAAACACGCGAGATCGGGCAGCCGCTCCGGCGCCATCAACATGGACACGTGCTTCCCGATCGCGTCTCCGGCGGAGTGGCCAAAAATCGCTTCGGAGCCGCGGTTCCAGGCGACGATGACACCCGCGGGTGTGCTGGCGATGATAGCGTCCTCGGAACATTCCACAATCGCGGCAAGGAATCGTTGCGCTTCCTCGGCCTCCCGCCGCTTGGTCACGTCGTGCTTGATGGCGATAAAGCTGACAACCTGGCCGCTGGAGTCCTCCACGGGAGTAATTCGCAGCTCCTCGCGATAGAGGGTTCCATCCTTGCGCCGGTTGATCATCTCGCCGTGCCAGACCCGCCCGGAGAGTATGGTGTTCCAGAGCTCTTCGTAGAGCGCCGTGGGCTGGCGTCCCGATTTGAGGAAGCGCGGGTTCTGTCCCACCGCTTCCGCGCTGGTGTATCCGGTCATCGCGGTGAACGCGGGATTTACGTACTGGATTTTTCCGTCAGTATCGGTGATGACGATGCCATCGGCGGCCTGCTCCACGGCCGCAACCAGGCCGGCCCGCTCGATCATGCCACTTTCCTGACACACGGTTCACCCCGATGAGGATAAGGCCTCGTTTCTGCTTATCGGCCTGCAGCGGGATTTCTTGCACGGCACAGGGCGGCGCGGGCCGGGGAACCGGGCTGCTACAATAAGCCGGAAAGGAATCGAAGAACACATGGAACGATCGGGTGCGACCACTCTTCGCGGCAACCCCATGACGCTCATCGGCCCGGAGCTGCGGGCCGGAGACGCGGCGCCGGATTTCGACGTCGTCAACGACAGCCTGCAGCGGGTGACCCTGGAAACCACCGGGAACAAGGTGCGGGTCTTCAGCGTTGTCCCGTCTCTGGATACGCCGGTGTGCGACGCGCAAACCAAGCGGTTCAACGAGGAAGCGGCGCGGCTCAGCGGCGTCGACATTTACACGGTCAGCATGGATCTGCCGTTCGCGCAAAAGCGCTGGTGCGGCGCCTTCGGCATCGACAACGTCAGGATGCTCTCGGATCATCGCAACGGCTCGTTCGGCGAACACTACGGCACGCTGATCAAGGAGCTGCGCATCGAGAGCCGGGCCATTTTCGTCGTGGATGGCGAGAACAAGCTGCGGCACGTGGAATACGTAAAGGAAGTCGCGGACTTCCCCAACTACGAGGCCGCGCTGGCCGCCGCCCGTTCTGTCGCGTCGTGATCTCCTGTCCGCTTCCCCGGGCGGTGAGCGGGCTCAGCCCCAATTACTGTTCACTTTGCGTGCGAGGGACACGCGGCGCAAGCCGCGTCCCTTCGGTACCGGGCAGGAACGCGGCTAATCTATGAAGCTGTAAAAGAATCGGCACCCCACCCGAAAAAAAAGGTTGGGCAACCGGGTAACCTCGGGGGCCCGAAGAACGCCTGGGTCTATATATGGAAGAACAGGCCATACTGATCGAACTGGAACCCAGCGGGGATGGAACCTGCCCAGCGGAG
>JBEKPY010000156.1:0-10383 GCA_049520275.1 Bryobacteraceae bacterium
GCGTTTCCACGCGGCGCCAAGCCGGCTTGAAAGCCGGCTGCGGGCAGGATTGCCCGCCCCACAAACTCAGAGAATCAACCACTTGCCAGACAGGCTCAAAAGTTAAGTGCCATTGGGCCGAGGGCCTGCCCCACCAGGCAGGACGACGGGGCTGCCGTCACCAGGACGAGTGTCCCCGGGATACACAAAAGATCGCAAAGTTCGGCGAATCGAAACGGGTGTCCGCCACGTTATACTAGTGTTAAGGCTGCACTCCGCCTTCCTGTCGTATGAACCGTTTCCTGAAATACCTTGTCGTCGGCTTTTCGACGTGTCTGGTGGTCCTTCTGCTGGCTGGCGCGGCCACCAGCCGGAGCGCCTCGCCGGAAGACACATACCGCCATCTGGCTGTCTACACAGAGGTTCTTTCCCGCATCAAGAGCGATTACGTGGAAGAGCCGGACATGAAGAACGTTACCCTGGGCGCCCTCAACGGGCTGCTCGAATCCATCGACCCCTACGCCAGCTATCTGAATGCCGATCAGTACAAAGAGTACGTGAAGGGCAAGGACGAGCATAAGGCGGACGTGGGGCTGGTGCTGGCGCGCAAGTTCGGCTACGTGGGCATCGTGGACGCGATTCCGGGCTCGCCGGCGGACCGCGCGGGCCTGACCACGGGCGACGTGCTGGAGAGCATCAACGGAGTTTCCACGCGCGACATGCCGCTGGCTTTCGGCAAGATGCTGCTGGAAGGGAATGCCGGGAGCACGGTGGAGTTGGGCGTGCTGCGTTTCCGCAAGCCGGAACCGCAGAAGATCACGCTGACCCGCGAAATGGTCCACTATCCCGCCGTGAAGAGCCGGATGGCGCAGGACGACGTCGGGGTGATCCAGGTGGGCAGCCTTGCCGACGGCGAGGCGGCGCAGGTGGCAAAGCAGGTGCAGAGCTTGCAGAAGCAGGGCGCCAAGCGGTTTGTCCTCGATCTGCGGCATTGCTCCACGGGCGGCCCCGATCAGGGCGTCGAGCTGGCGAACCTGTTCCTCGACAAGGGGCTGATCACTTACGCGGAGGGTCAGAAGGTCCCGCGGCGGAATTTCGACGCCAACGCGGCGGCGGATATCACGAACCTGCCGCTGGTGGTGATTGTGGATCGCGGCACCGCCAATGGCGCGGAAGTGGCGGCCTCCGCGCTGCTGGACGACAAGCGCGCCGAGGTGGTGGGCGAGCGCACCTATGGCGACGCGGCCATACAGAAGGCCATCACGATGGAGGATGGCTCGGCGGTGATCCTCTCGGTGGCGAAGTATTATTCGCCTTCCGGGAAGTCCATTCAGGACAATGGCGTCACGCCTTCGGTTCCGCAACTGGAATCGGATGCCGCTTCGGACGGCGACGACGACAGCAACCCCGGCATCGTCCCGAAGCCGAAGCCGGCCGGTGACGATCCGCTGCTGAACAAGGCCATTGAGGTGGTGGTGAAAGGAAAGGCGGAGGTGGCGAGAGAAAGCCAGTCGAAGCCTGGCGACCAGAGGGCCGACCAGCCGCTCACCGCGCCGGAGGACGAGAGTCCGCAGAACTGATATGCCCACCTACGAGTACAAGTGCGAGGAGTGCGGGACAGTGTTCGAGATAAGACAGCGCTTCTCGGACGAGCCCCTCACCACGCACCCGGACTGTGGAGGCCCGGTTCGTCGTCTGCTCTCGGCGCCCGCATTCAAGTTGAAAGGCACCGGTTGGTACGCCACCGACTACGCGAAGGGTAATTCGAACAGCTCGTCTTCGTCGTCCGGCAACGGCGACAAGGCCGAGACTTCGAAGAGCGAGTCTTCGAAAAGCGAAGCCGGCTCGAAAGCCGAATCGAAGACGCCGGCGGCGTCCACCACCGCCACGGAAACGAAGAGTTCCTGACCCATCGCAGGAACGCGGCTCGCGCGCGTGTCCTTTCCGGCCTGGCGGGCGTAGACTTGTTCCATGCCTGCTACACGCCGTCATTTTCTCGAATCGGCTACTCTTGCCGGTTTCACCGGTTCCTTGCTCGCCCAGACCAGCGCCGCGCCGCCCGTGCGCTCGAAGAACGACGCCATCCAGCTCGCGCTGATCGGCGCGGGCGGTCAGGGAATGGACGATACCAGGTTCGCGCTCAAGGTGCCGGGCGTGAAGCTGGTGGCCGCCGCCGACATCTACCAGGGCCGCCTCACCCGGTCGAAGGAACTCTGGGGTAACGATCTTTTTGTGACGCGGGATTATCGGGAGGTTCTTGCGCGCGCGGACGTGGACGCGGTGATTGTGGCCACGCCGGACCACTGGCACGACCGCATCAGCATCGCCGCCATGAACGCCGGCAAGGACGTCTACTGCGAAAAGCCCATGGTGCAGCGGGTGGAATTCGGCGGGCCCGTGGTGGAGGCGCAGAAGAACACCGGCCGCGTATTTCAGGTGGGCAGCCAGAGGGTGAGCTCCATTATCTATGCGAAGGCGCGCGATTTGTACCGCCAGGGCGCGCTGGGCCAGCTCAACACGGTGGAGGCCTGGTGGGACCGCAACAGCGCGATCGGCGCATGGCAGTATTCGATTCCGCCGGATGCCTCGCCGGAGACGGTGGACTGGGACGCTTTCCTGGGACGCGCGCCAAAGCGTCCCTTCGAGCCCATCCGGCTGTTCCGCTGGCGCAATTATCAGGATTACGGAACCGGCGTGGCGGGCGACCTGTTCGTGCACCTGTTTTCGGGCATCCACTTCGTGACCGGCTCGCTGGGACCGTCGCGCATCTTCGCCAGCGGCGGCCTGCGTTTCTGGAAGGACGGACGCGACGTGCCCGACGTGATGATGGGCGTGTTCGACTATCCGGAAACGCCAAACCATCCGGCGTTCAATTTGTTCCTGCGGGTGAACTTCGTGAACGGCGCGGGCGAGGACTCCGGCTTTCGCTTCAGCGGGAGCGAGGGCATGATGACCATCGGCTACAACGGGGTGACGCTGGCGAAGCACCCGCGCGAGAGCGAGCCGGGCTACACCATTGGCACGTTCCCGGAGGCCGTGCAGGAGGAGTTTCTGAAGCAGTATCACGCGAAGTATCCGGTGGAACGGCCGTCGGCGGCGGGCATGAAGCCCACCGGCGAGGAGCAGTACGCCGCACCGCGGGGTTACAGCGACAACTACGATCATTTCGACCGTTTTTTCGCCAGCGTGCGCTCGCGCCAGCCGGTGGTGGAGGATGCGGCGTTCGGGCTGCGCGCGGCCGGCCCGGCGCTGCTGTCCAACGTCAGCTACTTCGAGCGGCGCGTGGTGGAGTGGGACGCGGAGGGGATGCGGGTGAAGGGGTAAGAGCCGCGCGTCGCGGCGACTGGCGAACGTGAGGACGACGGTTTGGCGGCGTTGTGCCCGTGGGCTGGACATTGTGAGCGGGAGTGCGCCGCGGCAATCGGTGGATTGTTTTCAGTGGCTTCGAAGTGCGGAAATTCACCGATTGTCTCCGAATTGGCGTCCGGGCTCGCGGTGGAATTGGGTTCTTCCGAAAATACGATCACGGCTGCTGATTCTCAGGCATTTGGGAGTGAGCCGGTCTGGCTCCCGGGTTGGCACCTCCGGTTGGTGTTCGGTTGGATGGGGACCGAGACGGAACGACGCGGAACCGAGACTCCGAGTTTTCCCAGCCGACGAATGTGGTGCCGAATCATGCGCTGCTTCTGCAGCTCGTCCATCGCCTGGGGCTTCGGGGTCGGCAGCCGGGTTGGTTGTTCAGTTCCTTGCGACCTTCCGGCCGCCCCATTGTCGCTGGCCGGTCAATCCCGGAGCCGCGCCACGAGGGCGCGGCTAACCATCACATCTTTCTGCCACGTTACATTGCTGCGATCTAGCGAGGCCAGACGCTCGTCAATCGCCAGGCTTTCATGGGCGAGTCGCAGGGCCTCGGCGGGCTCGCCCATCCTCTCATGGAGTTGAGCCATGCACGTAAGAATGACTGACAGGTCGCGCTGCCAGCCGGCGTTGGACGGATCGGCCTCGGCCAGCCGTTGCCTCACCTGCAGCGACTCCCGGAAGGCCGCCAGCGCCCCGGCCAGATCGCCCTGGTCCCGCAGCACGTTGCCAACGTTGTTGTGACTCACGCTCAGGTCGCGCTGCCAGCCGGCGTTGGAGGGATCGGCCTCGGCCAGCCGTTGACTCACCTGCAGCGACTCCCGGAAGGCCGCCAGCGCCCCGGCCAGATCGCCCTGGTCCCGCGGCCTCGGCCAGCCGTTGCCTCACCTGCAGCGACTCCCGGAAGGCCGCCAGCGCCCCGGCCAGATCGCCCTGGTCCCGCAGCACGTTGCCTTGGCGCTCGACCAACACGGAACGCTCACGAAGCCAATCGGGCTCTCGAGCCCTGTTCTTCGGAAACCGCTGCAGCCAGGCCGCAACCGCGCCCAATGCAAGGTTCACCTGGCCCAGTCGGCCCACATCGGCCAGGCGGTCTGCAAAGTCGTAGAGAGCGGAAGACGCGAGTGGGTACCAGAGCCTCTGGTCGTCGTCAGCGCGCAATAAAGCGCCGAGATGTTCCAGCGCACGAATTGTCAATGACGGCGCGCCGCCGGCCGGGTCAACTGCCAGTGCCGCCGCCAGATGCGCATGAAGCCAGCGGCCCAGACGAACGCGAATATCAGGGTCGGAACCGGTGTCCCTTCGGGCAAAGCGGTAGCCAAGGACGTGGGTGAACTGCCAGTGATCCGCCTCTCCGGTCCGGCGGACCAGGCCGCGTTGGGCCAGGGACTTCAACGCCTGGCGCACCGCCTCCGCGCCGCGTTGATTGGTGCCGGACAGGGCGGCCTCAATGGCCCCGATCGGGAAGGGCGCGCGGGCGAGAAGAGCCGCTGCCGCCAGAGCCTGCCGCGCGGTGTCGTCCAGCCCGCGCACGCTGCGGTTGAAGAGCCATTCCAGCGTGTGTTCAGCCTGCCTGGGATCGCTGAGCGTGGGAAGCCGCTCCGCCGCCCAGTCACCGGTGAGCCGTGAGGGATCGTCGTCGTCGCGCGCCAGCAGATTGCCGGCCCAGGTAAGCGCAAGCGGGTGGCCTTCGAGCAACTCGAGAGCGCGTTCGCGCACGGCGGCGGTGAGGCGACCCTGCGTCAGCGAGTCGAACAATCGCGCGGCGTCTTCCGCGTGCAGGGCATCCCTCAACATCACGCTTTCGGCCGTGGCAGCCTGGGAGTCGAGACGGGTCAGCAGTAACCAGTGGTTCTGCGGCGACATGACGCTGATAATCTCGGCGAAGTTGGCGCGTCCATCGTGACCGTCCGCCTCCTCGCCGCCTTCAATAACGATCAGAATATAGCGTGCGTGGCACGCGGCTGCTGCGCGCTCCTGGGCCGGCGAACGCTCCATGAAGCCAGGCCCGGCCAGCTTGTTCGCCAGAGTGTCCCACGCCGATTCGGCCGCGCCGTGCAATGAGTAGAGGTCCAGGAACACGACACCGTCTGGAAATGGGCTGTCGGCCAGAGTTCTTGCCGTCTCGCCTACTACCGCCAGGAGAGCCCTCGCGGCCAGGGCGGTCTTGCCCAGCCCGGCGGGTCCGACGACGGCAGTGTTCTTGCGGGACAGCAAACGCTGGGTAAGCAGCTTTAGCTCAACCTCGCGCCCGAAGAACTCTTCCGCGCCCGGGGGCAGCTCGTGCGGGATGCGGACGTTGCCTGGGGGTAGAGCGGCCGAGTCGATGCGCACGGTGACGGATGGCAAAGGCGTTGGCGCAACGGGCGAGTGCGCCCGCGTGGCAGCCGGGGCCGGCGCTGGTGTCAAGACGTAATTGCGAAGCAGTCCGGCTGCGGCGCCGCAGACCTGGGCGTCGCGCTCGCGCGGCTTGGCGATGGAAATATGGTCTTCGTCCAGTCCAACCGGGTCCGCGCCTGTACCGGGATGGGCGGAGGTTGGATTAACGATCGTCACGCCCCTGAAGCTGCGCAGTTCAAAATAGGAGGCAGTATGGATGCCGGCGTCCGGTGCGTGATGGCGATACCAGTTGAACAGGTTTCGCAAATCGGCGTCGTGGGCCTGGAGGTCTTCGATAGTGACCGTAGCTCCGAAGATGGCGCGGAACTGGCCAACAAGCGAGGCGAGTGTTGCGCCGGCGTTGGGCGTGGCGAGGAACAACACGGCGCGGGTGTTGGCAAAAACGGTCCTTAATGGCCCGGCATCGTCGGAAGACGCCCGGAGAATCTGCTTGACCACCAGGCCGCCAAGGCTGTGGCAGATGAAGAACAGGGGGCGCTCGCCGAGACCGCGCTGCACCATGAGGTCGAGCACCTGCAGGGCCCGGTCTTGAAGCGCCATCCCGTGCCCGGCGTCGCGAAAGCGCTCCGAGAACCAACCCAGAGGCCGCGTCCATTTTGTCGGGCTCGCTGCGTAGCCGAGGGACCACACGCCTACTTCGGGGAAGTCCTGACCGAGCCAGTGAGGCCACGAAGTCGAATTGTCCTTGCCATGACGCCACGTCCCAACGGCATCGCCGCCGAGGCCGTGGACGAAGATCACGTCCGCCTTTCGCCCGGCATTCCCACCGCCGCTGATCTGGTGCAATCCGCTCAGGGCCTGAGATCCTCTCGGAAGGAAAATCTTAGCACTATTTCTCCGGCGCTGGAGCTGCTTGTTTACGCCGGACGCCCGGCGCTGGTTGCCTAACACCGGAGTTCCTGCCGACAGCAGTGGCGTCCGCGGTCATTTATGAATAATTTCGAGGATAGCTTTGCGCAAAACGCGCCTGCAAAAGCCTGTTTCTACTACGCAGTCGATGGCGGGCACGGGCGAGACGACAACGCGACTGGGCCATCCCTCGACCAAAGAACATTCGTGGGGGGTGGTGGGCGTGAAGGCGCCGTAGCACTCCGCGATTAATTCGTCGAAAAGGCCGCCCTACCGCCCGGCCTCCGCCACGAACACCCGGTACGTGTGCGGCTGCAGGAACGTGCGGTAGACCATGCGGTCGCCTTCCGCCTGCCCCTCAAAACGCTGTCCGGTGGTCAGGTCGCGGATCGCCGCGAAGCGCCTGTCCAGCACCAGCCGCGCCTGTTCCACGTGCGGAAGGAAAGACTCCACGATGAAGCTGTTGTTGTCGTAGGCGAACAGGCTCACCTGCGCGGGCGCCTCCACGCGCACAAAAACATCCTTCGCCAGCACTTCCTTTATCCGCGTCAGCGTGTCGGTGGGCAGCTTGTACAGGTCGCCGAAACTGTCGGGGATGGTCAGCATGTACAGCGTCCCTTTGGAGTACGCGGCCTCCAGCAGAATCGGATATCCGACGCCGCTGCTCAGGCAACTGATGGTTTCCCATGCGTCGTTGGTGGGATAGCGGATCTCGGGAATAATAATGTCCGACTCCGCATTCCGAAACTGCCCGCGGCTACCGAACTCGTGCGTTACCGCCTTCCGGCCGGTGTACTCAACTTCCACGATGTCCTCGATTCCCTTCCCCTGAAGCGCCCGCAATAGACCCGAGGTAATCACCACGTTCTTCCCGGCCACGAGTTGCCCCTTGATCCTCCCGACGATCTCCGGGTCGAATTTCGCCTGCTCGGTGAGCAGAACGACAGGCGCATCGGCGGGAAACACCGGCGTCAGTTCCACCGGAATTCCCAGCATGCCCAAGTAATTCACCAGAAAATCTTCGCCCGAGGAGTGGAAAGGCTTGTAGCTTTTCACGCCCACCGGCTTGCCCAGCGCGCCGAGGTAACCGTCCACCTGCTCGAACGTGTATCCGGCCACGCGGCCCGTCAGCGTATCGGGCACGGGCGCGCCGTCCGGCCCGCGCACCGGATCGATCAACTGGCGGAAATCGAACAGCGTGATCTCGGGAGCTTTGGCGAACAGCGTCAGCCAGATCTGCTCGGCGTAGCGGTCCAGATACTGGCGGTTCGGCGGGTCCACCCATCCGCCGCCATTGCCTCCGGGCTTCACATTCTCCAGATAACGGACGATCTCATAGCCTTCGTACTGCTGAAGGTGTTGATCGTTGTACACCGGATCGCGCGTCTCCGTGCCTGTGTAGATGCCATCGAAGAGCTTTGGCTCCACTTCCAGGTTGTAACCGGAGAACTGATAGTGGTCGTACCAGTTCGGGTATTTGATCACCAGCCTGACTTTCGGATTCACGGCGCGCGCCGGGCCGATCACCACATCGCGCGCCACCTCCGCCATCAGCGCCAGGCGGTATTCGGTCCAGCTCCGGCTGCCCTTCGCCTGGATCTCCGAGTCCCTCACGCACGATGTGAAAAAGAAATCGTCGAGGATGATTTCGTCGAAATGCCGCGCCGTGTACTCGACCACCTGTTTCAGCTTCTGGCGCTCTTCCGGATCGCTGTAGCAGAAGGTGCGGAAATGGTCTCGCTCGTTCCTCACCGCGGCGATGCCGCCGGACGTCTTCACCCCGCGCTTCGCGAAAAAGGCCTTCACCGCCGCCAGCGTCTCTTCGTCCGGGATCACGTCATCGCGGAAAGTCTCCACGTAGACCTTGTCCACGTGAATCTCCTTCTCGATGACGCTCCAGCGCGCTTCCAGCCACGCCGGGTCTTTCATCTGGCGCACCTCGTAGGAGCGCGCGTAAACGGCGACCTTGAAATTGCGATAGCCGTCCGCGGCGGAGACGGCGGAGACAACAAAGAGGAACGAACAGAGGACGCGCAGGTTTCGAGTGGGCATGGGTTGTGGAAATGTTAGTTCCAGAATCTCAGCCGCGGCCACAACTGCGCAAGCGGCCACTTCAACCCACGCGCAATCACGATCGGGTAGTGTTCCCACTTCAGCGAATACGGATGCTCGACGCGCGGACCATACGTGACACTGCGAAACAACGCTTCACCGCGCTGCCGATTGCCGCTCGCGTTGAGGACGTCGTCGTTGATCCCCAGTATCAGCACTACGTCGCCCGTATACTGGCGCGGCCCCCAGTAGAAGTATGTCTGGTTTGGGCAGATGGCCTTCGGCAGGCCGTAGCGCGGGCCGAAGAAATCGATGGCGGCGGCCTCGCCATAGTTGACGGCAAAGATCGCAGCGCGCTTCTGCTCTTCCGGCGGCAGGGCGTGGTAGACCGCGGCCACCTGGCGAACCATTTCCTCCCAGCCGAACATGTCGGCGAAGAACTCCTGCAGGCGCCCGGCCTCGCCCACGTAGTCTCGCGGCGGCTGGATGCCGAGCGTCTGCTGGTAGCGAATCAGCTCGTCCGGCGGCAGAGTCGGCAGAGACAACGGAGCCGCGATCACGGCCACCAGCACCAGCAGGGACGGCAGCGCGACGCGCACCCACCGGCTGGCGGTCCGTCTTTCCCAGAACACACCGCCCGCGGCAAACAGCATCGGGTATGCCGGTGCCATATAGTAGCTCTTCCCCTGAAGCGCCATCATTATGCCCAGCAGAACCAGAAAGGCCCAGCCGAGCGCGCGATAGCGCTTTGCCGCGGCGTCTCGCAGCAGAAACCAGAGGCCCGCCAGCCAGACAAGGATGGCTGGCGGCAGCATCACCATCACCTGACGTCCCAGGAACCCGGCCGGAGTCACGGGGAGATTCTTGTAGCGGGAGTTGCGCAGGTCCACGATGGTGGGCCAGCCATGCTGCACCTGCCAAAGGAGGTTCGGCAGGAACAACAGCAGGGCAATGGCGGCGGCTACCCACATCCAGCCGTTCAGCAACAGACGCCGTTCGCCGCTCAACAAAAGCCCGGCCACCAGAGCCGCGCCGAAAAACAGCATCGAGTGCTTGTTCTCGAGGCCCACGCCCGCCAGCACGCCCAGCCAGACCAGCAGTTGCGGCCGGTGGCGATTGATGGCCAGCAGCAGCACCCACGCACAACCCATCCAGAACAGCGGCTCGAAAGCATTCATGCTGAGGATAGTGTCGATCCCCAGGTACACCGGAGCGATCAGAACGCAGAGGCAGGCGAGGAAGGAAGCAAAGCGGCCACCGCCCAGCTCACGTACGATCAACCCGGTCAGCAGAATCTTCAAGCCGGCCGCCAGCGCGGGCAGCAAGCGGATGGCGTGCAGAGAATCGCCGAGGAGTGTGCGGGTGAGGCGCGCGACGAGGGCGATCAGCGGAGCATGATCGACGTAGCCCCAGTCGAGGTGATCGCCGCAGGCCAGATAGTACAACTCATCGCGGAAATAACCGTAGGAGCCGTTGGTGGCCAGATGGACAGCCACACCGGCGAGTGCGCACCCGACTGGCGCCAGGAGCGGGAGAATCAACTTGTGTCCGGCGGAAGATGTCATTGTACTGCTACACCGGGGAATCGCCGCAGCCCGCGAGGATTCGATGTGGGGCGGGCTCTCAGCCCAATGCCACTTAACTTTTGAGCCTGTCTGGCAAGTGGTTGATTCTCTGAGTTTGTGGGGCGGGCAATCCTGCCCGCAGCCGGCTTTCAAGCCGGCCTGGCGCCGCGTGGAAACGCGG
>JBEKPY010000157.1:0-5851 GCA_049520275.1 Bryobacteraceae bacterium
GAGCGTCACGATTTTCGAGCGAGTGCCCATTCTACAGGCACTTCAGCTACCGGATAACCAAAACAAATACGGCTCATTTTATAACCAATTGAATCTCTTCGACTTATAGCCGGACAGCAGTGTTCTTGTTCATACGTCCAGACGTCGGATTTTGTGATGAGCATATCGGAATACGACGTCAGATCGTGGACTAGGAGCGGAGGATACTCCTTCCGATACCGCACCTTTTGGGCGCAAGCAAATTTTGAACCGGGCACTCCAAACTCAAGACAGATGGCCTTGTGATTGCGGGAATAATGGGACCACATCAAGGTAAGGCATGGATCTGGAGAGAGGCAGTAGAGGCGCCATCTGTTCCTAACGAAATCGGGTTGATCTTCGGAGAACCTGCGAACCAAGCCTTTGACTATCGTCGGACTCGTGCGTAATAATTCGTCCATTCTGTCGCCCTTCGGGCCGCCTCGCTGGGTTGTTATGAAGGACTCTGCTGTCGCCAAACGATTGGCGGGGTCATCGAGCAGAGCAGGATCAAAGTACGGCTTACAATCCCACGGGTCATTAAAGTCGGCGGGGTCAGAGCAATACACCCTGTGGTTCTCGAGAACGTCAACCAGACGCTCCACGTCCACGAGACGATCAGCATGGAAGTCTTGATAGTGATAGAGGCTGCTGATGCCGGCTTGGCCAGCGATTCGTATCGAATCATCCATTATGTCGGCGAGATCCTGCCATCTGCCGGCGGCGCGCTTTGCTGCAAGCAGGTCCTCACGCGAAATGAAGTTCGTCCGCAAACCGGTTTCCTCGTGGAAAACGTCCTCAATCCGGCGCGACCATGCGGCGTCAAACTCAACGCCCGGAACTGCCGTGAGGATGTCGACGCCGACCGGCTCGCGGCCCATGCGGAAGAACGGGCCGGGTTCCTGAAAGTCGGCGGAGGTCAGACCTTGCAGCGGCGCGCCGAATTCAGCCAGGGCCGCGAAAACCGCCCTTGCGTTTTCAGGATCGGCCTTCACCAGGATGTCGAGGTCTTTGGTGGCGCGGGGCTGCGCATGGATCGCTACGGCATAGGCGCCAACGACAAGGTACTTAGCGCGGTGCGCGTTCAAAATGGACAAGAGTTCTGCGTAGTCTGAAAGCATCCGGCTTGAACCCCTTCAGCTTGTATCCTTCCTCGGTGAGTTCCCAAACGGCGGCCACACGCTCGTGCGCGGGGCGGCTCTGCCAGTAACGATACTCATCCGCCTTCATCTCGTCGAAGTTCGCGTACTTGCGGATGGTCTTGTCCATGCTTCGTTTGTAGCACGTGAGGGGCGGCGCTTCAATGTTGTCGGCTTGGCGTTTCGCCGCTTGTCGGCGACGCTGCCGCCCAACGCGAAAGCGAGTCTTTTTCGCATCCACCATCCACGCGATGGTGTCGTCGTTCAACGAGACGACGATTCCGGGCCCGACGGCGCCGCAGTCTGACGGGAGTGAGTCCGAACTCGGCGGCGGCGAGCCCGAGCAGTTTCGCTGCCGGTCCTCAACCAATGGCTTCCGTCGTAAACCGGCCGTTCACCGTGCGCCAGATGCCGCGGGGGTTGTCGTTGCGCAGTTCCGGCGGCAGCGCGGCGTCCGGCAGATTCTGGTAACACACCGGCCGCAGAAAGCGCAGGATGGCCGCGGTGCCCACCGAGGTGAATTTCGCGTCGGCGGTGGCCGGCCAGGGACCGCCGTGGTGCATTGCCGGGCTCACTTCCACGCCGGTCGGGAACCCGTTGAAGATCAGCCTTCCCGCCTTCGTCTCCAGAACCAAAATCAGATCGCGATACTTCGCCAGGTCGGCGGGCGTTCCGTACACCGTCGCCGTGAGCGTGCCTTCCAGCGCGCTGGCAACGCGTAACAGGTCGGCATCCGAGCCGCACCGCACCACCAGCGATGCCGGCCCGAAGATCTCCTCTTTGAGCTGGTGGTTGTCGAGCCAGGTCCCCGCGTCGGTTTCGAACAGCGTGGGGCTGGCTTCGGTTCGGGCGGGGTCGGGCGTGTGAGCGGCGCAGGTACGCTGTACACCCGGAATCGCAGCCGCGCGCGCGGCGGCCTCCTCGTAGCCGGTCAGAATGCCCGGATACAGCATGGTCCCGGGGACGGCCTCCCGAAACAGCCCGGCCAGCCTCTCGCGGAGCGCGCCGAACTCGTCGCTGTCTTTGCCGACGATCAGCCCGGGGCAGGTGCAGAACTGCCCGACGCCAAGATTGACGGAATTGCACAGCCCGCGCGCCAGCGCGTCCGGCGCCAACCCATCCGGCGATGGCCCCAGCGCGCCGGGCAGGATGAAGACGGGGTTGATGCTGCCCATCTCGACGAAGGCGGGAATCGGGTCGGGACGTCGGCACGCCGCGTCGAAGATGGCCCGTCCGGCGCGCAACGATCCGGTGAAGGCCACGGCTTTCGTCTCCGGGTGGCGCACCAGCGCAATCGAGGTGGCCGGGTCCGTGGCGTGCAGCATGGAGAAAACCCCTCCCGGCAACCCGGCTTTGCGGACCGCGCGGCCTACCGCGCCGGCCACTAGTTCCGACGTGCCCGGATGCGCCGGGTGGGCCTTCACCACAACCGGGTTTCGCGCCGCCAGCGCCGACGCGGTGTCGCCTCCGGCCACCGAGAACGCCAGCGGAAAGTTGCTGGCGGCGAAGACCACTACCGGCCCGATCGGGATCAGCATGCGGCGCAGATCGGGCCGCGGTACGGGCTGGCGATCCGGCAGCGCCGTGTCGATGCGGGCGTCCACGTACGACCCTTCCTTCACCAGAGCGGCGAACAGGCGAAGCTGATTCGTGGTGCGCGCGCGCTCACCGCTCAGCCGGTCTTTGGGAAGTCCCGACTCCGCCGCGGCCCGCTCGATGAGCTGGTCGCCCAGCGCGAGGATCTCTTCGGCGATCGATTCCAGCAGCCCACTCACCGTCTCCGCGCTGCTGGCGCGAAACGCGGGGAAGGCCTCGGCCGCCAGCCTCAGCGATTCGTCCATCTCCTCGCCGGTCGCTTCGAAAAACCCCGGGTCGAGGGCCTTTCCCTGTCGTGGATCGAAAGCGGCAAGAGCCTTCCGGCCGCGCGCCGACAAGGCCCCCCCTAACTGATTCCTACCGTGCAGTTCCATCATTCAGTCGCCACATTAGCACACCGCGTTAGTACTACTCCTGTGCGTCCCAGGTGATGATTTTCCTTTTCAGGTCCTGGCCACCGGAGTACAATCGCTTAAACCTCCCCGGATTGCGTGGGGAGGTCTGTCATGCCCGACGATTGCGGCGAGTGGCGCTACCTTTGCTCCGAGCTTGTCCGGGTTCACTACGAATCCGCTGCGGGGACCATCCAGCAACTGACCGGCAACCTCGAAGAAATCTCGGAGACGGTCGCCATCCTGCTGCTGGACACCAGTGTCCGGCGCGGCCAGGCGTTGTCGTTCGAGGCGCAGGGCCGCCGGCTGCGCGGAGTGGTCGATTCCTGGGTCTATGAGCCGCCCTTCGGCTACTTCGTATCGGTGCGTTTCACGGACGGATACCGATGGCGCGAAGAGCATTTCAGGCCGAAGCACTTTCTGAAGGTGGCTCGGCCCGCGCGCGCGAAAGGTCAGGACGCTTCGTGAGGGGCATTCCACTGTCCGATTTTCCACGGGCTGCCAGGATCTGATACTAAGCTGGAGAGAGTGTTCCACCTTGTCGAACAGCGCGTAGCGCAACGATTCGCGGAGCTGGTCCGCGCAAAACATGGCGTGGAAACGCCGATCCTTCTCGAACAACCGCGGCAATCGTCGTTTGGCGAGCTGGCGGTTCCCGTCGCTTTCCAGCTTGCGCGGCAACTGAAACAGGCCCCGCGCGCCATCGCCAGCCAGCTTGTCGCCGAAGCGGGGGCGATCCCGGGCGTGAGCGCGCTGGAGATCGCCGGCAACGGCTATATCAACGTCCGCTTCCGGCGGGGCGCTTACGGCCGCGAGGCTCTGCGGTACCAGGCCGGCGCGCAGGCGCGGACCGGCGGCAAGGTCATCGTCGAGCACACCAACATCAACCCCAACAAGGCCGCGCACATCGGGCACCTGCGCAACGCGGTTCTGGGCGACACCTTCGTGCGTATGCTGAAGGCCACCGGCGAAGCCGTGGAGGTGCAGAATTACATCGATAACACCGGCGTGCAGGTAGCCGACGTGGTGGCCGGCTTCGAGCATCTGGAGAAGCTGAACGCCGCGCAGGTGGGCGAGCTGATTGCCAGCCCGGACCGGCCGTTCGACTACCTCTGCTGGGACCTGTACGCGCGCACCTCGCAATACTTCAACGACAATCCCGAAGCCCTTGTCTGGCGGCACGCGACGCTGCACGCGATTGAAGCGGGCGAGGACGAAACCGCCGAGATTGCGCACCTGGTGGCCGACGCCATTGTGCGCGCACACCTCGGCACCATGCTGCGGCTGGGCATCGAGTACGACGTGCTGCCGCGCGAGAGCGAGATCCTGCACCTGCAGTTCTGGGCCACCGCGTTCGAGCAATTGAAGGAGCGCAAGGCCATCTACTTCGAGACCGAGGGAAAGAACGGCGGCTGCTGGGTGATGCCCGGCGCGGCGTTCTCGGACGGGGCGGGAGACGAGGACAGCAAGGTGATTGTCCGCTCCAACGGAACGGTGACCTACGTGGGCAAGGACATCGCCTATCAGATGTGGAAGTTCGGCATTCTCGGCAAGGATTTCCGCTACCAGCGCTGGCACACGTATCCGGACGGGCGCGTGGTGTGGTGCACCACAACGGAGCCGTCGGACGCCGATGCGCCGCGGTTCGGGCATGCCGCTCGCGTGTATAACGTCATCGATTCGCGGCAGTCCTACCTGCAGGACGTGGTGGTGGCCGGGCTGCGCGCTCTCGGTTACGACGAGCAGGCGGACCGCTCCGTGCACTTCTCCTACGAGATGGTGGCGCTGTCGCCACCCACTTGCGTGGAGCTGGGCATCCAGCTATCCGAAGAGGACAAGCGCCGGCCATATGTGGAGGTTTCCGGGCGCAAGGGCCTGGGCGTGAAGGCCGACGACCTCATCGACAAGCTGATCGAGAACGCGCTGCGGGAAGTGGAATCGCGCCACGTGGAGGCGCCGCCCGAAGAGCGCCGGCGCGTGGCCACGCAGATCGCCGTGGGCGCGTTGCGCTACTTCATGTTGAAGTACACGCGGAACTCGGTCATCGCCTTCGATTTTCAGGAAGCGTTGAGCTTCGAGGGCGAGACCGGCCCGTACGTGCAATACGCCGCGGTGCGCGCCTGCAACATCGTGCGCAAGCTGGAGGAGCGCGGCGGGGCGCTGCCGGACTTTCCCGCCGTGCTTGACGAAGCGGCCATGGAAAGGCAACTCGCCTCCGAGGACCTGTGGCAACTGCTGCTGGCGGCCTCCAAAGCGGATTCCTCCATTCGGCGCGCAGTGGCGGCGGGCGAACCGGCCAACGTGGCGAAATACGCGTTCCAGCTCGCGCAGGCGTTCAACAACTTCTACCATCTGTTTCCGGTACTGCAGGAAGAAGACGTGGAGAAGCGGGCGTTCCTGCTGTGGATGACCGTCTACTTCCGCGCGCAACTGGAGCGGACGCTGGCGGTGCTGGGGATTGAAGTGCCGGAGTACATGTAGGCAGCGTGGACGCGCGGCCTCGTCATCCCGCCTTGTGGGGCAGGCCGGACCAGGGGCGAAGCGGCAGTGGGCTCCTTTTGAGGAACTAACTCCCCGGTCGTTCGGCATCAGCCGGTTACGCGGCTATGTTTTCGTCGATTTTGACGAGCTTGTATCCCCTGTCGCGAGCCTGTCGTTTGAGTTTGGCCTCGAATCTTTTCTCTCGCTCGGCATCCCGCTTTGCCC
>JBEKPY010000158.1:0-5357 GCA_049520275.1 Bryobacteraceae bacterium
CGCGGCGGCGGCCAGGATTGGCCGCCCCACAAAGGAATCCTCCATCATACGCACATTCTGTTCTTGGATTTGCAGGCCCGTTCCAAAAGTTAAGTGCCATTGGGCCGAGGGCCTGCCCCACAGGTACCGACTGTTAGACGGGCAGTTGATCGTCGCTGTTGAAGCGGTAACCGATGTGCGAATCCGTGACCAGGTACGTGGGATGCCCGGCGTCGTCGGCAAGCTTCTTGCGCAACTGGCGCATGAAGGTCCGCAGGTACTCGACCTCGCCGCGGTACTCCGGTCCCCACACCGCGGCAAGCAGGCGGGCATGGGTGAGCGATAAGCCGGCGTGCGCCATCATGTAATACAGCAAGTCGTATTCTTTGGGGGTGAGATGAATGGCCTCGCCCGCTTTCCGGACCAGGCGCCGTGGGGGATCGATCTCCACATCGCCAATGCGGATGACCGCGGCGGCGGCGGTCTGCGGGGCCTGGGAGCGACGGATGGCGGCGCGGATTCTAGCCGCCAACTCGCGGACGTTGAACGGCTTAGTGACGTAATCGTCGGCGCCGGCGTCGAGCGCTTCGATCTTGTCTTCTTCGGTGTCGCGGACGGTGAGCATGAGGATTCCCAGCATGGGCATCAACTTACGAATCTCCTGGCAGGCCTGAACGCCGTTCATGCCGGGCATGTGGATGTCCAGTAACACGGCGTCGTAGCGAACGGTTCGAACCAGCGCGATAGCCTGTTCGCCGGAGGTGGCTTCCGACACCTGGAACCCCATGGCCTGCAGAGTCTGGTGCAACGCCCAGCGAATGGAAGGTTCGTCGTCCACAATCAGCAGCTTGCCGCGAGATACTCGCTCGGCCGCCACGGGCTGGAGTTGGGTGCTCATTGTGCCCTCGGGTTACATCAACGTCTTGACATTATGCAGGGAAAGGCATGAGTAAGGCATAAAGATGGTGGACGGCACGCTTATGTCCACGCGGGAGGAGGGGCTCCGAACCTCGAGACGGGGGCGGCAGCACCGGCGTAAGTGAGTGAAGCGGCAGCATTTCAAGCGGTCATCTTACCCTGGCCGGCAACTGCGAAGACGCGCCTGGCGACATGTAAACGGATCGGGGTAAACCGAGTAAGTTAGCCCTTATGCGATCTTTATGTCGATATTTATGCGATCCTGATACTCCCCCGGTTACACTTCCGTATGCCGATGTCGCAGGCGCGAGCGTTGGAAGGTGCAAACCAGGAGCGGGACAGACTCCTGCACCCCGGTAACGCGGTGTTGCGGCGGGCAATTCAGGAAAACCTCGTTTCGTTCCCTTCGCAGATTCCGGTCTTTTCCAGACAGGCGCGGCGGGACATGCAATGGAAGGCCGTACTGCTGTATTTCGTTCGCGGGTGGCCGCTTTGCGACATCGCCGCGCGTTTCGGCGTTGGATCGCACCGCATCTGGAAGGCGATCGACGAATGGGCTACGCGGGCCATTGCGCTCGGTTACATCCAGGTGATCGATGCCGAGCGGTTCGCGACTTTCAGCCGAGCGGAGGCGCTGGACGAGGAGAGTCCGGCGCGCGGCATCGAACAGAGCGGGGAGCGGGGGCGGCCCGTCGAAGTGGGCCGTTTGTCGCTTAGCCGGGTAAGTGAAGAGTCTGTGGCGAGCGGCGGCGGCCGGGGATGGAGCCCGGGCGGCTCTCTGCAACCAGCAAACGTTGGACTAGTGACGGCCCTTGATGTGGCGATACGCGGGTGCGAAGACCGGGCGGGTAAGTTCTATGGCGAGGCGGCGACGGTGCTTCGCGATTTGCGATCGGCGATCGAAGCGGGCACCGGTGTGCACTCCGCCCCTCCCGCTTCGTGGACATCCGATGTCAACAACCTGAGCGCGGCGGCACAAGCGCCGACGGAGGAGTTACTGTATGCGTTCAAGTCGTAAGTGGGTGCTTTCGATGGTTGTGGCCATGGTTCTGCCCGCTGGAGCGATGGCGCAGCATTTCGCCGCGGTGAGCGAAAATGCGGCTTACCGTACCGATGCCAGTCTGGTGCTGGTGCCGGTCACCGTCACCGATCGGAACGGCGCGATCATCAACGGACTGCCGCGCGAAGCGTTCAGCGTCAGGGAGAACGGGCGGGAGCGGGAGATCCGCGCCTTCAGCGTGGAGGAAGAGCCGGTATCCATCGGGGTGGTTTTCGACCTGAGCGGAAGCATGAAGGAGTCGCTGGGCGGCGCCAGGCAGGCGCTGCGAAGCTTGATGGCGTCGGCCAATCCCGACGACGAGGCTTTTCTGGAAACGGTTTCCACGCACCCGCAATCGGCGCTGGGATTCACGAACGACATCGGCGAGCTTCTCAGCGAGGTGGCATTCGAGAAGGCGCGGGGCGACACGGCGCTGGTGGACAGCGTGTGGCAGGCGCTGGAGCACATGCGATCGGCGGCGCACGAGCGAAAGGCGCTGATCGTGATCTCGGATGGGATGGACAACCACAGCCGCCACTCCCAGGGCGAGTTGCTGGAGCGGGTCATGGAAGCGGACCTGCAAATCTACACGATCTCCATTTTCAATCCGCCGGGTAACAGGAAGCCGGCGCAGCTCATCGAGGAGCAGCACGGCCTCCTGCTGATGCAGGAACTGGCGGACCGCACGGGCGGCCTGCAGTTCATGGTGCGCAGCGACGACGATATGCAGCAGGCGGCCGGGCGAGTTAGCGCGGCTCTGCGAGACAGATACAGCATTGGTTACATTCCGGCGGACGGAGACCGTTCGGGTCAGTGGCGCAAAATCCAGGTCAAGGTGTTGCGAGCCGGGTTGAAGGCGCATGCCCGGACCGGGTATCGCCTCGATTAGTCCGCAGTCCGGGAGCGGGCCCGCGCCAGTCCCGCTCGAACCAGCCGACTTCCGGAGCGATATTCTAATAGGCGGGTTGTCCGCCTTGTCCGTAAACCTGTTTCGGGGAGGTTACGCCCGGTTTGCCGCGGCGTCGGTTGGCGGTTTGTCGGCCGTCGCGGCGCTGACTTACTGCGCGTTCACGCTCCATTTCAACCTGTCCACCACCAGCCTGCTCTTCCTGCTGCTGGTGGTGACTGTCTCTCTGCGCGCCGGCTTCTGGGAAGCCACCATCACCTCGCTGGCGGCGGTAGCCTGTCTGGACTTCTTCTTTACCGTTCCGCTGTTCGAGTTCAACGTCGACGATCCGCAGGACTGGGTGGCGCTGGCCACGTTTGAGACGGCCGCTCTCATGGTGAGCCGGCTTTCGGTGCGCGCGAGGAACCAGGCCGCGGCGGAGGCGAAGCAGCGCCGGAGCGTGGAGAGGCTGTACGAACTCAGCCGGCGGATTCTGTTTCTGGACCGCCGGCAGACGCTGGGGTCGGGCATTGTGGCACTCATCCACGAAGTGGTTCACGCCGATGCGGTGGCGCTGTTCGACGCCGCCGAGGCTCGCCTGTACGCCACCGAATCCTGCACCCGGGAAATCGAGGGGCTGGCGCGAGCCACATATTTTCAGGATCGGATCACGGAAACCGCCCATCCGTACCGATGGACGCGAGTGCTGCGTCTGGGAACCACATCGGTGGGTGCGCTGGTGCTGGAAGGCGCGGAGCTGGATGCCCTCACGGTGAACGCGGTGGCCTCGCTGACGGCCATCGCTCTGGAGCGCGTACGCTCCTTCGACCGGGAGAGCCTTGCCGAAGCCGGGCGCCAGAGCGAGCAACTCCGCGCGGCCGTTCTGGACGGGCTGGCCCACGCGTTCAAGACACCGCTGACGGCGATTCGCGTGGCCAGCTCGGGTCTGCTCGAAACCAGCAACCTGGCGGAGGGCGACGCGGCGCTGGTGACGCTGATCGACGAAGAATCGGAGCGGCTGAATCAGCTCGCCACGCGTCTGCTGCAAATGGCGCGAATGGACGCCGCCGAGCTGAGGGTCCGCCACGATGAGGTCCCCGTCGCGGCGCTGCTGTCGGAGGTGGTGGCGAGCTGTGAGGAACAACTTCGAGGACATCGGGTGGAGATAACCGCGGACGCCGGGCTGCGGGCGCGCGGCGACCGCGAGATGCTGGCCACCGCCATCCTGCAGTTTGTCGATAATGCGGCGAAGTACTCCGCGCCCGAATCGGCCATCCTTATCTCGGCCGCCGAGACCGACGGAGAAGTGGTTGTCCGGGTGCACAACGAGGGACCGCCGATTCCACTGGCCGAGCGCGAGCGAGTCTTTGAGCGATTCTACCGCTCGGCGGGGGTGCGCCACAGCGCGTCGGGAACGGGGCTGGGATTGTCCATCGTGAAGAAGACCGCGGAGGCCCATCGCGGGCGCACCTGGGTGGTGAGCGAAGATGGAGAAGGCACGACGTTCTTTCTTGCCGTGCCGGGGACACCGAGGAAGAAACATGAACCCGTCGCAGGGTAAGCTTCTGATTGTCGACGACGAGGCCTCCATCCGCCGCGCGCTGCTGGCCACGCTGCGGGCCATGGGATTCGAGGTGGCGGAGGCATCCACGGGGGAGGCGGCGCTGGAGCTGGTGCGCTCGGCGCGTTACGATGCCGTGCTGCTGGACATCAACATGCCGGGCATGGGCGGGATCGGCGCCTGCCGCGAAATCCGCCGCATGCTGCCGCGCCTGGGCATTCTGATGCTGACGGTGCGGGACAGCGAGGACGACAAGATCGCGGCGCTGGACGCCGGCGCCGACGACTACGTCACCAAACCGTTTCACGTGCGCGAGCTGGCCGCGCGGGTGCGCGCCGCCGTCCGCCGCGCGCAGACTCCCGCGGCGGATGCTTCCGCGGCGATCCACATTGGGGATATCGTGCTGGACCCCGCCCGCCGTCTGGTGGAAAAGGCCGGAGAGGCGGTGCGCCTGACGCCGAAGGAGTTCGAATTACTTCAGTACCTGATGTCGCACGCGGGTTTGCCGGTGACGCATGCGCGGCTGCTGCATGCGGTGTGGGGGCCCGAGTACGGCGGAGAGCTGGAGTATCTGCGCACGTTCATGCGCCAGTTGCGGAAGAAACTGGAGGACGACCCGTCCTCGCCGCACTATCTGCTGACGGACAGTCACGTGGGCTACCGTTTCCGCGAAGCCGCGCCCGAGCCGGCCGGGGCGCGCGTGCGGTAGACGGACGAACCGGGGCGCGCAGGCTGGATGCGCCCCGGAACGGCGAGCCGCAACCCGGGGGCAGGGCGGCCTTGACCACGGGCGAAAGATCATTGCCGACCTTATCCAGGATAAGGAGACCGCTGCGGCTTCGCCCCTGGTCAAGGCCGCCGCAGGCTGAGAGCCCAATGGCACTTAACTTTTGAGCCTGTCTGGCAAGTGGTTGATTCTCTGAGTTTGTGGGGCGGGCAATCCTGCCCGCAGCCGGCTTTCAAGCCGGCTTGGC
>JBEKPY010000159.1:0-5285 GCA_049520275.1 Bryobacteraceae bacterium
TCAATCGCGTCGACGCCCAACTCGACCAACTGATCTACGAAGCCTTCCCGCAAGCGAAGGCATCGTGAGACCTCGAAAACCTGCTCCGTTCGTTACGATCTGAGTCAGAATAGACGGCTAGAATTCCCTACGCCTCGTGATCCGCCCCTCCGACGACTGAGCAACGGACTCTTGATTGGGAGCGTAGCACCGGGGGCGCGGCGGATAATGGCCGAAAACGCGCAAGTGACGCAAATCAAGGGGAAAATGATTTGCAAATTGCCGTGAACGCCATACGGGCCGTCCCTCAAACTCGCAGGGCCGCCATAGGATCGATTCCGGCGGCGCGGCGCGCCGGAATGTAGCTGGCCGCAAGCGCCACCACGAGGAAGAACAAAGCGATCCCGGCGAAGGTGGCGGGATCGGTCGCGCTGACGTGGAACAGGAGAGTCTCGATCACCCGCGTCAGGGCGAAAGCCCCACCGAGGCCGAGAGCTATTCCCGCCAGCGCCAGGACCAAGCCCTGTCCAGTGATAAGCCACAGAATGTCACTGGGCTGCGCACCCAGTGCCCGGCGAATCCCCACCTCCTGGGTGCGCTGCGCCACGGAATAGGAAATGACGCCGTAGATTCCGATCAGAGCAAGCAGCAACGCCACGCCGGCGAACGCTCCCAGCAGCACCATCAGCAGGCGGCGCTCGCCCACCTGCGCTTCCACCAGATAGTCCATCGTGCGCACGTCGGCAACAGGCTGATCCCGGTCCAACGCAAGCACCTGCTCGCGAACGGCCCTGGTAAAGCGGAGCGGGTCGCCCGTGGTCCGTATGGCCAGCATCGCGAACGGCTGAGGGTTTTGCGCGAAGGCGACGTATACGCTCTCCGGCCACACACTTTTTTCAATATTCTGATGCACGTTGGCGACGATGCCGACGATTTCCGCCGACTTCAGGTTCACACCCCCGATCAGGAGCCGCTGGCCGACCGGGTTCTGACCATCGGGATATGCCGGCCAGAAACGGCGCGCCAGGGCTTCATCAATGATGGCCACGCGCTGCGCGTCTGCCGTGTCTTGTTCGGCAAATACCCTTCCGCGCCTCAGCGGAATCCCGAGAGTACGAAAGTACTCGGGAGTCACGGTCAGGATGGTGGCGATCAGGCGCTCGTTCAGTTTCAGTGGCGGCTTCCCGGCATCCTGCACGGGGGTCCCTGCATAGCCCATCATGGGAAGGAACAGAGCTGCCGTGGCGCCGCGGACACCCGGCAACGATTCCGTTCTCTGGACCAGCTCCTCAAAGAACGAAGCTTTTTTCCGATCC
Organism: Bryobacteraceae bacterium; assembly: GCA_049520275.1. Classification (GTDB taxonomy): domain Bacteria; phylum Acidobacteriota; class Terriglobia; order Bryobacterales; family Bryobacteraceae; genus CAWACP01. The sequence goes on from JBEKPY010000159.1 coordinate 1,296, forward strand.
GTGCCATACCGCGAGGGCGGGAGAGAAACGCGCATGGTGAGCAGGTTCGCCGGGTTGAATCCGAGATCGACGCGCCGCATTTGAGCGATGCTTTCCACCAGCAGCGCCGAGCCGATGAGCAACACAATCGAGAGCGCGATCTGTCCCACCACCAGCAGTCCGCGGACGTTCACACTCCCCAGAATTCGCCTGGGAACTCCTTTACCGGCTGCTTCCCCGCTGGCTCGCAACGTGACGGTGAGATCATCGGGCCGGGACGCGCCCAGCGCAGGCGCCAGGCCGAAGATAACGCCGGTCGCGATGGACAGCGCCGCGGTGAATCCCAGCACGATCCAGTCCATGTGAATCTCACCCGCTCGCGGCAGTTCGAAAGCGGTGATATGGGGAATCGCGCGCAGACTCCAGGCCGCCAACAGCGCGCCGAGCGCCCCTCCGGCAAACGACAACAGGAGGGACTCCACGAGAAGTTGTCCGATGAGGCGAGTGCGAGCGGCGCCGAGTGCCGACCGCACGGCGAACTCTCGCGAACGGAAAGTGGCTCGCGCCAGCAGCAGGCTGGCCACATTGCCGCAGGCGATCAGCAGGACAAAACCGGCAGCGCCGAAAAGCATCCAGAGCATGGAGCGCACCTTCGCCACAAGGTCGTCCTTAATCGTGGTGACTTCCACGGGGGTTTTCGGCCTGGCATCGAGCATGGCGGGATGAGCCATGGCGTATTGGCGGCGAATCACCCTCAACTCCGCGTCTGCTTGTGCAAGGCTCACTCCCGGCTGCAGACGGCCGAATACGCTCAGGAAGGGGCTGAGAGCCCTGGACCTGGCAGGCATAGCGGGCCATTCCGACGGCGCCGTCAGCCACACGTCCACATCGGAAAAAGGAAACTGAAAATGTGGCGGAAGAACCCCGATGATGGTGTACGGCGTTGCCGCGAGAGTGGCTGTCTTACCGGCGATTTGCGGATCTCCCGCGAAGCGCCGCTGCCATAGCTCGGCGCTGATCATGGCGACCGGTGCGCCGCCAGGCGAATCTTCCTCCGGACGAAAACTGCGTCCGAGCAGTGGTTTGACGCCGGGAATCCGCAGGAAACCGGCCGATACACGGATACACTGCAGTACCTCCGGCTCGGCTGCGGTGGAAAGAGCGACATTCTCCGCGCCGGTGAAAGCCGCAAGTTCGGTGAAGGAGTGCGCCGCGGCCTTCATTTCCGCGAATCGCGCCGGGGTAGCGCCTCCGGAGAGGCGCACCAGCCGATCGGGGTCGCGGTATTGAAGCGGCTTCAGCAACACAGCGCGAATGATGGTGAACATTGCGGTGTTGCCGCCGATCGCGAGCGCCAGTGTGGCAATGGCCGTGGCGGCAAAGGCAGGTTTTTTGCGCATCGTGCGGAGGGCATAGCGGCTATCCTGCCAGACGGTCTCCAGGCGCTCAAAACTCATAGAATCGGTCTCCCCCAATGGACCAAGTTGACCCCGCGCGTTTCGCCCCTTGATGCTCGGGAGAAGAGTCTGCCCGCGCCGCACACGCGGGAGACGTATTTCCAGGAATGGGCGAAGCCGAAAGTCCGCTGGCAACGGATACAGATATCGCTTACTGTGGATGCGAGGCGATCCTCCCAGCTTCAGGCGTCTGCACCGGGGGCCGGCGGCGAAGTTTCTTTGGCCCGGCGCAGGCGTTTTTCGAGGGCGAATCCGAGCCACACCAGACTTCCTCCGATGAGGAGCAGATGCAGCCACCAGGCCTCGGGGGAGCGGACAGCCACGAATTGGAAGTAGAACGTGTAGACGTTGATGACGAGAAAGGTCAGGCCGTAGGATCTGAGGATTCGCAGGCCAGTGATGCCGGCCAGCCACAGAGACGCCACGCTCACAAGAGCCCACAACGCGCTGAAGGCAACCCTCTGCCCATCGTTCTCGCTCCAACGAACTTCCTTCTCAAAGTACCCGAACACCGCCAGAAACCACAACGCGAGGTGGATGGCTAACAAGCCGAGATGCGCATAGACGCGAGAGAACCCCTGGAGGGCGCCCTGCAGTTGTTCGGCGTGCACCCACGCCACTCCGAGAAAGAGAATCCCGACGGCAAGGAAGCGCACGGGGTAGGTCATGGCCAGCCAGTACGCACCCCAGCCGGACATGTAGCCGGTCTCGCCCCCGAAGAAGACAAAGAAGCAGACCGCTGCGTGAATGAGCACCAGGCGGTTCCTGAGCAGGTAGGCGAGAGCGGCGAGCAGGAGCGCCTGTATTCCGATCAGCGCGGGCCAGTTATCGGACCCGGTTGAGAAATCGATGGCGAGCACGAAAGTCAGCCCCTGCAGCGCGAAGCCGCCGGTCATTTCAAGGCTGGCTCCTGTCTTGACCAACCCTTTCGAGCGCGCCAGGTAGCGGCCCAGCAGAATGCATGCCGCCATGGCCACGATCAGCCCGAACTCGCCGATGCGCAGCCCGTTCACGTATTCCTTCGCCAGCACCACCACGCCCGCGCCCGCCGTCACCGCGCCCAGGATGCTGAACCACCGCGCAAGCACGAGAACGTCCCACGGGGTAGTTGGATATCGCTCGGCGATTCTTTGCGCCTGAGCGAGTGTCAGGATCTTCTGCGTCACGAGCCGGTCGAGTTCCGCGGCGATGCCGCCATTGACATCCCGGGTCATGCTGCCCTCCGCTGCGAGCGCCTCAAAACGATCTCGCACGCCAGGCCAGCGGCGAGCAACACCAATCCGCCAAGCAGGAAGAACGTTCCCGCGTGCAGACGATTCCAGAACGTTTCGTAATATCGCGTGTACACATTCACGGCAAATGCGGTCACGCCAAATCCCGTCAGCAGCGGATTGTGCAACCGGGCGCCCGCGGCGATCTGCGAAACGCCCGCGATCAACCACAGGGCGATCCAAAGGCTCGCCTTTCCCCACGCCGGGTCCGGATCGACGGTAAGGATGAGCATCGACACGTTTAGATAAATGAGACCGACGGCTTCCCAGGCCTGGAAGAAGCGCCCGGTTCTATCTCGCAGGCTTCGTTCGTGATAAACACCCACGACGATGGCGGCGAGTGCCGCGAGGCTCATCCATCGTGGATCCTGAACGGCCAGCTCGTAGGTGGACCGCCCGAACATCGCGCTCCACGATCCAACCCAGTGGAAAAAGCCCAGCAGGCCGATGATTAGCAGCAATGTGTTGCGGAACCAATACGCCAGAATTCCGACAGGGACCACCAGAATCGCACCCGCGGCGAAGACGACTGTCGCACCGCTGAGCCCGGCGCTGTCCAGAGCCACGCCGATGCCCATCGCTGCCGTAACCACGCCGAGCATCAAAACAACTCCTGAAGAGAGGGCATACCTGCCCAGTTTGTCCATGGAAAGCCGGATACCGGCCACGGTCACGCCGGCGCCGGCGCCTGCTAACAAGAACGCAGCCACTGGCTTTGAACCCGAGAGCGCGGCGACGAGGCCGAGTAGTCCAAAAAACAGGATCAGGGCGCCAGCAACAGCAAGGGACCTGATGGCGTTTGCAAGCCCGGATTCCCCAGCGCCATAGCGTTGGCGGAGGAGTTGATGTGTGTCCACAGAGATCAGGCCGTCCGCAAGCCACAGACTAAGATCGTGCGCAAGGCGTTCTCGGACCGCGCGTGCTGCCATTGCTGTCCGCCTCCTCTCAAACCGAGTGGGGCATCACCCACATGGAATAACGGTTTGTTCTTCAGTGTATGCCTGAAATGTCTTTACGCGGCGCGAATGCGTTTCGTAGAATGCCGAACCGGGGCTCGAATTGGAACCGCCCCATCAGCAGACCGCATTCCATGCGAAACGCAGGACCTCGCTGGTGCGCGGCAATTCGGGCTATTGCAACACCCGCTGCTCAAAAGTGCACGTGGCAGCCTCGAAACCTCAAAGTGGCGCAGACCATCGCCGATCTGGGCGCGGCCGAGCGCTTCTCCGCGAAGCATCTCGCCGAAGCGTTCGTCCCCCTCCGCCTACGGCACCGTCCAGGCG
>JBEKPY010000160.1:0-5015 GCA_049520275.1 Bryobacteraceae bacterium
CACGAGGTTCCTCCCGTTTGGTGGGGCGGACCCCCAGGTTTGCGCGGGACGCCCGCGTCGCGCTGCTGCGGCCCCGCGGAGGCCGCCGAGCGAAGCGCGTCGTCGGTGGCCACCGCCCCATCGAACTCCGCCGTAATCACGCCGCGCGACATGACCACAATCCGATGGGCGGCCGCGCGCACCTCTTGCAACTCCGAGGACACCAGGATGATGCCCATCCCGGCCGCCGCCAGCCGCTTTATCATGGAGTGAATCTCGCGTTTGGCGCCCACGTCCACGCCCCGCGTCGGCTCGTCCAGCAGCAGCACGCGAGGTCCGGTCATGAGACACTTCGCGATCACGACCTTCTGCTGGTTGCCTCCGCTCAGCGATCCGATGTTATGCCTCAGGCTGGGGGCCTTGATGCGGAGTTCGGCCGCCATTCCAGCCGCTGCCTGCTCCTCGGAGGCCGCGGAAAGCCACGGACCACGCGCGAACCGCCCCAGGCTGGAAAGGGTCATGTTCGCCAGAACCGAGAGGCTGTGCACCAGCCCGGAAACCTGCCGGTCCTCCGGCACCATCGCCAGCCCGCACGAAATCCGCACGGACGTATCCCTGCGGTCCAACCTCCTGGAGTCCAAAAAGACGCTGCCGGCAGCCTCCGGCCGCAGTCCCATCAGGCATTCCAGCAGTTCCGTGCGGCCCGCTCCCATCAAACCGTATATTCCAAGCACCTCGCCCGCGCGCAGTCTCAGCGACACCTCACTGAGCACCGGCCTGCCGTTGTCCGCCGTGAGCGAAAGGGCCTCCACACGCAGCAGTTCCGGCCCGCACTGGTTGCTCCCCACCGATTCGGCCAGGCCCGCGGGCCTGCCGGTCATCTGCTCGACGATCCAGCGCGAATCCACATCGGCAGCCGCGGCCTCCGCGACCATGCGGCCGTCGCGCAGTACAGAAACGTAGTCCGCGATTCCCAGCAACTCTTCCAGCCGGTGCGAAATGTACACGATCGCCACGCCTTGCGCGGTCAGGTCGCGGATGATGCGAAACAGCACGGCGATTTCCGCGGCGCTCAGCGCCGACGTCGGCTCGTCCATCATCAGGATGCGGACATCCCGCGTCAGCGCCTTCGCGATCTCCACAATCTGTTGTTGCCCGAGCGGCAATTCTCCCACCAGCGCGCGGGGACAGATGGGCTGCTCCAGCCGCGCCAGCAGCTCGCGCGCCCGGTCCTCCTGCCGCCGTTTATCGAGCACTCCGTGCACGGTCAACTCGCGCGCCAGATACATATTCTCCGCAACGCTGAGGTTCGGGCAGAGGTTCAGTTCCTGGTGGATGATGCCGATTCCGTGCGCGTCCGCGTCTCGCACGGACCGCATCGAGATCTCCGTCCCATCCAGCAGAAGGCATCCGCGGGTCGGCTGCGCGATGCCGGCCAGAATCTTCACCAGCGTGGATTTGCCCGCGCCATTCTCCCCGATCAGCGCGCTGACCTTGCCCCGGCGCAAACGGAAGCTGACATTGTCGAGCGCCAGCGTCCCGGGGTACTGCATCGAGACGGCGCGCGACTCCAGGACCATCTCCGCGTTCTCCCGCAATTGCGCCATCGGGCTCATCGCCGGCGCTCCTCCACCTCCAGCTTCACCGGGACCAGTTCGCGCAGCGGCGGTTCCGCTTTCCCCTCCGCGGCCAGCGTGCCCGCGAAGGTCACCACGCTGCCCGTGAGCTTCGCCCTGTCCAGAGAAGCCAGCACCGTCTTCAGCACCCGGTCATTCAGCTCGTTACCCACATCCGCAAACTGCAGTTGATTGACGAAGTCCGTGAACCGGACGATTCCCGTGGCGTCCCGCAATGACGTGCCGCGCAACACGGGTCCGATCTGAATCGAGACATCCGGCCGCCCATCGAAAGGGGCAACATCCACCAGGGCCAGCCCGTTGCGCGACCGCGTATCTATGCTCGTGACCACGCCTTTCCCCTTGACGATGAAGTACACCGGGCCGTTCGCTTCGCGGTGTCCGTACCGGGCCTGGGCGTCCTCCGGCGACGCTGCCAGCGCATCCACCAGGGTCCGCGCATCCACCGCCGCATGCAAAACCGCCGGCACCAGCTTGTCAGCCCAGATCGAGTCCACATAGGCTGCGGGACTGACCGCGGACGGCCCCTCGGGCCCCTCCTTTTCTCCGTCGATCGGCCGCACCGTCCATGGCACACAAGCCCCCAGCGAAAGCCAGAGCGCCATGATCGCGAGAGTGCGCAACCTGCGGGTCATCGTGTCTTGACGGTCCTCTTCGCCGCGCGGCCGCTGCCGCCGCCCGTGCCGGATTCGACGGCTGCGCTCTCCGCCAGCAATCGCTCGGCCGAAGCCAGGTCGGTAATCAGGACGTTCACCCACTTGCCTGCCAGCGCGCCTCGAATCGCGTTGGTTTTTCTTCGTCCGCCCGCCACCCCGGCCACGCGGCGGACCGCGCGCAGTTGATTGAGTTCGATGCTGATGACACGGTCGTTCAATTCCGTGATCACTTCGCGGCCGGCCGCATTGAAGAAACGCAGGCAAATATCGCCCACCGCGCCTTTGGCCGCAAGCAGCTTGATTTCCTGTGGCGAAAACACGTTGCCGCTCGAAGCCAGGGCGCGCGACGGTTCGGTGGCGCCGATCCCGACCAGGGCCAGGGTGACTTTCGGAAACAGGTCCAGGGCTTCGCGTACGAACCGGTCCTTCATCAGAACGTCGCGGGCATTCCTGGAGCCCACCACCCCCGGCGCCGCCAGCAGCGTGGCTTCTCCGCCAATCAGGTCGGCGAGCCGCCGCGTGACTTGCGTCGCATGCACCTCCGCGTTGGGGCTGCCCACGCCGCCCAGGATCTGGATGACACGCGTGTCCTTAAACCGCTGGCTGGGATGCATGGCATTTACCATCGCCAACAGCGCAGCGCTCCAGGAGGAAATACCCACCACGTCGCTGGGCTTCAGCGTGTTCTCCAGGTAGAACGCCGCCGCCGCTCCCAGGTCGTGAGCGATCTGCTCCTCGTCCTCCAGGCAGTCCACCACCACGGCTTCATCCAGCGCGTATTTGGATTGCAGCGCGTCTTCGATTTCGGTGTGTGTACCGGGTGGAAGGCTCACTGTAGTGCGAACGATGCCCTCCCGCTCAGCGCGTTTTAACACGCGCGAGACCGTGGACTGGTGGATGTGGAGCCGCTCACAGATGGCCGTCTGGCGCAGCCCCTGCGTGTAGTACATGCGCGCGACTTTCGCCATCAGCCGCAGTTCGTCGATTCGAGCCATAGATTCTTTGCCATCCATTCCTCAACAAAACTGCTTCAACAATTCCTCGGTCTTGGCATGTCAAGCCCCCGCCGCCCGTGGCACTTCTAACTCCTGACTTCTTACTTCTGACTCCTGACTTCTGACTCCTGACTCCTGACTACCAAATCCCGCAGGGATTTCAAGGGCGAAGCCCTTGCTCAGAAGTCGCGGACATCGACCTGCCGAGCGCATCGCGCCAACCCCGCATCAACTCCGCCCTGCGGCCATCGGCCATCTTCGGTTCGAAGCGAGCCGTTTCGCGGGGTAATCCTTCCAGCTCCTGCAGCGATTTCCAGTAGCCGGTCGCCAGACCCGCCAGCCACGCCGCCCCGACCGCCGAAAGGTCCGCCGAAGAACTGCGGCTCACCGGACATCCCAAAATGTCCGCCTGGAACTGCATCAGCAGATCGTTGCGGCTCGCGCCGCCGTCGGCGAATAGCACCGGAACCGGGATCGCCGCATCCTGGCAGAGGGCTTCGAAAACGTCGCTAACCTGGTACGCAATCGAATCCAGCGTCGCTCTGGCCACATGGGCGGCGGTGGTGCCGCGTGTCAGTCCGCACACCACGCCGCGCGCGCCGGTGTCCCAGTGGGGTGCGCCCAGTCCGGCAAACGCGGGCACCACGTAGGCGCCGCCGGCATCGGGCACGGCCGCCGCCAGTGCGGCCACGTCTTCGGCCCCACCCGAAAGCCCGAGAAAATCCGCCAGCCACTGCACGGCGCCGCCTGTATTGGTGATGTTTCCCTCTAGCGCGTACCGCACCTGCCCTGATCCGGCCCACGCGATGGTGGTCGAAAGACCGTGACCGGAAGCGATCGGCGCATCGACAAGAGTCATCAGCGAAGAACCTGTGCCATAGGTGGCCTTCACGGCGCCGGGCGCAAAAGCCGCGTGCCCGAACAGCGCCGCGTGGGAGTCTCCGATCAGGCTTGCCACCGGCACTCCAGCCGGCAGTTTTCCGCTGCCTGCCGTCAACCCGAAGATGCCGCTCGACGCACGAACCTCCGGCAGGCAGGCTTCGGGAATCCCGAAGACCTTCAGCAACTCCTCGTCCCACCGGCACTGCCGCAGGTTCAGCAGTTGCGTTCGGGAGGCGTTGCTCGCATCGGTGGCATGCACCGCGCCGCCGGTCAGGTTCCAGAGCAGCCAGCTATCTACCGTGCCGATGCACAGCTCGCCGGCCGATGCGCGCGCCTCTCCATCCCGGATATTCGCCAGCAGCCACCGTGCCTTCGAGCCGGAGAACAGCGGATCCACCGGCAGCCCCGAGCGCGCCCGGATGGAGGGTTCCAAGCCCCGCTGCCGCAGTTCTTCACAGAACCGAACCGTGCGCCGGCATTGCCAGATCACGCACGGCCCCGCCGCATCTCCGGTACGGCGGTCCCAGACCACCACCGATTCCCGCTGGTTCGCGATGCCCACCGCCGCGATCTCCGCATTGCCGGCCTGCGTCAGGCAGTCGTCCACCGCCGCGATGACCGAAGTCCAAAGAGCTCGCGCATCCTGCTCCACCCAGCCCGGCTCGGGAAAGGCGATCGCCAGCGGGCGCGACGCTCTCGCCCGAATCGCTCCGCCGCGGTCCACCAGCAGGACCTTGGTGTTCGTGGTGCCCTGGTCAATTGCCAAGATGAGCTTCGCGCGCGCCACAAACACTCTCCTCCACCAACTGCACCGCGGCCTTGCGGATGCCCTCCGGCGTGAGTCCGAAGTGTTCGAACAGGAAAGC
>JBEKPY010000161.1:0-4846 GCA_049520275.1 Bryobacteraceae bacterium
CTGTTGCTCAGCGTCCCGGCCACCCCCGGCGTCACCGGCCCCGTCATCGCGCTGCCCGCGTCGGTGTAAAGATACAGCGCGTTCTTGCTCTGCAGGTACTCCAGCTTGCAGCCGTTGGCCGAGCTCAGCGCCCCGTTGAACAGCATGTACACCGTGTTCAGGTATCCGTAGCTGTTCACGCTGGAATACTGGAACGTGAAGATCTGGCTTGCGGCCGCTCCTGTGTTCGGCGTCACCGAGACCACCGCCGGAGCCACGGGCTGCGCTACTACGTGGAAGGTCTGGTTGACCGGCCAAGCCGGCGCGTAACCCGCGTTGCCGGCCTGTGTCGCCTGGATGGTGCATATTCCTACGGCAACCAGGGTCACCTGTGAACCGGAGACCGTGCAGACGGACGTGGTTTGCGAATTGAAGCTCACCGGCAAGCCGGAGGAAGCCGTCGCGCTCACCGCGAACGGGGCAGTCCCATAGGTCCGGTTCGCCAGTACACCGAAGGTGATGGTCTGGTTCAGGATGGTAGAAGTCTGGGTCAGGGTGAACTGCCGGTTGTCGATGGTTAGCTGCGCCGTGCGCGGGGCACCCGTGTTGTTCGCCGTCACCGTGTAGCCAAGCGTTCCGGAGCCGGGCGTGCGCGGGTTCGTGATAGTGAGCCAGTCAAGGTAACCGACCGAGGCGTAGATGGGGCATCCGTCGAAGTTCGTGGTCACGTTGATCGACCCGGAAGCCGCCTCCATCCCGATCGTCAGCGGTGAAACCACAAAGGTGCAGGCGTCCGCCTCACTGATTTCCAGTGTCTGGGTAGCTATCCTGACCTGCGTACTCACGAACTGAACGCCGGCATTTGGCGGAATTGATAACGTGATTGTGCCATTTCCGGTGCCCGATCCGCCGGAAACCACGGAGACGAAGCTGTCCTGCGGGATCACGCTCCAGGGACAACCTGGGCCGGCAGTGAGGTGAACCACGAAGTTCCCGCCCGCGGCAGGCAGGTTGACGGTGGTGTTGTCCAACTGATACGCGCAACTCGAGGCGGCCTGCGTGATACCGAAAGCCTGGCCGCCGACATTGATGTTGCCGGTGCGCGTGGAACTCGTGCTATTGGCAGTCAGAGCGGCGGATACGGTACCGGAGGCCGTTCCCGCCGCGCCGGTTTGAATCGTGATCCAACTGCTATCGGACGGCGACGCCGTCCAGGCGCAACCGCTCGGGGACGTCACCGCAAAGCCCAGAGTTTCGGCGCCATAGGAGATCCATGACGGCGGGTTCAGATAATACGAGCAGGATGCCGTGGCGTCGGAAATCCGCGCAAGAAAACTCGCTCCGTTCGCGCTGTGAGCGCTATAAGCGTTTGCCGTGACAGGCAGGTCGGCCGAACTAGTCCCGCCTGCGATCCACACGTCGCCCGAGGCGACGGAGGCGACGCTGTCCGGATAGCTGCCATTACTGCCCGTGTAGAACGTCGACCAGAGCAGGTTCTTGCCATCGGCGCTGAGCTTCGCCACAAAACCGTCGGATGCCGTGCTGCCGCCGGCGTAGACGACGGCAGGATTGAGAGGGCTCACGGCGATGGCGCTGACCGAGAATGGGAGATTCGCCGCGGGCGACCATGTGCCGCCGCCATTCGTGGAAACGAAGACGCCTCCGCTTCCGGCAGCGTAAACGACCTGTGGATTCGAGGCGGCGACGACGAGCTTGTTAACGCTTCCGCCAGGCGAGGTTCCAGGGTTCCACGTGACTCCGCCGTCGGGGCTGCTGTACACCGCGCCACTCTGGTTCATGGCGTACAACACGGAAGGCGTATTGGCGCTGACCGCGACAGCCGCCGGGTTCCCAATGGCGCTGCTGCCCGCGAGCAGCGACCACGTGGAGCCGTTGTCCGTGCTCTTGCAGATCCCGCTGTACGTGCCGAGATAGAAAGAGCCGTCCGGACTGCTTGCCAGCGGGCCTTCCCACGAAACCTCGCAGGGATATGACGTCAACGATGGAAGAGGGTTGAAAGTCAAACCGCCATCGGTGGACTGGTAAACAGATCCGTTTTCGAATACTTCAACCAGTGTGTTGGCATCCGTGGCGCTGAACGCCACCCCGTCCATCCACTCGGAGCTGTCCGGATTCGTGAGGCCTGTCCAGGTTGCGCCGTCGTCGACGGAGCGAAACACAAGGGTGTCCGGAGGGGGACCCTCACTGAACGGGAAATAAACGTACACGACCGATGGGTTAGCCGGGCTCCGGAAGAACGAGAACGCTGGCGAGCCCAGCCAACTCCACATGTGGCCGCTGAGCGGTTCCGCAAGCCACGAAGCGCCGCCGTTCGTTGTTCGGAAGACGCTGAGCGGCCAGGGGGAAAGAGCGAGGATCGTGGTGGCGCTGGACGGGTCGCCCGCCAATGCGAGCACCGACGCAGGCAAGCCGGAATCGGAAGCCGTCCAACTGCCGCCGGAGTTGGCGCTTTCAAACAATGAAATGCCATTTCCCACAAATGCGGGTTGAATTGCGCTAACCGAGGCAAGATCATATGATGACGATGAACCCGCCACCACGAGCTGGCCGGAGGGCGTCTCCGTAATGGCGTTGATCGAGTCCTCTTTCCTGCCGCCCAGATAAGTCACAAAACCAAACGACATGCCGTCAGGGTTCACGGACGCGACGAAACCTTGTGCGGGGCCGTTCGGAGAGGGCTGAAGTACGCCCGCGGTGGTAGGAAGATCCGCCGAGGTTGTCGAACCGGCGACGTACAGAATGCCGCTGGAACTGTCGCGCACCAGGGTGCCGGAGTAGCTTGTTTCGTCGTCTCCCGTTCCGCCGAGGAAGGTAAGCCACGGTACGGATGAGCCGTCCGACGACACTTTGGCAATGAAGACGTCCTGGCCGCCGCTGTTGGTGGTGTGCACTCCCGGCGGACTGTTCGGAAACGAAACGGAATCGGTGTAACCCGTTACGTATGCATTGCCGAGCGAGTCAACGGTGATCTGCGTTCCCTCGTCGTAGCCCGATCCCCCGAGGAACGTGAGGTATACCAGCGCGCCCGCCGGGCCGAGTTTGGCGACAAAGGCGTCCTGGAAACCGCCCCCATATACGGTCTGCCAGGCGCCGGAAGTCGCAACAGCCGACGCATCGGTATCGCCGGCAACATATGCACTGCCCGATCCATCCAGGGCGACGGTGGCGCCGAACCTGCTCGACAGATAAGTGGAGTAGACCAACGTGCTTCCATCGGCACTCAGCCTAAGCACGATAGCGTTCTGGTTCGAAGACGTGTCGAACGTCGACCAGGCCGCGTTGACCAGCGGGAAATCCTTCGAATCTGTAGTGCCAGTGGCGACCAGCTCGCCCGAGGAGTCGACAGCGACGGATGTTATTTCGTCGAATGACGAACCGCCGATATACGTGGAATAGAGCACGGTCGTACCGGTCGGATCGAACTTCATCACGAACGCATCCGAGCCCCCCATCATGCCGGGCTGAAAAGCATTCACCGTTGCCAGGCCTGCTCCTGCGTACCCGCCCACGTAGACGTTGCCAAGAATGTCGGTGGTCATCGCGTTGATGGAAAAGGCACTTCCGAGGTACGACCCGTAGACCAGAGTCGGGTCGATCACCAGCGGGCGCGATTTGTCGTACGCCCCCAGGTGGAAGCCGACTTCATTTCCCGCCCGCAGCTCGTACCGGCTGCCGATGCGCTTCCGCCCGCCGCTCCCTTCCTGGTACACTTCCGGCAGCTTCAACGACAACGAACCACCCGCCATTTCCACGCGCAGGTCCCCGCTCGCTTCCACCGCCATTTTCCGCGCGCCCTCGAAGCGCATCGCGATCCGGCTCGCGTCGGCGCCCGGCTGCAGCCCCAGGTCGTATTCCAGCCGCCCCTGCTTGCCGTACCAGACCATGTCGACGCCCGGATACACGCCGCTGTAGCGTACCCGCCCGTAGGTGGGAATATCGCGCAGCCAGCGCTTCGGATCGTTCCCGACGAAGTAGTTCACCTTGCCAGCCAGCGCGTTCAGGCCCTCCGACGGCGCCTTCGCATTGGCGCCCACGAACAGGATGCGCAACTGTTCGTCGCGCAACCCGACCTCGACATCGGCCGCGCCCACCGCCAGCCGATACCCGTTTCCGCGCGCCGTCCAGCGCGTGTTGCCGCTGGTGGCTCGCTCGAACGAGAGCGGAACCTGAGCTGTCGCCACCATCGCCGGACGGCGATCCTCGGCGGTTGCACCCATCAGATTGCTGATGCCTGCAAGGAGAATGAATCCGATAATGCGCATCGTGCCCCCTTGTCGCGTCGAACCGGGTGGGCGCGGTGAAACGCGATACACGGCGCGCCGATACTCGGACACACACTATTTTCGAGTTTCCGAATGCGCGAGTATACCACTCGACTACGCCACAATCAAGAAACCAGAATTATCGATAATATCGGTAGTCACAAGAGCGCGCGTGCGGCTGTCGGACAATCGTCGGAGCCCCAGTACTTGCAGCGCGGCGCGAGGAGACCGGCGGCGGCCGTGAGGTCCACTTCGGCAACAAGGACCCCTACATGGCGCTCGCCCACGTAATCCTCCGGGAGTCGCTTGAGCACGCCCCACCGGAGCGCGCAATGCGGGCGCAACCCCGGCTGTGCTTCAAGTCGTTTCAGGCGGGACGACATGCGAGCATACATCGGTCACCTCCGCGAAGACTCTGCCCGTTCGGCCGCGCGCTCCAGGTCCGAAACGCGCGCCTCGATGTCCTCGATCTCGATGGCTTTGGCCCCGTGCGCCAGAGCCATGTCGGCAGCTCGAAGCCGCGTGGACGCGGGCGCGTTCTGGTCCAGCATGATCTTCAGCACTGTGGAAACTGCCGCACCCGA
>JBEKPY010000162.1:0-4962 GCA_049520275.1 Bryobacteraceae bacterium
CCGCAGCGATGGGCTGTGGGATGCCGGTGGCTGAAGCCCGCGCTGATAGGACAGTTCGAGTTCGTCGAGTGGACGCCGGACGGCCACCTCCGGCATTCGCGGTTCACGGGCCTGGGAGAGGGTATCGAACCGCGGGAAGTTGCTCGTGATGGTCGATCCGCCGTCACGTGAAGACGACCGTGATGCCCTCGGTCCAGCCAGCTTTGCCGGGCAAAAATCTCATTCGTATTTTCTTCGCCTATACTGGGACCGTGCCCGGTCTACACGACCTGCAAGCTGGGCACCAGCTCGAACGCTTCGGACCAGTCGGCCCGTGTGTCTCCCGAGATTGTGGTTTTCGTGTGGCCCTCGGTTCGGTGCTTCATGTAACTGGCCTCCGCGGGCCCGCAACCGTTCAGGCCGGCGCGGTCGCGCCACTCGGAATCCAGCGAAATTCCGTACGGGGGGTCGGTGACCATCAGCGCCGGCTTGCGCTCCCAAGCAGGCGCGACACCGCCTCCGGCCTGGTGGCGTCGGCCACGAGTACCCGGTGCGGTCCACAGATCCATAGGTCATCGAGCCGGGACACCGGATTCTCCGGCAGCGGCGGCGCGGTATTCGCCCGGTCATCGTCGTCCGGTTCGAGCAGCAGATCGTCGATTTCCTTCGGGTCGAAGCCCGTCAGGCTGAGATCGAAATCCGCCTCGTTCAGCTCCTGCAATTCCAAGGCGAGCAGTTCTTCGTCCCAGGCAGCCCACGTCACCGATCGGTTCACCATGAGCCGGAAGGCCTTCACCTGAGCCTCGGTCCACTCGTCGCACAGGATCACGGGGATGCTGGTCGTGTCGCCAGCGGGCCACGATCCCAACTTGCGAGCGGCTTTCAGCCGCAAATCTTGAAGCCGAACTCGCGGATGGAGGCGCACATGCGGTCCACGGCCGCGTCGTTCTTCCGCGGGTTGCGGACGTAGAAGACCAGCCGGTCAATGGGCCAGATCTGAATTTGCGGGGTCGCCCTGGCCGCCGATTCCTGCGCAAGCATGCCTCACCTTCCGATAGGTCAAAGTGGAGGTGCCTTTCGGAGGGTGCGCTTTGCGCTGGCCTGGCGAACCGAGCCTCTGCCTATGATTCTACGCCAGAACCTCCCCAGCGCTCAATGTCCATGCGCGCCGCGCGACATTTATCTCCGGCCTTCCTTTGGGTAACGCGGCAACACTCAACTGGTTGAGAAGCAAGGGCTGTTACCGTTACCGTGTTACCGGTCCAAACGAGAACTTCACTCTTTCGCGAGCGCTCCTCTTATCGAGCTTTCCGCGCTTTCCGCGCTTTTCGCGCAGGGCATCGGCGGCGCTGCGGAGGGTCGCCCGGCGCGCGTTGGCCGAGCCATTCGCACAAGGCACTGGGGGAAAGGACTTCGAGAAGCACGTGCAGTGGCTGGAGCGGTACGGGCGGCCGATCCTGTGCACGGAGTATATGGCGCGCGGGAACGGCAGCACATTCCAGGCGATTCTCCCGGTTGCGAAGAAGCACCGCGTGGCCGCCATCAACTGGGGGCTGGTCGCGGGCACGACGCAGACGAACCTGCCCTGGGATTCGTGGCAGAGGCCGTACACGGACCGTCAGCCGGCGGTATGGCATCACGAGATCTTCCGCCCCGACGGCCAGCCCTATCGCGATGACGAGGTGGCGTTCATCCGCCAGATGACCGGCAAGTAACGCCCGTAGCGCATTTGAAGTGGGGCAGGCTCTCAGCCCAATGCCACTTAACTTTTCACCGGAGACGTGGGAAAGTGCCAGTTCGGGATGTGGGGCAGGTTTGCAACCTGCGCGCCGATTTCTAATCGGCGCCATGCGCGTACAAACCCGCGCGCAGGATACAATCCTGCCCCACAACTCCGTGCAGGCGTTCAGTAACAGGAAAGTTAAGTGGCATTGGGCCCTCGGCCAGGCATTCAGCCTGCGCGGGGCTCTCAGCCCCGCCTGCTCTTTCCGGCCGGTTGCGCCGGTGAGAAATCGCCGCCCCCGGCCACCTCAGGCCTGCGTCTTCGCGGCCAGCCACGTGAGGGCGGCGGACACCAGTTCCGGGGCACGAACCGGCCGGCCGCCACCAGCGAGCGAAGCCATGGCCGCGGCGGGACCGAGTGCCAGAACGCGTTTCTGCTCGGGCACGGCCATCAGGAAAAGCGTCCGGTCGGCATACTCCGGTCCGCGCAGCGCCGCCAGGTAAACATATTCCACCAGCAGGCGCGCGTCCACGAACGACCCCTCGGGGTCCGGTTGGTCCGGCACCGGGTTCGCCCGGTTCTGATCTTCGAAGAGCACCACGCTGCTGAAAGGCTTCAGCTTCGGACGGATCCCGAAACGGCAGAACATGGCCTGAGGCGCCGCGCGCCGGAACGCTTCGGACGCGCCCCACTGGACGAAGGAGTTGCCGAACAGCAGTGCGCCATTGCCGCTCAGGAAAAGATTGCGCACGAACTCGCGAATGCCGGTGCTGTAGCGTTGCGCCAGCAGCCGACTGAGATCCAGGCGTCGCAGATCGTCATAGGTGCGATCGAGCGTCCGCAGGTCCCGGTTCATGGAATTGAGACGCACCAGAAACTCGCGCCGCACCGGCCCCAGTTCCTCGAACGAGAAGCCGGCCACCGGCGCATTGACGTGGATCGCCGACAGTTGCGCATCGTACTCGAATGCCCAGGTTCGTTCCACCGGCTCGATTTCCGGCGCCTCGTCGCGTTTGGCCACGCTACGGAACAGCATCGGGAGAACATCGGCGAACGGCGACTCCACCGGGATCCACTTCCCCTGGGCTTCGAGCGTCTTCCAGAGCGAGCCGGACGGTACCCCCGCCGGCATCGCGCACACAATCAGTTTGTTGGCCTGTTTCGACCCGCCTCCGGCCTGCCGCGCGGCGTCGATCTTCGCGAACACCTTCTCCACCTCGGCGCGCCACTGCTGATAGTACGGCGAGCGGACCAGAATGCCCGTATCGCTGACCAGCAAGCGGTCGGTGTTCGGCTTCCATGGCGGCAGGTCCATGCGCTTTTCCAGCTCCGTGATGGGCTCGAACAGCGTGCGGAATTCGGCCTCCGGCAGCCGCCCCAGCCAGTCCATCTGCGACGTGATGGCGCGTCTCTCGGCGGGGAACAGGAGATCCCAACTGCGGAGCTGCTCGTTAAGTGCCGGCGCGAACGTCCGTGGCAACCTGGCAAGCAGAGCGGGACTGACCGGTTCCGCCATTTCAGCCCTCGAACTCCTTCAGAACCCGTCCGGCGGCGTGCGAGCAGTCCACGCCAAACAGGGCGCCCAGCGAGGGAGCGAAATCGATCTGGCGCACCTCCCGCTGGATAATGGAGGGCTTGCGGACGGCCGCGCCGAGGATCATCGCCCACGTCATCCGGTTCGAGCTGGTGTTGCTGCGATGGTTGAAAAAGCCGTTGGTGGTGGCGCCGTCCGGATCGCGCCCGAACTCCGGCATCACCACCATGGTGACGTTGTCGCGATAGTCCGGCAAAGTCTGCAAAAAGTTCCACAGCCGGTAGACCAGAGCGTCATTGCGGCGGATGCCGGACAGGTGCAGGGAATACGTGCCCGAATGCGCCACCTCGACATCGGAGAAGTTCATGACCAGAATGGCGGGCGATACGCGGCGCAGCACCTCAGTGGCAACGAACCAGGTCAGCTCGTCGCCGCTGGTGGGGCTGTCCGGCCCGTTGATGAACTCCGCCAGCGCGGCGAGAAACACCTTCTTCAACTCAGGGTCCATGATCGCGGACGGCGAAGGTATGCTCCAGCCAATGCGTTCGTAATCGTCCTGCATGACGGCGGTGAGTTCCTGCAGGAGCATCTCGCGTTCCAGCTTGTGGTGCGAGCTGCTGCCCATGATGATCCGCTCCACCGACTCCACCAGCAACTGCTTGGACAGGATGACATTCGCCCCCACGCCGACATTGGCGGTGAGCGCCTTGTTGCTGGTCACCACCCAGGTTTGCGATGGTTCCACTTTTCGTTGCGCCTGCAGGTATTGCAACAGCGTGGGATCGGCGGGGCGGTCTCTCCCCCAGTCGTCCACATGCTGCCAGACGCCGGTGAGGATGCTGCTGATGGTGTTGAAGTGCGAGGTGGCGCCCTCGTTCCACGCGTACGGGTAGAAGATGGAGTGGCCGATAAGGTCTCCCGCGAGATGCGGGATGTTGTGAACGCCCTCTTCCGAGAAGCTCTCCTGCCGGCGGATGCCACCGGTGGTGACCAGTACGAGTTTTGCGAGAGGCCGGGAGGTGTCGCCACTGCGGGCAAATGCGAGGCGCCGGGCGAGTCCAAGGCCGGTCAGTTTAAGGAGAGTCCTGCGAAGCAAGGCAATCTCCCTCCGTGCGAACAGAGTACAACGTTTCGCACGGACAAACAACCAGCGGGGTGCACGACACCAAAGTTGCAGGCGCGGCGTGGCGTCCTTTTCTTTTGTCTTGTCTTACGGCTATTGACGCCGTAAGATGAGATATGCCAGACTCCACCACTCCTTCTCATGCAGCCATCCAACTGGCGGAGCGCCTGGCTCAGCCCAAACCCATGCGCCGCGGTTCCCTTTCCGAACGCTTCGTCAAGTGCAGTAAGCCCGGTTGCCCGTGTGCCAGCGACCCCAAGGCCCGCCATGGTCCCTACTTCAGCCTGACGCGAGCGGTACAGGGCCGCACGCAATCGCGCCTGGTCAGCCTGCGAACAGTGGGCCGACGAGGAAGTGGAAGGCGCATCTACCGACACTGCGGAGGCGGTCAAAAAAGGGGGCTCCAGGCCAGCTTCCAGGCGGAAGTCCGGCAGGAAATCGAGCATCTGATCGGGGCTTCTTCCACCCGAGAGATCGATTTCGAAGCCTGGGAAACCGCCGCCAGAAGTTGCGCCCTGCGCCTGGCCGCGCGCGCCCTGGAAGCTCATCTGAACGCAGACCGGTCCGACTACTCCGGGGCTCGGCGGGATTGCCCCTGCGGTG
>JBEKPY010000163.1:0-4678 GCA_049520275.1 Bryobacteraceae bacterium
CCGCGTTTCCACGCGGCGCCAGGCCGGCTTGAAAGCCGGCTGCGGGCAGGATTGCCCGCCCCACAAACTCAGAGAATCAACCACTTGCCAGACAGGCTCAAAAGTTAAGTGCCATTGGGCCCTCGGCCTGCGCGGGGTTCTCAGCCCCGCCAGCCGTTTTCATCCGGTTCCGTGGCCGCCTCGGCCATGTCCAACACGCGGCGGCAGCCGCGTATTCGCCAGACCCTGCAAAAACGCGGCTGCCGCCGCGTGTCCAAGGGGGAATCCAGGTTGTCGCTGGCGACGACAAATCGGCGCTTGTCGGCAGCCAGCAGACGGAATTAGCCACACATGACGCTGGAACAACTGCTCTCCGGCATCCACCCCCTGGCGCCGATCCCGAGCGCGCTCGCCGCCTCCGAAATCGCCGGTCTGGACTACGACTCCCGCCGCATCGAGCCCGCGTTCGTGTTCTTCGCATTTCCAGGCGCGAAGGTGGACGGCCGCCGGTTCGCCGCTTCGGCACTCCAGCGCGGCGCCCTCGCGGTGGTCAGCGAACTGGCGGCGCCGGAGGGATGGAACGCGCCGTGGATCCAGGTGGAGCACGGGCGCGCGGCTCTCGCCCAGGCGGCACGCAATTTCTATGGCTCGCCGGACCGGCGGCTGGCCCTCACCGGCATCACCGGCACCAATGGCAAGACCACCACGGCGTTCATCGTCGATGAGATGCTGCGGTCAGCCGGCCGAACCACCGCGCTGGTGGGGACCATCGAATACCGCCTCGGCGCGAAACGGCTGCCGGCCGTGAATACTACGCCCGAGTCGCTGGACCTCTATCGTCTGTTTCACGAGTTGGAGGAGGCCGGCGGCACGCATGTCACAATGGAAGTGTCGTCGCACGCGCTGGCGGTTGGCCGCGTGCATGGCATGGCGTTCCACACGGCGGTTTTCACCAACCTCACCCGGGACCACCTCGATTTTCACCTGACCATGGAGAACTACTTCGCCGCCAAGAGCCTGCTGTTTCGGCCCGCCAGCGGCGTTGCGCCGAAGTGGGCGGCCATCAACCACGACGACGCCTGGGGCCGGAAGATCGACGCGGCGAGGGAGACGCGCGTGCTCTGGTACGGCCTGGAAGCGGGCGCGATGGTTCGGGCGCGCGATGTGAAGATGAACTTCGAGGGGGTGCGGTTCACCGTCGATTCCGAGAGCGGGTCCTTCCCGGTTCACTCGCCGCTGGTGGGCCGCATGAACGTCTACAACGTTCTGGCGGCGGTTTCGGCCGGCCTCAGCTACGGTTTGACGCCCGAGGCCATCGCGCGCGGCGTGGCCGAATGCGCAGCGGTGCCCGGCCGGTTCGAGCGGATTCGCGAGGGCCAGCAGTTTCTGGTGGTGGTGGATTATGCCCACACCGACGACGCGCTGCGAAACGTCATTTCCGTGGCGCGCGAGCTGGCCCCCAAACGCGTCATTACTCTGTTCGGCTGCGGCGGCGATCGCGACCGCAGCAAGCGCCCGCTGATGGGCATGGCCGCGGGCGAGTTGAGCGATTTCGTCGTGCTGACTTCCGACAATCCGCGTTCGGAAGATCCGCTGGACATCATCAACGACGCGCTGGTGGGTCTCGGCCGCTTCGACACGCCGCACGCCGTGGAGCCGGATCGCGGGAAAGCGATTCGCCTGGCGCTGCAGGAGGCCCGGCCCGGCGACGTGGTGGTTCTTGCGGGAAAGGGACACGAAACGTATCAGGTTATGGGCTCGAAAACCGTACATTTCGACGATCGCGAAGTGGCGCGGGCCGTACTGCGGGAGATGGGATGCGGTTCCCACTGAGACAGATCGCGGCGGCGCTGGGGCTGAATTCGGTGACGGGCACCGAAATTCCGCGGCAAGGTGCGGAAATTCGGTGCCCGTCACCGAATTCAGCGGTCACCGGCTGGAGCACGGACACGCGCACGCTCGAGCCGGGCGATCTGTTCTTCGCGCTGCAAGGGCCCAATTTCGATGGCGGCGCGTTTGTGGCGGAGGCTTTTGCGCGCGGCGCCGTTGCGGCGGTAACCGAACGGCCGGAACCGAGCCTCGACCGTGATGGAGCGGTTCTGCTCGTCCCCGATGCGCTCGCGGCCCTGCAACAACTCGCCGTTTGGGCACGCGACGTCTGGGGCGGCGACATTGTGGCCATCACCGGCAGCGCCGGAAAGACTTCCACCAAAGAGGTGATCGCCGACCTGCTCTCTACCCGGCTGCAAGTCGGCCGCACCACCGGCAATTTCAACAACCACATTGGCGTGCCGCTTTCGCTGTTGCGGCTGCCGGAGGAGGCGCGCGTCGGGGTCATCGAGATCGGCATGAACCACGCCGGGGAAATTCGCGATCTGGCGAGCATGGCGCGCCCGCGCATCGCCGTGGTGACCAACATCGGCTACGCGCACGTGGAAAATTTCGAAGACGGAATCGAAGGCGTGGCGCGGGCCAAGCGGGAACTGGTGGAGGCATTGCCGGCCGGCGGCATCGCCGTGCTCAACGCCGACGATACCCGCGTGGCGCGCTTCACGCACGCCGGCGGAACCATCACGTTCGGCATCGACAATCCCGCCGAGGTGCGCGCCGAAGAGGTCGCCTTCACGGAAGCGGGCACGCGCTTCCGCGTGGAGGGCACGCGCTTCCAGACGGAACTCAGCGGCCGGCATGGCGTGCTCAACATTCTGGCGGGCATAGCGGTAGCGCGCGCGTACGGAATCGCCCCCGCGGACCTGGTAGACGCGGTGGCCCGGTTGAAGCCGGGGCGGATGCGTGGCGAAAGGTCCATGCATCGCGGTATGCTGATTCTTAACGATTGCTACAACTCTAACCCCGACGCCGCACGGGCTATGATCGACGTGCTGCGCGATACGCCGGCTCAACGCCGCGTCGCCGTGCTCGGGGAGATGCTCGAGCTTGGACGCTGGTCCGAGATCCTGCACCGCGAAGTAGGCCGCTATGCCGCGGAAAGCGGGATGTCTGTGCTTGTTGGTATACGCGGCGCTGCCCGGTCCATGGTGGACGCAGCCGTGAAAGCGGGCCTCGCTGAGGCCGCCGCGTACTTTTTTGATACTCCCGAGAGCGCAGGCGAGCACTTGCGCGGCATCGCCCGCGAAGGCGACGCCGTGTTGTTCAAAGGCTCGCGCGGCACCCGCGTCGAGAAGGCCCTCGAAAGGTTCGTGGCGTAAACCCCATGCTCTACTGGCTTTTTTACGAGAAACTGTTTCACTCCTTCTCGCCGTTTCGCGTGTTCCAGTACGCCACCGTGCGCACGGCATTCGCCAGCCTGACGGCGCTGTTTCTCTGCATCGGCCTGGGGCCGTTCCTGATTCGCAAATTGCGCGATCTGCAGATCGGCCAGCACATCCGCGAAGACGGCCCGCGCTCGCACCTGGCCAAGGCGGGAACGCCCACCATGGGCGGCCTGCTGATTGTGATCTCCATTTTCGTGCCCACGCTGCTGTGGGCGAATCTGACCAATCCCTACGTGTGGATCGCGCTGCTCGGCCTCGTTTCCTTCGGCGCCATCGGTTTCTGGGACGATTACACCAAGCTGAAGCGGATGCGCAACCTCGGCCTCACCGCGCGCCAGAAACTGGCCTGGCAGGTTGTGGCGGCCCTGCTCATCGGCTTCATCCTGCTGGGGCTGCACGCGCGCAATCTCTACTCCACCACGCTGAACGTTCCCTTCGCCAAGAACTTCAAGCCCGATCTGCTGATTCATAGTCTGGCCGGCAACCCCATCACCTATCCGCTGTCGTTCATTCTGTTCTACACGTTCATGACCCTGATTCTGGTGGGCTCCACCAATGCGGTCAACCTCACCGACGGGCTGGACGGGCTGGCCATCGGGCTGATGATTATCGCCGCCGGCGCGATGACCGTTCTGGCCTACGTCACCGGTCACGCGCGATTCGCCGAGTATCTGGGGCTGGCCAGGCTGTCGGGCGCGGCGGAGCTGACCATCTTCTGCGGCGCGCTGACCGGCGCCTCCATCGGCTTCCTCTGGTACAACGCGCATCCGGCGGAGATTTTCATGGGCGACGTCGGTTCCCTCGCCCTGGGCGCCAGCATGGGCGTGGTGGCGATTCTCATCAAGCAGGAGCTGCTGCTTCCCTTTATCGGCGGCGTCTTCGTGATGGAAGCACTGTCGGTGATCCTGCAGGTGGGCAGCTACAAGACGCGGAAGAAACGGATTTTCAAGATGGCGCCGATCCACCATCATTTCGAGGCTCTGGGCTGGGCGGAGTCGAAGATCATCGTGCGGTTCTGGATTGCGGGGCTGGTGATGGCGCTGTTTGCGCTCACCACGTTGAAGCTGCGATGAGCACGACCGGACGTTGGAAATGGCATCGCGGAAGTGGGGCAGGCTCTCAGCCTGCGGCGGGGCTCTCAGCCCCGCTCTTCTGCGCACGCTGGCGCGCTCAACAGAGCAGCGACGCCGCAACCCAAAAGCAAGGCGGCCTTGGCCACAAGCGAAGGGTCATTGCCGACCTTATCCGACGACAAGGAGACCGCCGCGGCTTCGCCCCTGGTCAAGGCCGCCGCAGGCTGGGCGCCCAATGGCACTTAACTTTTGAGCCTGTCTGGCAAGTGGTTGATTCTCTGAGTTTGTGGGGCGGGCAATCCTGCCCGCAGCCGGCTTTCAAGCCGGCTTGGCGCCGCGTGGAAACGCGGC
>JBEKPY010000164.1:0-5899 GCA_049520275.1 Bryobacteraceae bacterium
TATCCGGTCTATGTGCGTGGCCTCGCTTACTCCCGAATGGGCCGCCATCGCGAGGCAGCGGCTGAGTTTCAAAAAATTCTTGATCATCCGGGGATCATGCTGAACGATCCGATCGGACCAATGGCGCGTCTCCAACTGGCCAGAGCATTGTCCGCCTCCGGAGATCGCGCGAAATCAGCGGCCGTCTACAAGGATCTCATCGCTCTCTGGAAGGATGCCGATCCCGACATTCCGGTTGTGCAGGAAGCCAAGGCTGAATCCGCCAAACAACTCTAATTGCGTGTAACTTTGCGCTCGGCATTTCCTTATTCTATTTAACGGAACCCTCATGAAGCTAAAATCATGACGAACACCCCGACCATGCACACGCTGCGCGGATCATCCCGATTTCCGACGACGCGGTGGACCCTGGTGGTTGCCGCCGGCGATGCACATGGAAAGGAAGCTCGGTCCGCTCTGGTTTCCCTATGTGAGAACTACTGGTATCCGTTGTACGCCTATCTGAGACGGCGCGGTTATCCGACAGATCAGGCGCAGGATCTCATGCAGGAATTCTTCATGCGCGTGCTGGAAGGGCGATATCTCGATCGCGCCGACCCGGAAAAGGGCCGATTCCGGTACTTTATTTTGACTTCCTTGAAATTCTTTGTGGCGGACGAGGAAGACCGCCGTGGCGCGCGCAAACGTGGCGGCGGCATGCTTGTTCCGCTTGATGTCTCGTCAGGCGAAGAGCGGTACCAACGCGAGCCTGCGCACGATGAGACGCCGGAGCGGATCTTCGAACGGCGTTGGGCGCTTTCCATGCTCGACCGAGTAGTTGAGAGATTGCGGAATGAGTTCGTGGATCACGGCCGCCCGGAGCATTTCGACCAGTTGAAGCTGTTCCTTCTCGGGCAGTCCGACTCGCCGTATGCCGCGCTGGCACGCCAGATGAACACCTCAGAGGGAGCGATCAAGGTGGCCATTCACCGGCTTCGCAAGCGCTATCGCGAACTCGTTCGCCAGGAAATCGCAGACACGGTGGCTGATCCTGCGGACGTGGAGCCCGAACTCCGGTATCTGGCGGCGCTGCTCACGAAGAGGTAGCGGCCGCCGCTCTGGTCGGTGTGGTTGAAACCCCATCTGCAAGAAGCGACCTGCCCGGGCGGGCAAGAAGTCCGGTTGGGGAAGTTCCCCAGATCGGGACCGATAAACGGGCCAGGCTCCGGCAACCCAGATGGACGTACAGTCGGCGTGTTGCTGTTGTGACTTTGAGCGCTCGATCATAAGCCTGTCACGTGCATGGCGTGTCGTCCACTTCCACTTTGGCGCGATGGGAACGCGATGAGCGGGAACCGGCGGGAGCCCTTGCGAAACGCGCAGAGCGATTCCTCGATGCGACTGACGACGCGCCGCCCATGCGGCGAGCCCGGTGAGCCTAGGCAGAACTGAGCTTGCAGATGAACCAGCTGCATCAGCGGACGCTGACCGACTTGTCGGTCCGAATCCAGTTCAACTTCCAGAACGCCGTTTATGGCCCGCCGCTGACGATTTCGGCGACGGCGAACACTAATTGCGGACGGAGCAACATTGACTCCGCGTTTCTCGGCCAGGGTTGCTTGTAATTGCCGAAAGAACGCCTTAGCCATCTCCAACTCACAGATTCAATTCGTTTTGTCGAACGATGTTCGTCGCTTAATGGCGGTGCGTCCTTCCTTTAGCATTGTCTATGGAAGGGTGCCCGACCATCCTGGCGCTATCCGGACAACACATTTCTAATGACTTGTTTACGAGGGAGCTCCGCCATTCGTGGGGCAGATATCGAACGCGGGAGGCACGAACCCGTTCTGGTCCCGTACCGGGAATGAACTGTTCTTCCGGGGCGGCGACGACCGGATCATGGCGGCCACATACGCGGCGAAGGCCGATTCGTTTGTGCCGGACAAGCCACGCGTATGGTCCGACAAACAGGTCCCGGACCTGGGGAGCGTCGGTACCGGTGTCTACGATCTTGCGCCGGATGGCAAACGCGTCGTCGCGCTGATGCCGGTGGAGACGCCGGAAGCGCAGCAGTCGCAGAATCACGTCATCTACCTCGAAAACTTCTTCGACGAACTGCGACGCAAAGTACCGGTCGGGAAATAGCGTCACACGTCCGTACCCGCCAGTTCGACTGCTTTGGTCTGGTCCATTCTGCGAGTAAAAAATTTTCTCTGCGACACGTAGACAAGCCGTGTGCGTCGGGCGAGATGATCGTGTCGGCTCCGGCTGTGGAGTCGAGCGACACACCGGTGCCCAGATCGACATCCAGGCGAACCAGCGGTTTGAGTTCCGCGGGCCGCGTCGCGCGGTAGAGCAGAACACCGGCGACGATGAGTGCGAGTGCAAGCGCGCCCGCCACGGCCCACGCCAGCCAACCGAGCCGTGACCGCGGGGGACCGGTTATCGCCGCAGTCGCGGGTTCCTCCATCGAAACGTTGAGCACGATCCTCGCCTCGCCGATGTCGCGCAGCCGCTGTTTCGGATCTTTGTTCAAACAACGCTCGATCAGCCGGCGGATCACCGGCGGCGTCGATGCGGGCAGGCGGTCGAAGTTCGGCGCTTCCTTGAGCGCCGACGCCATGATCTCGGCGGCCGTGTCTCCGGTGAACAATTGTTTTCCGCTCAGCATCTCAAACAACACCACGCCGAAAGCCCAGATGTCGGCGCGGCGATCCACCGTCTTGCCCTTGGCCTGCTCTGGTGGCAGTGGCCGAGGCCGGTGGGGAAGTTCGCAGCTTGGGGATCATTCCAAACCGGCTGGAATCGGTACGGAAGATGATTGGCAAGTTGGGGTCAATCGGGACGGTGAAGTGTTGCTACGAAGCTGGCCCAACGGGTTATGTTCTGTACTGGCAGCTCACGCAGTTGGGCGTGGCGTGTGAAGTAATTGCGCCAACGCTGGTGCCGACCAAGGCCGGGGATCGGGTGAAGACGGACCGCCGCGATGCAGAAAAGTTGGCGCGATGTTATCGAGCTGGGGAGTTAACAGCGGTGTGGGTTCCGGATGCCGCGCACGAAGCTCTACGCGATCTGGTGCGGGCGCGTGAAGCGGCCAAGAAAGATCAGCTTCGCCATCGCCACAGATTGGGAAAGTTTCTGCTGCGCCACGGCATGCGTCCCAGGGATGCGGGAAAGGCGTGGAGCAAGCAGTATCTGGAGTGGATCAGGATTCACGTGCGTTTCCAGCAGCCTGCGCTGGAAGCCATGCTGGCACATTACCTGCAGGAAGTCGAACACGCAGCGGAACGGATAGGGATTTTGGAACAGGCCATCGACGAGGCCGTGGCGCAAGCTGCTCCCGAGATTCGCGCGGTGATCGAAGCGTTACAGGCATTGCGTGGGGTGGCGCAGATGACGGCCGCAACCATTGTTTGTGAACTGGGGAGTTTAGCGCGTTTTGAAAACCCACGACAGTTGATAGGCTACAGCGGCCTGGTGTCGCGGGAACATTCCAGTGGAAACCGCGTTCAACGCGGCGCGATCACCAAGACTGGCAATGCACATCTGCGCAGAGTTCTAGTGGAGGCGGCTTGGGCCTACCAGCGGCGGCCCAATGTCCAGGGTCGGCTGCTGAGAAGGCAACAATCGCTGGCTCTCAGCGAGGAGGCCAAGCGGATCGCCTGGAAAGCGCAACAGCGGCTGCATTGACGGTTCACCGCGCTAGCAGCTCGCGGCAAGAACAAGAACCAGATCGTGAAGGCACTTGCCCGTGAACTCCTGGGTTTCCTGTGGGCCATCGCCGTACATACCGAAGCACAGTTCAAACTGGCAAAGGCAGCGTAACATTGTGAAGTCTTGCTGGACAGCAGCGCCGATGACAGCCGAGGGCCCACGAAAAGGAGAACCCTCTGTGAAATCTATGCGGAACGGTTTCCGGACCCAACCCGCGCCGTTAGTCCGAGGCAGCTCCCGACGAATCATGTCCCTGCGGTTCCGACCCGCGTATATCAGTGTGATCTATCGTCGCGCTAGCTCCTGGGCTGTTATCGGCCCTGCTGTCCCTGCAGAAAGCTCAAGGCTCACCAACAGGAACGTGTTCCCACCGCAGCCGCCCATCGAAACTGAAGCGGGGTGCCAGAACGGTGCTCTCAGGCAAGGGTTCGCTGCGCCGCGCCGAACACCGGCGCGCCCTTGCCTGTTGCGCGCCGTTCCGGCCAGACCATTCTACGATGGGCGGCTCCGGCGGGAACACTTCGCGGTCTTGGGCACTACAAAACGGAAAGGCGGGCTTCCACTTCACGGAGAAAGCCCGCTCGGTAAAAAAATACTGCAAGAGCTTCAATTGGGGTTGACAGGTCGCTCCCGGCGTACAAGTGTGGAAGAGCAGGGCGAGGCGCAGGCCGGGGCGCTTCGGATAGAGTCGTAAGAAGGAAGCGGCTGGCGCGGCGCGCACGAGACTTCTAGCTATGGGTTTTGAATGCCGATTTTTCCCGACGACTCCGGGCACAGAAGAGATTCTCGAGCGATGAGCGTAGCCCCATGGTGGAAGGCACGTTTCAACGGGTTCGAGAGCGCGTGTCGGAGTGCCGAAAAGCGTGGGTTTGCGGCATGCAGGCACACGTCGAGGAAGGCGTAGCCGAAGGCACACCGGGAGAGCGGGAGTGAGCAAGCATTAAGAGCTATCAAGGTGTGGATCTTCCTCCCGAAGTTGCTGCGCGGTGAGCCGTTCGATGATCGGGGCAGGACATGCTGGAGGAAGCGCCGCAGGAACTCCTGGTGAGAAAGCGTCATGGTGCGGCGCTTGCTGTGGTGCGCATAGTCCTTCCAGCGGAACGTCACGTCGGTATCGGTCACATCGACCAGACGATGATTGGAGATGGCGACGCGATGGGTGTAGCGGGCCAGATAGTGCAGTACGTGTTCCGGCCCGCCGAAAGGCTTCTTCGCATAGACCACCCAGTCGTGTTCCTCCAGAGTGTCCAGAAACGCATAGAATGCCCTGCGGTTCTCCCAGCAATGACAGGACCCGTAGAAGGCGAGCCGCTTGCTGCGAAAGGCGTTCCGCAGGCCGTCCAGGAACTTGCCTCGAAAGACCCGGCTGAGAACTTTCACCGGCAGGAAGAAGTTCGGAGGGGATGAGATCCACCGCTGATGGTCGCACGACAAGCCACCGCCGGGCACGACGCAGTGGACGTGCGGGTGACATGGCAAGGTCTGGCCCCAGGTGTGCAAAACGCTCAAGAAGCCAATCTCCGCCCCGAGGTGCCGAGGGTCGGCAGCGACTTCCAACAAGGTTGCGGCGCTGGCCTCGAACAAGAGCTTGAATAGAACTTTCTTGTTCTGCCACAGCAGCGGAACCAACTGGTGGGGCACGCTGAAGACCACATGATAGTAGGTTGCCGGCAGCAGTTCCCGCTGGCGTGCGGATAACCACTTCTCCCGGGCGTTGGTCTGACACTTCGGGCAATGGCGAATCCTGCAGGAGTTGACACGCGTTCCACACCACTTTGTCGGAGATCGGTTTCTCCTGTTCGGTGGGTTCCTTGCGGGTCGGGAACAGGTACACCCGGGGCTTGATCTTCGCCGCCCGCCAGTACTCGCACAATGCGTCGAGCACCTTCTGGGTCAAGGGCAATTTACGGTCGCGCGATCCCTTGCCCTGCTGGACGTGGATCAACATGAGCGAGCGGTCGATGTCACTCACCTTCAGGTGGGCCGCCTCGGACCGGCGCAAACCCGTTGCCTAAAGCAGCAACAGCAAGGTCCGGTATAACAGGTTGGGCGCCGCTTCGATCAGGCGCACGACTTCTTCCGGACTCAGCACCACCGGCAGCTTCTTCGGCCTCTTCAGCAACGGCAGATCGTCGAAGTCCAGATCCCGCCGCTTCAAGGTCTTCTTGTACAGAAACCGCAATGCGGCCATGCGTAGCGCGATCGT
>JBEKPY010000165.1:0-4269 GCA_049520275.1 Bryobacteraceae bacterium
GCTTCCCTTGCCCGCGGGGACCGTGGTGGAAACGTGGCCAGCGAACGCCGGCACGCTGGTGCTGATCCTGCAGGAGTGAGCGGAATTCTGAAGCTCGCTTGTGCCGCGTCCGCGGGGCGGGAGGTACGCGGCTGTCGCCGCATGTCCATCCGGTCTGAGTATTTGCTACGCTCAACCCCTGGCTTTCCGCCAAATCGTTGGTACTTCGCTGTTGCGCCGCACATTTTTGCCGCGCACACGCGAATGCGATTCTCCTTGACCCCGGTGCGCCTCAGTGATATGCTCTCCCTTCAAGATATAGACATGGTGTGTGTCCGAGTACCGGCGCGCTGTGCATCGTACTTCACTCCGCCCGCCCCGTTCGACACGACAGGAGGGCACGATGCGCGCTATCGGATTCATTGTTCTTGCAAGCATCAGCAGTCTGATGGGAGCAACCGCCGACGATCACCATCCGGCGATTGCGGCGACGGCTCAGGTTCCGCTTTCCTTTGAGCGGGCCACCAGCGGGAACACGCGCTGGACGGCGCGTGGAAACGGGTATCGGCTGGCCGTGGGCGCGGCCGATGTGGAGGTCGGGTTGCGCGATGAGCAGTTGCGCATCCGCTTCGTGGGCGCGAATGCGAAGGCGCAGTCGGTGGGCCTCGACGCGCTGCCCGGCAAGGTGAACTACTTCATCGGACGCGACCCGAAACTCTGGCGGCGCGACATTCCCACCTACGAGCGGGTGCGCTACACCGGCGTGTATCCGGGTGTCGACATGGTCTGGTACGGCAGGCAGGGGCGGCTGGAGTACGACCTGATGCTGGAGCCGGGCGCCGACGCCAGCCGGATCGCGATGCGCTTCGAGGGTGCCCGGAAAATGGCTCTGGAAGCGAGCGGGGACCTGCGCGTGGAAATGGCGGGCGGCTCGTTGTCGCTGAAGCTGCCGGAGGTGTACCAGGAAGGGAGCGGCGGACGGAAGCGTATCGAAAGCCGGTATGAGCTGCGGGCGGGAAATGAAGTTGGCTTCCATCTGGCGGCCTATGACAAATCGCGCCCGCTGGTGATCGACCCCACCCTGGTGTACGCGACATTCTTCGGCAGCGGCGGTCTCTGGGTCCAGGCGATGACGGTGGACAGCCTCGGCAACGTGTACATCGGCGGGTACACGAACGGCGGTTACCTTCCGGTGGTGAACGCCCTGCAGCCGGGACTCCTCGGGAACAGTAATGCTTTTGTTTCCAAGTTCGACCCAACGGGGAAAACGGTCCTGTACTCAACGTATCTCGGCGGGTCAGGTGGCGACCAGCTGTATGGGATCGCCGTGGACTCCAGTGGCGGCCTGGTCGGCACCGGCTACACGCAATCCTCGGATTTCCCGGTGGTCAATCCTGTGCAGGCGACCTACGGCGGCTACGGAAGCGCCTTTGCGTTCAAGCTGAATGCCGCTGGAAACGGGCTGGTGTACTCGACTTATCTGGGCGGGTCCGGAGGGGCCTACGGCTATGCTGTGGCGCTGGATGCCTCCGAGAACGCGTACATCGCCGGCCAGGCGAACAAGATGCCAACGACGCCCGGCGCATTGAACAACTGCTGCGCGTTTGTCGCGAAACTCTCGAATACCGGCGGCAGTGTTTATGCGGCAGTGCTGGGGGCCAACCAGGGCAACGCGATCGCGGTGGATGCCCAGGGCGCGGCGTATGTCGCCGGATACAGTTACAATAGCTCCTTCCCGAACAATCCGCCCGGAGCCCGGACGACCAATGCGGGAGACGGGGACGCTTTCGTGGCAAAGCTGAGTCCGGACGCCAGCTCACTCGTCTGGGCCACGTTCCTGGGAGGAAGCGGGTACGATTCCGCCAACGCCATCGCACTCGGAACGGGCAACGTGGTGTACTTCGGCGGCCAAACCGCGTCGCCAGATCTGCCGGTGACAACGGGCGTAGTTCAACGAACCTACGGAGGAAACACAGATGCTTTCGTGGCGAGTTTGAGCGCCGATGGCACCTCATTCGGATTTGTCACCTACCTGGGTGGTGGCAGGGACGATGAGCTCACATCACTGGCGGTCAGTTCCAACGGGCTGATTTTGGCCGGCAACACATATTCGCGGGATTTCCCGATCTCCGCCGCCGTCGAGCCCGCGTTTCCGGGCCCACCGCATGCCCTGCTCCGGAGCACGAATTCCGGTGCATCGTTCACCCCAGCCGACAATGGTCTTCCAGCCTTTCGAGACAACATTATTCTGCCCGACCCATCCACCGCGGGCGTCATCCTCCTAGACGCCGGCGACGTACAGGGCGGCGGCGGTGTTTATCGCAGCACTGACGATGGCACGACCTGGGTGAATGTCGAGCCGGACAGCGATGGGAGCACGGTCCGAAGCCTCTCGAATCCATCGGTGGTCTATACGGACGATTACTGCAGCTTGTATAAGTCGACCGACGGAGGCCAGACGTGGAACCCCACTTATACGAGTTGCTCGCCTTATGCAACCATCGTCGCGATCAGTCCAACCGATCCAGACACGGTGCTATTGTTCAACAGCAGCACGGAATACCGCTCCACGGATGGGGGCCAGACGTTTCCGCAAACCATAACTGTGCCAATGACGTTATCCGTCTTCAACGTCGGGACTGTCGTGGTAGCAAGCCCGGACGGATCCATGTATGCGGTGACGGCGGACGACGGCCTGTACAAAAGCACGGACGCGGGGCTTACCTGGACGCAACTGGGCGCCAGCGTACTGCCGAACAGTCTTCCGGGATTCGCGCTCAGTCCGAGCAGCCCTTCCATTCTCTATGCCTCAGACGGCAACAACGTATACAAGAGCACGAATGCCGGCGCGGCCTGGACTGAGGTTGGAGCGGAAGTGGGCGTGAACTTTCTCGCGGTCGATCCGTCCAACCCTCAGCATATCTGCGGGACTCCGACCTACGGGCCCCCGACCGGAGGCCTCGGATTCCTGGTCTCAATCGATGGCGGCGCCACATGGACGCCCAGTGCGGCTCTCGTCGACTCGGAATACCATACCGGCATCGCGTTAAACCCGTCCAACGCCTCCGAGGTGTATTTGGGCGTCGCAGTGGGGCAGACCGGGTTCGTCGCGAAACTGAGCAACGACGGCACGACGCTGACATGGTCAACCTACTATGGGGGCGACGGGCCTGACGCAATAATCATGGGCGGTGCGGCGCCAGCCCCTTCGGGCAATGTCTGGGTGGCCGGCTACGTCGGCACCGGGAGCCCGCCACTTACTCCGGACGCGCGGAACGAGAACATCGCGGGCAACGGCATGGCGTTTCTGGCCGAGATCGCGGACGCTACTGCATCCTGCGCTTACACGATCAACCCGGGGACGCAGTACTCGTACTCCGCTGGCTGGCTCGCGTTCGCGGTGACGGCGCCCAGCGGCTGCCCATGGACCGCTACACCTTCGGATACCTGGATTCACATGATCAGGAGCTCGGGAACGGGCTCGGGTACGATCCCGCTTGTGGTGGACGCGAACACCACGGCGAGCACGCGGACGGGCACGGTCTCCGTCGCCAGCCAGACGTACACGATCGTGCAACCATCCTCAAGCTGTACGTACCAATTGTCGAATCCGACGCTGACATCCGCGGGGGGCACCGCCACGATTACCGTGACCTCGGCGGCCGGCTGCGCCTGGGACGTGGAGTTGCAGAACGGCGATCCCGCCTCGGTGACTTCGGCGACCACGGGAACTGGCAATGGCACGGTGACCATTTCGATCCCATCCAACTCTGGGGTGGATAGCAACTCCTACTGCGTCGTGATTGGCGGTCAAAGCTTCTGCATTCAGGAGGCGAGCGCCTGTACCTGGACCTTCCCGAATGGAACCACCATCGCCATACCCGCCGATGCCGGCCGATATTCGGTCCAGATCAACCCCAACATGAATGGCTGTGGCTGGAGTGGTGGGACCGATCAGAGCTGGCTCACTTTGAACAACGGCAGCTCGAACGGTTCGGGGACGCTGAGTTACACCGTCATGGTGAACAATACCGGGATGGACCGCACCGCACACATCAGCATAGCCGGCCAACAGATCACCGTTACTCAGGACTTCACCAGCGCGGAGTTCGCCGACGTGCCGCCGTCGGCCACCTTCTTCGACGCGGCCAACCTGATGTTTCAGGCGAGCGTGACCACCGGCTGCCAGCAATCCAGCGACCCTGCGACCCGCCTCTACTGTCCGGACGATAGCGTCACGCGGCAGGAGATGGCGGCTTTTATCGTACGGGCGGTCACCGGCACGGTCAC
>JBEKPY010000166.1:0-4188 GCA_049520275.1 Bryobacteraceae bacterium
CGCCAGGCCGGCTTGAAAGCCGGCTGCGGGCAGGATTGCCCGCCCCACAAACTCAGAGAATCAACCACTTGCCAGACAGGCTCAAAAGTTAAGTGCCATTGGGCTGAGAGCCTGCCCCACATCGAATCGTCGCGGGCCCTATGTCTGCCCACGAGCCCTCATTTCCAGCGCGCCGGTCTGAAAGCGGTCGAAGGCATCGCGCGACATCGCGTGCTCGCCGTACCATGTTCGCTCGAACACGGCCACGAGCTCGCGAAACGCCTCCAGCAGGCCCGTGTTCCCGCGGGCGCGGCGGGCCAGCTCGCGCTGGTAGTCGAGGTTCGACCTGGCCCGGTGAATGGTGATCAGACCGCTGTCGCCGAGACTTGCCAGCACCGCCAGATAGAGCGCGCGCGTGGCCAGACGAAGATCCCCCGCTTCCAGCAAACGAGCCGCCATGGCCAGCCACGCATCCTCCGCCGCCTGGTCCGGTGAGACGTTTTCGCTCGCCAGATCCAGCACCTCTGTCGCCGCCGCAGTGGGCACGGCATGCGCTTTCCGCCGGCGCTCGATGCGCAGGCGCAACAGCAGGGCAATCGCCGCACCCGCGGCCAGCGCCATCAGGACGTACAGTACGGGGGCCGCAAACGGCAAATCCCGACCGCCCGGCCCTTCGGCCGAGTCGTCCTGCTGGATCCCCATCAGCCAGCGGACAATCGCGCGAATCACTCCGCCCACCCAGTCGAGTGCGCGATGAACGGTGTCGCTGATGAAACGGACTGCGTCCTGAGTGAAGCGGATGAAGGCGTTCGACGGCGGCGCCGCTTCCGCCTGCCGCGGCTCCTGCCAGAGGAACTCCGTCCGCCGGGTCACTTCGTGGATGCTGCGGTCGAGCCTCTGCGGCTCCACGGATTGCGGAAAGTGGTGCAGGCTCTCAGCCTGCGCGGGGCTCTCAGCCCCGCCTGCCTCAGGGGTGCGGCTCGACCGGCTCGCGGGGCGGACTCGCGGCCCCAAACTGGCAGGGCGGTTGGAAGGGTCCAGGCGGGACTGGGAGTCCCGCGCAGGCTGAGAGCGGGCCCCACTGACGCTGCCCAACAACACCACCGTCACCATGGCCACCCGGGCGCACCGCGCCAGCGTGGCCCGCAGATCCACGCCGGTACGGATGGCGTCTACGCGAAAACAGCGGATGACGCAGGCGGCGCGCAGCAACGGGTCCATCAGCAGCCATGCGATCACCACGGCGGCGGCGAACAACGTGCTGTTGAGCATGCCGTCCATGTTGGTGGTGAAAACGGTCTCCTCTCCGGTGATGGTTCGGAACACGATGGGCCCGGCGACCAGCAATGCGAGTACGTTCACAAACACAACCAGGCCCAGAAGCGAGGCAATGGCCAGCTCGAGCACGCTGGAGAACGGCCACGTGGACGCCTGCCGCGAGGCGTATCGGAATATGCCGGCGGCATCCGGCTCTTCGGACGCCGTGGCGCTGTAGCAGAACGCCGCAGTCCACGGAAAGCCGATGACGCTGAGGGCGCTGAGAGGCAGCAGCAGCAGTGCCGTGCTGCCGATCGCCGCCTGAGCGGCCAGCGCGGGCCGGGAACGCGCGCCGCCACTGAGCAACGGCCACAACCGGCGGGCGAACAAGGCCTGGCTGGCCACCATCCACAGGAACAGCAAAGCCAGCGCCAGCGCGTGCGCCGGAAGCAGCTCCGCGGCGTTGGAGCTGCTGGTCATCTCGCTCACGAAGCCAATCAGCCCGAGGCCGAACGGCAGGCTCCCGACGGCCCATACCAGCCATGCCGACGGCGGTGCGGCGCGCAACAGGTCGAAGGCGGAATCGAGCAGCGCGATCGGATTGGGAGGCTGGGCGGCGGTCCTCACTATTGCTGCTCCTGTTCGTCAAGCAGTAAAACGCATACACCAAGAATACGACGGACGCAAACGAGAGGCCCGTCCGTAAAGGCGCCATAATCAAACCCCCTGGTCACCGTTGTCCTGACGGCGCCACGACGAAGCAGTCGCCCGGCGGCGGGGGGCGGGCGCGACTTTGTCCGAACCTCCGCAGATGTGTTTGCGTAGCACAAGCCGGGGCTCGAAGTATGGCCGAACAAGGGGCACGACCCGCGCTGCTGGACATAGCCGCCGGGGTGGTTGCGATTGCCGTGGTGGTGGGCAGCAGCATTGCGTCGAATCGCATCGGGTACGACTTCCGCGGCATATTTGCTTTGACCGGCGCAGCGTTTTTCCTGGCCGGCTTCGTGCGTGGCCGGGCCGCCGGCAGCCTGGTATGGAAGACTGTACGGGTCAGCGTGGGCGGGTTTCTGGGCACTGCGGTTCTGCTCATGAACAATGGCCTGCACCGCGTGTCCATCCTCGCCGGATTGGCCGTGATGGCGCTGGCGCTATCGGCCGCGGGGTTGCATGCACGTGAATGCTGGCGCTCAGCCCGCCGTCGCAGCGTCGGATTGATTGCGATTTCGCTCTTCCTTGCGGCGCTGGCTGTCTTCTTCATGGTGCCGCGGCTCTCCACCTATTCCGCATTTGAAGCCCGGGACAACGCCGCGCCTTCATTCAGCCTGGTGGCGGATGACCATACAATGAGTTCCTCCGAATTCCATGGACGCGTGGCGGTACTCGCCTTCTGGACCAGTTGGTGTCTGCCATGCGCCAAAGAACTTCCCGAGTTGCAACGGGTGTACAAACGGTTCCAGAACGACCCCAGGGTCGTGTTCCTTGCGGTAGACACAGGTTGGGGCGGTGAAACCGCCGAGGCCGGCAGGAGATGCCTCGCTGGCCGTCACCTGGCGCTTCCCATGGCTTTTGACTCGGGACCGGCGGCGCAGGTGCTGGGAGTGGACGCGCTCCCGGGGCTGGTCCTGATTGATCCGGATAGCCGCGTGCGATTCGTTCATTACGGATACGACGTCTCGGAAAACCTGGAAATGGTGCTCACCGGCAAGATCGAGGGACTGCTGAACGAAGGAGGGCGGTAGCGGACCTGCCGTGCCGAGCCGCACGCAGTCAGCAGAGCCGGACGGACGGTCTCTCGGCCTATCTTAACGTCGTGAAGACAATTTTGGCAGCGAGATCGACTACGCGATGCTGGTCAAGTTGTACGGTGAGTCTCAGGAAGGGGCAGAGAAGCGCTATAGCCCGGCAGAATGTACGGGATGCAAGAAGACGCCCGTAACCGGCAACCCCGATGCCAAGCACATCAGCACCAGCTACATTGAGCGCCAGAACCTCACCATGCGGATGCACATTCACCGGTTCACCCGTCTGACGAATCCACCAGACGCTTCGCATGACCCAGCCATGGCTGCTGGCGTTACAGGTCGGCTCTGGGAGACCGGCGATATTGGGAAGCTCGCGAGTCCGAAGCGGCGAGCGACAAGCGCGAATGGTCATATGCGCCGAAGGGGCCAGCACTCGGCCACTAGGGACAGTTAGAAATCCCTTTCAGTAGTTCACCTTAGCCTGAGAGCATCCTCGCAAGCGTTACAAGCGTTATACTATGCTTGCATACAGGATTGGTCTCGTGTACAATCCTCAAAAACCGGAGTCGCTCAGCATGGCACTTGAAAGAGAGTTGGAGGTCTATAAGAACAAGTTGCCCGAGTGGACCCTAGACGAGGGCAAGTACGTTCTCATCAAAGGCGATACTTTCGTGGACGTGTATGGCACCTACGAAGACGCCATAAAAGCAGGGTACGAAAAGTTCAGGCTGGAACCGTTCCTGGTCAAGCAAATCCGCTCAATTGAGCAGGTGCAGTTCATCTCCCGCTTCGTCCCGTGCCATACTTCACTCAGCAGGTAGCGTCCAACGGCGCCCTGATTCTCACGACTTACATTGGCGTAAGCCAAGCGCGGCACAATGCGCTCTCCTTAGCAGGTCAACCCATTCCGGTAGCGATCCCGGTGCAGGGGCTTGTAGACACAGGGGCGAGTTGTACTTGTATTGACCCGTCTATCCTGTCCCAGTTAAACCTTACCCCGACCGGGAGCGTAACGGTGAACACGCTTACAACCGGAGATCAACCTGTACCAGCAGACCAGTATGACGTCAGCGTATTCATCCCGAGCACTAAGCGACCGTCAGGAAATAACATTGCCGGAATTGCAGTGTTTGGGCCGGAGAGTGTAGTTCCACTCTCCGTGGAATTTGTGGCGGTGCAGGTTGAGTTCGGCCATTTGTTTGTCCGAGAC
>JBEKPY010000167.1:0-4097 GCA_049520275.1 Bryobacteraceae bacterium
TTGGTGGGGCAAAACAGCGGCGGATTCTGCGAACAGCCGGTGGTAATGCCCAGATCCATGAGCTTCTGAATGTGTGGGAAGAAGTTGTTATTCGCAGGCGTCACATCCTGGAAGTACGGAGTTGTGTTGTAGATGGCCGGAGTGACCGTGCCGGTGACCGCCCTGACGATAAAAGCCGCCATCTCCTGCCGCGTGACGCTATCGTCCGGACAGTAGAGGCGGGTCGCAGGGTCGCTGGATTGCTGGCAGCCGGTGGTCACGCTCGCCTGAAGCATCAGGTTGGCCGCGTCGAAGAAGGTGGCCGAGGGCGGCACGTCGGCGAACTCCGCGGTGGTGAAGTCCTGTGTAATGGTGACCTGCTGGCCGGCTATGCTGATGTGCGCGGTGCGGTCCACCCCGGTATTGTTCAGCGTGATGGTGTAATTCACTGCCCCCGAGCCGTTCGGGGAGTCGTTGTTCAACGTCAGCCAGCTTTGATCGCTCCAGGCGCTCCAGCCGCAGCCACTCAGGTTGGAGTTGATCTGGATGGGG
Organism: Bryobacteraceae bacterium; assembly: GCA_049520275.1. Lineage (GTDB taxonomy): Bacteria > Acidobacteriota > Terriglobia > Bryobacterales > Bryobacteraceae > CAWACP01. The sequence goes on from JBEKPY010000167.1 coordinate 532, forward strand.
TACTGGCCGGCATCTGCGGGTATTCCGATGGTGGTTCCGTTCGGGAACGCGTAGGTACACGCGCTTTGTTCGAAAAGACAGAAGGATTCGCCGCCAATCTGGACGCAGTAAGCGTTGGTATCCGCGCCATAGTTGGGCGGAATAGAAATTGTCACCGTCCCGCTGCCTGTTCCCGTGGCCGCCGAAGTCACCGCTGCGGGGTCGCCGTTCTCCAACTCGACATTCCAGGAGCATCCGGGCGGCGCGGTTACCGTAATGCCGAGCGTGAGCCCGTCGGGAGTGGTCGGCCCGGCGCCCGCCAATCCGTACGTGCAGCTCGAGGGCGGCTGCATGATGGTGTACACCACGCTGTTGACGGAGACCGTGCCGGTCCGGGTGCTCGCCGTGGTGTTTGCGTCCACCGCGAGCGGGATCGTGCCCGAGCCCGTTCCGGAGGTCCGGATCAGGTGAATCCAGGTATCCGAAGGTGTGGCTGTCCATGCACAGCCGCTGGGAGCCGTCACTGCGAATACGAGCGGGCCGGCGGAGTACGAGTACTGGGTCTGGGGGTTGATGGTGTAACCGCAGGGCGCAGTGGCGTCCGCGATCTCAGCCAGATACGCCATGCCGGAGCCCGCGGGGTTCCCGTTCCGCGCGTCCGGTGTAAGCGGCAGGCTTCCCGACTTGGCGGCGCCGGCCACCCAGACATCGCCCGAAGGAGCCAGCGCCACACCGCCCATCGTCGAGGAGTCGTACGGCCCGTAATAGGTGGACCAAGTGAGCTTCGTGCCGTCGTTACTCAGTTTCGCGACGAACCCGCTCTGGGGCACCGAGCTGCTCAGATAGATTTCAGCGGCGTTCGATGGGTTTACCGCGAGGCCCTGGATGTTCGCGTCGACCACCCCGGTGGTTGTCCACGTCGCGCCGCCATCCGTCGAGGTCAGGAGTGCATTGCTGGCGGTCCCGTAGATCGTTTGAGGATTGGTCGGATCCACCGCAAGAAGGCTCACGCCCGCTCCCGCTCCAACCTCACTCCAGGCCGTGCCGGCATTCGTGCTCTTGTACACGTTGCTGCCGTCGGAGGCATAGAGAATGGAAGGGTTGCTCGGACTGAGCGCAAACCCGGCAAGAGGGGTCGGCAGCACACCATTGCCTGGTTGCGTCCATGTCACTCCCGCATCTGCACTCTTATACAAGCCGGAGTGCCACGCCGCCGCATACATGGATCCATCGGGGCTTGCCACCACAGTGCCGGTGGTCCAGTTCAACAACGTCATTGGCACCGATATGCTCTTAAACGTCAGACCGCCATTGGTGGAGCGGTATTCCGTATCGCCGTTGAACAAGAGCACCGTATTGGAATCGGTTGGGCCAACAGCCACCGTCTGCGACTCCGTCGCCCATATCGGGCAGGTAGACATAGTGGTCTTCGGGGAGAACCACGTCTGGCCTCCGCTTGTAGACTCATCCAGGTTGCAGTTGTAGAACCAGCCCTGTGAAGCCGTGTACTCGGCTGTATAAAGCACCGACGGATCGGAGAGGCTGCGAGCGGCACTGCCGCTGCTTTGCCCCTCGACGTTATTCCAGGTCGTTCCGTCGTCGGTGCTGCGATAGACGCCCTGAACCGTGCCCACCACGATGACCCCCGCGGTAGATGGATCGGGCAGAATGGCGCCAGCGGGGGAGTATGGAAGACCGTTGTCGGCAGGGGTGAACGATGCACCCGAATTCGAGCTCTTGAAAAAGGAATCTGACGGACCCGGAAAGGCGGGCTGGAGGGCGGCGGAGACCGGGAAATCCCGCGAATATGTGTTGCCCGCCACAATCACCCCGTTTGAGCCCGCCACCAGTGATGTGAGGGTATCGGAACGGGAGCCGCCCAGGTAGGTGACAAACCCGAATGAGCTGCCATCGGCGCTCAAGTTGGCCACGAAGGCATCTGTTCCTCCTCCATAGGCCGCCTGCACTACCCCTGCGGTCACCGGCAGGTTGGAGGACTGCGTCTGGCCGCCGAAGTACACCACGTTGCCTGTCCCGAGTGCGATAGCGTTGGCGGAATCGGTCCCGCTTCCTCCCAGAAACGTGGCCCAGACGAGCGCACTGGCGTCCGGGCTCAGTTTTGCCACGAACGCGTCCTTTCCCCCGGCGTTGGTGGTCTGCGCGCCCGGCGGGCTGTTCTGGAAGGAACTCTGAGCGCTGTATCCGGCGACATACGCCGCGCCCAGCGAATCTACCGCGATCGCGTTGCCCTGGTCAGCCTGCAGCACCGCGGCATACACTTCGCCGCCGGTATTCGAGAGCTTCATGACAAAGGTGCAGCAGTCGTTCAGTGCGCCGGGTGTGGTTTGGATAGCGGCCGCATAGCCTGTGAAGTAAGCGTTCTGGGAGGCATCGACGGCGACAGCCTGGCCGGTGCCCCATCCATTCCACCCGTCGGTGAGATACGTCGAGTACACCAGCCCGTTTCCGGCGGCATTCAGCTTGAAAGCAAACACGGTGTCATCGCAACTTTCGGGCTCGCCCTCGCCCATGCAGGGGGAAGTCGACAGCACCGCATTGACCAGCGGGAAATCCGCGGATAGCGTAGTGCCGGTGCCCACCAGACTGCCACTGGAGTCCACGGCTATGCCATTCAGGGAGTCCTGACCCGACCCGCCGAGATACGTTGAGTACAGCACCGTCCTCCCCGTCGGGTCGAACTTGGAAATGAAGGCGTTTTGTTGCCCCAGGATTCCCCTCTGCACGGCGCTCACCACCGGAAGAGAGCCGCCGTTCGTGTACCCGCCCATGTAGACGTTGCCGGTCCCGTCCACCGCCACCGCCGAGACCGTCAGTTTGCTGCCGAAATACGTCGCATACACCAGCGTGGGGTCGATCACCAGCGGGCGCGATTCGTCATAGGCCGCCAGGCGGAAGCCAACCTCATTCCCCGCCCGCAGCTCATACCGTCCGTCGATGCGTTTCCGCCCGCCGCTCCCGTCCTGGTACACCTCCGGCAGCTTCAGCGACAACGAACCGCGCGCCATTTCCACCCGCAGGTCCCCGCTCACTTCCAGCGCCATCTTCCGCGCGCCCTCGAAGCGTAGCGCGATCCGGCTGGCGTCGGCGCCCGGCTGCAGCTCGAGGTCGTATTCCAGCCGCCCCTGATTGCCGTACCAGACCATGTCAACGCCGGGATACACGCCTGTGTAGCGCACCCGCTCCCAAGTGGGAATGTCGCGCAGCCAGAGCTTCGGATCGCGTCCGATGAAGTAGTTCACCTTGCCGGGCAACGCGTCGAGGCCCACCGACGGCGCCTTCGCATTGGCGCCCACGAGGCGGATGCGCAACTGCTCATCGCGCAACCCGACCTCCACATCCGCCGCGCCCACGGCCAGCCGATACCCGTTCCCGCGCGCCGTCCAGCGCGTGTTGCCGCTGGTAACCTGCTCAAAGGAAAGCGGAACCTGAGCCGTCGCTGCAATTGCCGGACGGTGATCCGCGGCGGTTGCTCCCATCAGACTGCTGATGCTTGCAAGAATAATGAACCCGGTAGCGCGCATCGTGCCTTCCTGTCGTGTCGAACGGGGCGGGCGGAGTGAAGTACG
>JBEKPY010000168.1:0-3695 GCA_049520275.1 Bryobacteraceae bacterium
TCGTTCATCATGCGCGCGTTGTTCAATGAGACGACTGTTCTGGGCCCGACGGCGCCGCAGTTGACGGGCGTGACGCCGAACGCAGTGGCGGCGGCCAGCGGCAGTCACATCACGGTAACCATTACGGGGGCGAACACCAACTTTCAGAGCGGGGACACGGTGACGGTGCCGAGCGGAATGCTGGCGGTGAGCAACGTGGTGGTGAACTCTGCAACTTCAATCAGCGCCACGCTGACGGCAAGCTCGACCGCGGCGGCCGGGCCGCAGGCGCTGGTGGTGACCACCGGCGGCCAGAATCTAACAATGCCGCTGGCGATTAAAATCGGCGCGTATTGAGATTGACCTGGCACGCGGCGGCCTGTCGGTTCGGCTGTCAACCCTGGAGAGGGCGATGACATGAATAAAAGGCACATTTTCTACCGATTCATAGCCGCAATCCTGTTTGCGGTTCTTACCAACCAGGCCGCTGTAACGGTCAAAAAGCGGCCAGCGCCGGCGAGTCCGGCGAACCACTCCAATCTCGTCAGCGTGAGTGCGGACTACGGGAAGCTGCCCCTGGCCTTCGAGCCCAACATGGGGCAGACCGACGCGCGGGTGCGCTTCCTGGCGCGCGGCGGAGGGATGACCGCCTTCTTCACCGATACCGAGACGGACATGGTCCTGCGCAGGGGCCGAGGGCAAGCTCCCGCGGGCGAAGTGGAGCAGGCGGTAGTGCGCATGAAACTGGAGGGCGCCGGCCAGGCGCGGCAGGTCATCGGCGGGGAGAAGATGCCGGGCGTCAGCAACTACTTCATTGGCAACAATCCGGCGAAGTGGCGCACGGACGTGCCGCACTACGGGCGCATCCGGTACGCAGGCGTGTACCCGGGCATCGACGTCGTCTGGTACGGCAACCAGCGCCGTCTGGAATACGACTTCGTAATCGAGCCCGGCGCCGATCCGAAGCGGATACAGGTGGCATACGAGGGAGTGGAGTCGCTGCGGGTGGATGCGAACGGCGACCTGGTGCTGCGCACGGCACTGGGCGACATGCGGCAGCAGAAGCCAAAGGTATACCAGGAAATCGCCGGCCAACGCGTGGAGGTGGGGGCGCAGTATTCCATGGTGGCGCGCAACCGGGTAAGCTTCGAGCTCGCGCGCTACGACCGGAAGCGAGAACTGCGCATCGACCCGGTAGTGCTGGTTTACTCCACCTACCTGGGTGGAAGCGGCATGGACCGGGCCTTCGGGGTCGCGGTGGACGGGGCGGGCTCGGCCTACGTCACGGGGTACACCTGGTCGACCGACTTCCCCACCCAGTCGCCGTACCAGGCGACCTTGCAGACGAATGAACCAGTAGGGGTGGGTTACAACGCCTTCGTGACCAAACTAACGCCGGCGGGCAACGCATTGGTCTACTCCACCTATCTGGGTGGAGATAGTCGGGATTGTGCCACCGCCATCGCGGTGGATGGGGTCGGCTCGGCGTACGTGACGGGGTATACCGATTCGGACAACTTCCCCAGTCAGTCGGCGTATCAGGCGACGCCTCCGGGGGGCACCAACGCGTTCGTAACGAAACTAACACCGGCGGGCAGCGCGCTGGTCTACTCCACCTATTTGGGTGGGGCCGCCGAGGATCAAGGCCACGGGATCGCGGTGGACGCGGCGGGCTCGGCTTACGTCACGGGGTACACCTTGTCGACCGACTTCCCCATGCAGTTGCCATACCAGGCGACTTTGCAGGGAAGGCAAAACGTTTTCGTGACGAAACTCACGGCCGCGGGCAACGCATTGGTCTACTCCACCTACCTGGGTGGAATCTATGGGGATGAGGGCCAGGGGATCGCGGTGGATGGGGCGGGTTCGGCCTACGTCACTGGGTACACCTATTCGCCCAACTTCCCCACTCAGTCGCCGTACCAGGCGACCTTCCGGACGACCGTGCCGGGAGGAGCAAGCGCTTTCGTGACGAAGCTGACACCGGCGGGCAGCGGGCTGGTGTACTCCACTTACCTAGGTGGAAGCGGCGGTGATCAGGGCAACGGAATCGCCGTGGACGGGGCGGGCTCGGCCTACGTCACGGGGCTCACCTGGTCGCCCAACTTCCCCACGCAGTCGCCGTACCAGGCGACGAATCTCGCGGCCCGCGGGGGAGGCGCCAACGCTTTCGTAACGAAAATGACGCCGGCGGGCAACGCACTGGTCTACTCCACTTACCTGGGTGGAAGCGGCGGCGAGCAGGGCAATGGAATCGCGGTGGACGGGGCGGGCTCGGCCTATGTCACGGGGGCCACCTGGTCGACCGACTTCCCCACCCAGTCACCCTACCAGGCGGCGTTGCAGACGACGACGGGTTCCAACGCTTTCGTGACGAAATTCACGCCGGCGGGCACCGCGTTGGTCTACTCCACTTACCTGGGTGGAGTCGGCAGTGATGAGGGATTGGGGATGGCCCTGGACGCGGCGGGTTCGGCCTACGTCACGGGGGCCACGGGGTCGCCCGACTTCCCCACCGAGTCGCCATACCAGGCGACACCGCATGACGCTTTTATGGCCAAACTGAATTCCCCGTCACTGTTCAACGACGTGCCGACGAGCGCCACTTACTACGATGCAGCAAACCTGATGTTCGAGTATGGGGTAACCACCGGCTGCGTGCAGGCCAGCGACCCTCTGTCGCGCCAGTATTGTCCGGACGACAACGTTACGCGCCAGGAGATGGCGGCGTTTATTGTCCGGGCGGTTACCGGAACCACCACTCCGGCCATTTACAACACGACTCCCTATTTCAACGATGTAACTGCCGCGAATAACAACTTTTTCCCGCACATTCAGAAGCTGATGGATCTGGGCATTACCACCGGCTGCTCGCAGAATCCACCGCTGTTTTGCCCCACCAATACGATTCCGCGCTGGGAAATGGCCATGTTTATGATCCGTGCGCGTCTGACGCTGCAGGGGGCTACTTTCGCCACATCCGCCACGCCGTACTTTGCGGATGTGCCGACGGACGTCGAAGGCAACGGGATGCCGTTTCCATTTATTCAGCGTGCGTACGAAGAGCACGTGACCAACGGTTGCGGGACCGATCCGCTGGTCTACTGTCCGGATGAGCTGGTGACGCGGGGGCAGATGGCCTCGTTCATCATGAGGGCGCTGTTCAATCAGACGACCATCCTGGGGCCGACGGCGCCGTACGTAGCGGGCGTGAGTCCGAACGCGGTGGCGGCGGCCACGGGCAGTCAGATCGCGGTGACCGTCACGGGGGCGAACACCAACTTCCAGAGCGGGGACACGGTGACGGTGCCGAGCGGGATGCTGGCGGTGAGCAACGTGGTGGTGAACTCCGCAACCTCAATCAGCGCCACGTTGACGGTAAGCTCGACCGCGGTGGCCGGGCCGCAGGCGCTGGTGGTGACCACCGGCGGCCAGAATCTCACGCTGCCGCTGGCGATTAAAGTGGGGACGTACTAATTCGCTGGTTTTTGTTCGCGGGAGCGGCTTTTTCGGTCCGAGGCCGCTCCCTGGTAATTCGAAGCTAACATCGCGGTTCCGCTGAGTGATATCCTTTGGTTTTACGCTACAGATATGGTGTGTGTCCGAGTACCGGCGCGCTGTGCATCGTACTTCACTCCGCCCGCCCCGTTCGACACGACAGGAAGGCACGATGCGCGCTACCGGGTTCATTATTCTTGCAAGCATCAGCAGTCTGA
>JBEKPY010000169.1:0-3225 GCA_049520275.1 Bryobacteraceae bacterium
GTTTCAATCTTTATTGAATATGGCAGCGAGAAAAGACGTGAACGGGCGTCCGCAGATTGCGCGAGTGACGCCGCGGGCGGCCATCGCCGGAGGCGAGTTCCAGATCCGGGGCAAGGGCATGGCCGCCGGATCGGACCGTCCGCGCGTCACCATTGGCGACGCCCCGGCCCAGGTGGTGGTTGGATCGGATTCCTATGTGGTGGTGCGCGTCCCGGAGGGGGCGGCGGGCGATCTGGTGGTGCAATCCGGCAAACTCGCCAGCGATGCCTGGACCTGCGATATCGGCGTGCAGATCGCCGACAATCTCCATCCGGTGGCCAACCCCGCGGTGGACCGGTTCGGGAACATCTACGCGACCTTCAGCGGCCAGCGCGGCCAGAAGACGCCGGTGGCGGTGTACAAGGTGGACCTGAACTGCTCGGCCCAGCCGTTTGTCACCGATCTGATGAACGCCACCGGTCTCGCTTTCGACCGCGCGGGCATCCTCTACATTTCCAGCCGCTACGACGGCATCGTGTACCAGGTTGAGCAGAACGGTTCCATGTCCGTCTACGTGGAGGGAATGGGCGTGGCCACGGGCATGGCCTTCGACGAAGAAGAGAATCTCTACGTAGGCGATCGCAGCGGCACCATCTTCAAGATCAGCCGGGAGCGGCAGATCTACGTGTTCGCGACGCTGGAAGCCTCGCTGGCCGCCTACCATCTGGCGTTCGGGCCGGACGGGTATCTGTACGTCACCGGCCCCACCACCTCGAGCTTCGATGCGGTCTACCGGGTTTCCCATGCCGGCGACGTGGAGGTGTTCTATCGCGGTCTGGGGAGGCCCCAGGGGCTGGCCTTCGACATGGACGGGAATCTGTACGTCGCCGCATCTTATGGCGGACGGCGCGGCGTAGTGCGTTTCGGCGCCGACCGCACGGCGGAGCTTTTCCTCTCCGGTCCGGGCATTGTTGGCCTGGCTTTCACGCCCTCGCGCTCCATCGCCGTTACTACCACGAACGCGCTGTATCGCGTGGATGCCGGTCTTCAGGGCAGGCCGTTGTTCTAATCCGCCACGGGATGCCCACAGCCGAGATCATCGCCGTCGGTTCCGAACTGCTCACGGCGGACAAGATCGACACCAACTCGCTCCTGCTCACTGCGGAGTTGAACGGAATTGGCATCGAGGTGGTCCGCAAGATTGTCGTAGGGGACGATCGCGCGCGCCTGGCCGACTCGGTGCGTAGCGCGGTGGGCCGTTCCGCGATCCTCATTCTGACGGGCGGTCTGGGGCCCACCGAGGACGACGTCACGCGCGATGCCGTGGCCGCCGCTCTGAGCCGCGAGCTGGTTTTCAGCGAGGAAGTCTGCGATGCCATCCGGGCCCGCTTTCGCAGCTTCGGCCGCAGGATGGCGGAGGTGAACAAGCGCCAGGCGTTCGTGATCGCGGGCGCGGAGGTGCTGGCGAATCCGCGCGGGACCGCGCCCGCCCTGTGGGTGGACACGGGGCCGACCATAGTGGCGCTGCTGCCGGGCCCGCCGCGCGAGTTGATGCCGCTGTTCACCGCCGAGTGCATTCCCCGGCTGAGGGCGAAGTTTCCATCGCGAGCGATACGCACTCGTTTCTTTCGTGCCACCGGAATCGGGGAAGGCGATCTGGACCAGATCATCGCTCCCGTCTATACGCGCTACCAGAACCCGGTGACCACTATTCTCGCCAGCAGCGGCGATATTCAGATCCATCTCCGCGCGCAAGCGGATGCCGAGTCCGAGGCGGAGAGGCTGCTGGAGGAAGTGGCTGGCCAGATTCTCCCGTTGCTGGGCGACAAGGTGTACTCGCGCAACGGCGATCCGCTGGAGGTGGTGATTGGCGCCGCACTGCGCGAGCGGAGCCTGACGTTGAGCGTGGCCGAGAGCTGTACGGGGGGGCTTCTGGGTGGGCGCATTACGGCGGTCGCCGGCAGCTCCGATTATTTCCGAGGCGGATTCCTGACCTACAACGGCGAGATGAAGACGGCGCTGCTGGGCGTGCCTGCGGACCTGATCGCGGCGCACACCGCGGTGAGCGAAGCGGTGGCGCGCGCCATGGCCGAGGGGACGAGGCGCCGCACGGGCGCGGATTATGCGCTCTCGGTGACCGGCTACGCGGGGCCCGGCGGGGGCACGCCGGAGAACCCGGTGGGCACGGTTTTCGTGGGTCTGGCCGCGCCTGAAGGCACGGAGGCCCGCCGGCTGCGGCTTCCGGGCGACCGCGAGCGCATCCGTGGCTTTGCCGTGCAGAACGCGCTGGACATGCTGCGGCGGGCGCTGCGGCTCTGAAGCGAGGCTGAAGGAGTGCGCAAACAGCTCGCTGACGCACGCGGCTCACAGACGCGGACCTGCGTTGGCGAGCGCTTATCGAGCCGCGACCATGAGCGAACGGAGGTCCTGGGCGGTGTGTTATCATAGATGTCGTAGGTGATAACACGTTGATCCGCACGCAGATCAGCCTCGACGAAGAGGAGTATGAGCTGGCGAAGAAAGAGGCTCGGGCGCTCGGCGTGTCCATTGCGGAGTTCGTTCGGCGCGCCGTCCGCGACAGGCTCCCCGTAGCCGGTGACGCGCCGTGGATGCGGTACGCTGGCTTTGTCGAGTCCGGCGATTCGCGCTCCAGCCAGTCCATTGACGACGTGGTCTATGGCGCGAAGGATTGACGGCTACGTCGACACTTCCGCGTTGATCGCCTTTCTGGACCGTTCCGACAGTTATCACCCCCTCTTCCGCCGCCTGTTCGCGCAGCCGCCGGCTTTGATCACCTCTGCTCTGGTGATCGCCGAAGGTCACGGATGGTTCCTGCGCCGGTACGACCAGCGTCGTGCCGTGGAGTTCCTGAGCTTCATACGAGACCTCGCGGTTTTGCAGGTGGCGCCCTTCGGGCCTGACGAGCTGCCGGAGGCAACGGCGCTCATCCAGCGATTTGCGGATCGGCGGCTGACGCTGGCCGACGCTCACGGCCTCGTGCTCATGCGACAAGCGCGGGTGAAGGTGTGCTGGTCCACGGACCGGCGTCTCGGACTCACCGCAGTGCCGCTGGTCATCCTGTGAGCCTCTTCAGCGCGGGGTGCGCGACACGAAAGTGGAAGCGCGCGCAATCTGGCGGCAGGCGGTGGCCGTCCGAGCGTAGTTAGATTCTTACGGCTTGAATCGTGAACAGAAAGAGTTCAACAAACCTCAAGCAGCCTCAAGCAGTTGGATGACGTTGCGGAT
>JBEKPY010000170.1:0-2617 GCA_049520275.1 Bryobacteraceae bacterium
ATTTTCCGGCATGTGCGATTCGGCCCTGCAAAACCGCCCTCCCGATCCTCCGACGAAGCCCGGTCGGAGCAGATCAACTCCTTGCGTGTCAATGCGATGCCCGCATCTCCGGCACCCAGGGGGCGCAACGGCCGAAAAACCCGTTGGCACCACGTCATTGAAAACAATCCTCTTACACCACATACCAGGCACGGTCCTCAACCACCTCCGCCGTCCCGAACACCACCGTGCCCTCGACACAAGCACCACACAAATGGAAAATATGCACCCTGTCCTGCTCCGCGTCAAGCGCTTTCTGAACCCCAGCCGTCATGCGCCCCGCAAGTTCGGCGTCCAGATTGGCCACGAACACGCTCTCCTGCACCCGCTTCCCATAGTTGAGAAGCAGCGCGGCAAGACGGTCGCGCCGCCGATCATCGGCTATATCGTAACAGACGACGTATTGCATGACGCCTCCTCCGCCGGAGCATCGAAAGCCCAGGGACGCAACTCGCCGCCGCCGCGAATCACCGTCGCCATCTTCTCCGCCTCGGCGCGCAGAAGGTTGCGGAAGTGCGGGGACGGCGGCCTCTCCTCGCCACGTTTCGGCCGGTCCAGCACCCACTCCTCGAACGCCGCCAGATAGCGCTTCAGCGGTTTCGGTTTCAGGAACACGCCGGGCCGTTCGCCGCTGGACTGGAAGTCGCTGGCGTCAAACACGCGCCGATTCACCATGGTCAGGACGAACCGGTCGGCCACCGGCCCACGGAAGCACTCAACCAGATCGAGGGCGAGCGAGGGCCGGCCATAGTCGATCTGGTGCAGGAATCCCAGATGCGACTCGAGGCCCAGACCTTCCAGCAGGGCCGCCAGTTCGTTCGTCAGCAGGGTGTAGGTGAGCGAGAGCAGCGCATTCAGAGGATCGGGCGCGGGATGCTTGTGGCGGCCGGGCCATTCCAGCTCGGACCGGTTGAAGGTCATCAGCAGATCGAAGTACTGGCGCGAGGCGGCGCCCTCCACGCCATCGAGCGCGGCGATGCCATCGGCCGCCGATGTTGCATTGACGGCTTCGCCGAGCGCGGCCAGCTTCGCGTCAAAATCGGGTTCCACCTTGTTCTCGCCGCGATAACGGCGCAGCACGGCGCTCATGTTGGCGATCTTGCCGCGGACCACGGCACGGGCGACGGCGAGCGCGCGCGGCCCGTCCTGGGAGAGTTGAAACTGCGCCAGACGCAGCTCGACATTGCTGCTCCGCGGCGGTGTGAGCGAGCCGCGGTAGGTTCCCTCGCGCGAGAAAAGGCTCAGGTGCACGCCCTTCTCCAGCAATTCGGCGAGCGCCTGCGTGGTCACCTGCACGTTGCCGAACAGCAATACGTTTTCCAGCTTGTGATAGGGCAGGTCGAGGACGATCTCGTCGTCCTTCTCCACCAGCAGCCGGTCGCCGGCCTTGCGCAGGATGGAACCCTGTTCGGTGAGATAAAGGTAGGCCACGGTCTGTCCTCCAGGGATGGTTTTCGCCGGGCGGTGGGGAGCGGCGTCAATGCCTGCGCGGACCAGTGCCTGAGCCACGGCGCCGCGCGGCGGGGCGTATTCGTAGCGCGTGCGCAGGGCCAGGGGAAGCGGCCGCGCCATGAAGAGAATGCGCCCCCGGATGCGGTCGTGTTTCCACGGTATCCAGACCGAGTCCCCGAGAAAAAGCGCGCCGAGGAACCGGAAGCCGGCGTCGAAATCGGTGACCTGCGTTTTGGCTTCGTTGAGCTGCAGGTGCTCCGCCGCCAGCAGGTCACGGGTCTGACCGAGGGCCTCCTCGGCTCCAGGACGCGTTTGGGCAAGAACCAGGAAATCGTCGGCATAGCGGACCAGTTTCCGGCCGCTCTTTTCCAGCTCGCAATCGAAGTCCTCCAGGAAGAAGTTGGCGAGCAGCGGCGAGATGGGCGAACCCTGGGCGATGCCGGCGCGCACGGCATGCACCTTCTGGCCGTCCCAGTAGCAGCCGCGGACCCACTGGCGAAGGAGTCCGAGCACCACCGGGCCGGGCTGCCGGCTGGCAACGCGATTAAGAAGGAGATCGTGGTCGACACGGTCGAAGTAGGCGTGGACGTCGGCGTCCACCACGAAGCGGTAGCCGAGCTCGTGGCACTTGCGAATGCGCGCGATGGCGCGGTCCACGGACCGGCCGGGCCGGTAGGCGAAACTGCATTCCAGGAACTCTTCCTCCCAGCTTCGCGAAAGATGACGGGCCACCGCCGTCTGCAGCACGCGATCGGCAACGGTGGGCACCAGCAGAGTGCGCGTTTCGGCGGAACCGGGCTTCTTTTCCACCACGATTTTCAGCATCGGAAAGGCCCGGTAGGCGTCCTGCTCAACGCGCTCCAGCAGGCGCGCGATCCAGCGGTCCGCGCGTGTAGCGAAGGTCGCTGTGGTGACGCCATCGGCGCCGGCGCACCCGGCGTTCTCCTGCACCCGCTCCCAGGCGAGCCACAGATCGTCTCTGGTGATGGGCAGCCGGGAGGGCACAGCGGCGGGCTGTTCGTGGGACGCGGTCACATTCGCTCTAATTGCGGAGGTCTACTTTGGAATATGCTCCGGCCTTCCCGCCGCGTCAATGGCTATTTCCGGGGAGACTCGGCGGCGCGCC
>JBEKPY010000171.1:0-2506 GCA_049520275.1 Bryobacteraceae bacterium
CTGCTCCAGGTAGCGGCCCTGATTCAACGACGGCGTCACCACCGAGATCCGCGGCCACGGCCGCCCGCCCATCAGCGTCTCCGGCAGCTTCCGCTCCAACGGATTCCGGTATGGCCACCCGCGCGGGGTCGCCACCGCCGTCAGACCCTGCTGGCGGGCAGATCGGGGAACGCGATTCCCAGGGCCGCTCTCTGCAGTCGTCACCTTGTTCCCGCTGTCGCTGACGCACCCATTATCGCCCGCCACCGGGATACACGGCGTTTTGCGCGATGGCCCGCCATACCGGGAGCGCCAGGAACGCGGCCCGCGCCGCGGTCACGCGGGTCCGGATGGCGATCACCGGCTGAGGCCGCGGAAAAGGCGAGAGAGGACTCCGGTGCGTTCCCGCGGCCGATCCCTGAGCGCCGCTTCACAGGAATGCACGACAAAGCCGAAAGCCGCGTTGGCATCCGGAGGAGTCAAATGCAGGGTAATCGTATTGAGACCTTTTTCGAGCGCTGCGTCCACCTCGAGCAGACAGTCGCGGTCGTGCCGGTTCAAGGGCGCCACATCCTTGAACAGGACACGATCGCCGTGCATCATCGCGATCTGGAGCGAGTCCATAAAGTTGCGGAAGCGCAGGAAGATGCGCCAGACGCCGGCACTCGGAAGATCGAACTCCAGCAGAGCCGTGGGCGCCTCGACGGCGCGATGTCCTTTCCACAAATTGAGGCGCGGGTACAGGGCGCCCTCACTGCCAAAACCGGAAAGGAATCGCGCGGGCACGGCGGCGGTCAGCCCCTGTTCATTCAGAATGAAGGTCGTGTTGGGCGGTGCGTCGGGACTCCGGGTCTCCAGAAACCAGCACTTCCGGGCGGAAGAGTAAGTCAAAACGAGTCCATCGTAACCCGAGTCACGGGAGTCGCCCGACCTGCCATACCATGCCTGAAAACGTTGCCATTCCTTGTCCCGTTCCTGGGCGGGCGCGCCCGCCAGCGCGGCCTCCACCTCCCCAAAGTACGCCTCGCGGTCCCCGGAAAGCTGGCCCTTGTGGACACGGTGCGCCCCGAGCAGAGTATCCGCCGACACAAAGGAGCAGAAGGCGGCCATTCTGCGCCAGAGGTCGAAGTCTCCCGCCAATCGCAAATCGACGCGGCAGCCCCCGCAGTGGGACCACGCGGCGGCACGCCAGAAGGCGCCTTCCTGCATGACGAACGGGAGACGGCGGCCATCATGCAGACCGGCCCGGAGCGTCTTGTCCGCGTAAACCTGCTGTTCGTGAATTCTAACGGTGGCGCCACTCTCGTCCATCTCGCAAGAGCGGCCTCCCAGCAGGGAAACCTCCGGGAAGCGTTCGAGACAATCCGCCACGAAGGCGAGCGCGCCTGGATAGAGGCAATCGTCGGCATTCAACCACGTCATGTAGCCGTGGGGAGGGACCTGCAGCGCCGCAAAACCGCGGTTGATGGCATCGTACATGCCCCGGTCGGACTCGCTGGAAAACGAGAAATGGACTCCCCGGCAACGCAGCGCACCGGACTGCTCCTGGAAGCGCTGGCGCCATGCCTCGAGCTTCTCCAATGTGCCATCCGACGACCCGCCATCCTGAACGTGATAGAAAACCTCGAAAGGGCCGGCCTGCTGAACAATGCTCTCCACAGCCTCATCAAGGTACCGCGCGGAGTTGAAACTCGGAGTCACAATGTAGAACGCGGTGTTGGGCCTGGCAGGCTGGTTCACGGCGGACGGGGCTGCCCGCGCAATCGGATCGCGATCCCGGGAGCTCGCGTACTCAAATCCGCCGATCTGTGACAGCGGCCGATCCGCTGCGCCTACTATAGCGACCCTGACGATGATGAGTGCCAGTGGCCTGCTGTTCTCGCGGGGCTCAAACCACCGCGAAAACCGCAATTCCAGGTTGTTCACGCCGGGACGGGCCGTGACATCGCAAGTCAGCAGTCGGCTGTTCTCGATGCCGGTGAGTGCCAGCGCGTAGTCGCCTGCGTGGGCTCCATTGAAGTAAACGCCCGCCACCTGACCCTTGTGGAGGTTCCGGTACAGAATCGCAAGCGTGTGCGGGCCTTCACAGGAAGCCTGGATGGCAATCTCCGTGCGGGGACCCAGTGCCCAGCGAAACCGTGGCAGATTGTGTTCGGGGAGAGGTCCCTCGGCAGGGCACAGGCCGAGCCCGGGTGATTCCGCAGGATCTCCCCGGTACACCAGCTCCACCACGGGCGCCGCCGGCGGCTGCGCCAGAAACGAGATCTTCGGCGGGCAGCGCAGCTTGTCCATCAGGCCCAGCCTGCGCAGGGCGACGGACAGATCGTGCCATGCCAGAAACGGCGACCACTCGTTCTCCACATACAGCCGGCCCCAGCACCCCATGGCCTCCCGCAAATCCCGCGCGCGGTACAGTTCCAGAATCGCCGCCGCCAGATGCGCCGGCCCCACTCCCGCCGTCAGACGCCCGGTCACACCGTCCTTCACCGCTTCCCGCACCGCCGTCACCGGATAGCCAATCGCCGGC